>QHVE01000043.1:90122-92142 GCA_003223455.1 Gemmatimonadota bacterium | reverse complement strand
GCCGTCCGCGTCGATGTCGTCGGTGTCCGCATCGAACGGCACGTCCTGCCCTGCCGGCGCGGATTGGGCTCCGGCTCCACCGATGAAGGCGGACAGTCTTTCGGACTACCAGCGCTCCGTCGAGACTCGGCAGCGAAACGACTGGGCCGACCTCGCCCGCTACCGCGGGGCGAACGCCGCCCTCGGCGCGCCGAAGCCCGGCGAGACCCGCGTCGTGTTCATGGGCAACTCGATCACCGATGCGTGGGCGAAGTCGTTTCCGACGATGTTCCCGGGGAAGTCGTACGTCGGCCGCGGGATCAGCGGGCAGACCACGCCGCAGATGCTCGTGCGCTTCCGTCAGGACGTGATCGCCCTCCAGCCGAAAGTCGTCGTCATCCTCGCCGGGATCAACGACATCGCCGGGAACACGGGGCCCAGCACGCAGGCGATGATCGCCGACAATCTCATGTCGATGACGGAGATCGCGAAGGCGAACGGGATTCGCGTCGTGCTCTCCTCGGTGCTGCCGGCGTACGATTTCCCGTGGCGTCCCGGGATCGGGCCAGCGCCGAAAGTCGTCGCGCTGAACGCCTGGATGAGGTGCTACGCCGCGCAGGTGGGCGCCGTGTACCTCGACTACTACAGCAGGATGGTCGACGCGCGCGGCGGATTGTCGCCGGAGATGGCGTCCGACGGTGTGCATCCCACCGAAGCGGGCTATCGAATCATGGCGCCACTCGCGGAGGCAGCGATCAAGGAGGCGATGCGGAAGTAGCGGTGGTCGGTGGGGAGTGGGGCGTTCGGAGTGATAGCGTCACATGCGGCGCCTGCAGTCACTCTCCACTCTTCACCCGTCCTGCGTGATCCGCTCGCGGCGCTCGACGTCGGTGATCCCCTTCACCTTGCGCACCGCCTTGATGATGCGCGTGAGGTGGTTGAGGTTCTCCACCTCGACGAGGAGCGAGCCCGTGGCCTTGCCGTCGGTGCTCTTGAGCTCCATGGAGCGGATGTTCGTCCCCGTATCGCCTGCCGCCGCGGCGACGTCGGCGTACAGACCGCGCCGATCGTTGCCTTCGAGCGCCAGCCGCACGAGGAACTTCTCGCCCGCGGCCTCCTGCCAGTCGATCTCGAGCCGACGCTCCGGCTCGTGGGTGAGGAACAGCAGGTTCGGGCAGTCGGCGCGATGGATGCTGACGCCTCGCCCGCGCGTGACGTAGCCCGTCACCGGATCACCGGGGACCGGCTGACAGCACTGCGCGTATCGCACCATCAGCCCGTCGACACCCTGGATGCGGACGCCCTTCGTGCCGCGCACCCGATCCACCAGTCGCTCGACGAGCGTCGGCTTCGCCGGTTCCTTGTCGTCCAGGTCGGGGAAGAGGTGCTTGAGCACCTGCAGGACGTTGACGTCCCCCTGACCGATCGAGGCGTGGAGATGCTGCACGTCGCCGAGATTGAGCGATCGGGCGACGGTCGTGAGCGCGGCGTCGTCCGGGCGCGTCAGGCGACGGCGCTTCAGCTCGCGCTCGAGGATGTCCTGCCCCAGCTTCGCCGACGAGGCGTGCTCCTCGTGACGCAGCCACTGCCGGATCTTGTGGCGCGCGCGGCCGGTCCGCACGTGCGCGAGCCAGTCGCGGCTCGGGCGCGCGATGGCGGCGGTGATGATCTCGACCTGCTCCGAGTTGCGCAGTGGTCGTGACAGGGGAGCGATACGCCCATTGATTCGGGCGCCGGCGCAACGAAACCCAACCTCCGAGTGCACGGCGAACGCGAAGTCGATCGGCGTCGCGCCTTTCGGCAGCTGGATGACGTCCCCCTTCGGCGTGAAGACGAAGATCTCGTCCTGATAGAGGTCGAGCTTGAGAAACTCCAGGAACTCGTCCGGCGTCTCGGCCTCGAGCTGAGACTCCAGGATCTGGCGGAACCAGGCGAGATGCCGGTCGAGCTCGTCCTGGCTTTTCGCGTCCTCCTTGTACAGCCAGTGCGCGGCGATGCCGAAGTCCGCTGTACGGTGCATCTCACGCGTGCGGATCTGGAC
>QHVE01000043.1:73079-90078 GCA_003223455.1 Gemmatimonadota bacterium | reverse complement strand
AGCGACTGGTATCCGTTCGACTTCGGTTGCGCGATGTAATCCTTGATGCGCTCCTGCACCGGCGTCCACCCGTCGTGGATGATGCCGAGCGCGTGATAGCACTCCGGGACCGAATTGACGAGCACGCGGATCGCCAGGAGGTCGTAGATCTCCTCGTACGGCTTGTCCCGCTGCTTCATCTTCTTGTAGATCGACCACAGGTGCTTCGGGCGGCCGGTGACCTCGACGTTCTTGATCCCGGCTTTCGTCAGCTCGCGGACGAGTGGCTCCTTCAGCGCGGCGATGAGCTCCTCGCGCTCGCCACGCTTCTGCGCGACCTGCTTCGCCAGCGCCTTGTACTCCTCCGACTCGAGGTGCTTGAACGCGAGATCCTCGAGCTCCCAGCGCATCTTTGCCATTCCGAAGCGGTGCGCGAGCGGCGCGTACAGGTCGCGCGTCTCGAGCGCGATGCGCCTGCGCTTCTCCTCCGGCAGGAACTCGAGCGTGCGCATGTTGTGCAGCCGGTCCGCGAGCTTCACGATGATCACGCGGGCGTCCTTCGCGATCGAGAGCAGCAGCTTGCGGTAGCTCTCGACCTGGCGGTCCTGGTTCGAGCCGCTGTTGGGCAGCTTCGCGATCTTCGTCAGTCCGTCGACGATCGCGGCGATCTCCTTGCCGAACTCGCGCTCGACGTCGGCCAGCTCGACGGCCGTGTCCTCGACGACGTCGTGGATCAAGCCGCTCGCGACCGTCGTGCTGTCCAGCTGGAGGTCGGCGAGGATCTTGGCGACCTCGATGCAGTGGATGACGTACGGCTCGCCCGAGTTGCGCGTCTGACCGCGGTGTGCCTCCTCGCTGAACTTGTACGCGCGCACGAGCAGCTCCTCGTCGAGGCGCGCATTCGCCCCTTCGCGGAAGCTCCAACCCGGGATGATCTCGTGCAGCAGCGACGTCGTCACAGCAGACCTGCCTCCGCAAAGCTCGTGTATCGCCCACGACCGATGATCACGTGGTCGTGTACCGGAATGTCGAGCAGCTTTCCCGCCGCGACAAGCTGCTCCGTCACGATCCGATCGTCCGGCGACGGGGTGGGATCCCCGCTCGGATGGTTGTGCACCAGGATGACCGCCGCCGCGCGCTCGGCGATCGCTTCCCGGAAGACCTCGCGCGGATGCACGAGGGACGAGGTGAGAATGCCACGCGTGACGGTGACGTCCCGCTCCAACCGATGCTGCGCATCCAGCACCGCGACGTGAAACTCCTCTACCGGCAGATCCTCGAGTCGTGGCGCGAACAGCCGAGCCACGTCTCGCGGAGATCGAACTGGTGCCCCATCCTCGCGCGTCTCCGCCGCCAGCCGCCGGCCGAGCTCGAGCGCGGCGTGTACGGTGACCGCCCGTGCCATTCCGATCCCGGCGGTCGCGGTCAGCGCTGCCACGGGCTGCGTCGCCATCCGCCGCAGCGAGCCGCCGGCCCCCGCGAGCAACGCCTGCCCGACCTGCAGTGCCGAGCCGCCGGTACTCCCCGCCCCGACCACGAGCGCGAGCAGCTCCACGGAGCTGAGCGCACACGCGCCGAGGGCAACGAGCCGCTCACGCGGCCGCTCCGACGGAGGGAGCTCTCTGATAGATAGTGTCGTGATCGACGACTGGCTAGACAGTTGAGTCGACATCGGGTCCCCTATGATATGATCCTGAAACGAGATGGACGTTCCCGGAATCATCGTCGACGTCGCGCGGGGGACGGCATCGATTCACCGCAGGCGCATCGCTTCGGTGCCGAACACGAGAGAGCCGGCCCTCGCGGGCCGGCTCTCTCGTTCCACTCGGCGACTCAGAGCGTCGCGCCGTGGCACTTCTTGAACTTCTTCCCGGACCCGCACGGACACGGGTCGTTGCGTCCGACACTCGACCAGTCGACCGCCGCCGGGGCGCCGGCCGTCGCGTCGCTGAGGCTGCGCGCGCGACCCGCTCCGACGATCACGGGATCCCGCCGCGCGGCCGCGGCGCGCTCGGGCGCAGGAGTCTCCGCCGGGCCGACGTCCATCACTTCCTCGACGCCGGTCGGTGCCGGCTCGTCGGGCACGACGTCCTCGAGCACGCCGAGGGCGTTGTACCGGCGCGTTGGAGGCGCGGGAGGGGGCGGCTCGCTGGGCAAGCCTCCCTGTCCATCTCCAGGCGGGCCCTGCTCGATCACGAGCTGGACCTTGAGGAACCGGTCGGTGAAGGTTTCCGCGATGTCGTTCATCAGGTCGACGAACATCGTGTAGGCCTCCTGCTTGTACTCCAGCAACGGGTCCTTCTGTCCCCACGAGCGGTAGTGGATGGCGTTGCGCAGCTGGTCGAGATCGTAGAGGTGGTCCTTCCACTTCTCGTCCAGCACGTTGAGCATGACGTAGCGCAGCAGGCGGTCACCGTACCCGCCCTCGTCGTCGCGAATGCCATCGAGCGATTCGAGCTTGGCGGCGAACGCCGCTCGTCCCGACTCGATCGCCTGGTCCTGCGCCGCCACGAGATCGGTGGGGCGCCGCTCCGGATCGGCGAGTGAGTCGAGCTGGATCATGTAGTGGATGAGCAGCTCCTGCCGAAGCAGGTCGAGGTCCCACTCCTCCACCGTCTCGTACTCGGCGAGCACGGTCTCGACGCGCCGGCCGAGCGCCTTCTCGACCATCTTGAGCGCCTCGCCCTTGAGCTCCTCGCCGCCCTCGAGCGCGAAGGCACGAAGCGAGTAGATCACCTCGCGCTGCTGGTTCATCACGTCGTCGTACTCCAGCAGCCGCTTGCGGCTCTGGAAGTTCTGCAGCTCGACGCGCTTCTGGGCCTGCTCGATCGATCGCGTGATGAGCGGATGCGTGAGCACCTCGCCCTCCTGTGCTCCCATGCGATCCATCAGGCGCGCGATGCGATCGCTGCCGAACAGGCGCATCAGGTCGTCCTCGAGCGAGAGGAAGAACTGACTCGCGCCAGGATCTCCCTGACGCCCCGCGCGTCCGCGAAGCTGCCGGTCGATGCGCCGCGACTCGTGGCGCTCGGAGCCGATGATGTGCAGACCGCCCGTCTCCTGCACCTCGACGTCCTTGCCGTCCAGATCCTTCACGACCGACGGCTTCGACTCCGTGACCCCGTCGCCGAGTTTGATGTCGGTTCCGCGGCCGGCCATGTTCGTCGCGATCGTGACGGCGCCGGGCTGGCCCGCGTTGGCGACGATCTCCGCCTCACGCTGGTGGTACTTGGCATTGAGCACGTTGTGCGGCAGGCCGGCCCGCTGCATGAGCTTCGACAGCGTTTCCGACGCGTCGACGCTCGTCGTGCCGATCAGCACCGGATACCCGAGCCCGTGCAGCCGGCGCGTCTCCTCGACGATCGCGTTGTACTTCTCGCGACGCGTCTTGTAGACGAGATCCTGCCGATCGTCACGGATCACGTCCTTGTTCGTCGGGATGACTGCGACGTCGAGCTTGTAGATCTGGTAGAACTCCGACTCTTCCGTCTCCGCCGTGCCCGTCATCCCGGCGAGCTTCTCGTACATGCGGAAGTAGTTCTGGATCGTGATCGTGGCCATCGTCTGCGTCTCGCCCTTCACGCGGACGCCTTCCTTCGCCTCGACGGCCTGATGCAGCCCTTCCGACCAGCGCCGGCCCGGCATCGTGCGGCCCGTGAACTCGTCGACGATCAGCACCTCGCCCTCCTGCACGACGTAGTTCACGTCCTTCTCGTACAGGGCGTGCGCGCGCAACAGCTGGTGCACGATGTTCAGCCGCTCGCTCTTCGCGGCGTAGTCGATCTCCAGGTCGCGGCGCGCGGTGATCTTCCCCTCGGCCGTGAGCTCGTGATCATGGTCGATCCGGTGGACCGCCTCGCTCAGATCCGGGAGCACGAACGCCTCGTGATCTGCCGGTGACATGAACTCGACACCGCGGTCGGTGAGATGCACGGAGTGCCCGCGCTCGTCGAGCACGAAGAGCAGATCTTCCTCGATGTCGCGGAACGACTGCTTCGACGGCGGCAGCTTGCGGTCCGCGATGTGCTCGAGCTCCATCTTCTGCACGAGCTGCTTGTTGCCTTGCTCATTCAGCAGCTTGAGGAGCCGCCTGTTCTTCGGATGACCGAGCTGCGCCTGGTAGAGCTTGAGTGCCGCGTCGTTGGTGTTGCCCGCTTCCAGCAGCCGCTCGCCTTCGGCGACGAGCACGTTCACGAGCTCCGTCTGCTTGCGCACGAGCCGCGACACGGCCGCGTTGTGGTCGAAGTACTGCGCGTCGGACTCGTTGCCGACCGGGCCGGAGATGATGAGCGGCGTCCGCGCCTCGTCGATGAGCACCGAGTCGACCTCGTCGACGATCGCGAAGACGTGGCTACGCTGCACTCGCTGCTCGAGCGAGGTGACCATGTTGTCGCGCAGGTAGTCGAAGCCGAACTCGTTGTTCGTGCCGTACGTGATGTCGGACTGGTAGGCCGACTTCCGCTCGAACGTGCCGGGCTCGGTGTCGTCGAGGCAGCCGACGGTCAGCCCGAGGAAGCGGAACAGGTGACCCATCCACTGCGAGTCGCGACGGGCAAGGTAGGAGTTCACCGTCACGAGGTGCGCGCCCCGGCCCGGCAGCGCATTGAGGTACAGCGGCAGGGTGGCGACGAGGGTCTTGCCTTCGCCGGTCGCCATCTCCGCGATCTTGCCGAAGTGGAGCTGGATGCCGCCCATCAACTGCACGTCGTAGGGCACCATGTTCCACTCGAGGTCGCGCCCGGTGACGCTCACGGTCGAGCCGACCAATCGTCGTGACGCCTCGCGGATCGTCGCGAACGCCTCGGGAAGAATCTCATCGAGCGATTCGGCGATCGTGCGGCGCAGTTCGCCCTCGGCGCCGCCAGACCCGTCCGCGCCGCTCAGCTCGTTGTCGAGCCGCTCGCGTTCGACGGAGTCGGTGACGACGCGCTTCTGCTCCTTCAATTCGGCGATCCGCGTCTCGAGCGCGGTGGTGCGCTCCCGGAGCAGCGCGCGGAACTTCTCCGTCTGGCCACGGAGCTCCTCCTCCGAGACCGCGCCGAGCCGCTCCTCGTGCGAATGAATCGCATCGACGATCGGCATCAGCCGCTTCTTTTCGCGTTCGTGGCGAGTGCCTAGGAACGCCGTGAATACTCGCTTGAGCATGCAGTCCTCTACCGATACAGCCGGTGCTCGGCGATGTAGTCCGCCACGGCATCCGGCACGAACCCACGAATGGTTCGCCCGTCCCGCACCCGGGCTCGCAGCTCGGTGGACGAGATGTCCACACGCCGCGACTGCAGCACCTGCACCCCTGGCCATTCGCGCGGCACCGCTGCGCCGTCGCCCCGGACCAGCACCACGATCGTCGCCAGCGCGCGGACCCGGTCGGGGTCACGCCACTTGTCGAAGAGCGCGTAGGCATCGGCGCCGAGGAACAGGAACAACTCCGCTCCGGGGACTTCCGCCGACACCGCTGCCAGAGTGTCAACCGTATAAGATAACCCTGGCCGGTCGACTTCTGCGGGATCGACCGAGAAGCCAGGGATGCCCTGCACCAGGCGCTTCGTCATCGCGAGCCGATCGGCCGGGCTGGCCGACGCTGCTCCCACCTTGAGGGGCTGGATCGCGGCGGGCACGAATCGCACGCCGTCGAGTCCGAGCTGCTCCGCCGCGTCGAGCACGGGAAGCAGGTGACCAAGGTGCGGCGGGTCGAAGCTCCCGCCGTAGATGCCGAGGCGCACGCCTCAGCGCGTGGGCGGGCCGGTCGCCGGGGGAGTCGCCTTCGTCGAGTCGGCCGTCGATGCCGCCGGCGGTCCAACGTCGCTGCACGTCTGGCGAACCTCGGCGTCGTCGGGGAAGCTGCGTCGAAGCTCTGCGCACTGGTCGGCGGCGTCGTCCTTGTAGTGGATCGCCTTGTAGGCGTCCACCAGGCGAAGCTGGGCGAGGCGAGACGTCGGCGCCGCCGGATACTTCGACACGACGTCCTTGAAGTAGATGATCGCCGAGTCGTGCGCCTTCCGTCGGAGGTAGTACATCCCCGACAGGTAGTTCTTCTGCGCGAACATCTCCTGCAGCTCGGCGTACTCCAGCTTCGCCTGCGGGATCAGGGGCGAGCTCGGAAACAGGCCGAACAGGGTCGTGTACGCCGCGTCGGCGCTCTCGCCGTACGTCGGGTCGAGCTGCGGTCGACGCCACAGCTTCTTGTACGATCGCGCCGACTCGAGCGCGGCATCGTCGGCGAGCGTGTCGTCAGGGAAGCTCTCGACGAGGCGCGTGAAGCTCGTACCCGCGAGCACCCATTCACGATTCTGCTGATGGGCACGGGCGAGATACCAGTGCGAGCGCGGCAGCAGGGTGTCGCGAGCGGGCAGGTCCGCCGTCAGCTTGTCGAAGGCCGAGATCGCGTTGTCCCACTTTCCGCGCTGAAACTCGGCCAACCCGGCGCGGTACAGCGCCTCGTTGGTCGTGAAGCTTCCAATCTTGAAATCGGAATGACAGGCCGCGATCGACAACAGCATCACGGCGAACAGCATCCGAGAAGAGCTCAACATATCAGAGCAGGTACCCGCGAGAGACCGATCGGTTCGAGACGAGCCTGGGAAAGATACACCGCTCGACCCTGCCAGCCCACCTTGCGAATACGGCCGGCGCGCGCGGGCTGGCGACTCGATCATCCGGCAGCGGTCTGGGCCGGTCGCGGTCGTGGCGCTCGAGGGGCCATCATCTGCGTGCCGAACTTGCTCTTGAAGTACTCGATCGTGCGCGCGAGCCCGTCGCGCACGTGCACCTTCGGCTCCCAGCCGAGCATCCGGCGAGCCCGAGTGATGTCCGGTTTCCGTACCTTCGGATCGTCCTTCGGCAGCGGCTCGTACACGATCGGCGACTTCGTGCCGGTGAGCTCGACGACGAGCTCGGCCAGTTGCTTGACTGTGTACTCGTCGGGATTGCCGACGTTCGTCGGATTGTGGTCGCCATTCATGAACAGCTTGTAGATCCCGTCCACCTCGTCGGTGGCATAGCAGAAGCTGCGCGTCTGCGAGCCGTCGCCGTAGACCGTGAGCGGCTCGTTGTTGAGTGCCTGAACGACGAAGTTGGAGACCACTCGGCCGTCCCGCGGCCGCATGCGCGGACCGTAGGTGTTGAAGATGCGCACGATCCGCGTGTCGAGCCCATGGTACGTGTGATAGGCCATCGTGATCGCCTCGGCGAACCGCTTCGCCTCGTCATAGACACTGCGGGGGCCCACCGGGTTTACGTTCCCCCAGTACTCCTCCGTCTGGGGATGCACGAGCGGATCCCCGTAGACCTCCGACGTCGACGCGAGGAAGAATCGGGCGCCCTTCGCCTTGGCGAGACCGAGAGCGTTGTGCGTGCCGAGTGAGCCGACCTTCAGCGTCTCGATCGGCAGCTCGAGGTAGTCGATCGGGCTCGCGGGCGACGCGAAGTGCAGCACGCCGTCCAGCGGACCGTCCACGTACGTGTACGTCGAGATGTCGTGACGCAGGAACCGGAAGCGGTCGTTCCCCATCAGATGCGCGAGATTCTCCGGGTGTCCGGTGACGAAGTTGTCGAGACCGACGACGTCGTGACCCTCCGAAAGGAACCGATCGCAGAGATGCGACCCGAGGAATCCGGCCGCGCCGGTGATCAGTACCTTCACGACTGGCCTCCGCGTCCGATCGACGCATAGGTGAAGCCGAGGCTCTTCATCTTCCGCCGGTCGTAGAGGTTGCGGCCGTCGACGACGACCGGCGTCTTGAGCGCCTCCTTGATGCGCGCGAAGTCCGGGTGACGATACTCGTTCCAGTCGGTGACGATGACGAGTGCATCGGCGCCGGCCACCGCGTCGTAGCTGGTGTCGGCGAACTCGATGCGGTCGCCAAGCTTCCGCTTCGTCTCGTGCATGGCCACGGGATCGTGCGCCACGACCTTCGCGCCGGCCTCGACCAGCTCGTCGATCAACACGAGCGAGGGGGCCTCGCGCATGTCGTCGGTGTTCGGCTTGAACGCGAGCCCCCAGATGGCGATGCGGCGGCCGCTCACGGTGCCGAGCATTTCGCGCAGCTTCCCGAACAGCCGATGCTTCTGCGCATCGTTGGCCTCCTCCACCGATTCGAGCACGCGAAGCGGTACGCCGCATTCGCTGGCCGTGCGCACCAGGGCCTTCACGTCCTTGGGAAAGCACGAGCCACCGTAGCCCGGACCAGGGAAGAGGAACGCGGGGCCGATGCGACCATCCGACCCGATTCCCTTGCGCACGTTGTCCACGTCCGCGCCGACGCGCTCACAGAGGTTCGCGATCTCATTCATGAAGGAGATGCGCGTGGCGAGCATCGCGTTCGCGGCGTACTTCGTCATCTCGGCGGACGGGATGTCCATAAAGATGATCGGCTTTCCCGTCCGGACGAACGGCGCGTACAGTTCGGCCATCACACTGCGCGCATGATCGCTGTCGACACCGATGACGACGCGATCGGGCTTCATGAAGTCGTCGATCGCCGCGCCCTCCTTCAGGAACTCGGGGTTGCTGCACATGTGAAAGGGCAGCGTCGCATGCTTGCCCACCGCCGCGGCGACCTTGGCCGCGGTGCCGACCGGCACCGTGGACTTGGTGACGATCACGAGCTCGCGCCGCATGTGCTTGCCGATCTGCTCGGCCACGGCGAGGACGTGGCGCAGGTCGGCCGACCCATCCTCGTCCGGTGGCGTACCGACCGCGATGAAGACCACGTCGGCGGTCGAGATCGCCGCAGCGACGTCGGTCGTGAACGTCAGCCGGCCCTGACTCTGGTTGCGCTCGACGTAGTCGTCGAGGCCGGGCTCGTAGATCGGAAGGATGTTCTGCTTCAGTCCCTCGATCTTCTTCTGGTCGAGGTCTGCGCAGACGACGGGGTTTCCGGTTTCGGCGAGGCAGGCGCCGACCACGAGACCGACGTAGCCGGTGCCGATGACGGTGATGTTCACGGCGTGAGTATCTGGTTGGGTTGATCGAGAGTCGGGCCGACCATCGTCTCAGGACGATGCGTGGCGGTGATTCGATACCGGGAGCGTCGCGCCAGGTCTAGCGCCCGAAGTACGCGCGAACTCCTGCGACGACCTCGTCGAGCTGCGACTCGGTCAGCTCCGGATAGATCGGCAGCGACAGCACTTCCGTCGCCGCGCGCTCGCTCTCCGGACACTGCCCTTCGCGGTACCCCAGGTACGCGAAGCAGGGCTGCAGATGCAGCGGCAGTGGATAGTAGATGGCGGTGCCGATTCCTCGCTCCTTCAGGAACGCCTGGAGTGCATCGCGGCGCGGCACACGGATCGTGTACTGGTTGAAGATCGATTCGTTCTCCGGACGGACGACCGGCGTACGCACGTCGGCGAGGTCCTTCAACGCCGCGTCGTAGTACGCGGCGTTCTGCCGCCGCCTGGCGCTCCATCCCGCGAGATGCGGCAGCTTCGCCGAGAGCACGGCCGCCTGCAGCGCATCCAGGCGGCTGTTGTAGCCCACCTCGTCGTGGAAGTACATCTTGGAACCGCCGTGCATGCGCAGCCGACGCAATCGCTCGGCGAGCCGCTCGTCCTGCGTCACCAGCATGCCACCGTCGCCGTACCCACCGAGATTCTTCGATGGGAAGAAGCTGAACGTGCCGATCGTCGGCACCTCGCCGGCCATGCGCCACTCGCCGTCGATCATGCGACGCGCCCCGATCGACTGCGCGGCATCCTCGATGATCGGCAGGCCGGGAACCGCCGCGGTCACGGCCTCGAGCGCCGCCATCTGGCCGAACAGGTCGACCGGCACGACCGCCTTGGTTCGGCTCGTGCGCGCGGCGGCGACGGCGTCCGGGAGAATGTTGAACGTGTCCGGCTCGATGTCGACGAACACGGGCGTCGCGCCGACGTTGTGGATCGTGCCCGCCGTGGCGAAGAAGGTGAACGGCGTCGTGACGACGTCGTCGCCGCGGCCGACGTTCAACGCGCGCAGCGCGAGCAACAGTGCGTCGGTACCGCTCGCGCATCCAATCGCATGGCGCGTGTGCGAAAGCTCGGCGACGGATCGCTCGAGTGTCGCCACGGCGTCGCCGAGGATGAACAGCTGCGAGTCGACGACGCCCATCACCGCCGCGACGACGTCGTCGCGGATGGTGCCGTGTTGCGCCTTGAGGTCCAGCAGAGGTACGGGCATATGGGTCGAAGAGAAGCGGGGACGCGACGACGCCGCGTCCGTCAGAGTCTGGTGCGCAGCGGGATCGGCACCTCGCAGCCGGTCTTGGCCGACTCGTAGATGCCGAGGATGAGCTCGAGCGATTTCCGGCCCGCTCTGCCGTCGGTGTCCGCGCGCGCCTCGCCGCGCAGCACCTTCAGGACGTTGCGATAGTATCCTTCGTGGCCGAAGCCGTAGACCGTGGGCGGATTCGTGTTCGCCGCCTCGACGAGCTTGTCGTCGTCGTCGTACTCGGCGAAGAGCCAGTGCTCGACGCGATTCACCGCCGTCCCGCCGACCTTTACCGATCCCTTCTCGCCGAGGATCGTGATCGAGCCCTCGAGGTTGCGCGGATACGTGAGCACCGTGACCTCGATGACGCCCAGCGCACCCGAACGAAACTTCAACAGCGCGACGCCGGAGTCCTCGGCCTCGATCCGGCGCGCCTGCGTGGCCGTCCTGGCCATCACGCTCTCTACTGGCCCGACGAGCCACTGCATGAGATCGACGTAGTGTGACGCCTGGTTCATGATCGCGCCGCCGTCGAACTCCCACGTGCCGCGCCAGGGTTCGGCGTCGTAGTACTCCTGCGGACGCGTCCAGCGCACCGTCGTGTTCGCGGAATAGATCCGGCCGAACCGCCCCTTGTCGACGGCGCGACGCAGGAGCTGGATCGCGGGATTGAGGCGGTTCTGCTTCACCACGAAGAGATGCACGCCGGCGGCGTCACAGGTCTGCACGAGGTCGTCCGCGGCAGCCAGGGAGATCGCCATCGGCTTCTCCGTCAACACGTGGCGTCCCGCGCGCGCCGCGATGATCCCATGCTGCGGATGCAGTCCCGATGGTGTACAGATGGCCACGAGGTCGCTGGGCATGGCGGACAGCATGGCGTCCAGCGATGTGAATGCGGGCACGCCCTGCTCCGCCCCGACGGCCTGCGCGCGGGCCAGATCACTGTCGGCGACGGAGACGAGCTGCAGCTCGTCGATCCGCGCGATCGCTTCGAAGTGATTCCGACTGATGCGGCCACAACCCACGAGCGCCACGCGAACGCGTCCGGTGACGAGCGGCTCGGGTGCGCTCATCGCGGACCCCCGGTTCGACGAATGCCCCCGTCAGCTGGCTCGTACGTCGATCCGCAGACGGCGCACGTCCCGTTGCCGCTGTCGGGCAGCCGCTCACCACACTGGCACATCCAGCCGATCCGACGCGCCGGTACACCCACCATGAGTGCGTAGTCCGGAACGTCGCTGGCGACGACCGCTCCCGCGCCGACGAAGGCATACTCGCCGAGCGTCGTGCCGCATACGATCGTCGCGTTCGCACCGATCGTCGCGCCGCGTCGCACGAGCGTCCTTCGATACTCGTGCCGCCGCGAGATGTGCGCTCGCGGGTTCAGCACGTTCGTGAACACCATCGATGGCCCGCAGAACACGTCGTCCTCGAGTTCGACTCCTTCGTAGATCGACACGTTGTTCTGCACCTTGCAATTGGTTCCCATCCGGGTGCCGTTCATCACGACGACGTTTTGACCGAGCGAGCAGCGCTCACCGATCACCGCGCCCCCCAGCACGTGGCAGAAGTGCCAGACCTTCGTACCGGCACCGATCGTCGCGCCCTCGTCGACGTACGCCGACTCGTGCACGAATGCATCCGCGTGGACGCTCACACCTCGACCGCCGCAGCGTCGAGGATGTCCTGCTGCCACTCCTGGAGCGACCGCACGGTCGAGGCGCGGGAGCGCAGCGAGAGGATGGCGTCGGACGCCGCTTCGGCCGCCGACATCGTCGTGGTATAGGCGATGCGCTGGCGAATTGCCGCCTGCCGCAGGCGATAGTCGTCCCACTGGGCGTGCTTGCCAAGCGGCGTGTTCACCAGCAGCTCGACGTCGCCGTTCACGATCATGTCGAGGCAGTTCGGACGTCCCTCGTGCACCTTGAATACGGTGTTCACCGGAATGCCGCGCGCGCGCAGGTACTGGGCCGTGCCCCGCGTGGCGACGAGGGTGAACCCCATCTCGTGGAAGCGCCGAGCCACCGGGGTCACGGTCGGCTTGTCCGAATCGTTCACCGTGATGAGGATCGTGCCGGCGAGCGGCAGCCCGTTCGACGCGGCCAGCTGCGCCTTGGCGAACGCGCTCCCGAACGAATCGGAGATGCCCATCACCTCTCCCGTGGACTTCATCTCCGGACCCAGCACCGGATCGGTGCCGGCGAACTTGTTGAACGGGAACACGGCCTCCTTCACGGACACGAAGGGCGGCATGACCTCTTCGGTGAAGCCGATCTGCTCGAGCGTCTCGCCGCACATCACCCGTGCCGCGTGCGAGGCGAGCGGCACGCCGATCGCCTTGGACACGAAGGGAATCGTGCGGCTGGCGCGCGGGTTCACCTCGAGCACGTAGACGACACCGCCCTTGATGGCGAACTGCACGTTGATCAGGCCGACCACGTTGAACGCCTTCGCCATCGCGATCGTCTGTTCGCGCATCGTCTGGAGATCACGCTCGCCGATCAGGTACGGTGGCAGCACGCAGGCGGAATCGCCGGAGTGGATCCCGGCGTCCTCGATGTGCTGCATCACGCCGCCGATCACGACCTGCTGGCCGTCGGAGATCGCATCCACGTCGGCCTCGAATGCGTCCTCGAGGAAGTGGTCGATCAGTACGGGCCGCTCCTCCGACGCGCGCGCCGCCGTGGCGAAGAAGCCCTCGAGCGATGGTGCGTCGTAGCAGATCTGCATCGCTCGGCCGCCGAGCACGTAGCTCGGTCGTACGAGGACCGGATACCCGATCCGCTCCGCCGCCTCGAGCGCCTCCTCGAGACGCGTCGCCGTCCCGCTCGGTGGCTGCGTGAGCCCGAGCTCTCGCGCGATCTGCTCGAACCGGCGCCGGTCCTCCGCCGCGTCGATCGAATCGGGGGAGGTGCCGAGGATCGTGACGCCCGCCGCCTCGAGCCCGCGCGTCAGCTTGAGCGGCGTCTGGCCACCCAGCTGCACGATCACGCCGAGCGGCTGCTCGCGCTGGACGATCTCCAGCACGTCCTCGAGCGTGAGTGGCTCGAAGTACAGCTTGTCCGAGGTGTCGAAGTCCGTCGACACGGTCTCGGGGTTCGAGTTGATCATGATCGTCTCGAACTCCTGCTCGCGAAGTGCCATCACCGCACGCACGCAGCAGTAGTCGAACTCGACCCCCTGGCCGATCCGGTTCGGGCCGCTGCCGAGAATGACGACGGACTTCCGGCCGCTCCGTGGCGCCTCGCTCTCTTCGTCGTAGCTGCCGTACAGATACGGCGTCGCTGAGGGGAACTCGCCCGCGCAGGTGTCGACCATCTTGTACGCCGGCCGGACGCCGAGCGCCCAGCGGTGCGCGCGGACCTCGTCTTCCGACGCGGCGCGCAGCGTGGCGAGCTGACGGTCGGAGAACCCGAGCTGCTTCATCCGACGCATCGCCGGCGCGTCCACGGCGTCGAGCGCCGCGTACGCACGCTCGGCCTCCAGCAGCTCCTGCATCTGATCGAGGAACCAGGGATCGATCGCCGTCAGCTCGTAGATCTCGTCGATCGACAATCCGCGCTCGAGCGCATGCTTGACCTGGAAGATGCGCTCGGGCGTCGGCTGTCGGAGCGCGCCACGGAGCGATTCGATCGTCTCGTCGCGAAGCCCGTCGTCCGCCAGTCGTGCGGCGAGGGCCCAACCCGGCCGTCCCGTCTCCAGCGCGCGCAGGGCCTTCTGGAACGCTTCCTTGAACGTCCGTCCGATCGACATCGCCTCACCGACGCTCTTCATCTGCGTCGTGAGGATGTTGTTGGCCGACGGAAACTTCTCGAATGCGAAGCGCGGCACCTTCACGACCACGTAGTCGAGCACCGGCTCGAACGAGGCGGGTGTCGTCTTCGTGATGTCGTTCGGGATCTCGTCGAGCCGGTAGCCGACGGCGAGCTTCGCGCCGATGCGCGCGATCGGGAAGCCGGTCGCCTTCGAGGCGAGCGCCGACGAGCGCGACACGCGCGGGTTCATCTCGATCACGATCATCTCGCCGTCGCGCGGGTTGATCGCGAACTGGATGTTGCACCCACCCGCGTCCACGCCGACTTCGCGGATGATCGCCACGGCGGCATCGCGCATCGTCTGGTATTCGCGGTCGGTCAGCGTCATCGCCGGGGCGACGGTGATCGAGTCGCCGGTGTGCACGCCCATGGGATCGAGGTTCTCGATCGAGCAGACGATGACGACGTTGTCGTACCGGTCGCGCATCACTTCCAGCTCGAACTCCTTCCACCCGATCAGTGAGCGCTCGATGAGGATCTGGCTGGTCGGCGACTCGGACAGGCCCCGTCGCACGATGTCCTCGAACTCGTCGCGATTGTAGGCGATCCCGCCGCCGGTTCCACCGAGCGTGAAGGATGGGCGCACGATCGCTGGGAAGCCCGTCGTCTCGAGCAGTGCGACCGCCTCGTCGAACGTGTTCGCGATCCCGCCTTTCGCGACGCCGAGGCCGATGCGGTCCATCGCCTCGCCGAACTGCTTGCGGTCCTCGGCGATCGCGATGGCGCGCGCCGACGCACCGATCAGCTCGACGCCGTGCTTCGCCAGCACGCCGCGCTCCGACAACTGCATCGCCACGTTGAGCGCCGTCTGCCCGCCCATGGTCGGCAGCAGCGCGTCCGGCTTCTCGCGCTCGATGATCAGCTCCACGAACTCCGCCGTCACCGGCTCGATGTACGTCCGGTCGGCGATCTCCGGATCCGTCATGATCGTCGCGGGATTCGAGTTGATCAGGATCACCTCGAACCCCTCCTCGCGCAGCGCCTTGGTGGCCTGCGTGCCGGAGTAGTCGAACTCGGCGGCCTGACCGATGACGATCGGGCCCGAGCCGATCACGAGGATTCGATGGATGTCAGCGCGTCGCGGCATGAATCAGGTCGTCGATGATGTCCTCACGCGTGTGACGGGGAGTCCACCCCGTCGCGTGCCGGAGCTTGGCGTTGTTGCCGATCTGCACCGGGACGTCGACGGGCCGGGTCAGCGCCGGATCGCTCGAAATCTCAGCAGAGGCACCGACGCGCTGCAAGACCAGCTCGGCCAGCGCGCGCACGCTCGCGCCTTCGCCGCTACAGACGTTGTACGTCTCGCCGGCCGCGCCGAGCTCGAGCAACGCGAGATAGGCCTCGACGACGTCCGCAACGTGCAGAAAGTCGCGCACCGTATCGCCGTTCCCGATCGCCAGGCGCCCGCCCGATTGGGGAAGCGCGCGCGCGCGCGCGACGAGCGCCGGCAGGAGGAATTCGGCGGGCTGCCCAGGGCCGGAGTGGTTGAAACTGCGCGTGCAGACGACGCGGAGCCCGTCGCTCCGGTGGGCCTGCAGCGCGGCAACCTCCTGCGCCGTCTTGGAGGCTGCGTAGAGCGTCAGGGGACGCTGTGCCGCCGTCTCATCGAGCGGCATCTCGCTCGCCTCGTGACGCCCGTACTGTTCCGCCGACCCCACGACGAGGACCGCCGGATCGCACGCACTGGCGTGCTTCAAGCGCGCGACCTCCGTGAGCAGTCGCACCGTGCCGACCGTGTTCACGTCGTACGCCTGCCCTGGATCGCGCACCGCGTCCAGCACGCGACTGATCGCCGCGAGGTGGAGGATCAGCTCTGGCGCGGTACGCTCCACGACCTCGCCGACCTGCGCCTGCTGCGTCACGTCGAGCACTTCCCAGCGGACCATCGCGCGCCGATCGGAGTCGAGTGGGCCGCCCTCGACCGGAGGACCGACACCGGCCGCGGTGACGGACCACCCGCGATCGAGCATTGCGCCGATCGCCCACTGCGCGACGAACCCGTGTCCTCCCGTGACGAGCGCTCGCCGCGTCACGACGTGCCGGCGTGCCGCTCGAGATCCGCTTCGACCATCATCTCCACGAGCGCGTGGAACCGTACCGTCGGCGACCAGCCCAGCCGCTCGCACGCCTTCTCCGCGTTCCCGACGAGGAGATCGACCTCGGCGGGACGGTCGAATCGCGCGTCGTGCGTCACGAAATCCCGGTAGTCGAGGTCCACCGCCTGGAACGCCACTTCGCACAGTTGACGTACCGACCACGTCTCCCCCGTCGCCACGACGTAGTCATCGGGCGCATCCTGCTGGAGCATGCGCCACATCGCGTCCACGTAGTCGCCAGCGAAGCCCCAGTCGCGTCGCGCCTCGAGATTGCCCAGCTTGAGCGTCTTCGAGATCCCCAGCTTGCAGCGCGCAGCGCCGTCCGTGACCTTGCGCGTCACGAACTCGAGGCCTCGTCGCGGACTTTCGTGATTGAACAGGATCCCCGACACCGCGTAGAGCCCGAAGCTCTAAGGGCGTCGATTCGGTCTGCGGCACCTCCGCCACCTTGCCGAACATCTCGCTCGAGCTGGCCTGGTAGAAGCGGGCCTTGGGCGCCGCCTTCTTCATCGCCTCGAGGATGCGCGTCACGCCGAGCGCGGTGAACTCGCCCGTGAGGACCGGCTGGTTCCACGACGTTTGCACGAAGCTCTGCGCCGCGAGGTTGTAGATCTCGTCCGGCTGCGTGTCGTGGACGGCGTCCGTGAGCGACGTCTGGTCGAGCAGGTCGGCGGAGACGAGCTCGAGTCGGTCCACGAGGTGTGCGATGCGCTCGTAGGGTGTGGTCGAACTCCTCCGCACGACGCCGACGACGCGATAGCCCTTGGCGAGCAGCAGTTCGGCCAGATAGGAGCCGTCCTGCCCCGTGATGCCGGTGATCAGCGCGGTGGGCATGTCGAGAAGCGTGAAGGAAGTGAGTGGGTGAGTTGGATCGCGGGTTCGCTGGTCGGTTGATTGGTGAGTTGCCTACCCAAGCCACTCAA
>QHVE01000043.1:49688-73055 GCA_003223455.1 Gemmatimonadota bacterium | reverse complement strand
GCCGGCTCGTGGCCGGGGCTGTTCAGTTCACTAGTTCACCAACGAACTAGCCAGCCACCCAACCAACCAACTCACAAAAAAGGGAGCTCCCAAGGAAGCTCCCTTTCGTGAGGCGCGCCATGCGCCGTCACGCCACCTGCGCGCCGCGAGGCGCACGGGGCACCTTCCCCGCGTTGAGGCACCGCGTGCAGACCTTCACCTTCGTGATCTTGCCGTCCACGAGCGTGCGCACGACCTGCAGGTTCGGCTTCCACGTGCGTCGCGTGCGGTTGTTCGCGTGCGAGACGTTGTTGCCGAAGGCGACGCCCTTGTCGCAGTGGAAGCAGCGATTGCGTTGAATGGCCATGGTCTCAGTCCTGACAGAACTCGATGCGCGCCATCTCGGCCCCGTCACCCTGGCGGTGGCCGGTCTTGAGGATGCGCGTGTAGCCGCCGTTCCGCGTGGCGAACCGCGGTCCGATCTGTTGAAACAGCTTGTCCGCCGCCTCACGCTTCTGGATGTGGCGGCCGGCGAGCCGGCGCGCGTGCAGCGTGCCGGTGCGCGCCTTCGTGACGAGCTTCTCGACGAAGGGCCGCAGCTCCTTCGCTTTCGCTTCCGTCGTCTCGATCGACTCGGCCTCGATGAGCGAGGTCGCGAGGTTGCGCATGAGGGCGAGCTTCTGCTCGCTCGTGCGGCGGAGCTGACGTCCAGCCTTCCGGTGACGCATGGGTGTTACTCCTCTTCGTCGTCGGGCGCCGCGGCGGCAGCCTGGCTCGGCGGCGTGCCCCAATCGAGCACACGAACGCCTTCGCCGTTCTCCTCGAACCGCATCCCAAAGTTCAAGCCTTCGCGCTCGAGGAGATCGGCGATCTCCTGAAGCGACTTCTTTCCGAAATTCTTCACCTGGAGGATCTGGCTCTCCGTCTGACGAACGAGGTCGCCCAGGCTGCGGATGTTCGAGTTCTTGAGCGAGTTCACCGAGCGGACCGACAGCTCGAGATCGTCGATCGGCGTCTTGAGCAGCTGCTGCATCCGCGCGCCATCCGTGCCCGCGCCCTCGCCCGCAGCACCGCCGACCGGGGCAGAGCTGTGCGAGCCGAACTCGACGAAATACTGGAAGTGCGTCTGCGCGAGTGCGGCGGCGTAGCTGACCGCTTCCTCGGGGGTGATCGTACCGTTCGTCTCCACCGTCAGCGTCAGTCGATCATAGTCGGTGCGCTGGCCGACGCGGGTCTCGGCGACCGAGAAGTTCGCGCGACGGACCGGGTTGTAGATCGAATCGATCCGGACGAGGTCGACGGGAAGCCCGCGATCGAGCGGATGCTGATCCGCCTCGATGTAGCCTCGCCCCTTGTTGACGAAGAGCTCGATGTTCAGGTCGCGATCGTCGTGCAGCGTCAGGATGTGGTGCGCCGGATCGACGATCCGGACCCCCGACACGGACGCCACGTCCCCGGCCGTGACGGCACCGGCGCCGTCGCGCTGGATGTGCAGCACCGCGTTCTCGACGTCGTCGGCGAGCGTGAGCGTCAGCGTCTTCAGGTTGCCGATGATCTGGTGCACGTCCTCGACGACCCCGGGGATCGTTTGGTGCTCGTGCACGACACCGTCGATGCGGACGCCCCAGACCGCCGCGCCGCGGAGCGACGACAGCAGCATGCGACGCATCGCATTGCCCAGCGTGTGCCCGAAGCCCCGCTCGAGCGGCTGCAGGCGGAATTCGGCGACGTTCGGATTGTCCTCGCGCTTGGTCGCTTCGACCAGCTGCGGACGGACCAACCCACGGAGATCGATCGTGGAAGCCATGGTGGTATGGAGCCTCGGGTCATTCCGGCGGCCGTGCAGGGACGCACCGGAAACGCTCTGCCCCGCCCCCAACGCGCGGCAGACTCGTAAAGGGGTTGGGGCCCCGACCTACTGCACTGTCAACAACGACTGCCGTTTCACGGTTTGACAGTTTTTCGGCCGGCCTCGGGCGGCCTAGTGCGTCCCGAGGTCGGCCGTTGAACCGTCTAACCCTGAACCGTTGACCTGCTCTACTTCGAATACAGCTCGACGACCAGCTGCTCCTGCGCGGCGATCGGAATGCTCGTGCGGGCGGGCTTCTCCAGCACACGGCCGCTGAACGACTCCTTGTCGACCGCGATCCACGAGAGCGGCGCGCCGCGCGACGACTGATCCATCGCCGTCAGCACCGACACCTGCTCGCGCGACTTCACGCGGAGGCGCACTTCCTGTCCCGGCTGCACGTGGAAGCTCGGGATGTCCACGCTCTTCTGATTCACCTCGACGTGCCGATGCCGGATGAGCTGGCGCGCCGCCTTGCGGCTGCCGGCGAAGCCCATGCGATACACCACGTTGTCGAGACGCGTCTCGAGCGCGGCCAGCAGGTTGTGGCCCGTGATGCCGGGCTGCGTGCTGACCTTCTCGAAGGTGTTGCGGAACTGCTTTTCGGAGAGCCCGTAGATGCGCTTGATCTTCTGCTTCTCGCGCAGCTGCTTCGAGTACTCCGACGCCTTGCGGCGGCGCGCCGTCGCCTGCCCGTGCTGACCGGGCGCATACGGACGACGCTCGACCGGGCACTTCTCGGTGAAGCACTTCGTGGCCTTCAGGAACAGCTTCGTTCCCTCGCGACATGGCTCAGACTCTCCGGCGCTTGGGGGGACGGCAGCCGTTGTGCGGGATCGGCGTGACGTCCTTGATCGACTTGACCTGCAGTCCCGCGGCGGCGAGCGCCTGGATGGCCGACTCGCGGCCGCTGCCAGGACCCTGGACGCGCACGTGGACGCGCTTCACGCCGGCCGTCAACGCCTCGCGAGCGCACTGCTCCGCCGCGACGGTCGCCGCGAACGGGGTGCTCTTCTTCGAGCCCTTGAAGCCCGCCTTGCCGCTCGATCCCCACGCGATCGTGTTCCCGCGCGGATCGGTGATCGTGACGGTCGTATTGTTGAACGTCGCGTTGACGTGGGCGACGCCTTCCGCGTCCACGACTCGCTTCGACTTCTTTCCGGTGGCCATACGTTACTTGGTTACCTTCTTCTTGCCGGCGATCGCGCGGCGCGGTCCCTTCTTCGTGCGCGCGTTGGTGTGCGTCCGCTGCCCGCGAACGGGGAGGCCGCGACGGTGGCGAATGCCGCGGTAGGACCCGATGTCCATCAGTCGCTTGATGTTCATCGCGACCTCGGTCCGCAGCGCCCCCTCCACCCGGAACTCCTTCTCGATCACCTGGCGAAGCTTGTTCACGTCGGCGTCCGTGAGATCACGGACCCGCTGCGCTGGATCGATCCCCGCCTTCTCGATGATCGACTGCGCCGACGCCCGGCCGATGCCGTAGATGTACGTCAGACCGATCTCGACCTTTTTGTCGCGAGGGAGATCGATGCCAGAAATACGAGCCATTCTTCTATCAGCCCTGGCGCTGCTTGTGCTTGGGATTGCGCTTGCAGATGATGCGAGTCACGCCGTTGCGCTTGACAACCTTGCAGTGCTCGCAGATCGGCTTCACGCTGCTGCGGACTTTCACGAAGACACCATCGTGCAAACGGTGGATTTTTCCGACGAAGACTCGTAGGATAACCGGGCCGGTAAGTTGACGCAACCCCGACACATACGTCGGGTCGAGGGTGTTGGAAAGGACCCCGCTCAGCCGTCGCGGCGCAGCTCCGCGAGCACCTGATCCATCGCCTCCGCCGGATCGGCGGCGGCCGTCACGGTGCGACCGAGAACGAGGTAGCGCGCACCCGCGGCCTGCGCCGCTGAAGGCGTCATGACCCGCTGCTGATCGTGCGCCGCGCCACCCGCCAGCCGGATCCCGGGCACCAACGGCGCGAGGCGGTCGTCGAACCGCGCGCGAACCGCCGCGACCTCCGCACCGCTGCACACGATCCCGTGAAGAGCCGAATCCGCTGCGAGACCCGCGAGGCGAAGCACCTCATGCTCCATGTCCACGGCGTCCTCCCGGCCCCACGCTGCAGCAAGCACGGCCGGCGACATCGAAGTGAGCGCCGTCACGGCCAGCACGCCGCAAGCGCCTCCCGACTCCTCCCCTGCCGCGCTCTGGGCAGCCTCGAGCATGGCAAGGCCACCTGAGGCATGCACCGTCACGAGGCGCGCTCCCAGGCGCGCGGCACTCCGCACCGCCCCCGCGACCGTGTTGGGGATGTCGTGGAACTTGAGATCGAGGAAGATGTCGGCCCCGAGCTCGTCCCGAAGAGCTCGGACGACGTCGGGCCCGGCCGCCGTGAACAGCTCGCTCCCCACCTTGTAGAATCGGCACCGACGGCCGAGCGTCGTCGCGAGCCGAAGCGCCTCCTGCGACGTCGGAACGTCGAGCGCGACGATCGGGATCGCCGAGCCGCCGCTCATCCGAGCCCCTCAAGCGTGCCAACGACGTCGGCGAGGCGCGACACACCGTGCCGGTCACACCAGTGGGCGAGTCCACTGACGATTCGCTCGGGCGCTCGCGGGTCGCGCAGCATGGCGGTCCCGACGCCGACGAGCGTCGCGCCCGCGATGAGGTACTGGAGCGCATCCTCGGCGCTGGACACGCCGCCGATGCCGATGATCGGGGCTTTCACCAGGCGGCGCACCTTCGCGGTCGCCAGGACGCCGACGGGCAGAAGGGCGGTTCCGCTCACTCCGCCCGTTCCGAAGCCGAGGGCCGGACGACGACGCTCCACGTCGATCACGAGTCCGGGGATCGTGTTCACCAGGGTAAGACCATCGGCCCCGGAATCGACGGCGATCTGCGCCGTGCGCACGATGTCCGGCAGCGTGGGCGACAGCTTCACGAACAATGGTCGCCGCGTCGCGGCCCGTGCGCGGTTCACGACCTGCCGCAATGCGTCGGGGTCGGCGCCGAACTCGATTCCGCCTGCCTTCACGTTGGGACAGCTGACGTTCAGCTCGAACCCGTCGAGCGCTCCCGCGGCATCCGTCGCGAGCGACTGTTCGAGCTGCTCGATCACGGCGGCGAACTCCTCGACGGCGAAGCCCACGATGTTTGCCAGCTTTCGCACCGACGGCAGCGCGCGCGCGAGCCACGGCAGGTGATCGGCGCGTACCGCAGCGACACCGGGGTTGGCCAGTCCGACGGCGTTGATCATTCCGCCGCCGAACTCGGCGACACGCGGTGCGGGCGCGCCCTCCCGTGGTTCGGGGCTCACGGCTTTCGTGACGATTCCGCCGAGTGCGGCGAGGTCGACCACACCTTCAAGCTCGTGACCGTACGCGGCCGTGCCGGCGGCGAGAACGATCGGATTTTGAAAGGTGAGACCGGCCGCCTGAATGCCACGCCCCCGGCCGAGCCAACGCCCGTGCCCGAGGCGACACGGCGCTCGTAGCGCTTCAGGTACTCGAGCACCGCGTCGGCGACAGCGGAGGAAAGCTCTTCCATGCGGTTCGCATCCGTCATGTAGGATGCTTCGGCCGCGTTCGTGCCGAATCCGATCTCGACGAGCACCGCCGGCATGAACGCGGTCACCAGCACGCGAAATCCGGCCTGCTTCACGCCGCGGCTCGGGCCCGGATGGATGCGCCCCAGTCGTCGCTGGATCAGTTCCGCGAGCTCGTTCGACTCGCGCAGGTGCTCGTTCTGCGCCATGTCGTTGAGGATGAAGCTGAGCGGGTCGCCGACGCGCGCCGCGGCGCGCGTTTCGAATTTGACGACTTCGTTCTCCATCCGCTCGACGCGCCGTGCGTCCTCCGTTTTCGCCTCGGCGAGGAAGTACGTCTCGAAGCCACGCGCCGCCGCGGGGTCTTTCCAGCCTGGATTCGCCGCGTTGACGTGGATGCTGACGAAGAGATCGGCGTGCGCCTCGTTGGCGATGCGACCGCGGTCGGACAGCGCGATCAGCGTATCGGTGGTGCGCGTGTACTTCACGTCGATGCCGCGCTTCCCGAGCGCCGCACCGACTCGCTTCGCGACGGCGAGCGTGATGTTCTTCTCGGCGACGCGCGGACCGCCGACGATCGGGCCCCGCATCCCCGCATCCGGACCGCCGTGTCCGGCATCGACGACGACGAGACGGCGCGAGCGGAGTGGTCCGCTCGGTGCGGCGCTCGACCCGAGGGCGAAGCCGCGCGAGGTCCGCTCCTCCGCGGCGGCGTCATCGACGTCGACGCGTCGAGCCACGGGGGCCGTACGTCCAGCCTGGGACACCGTGCGATCCTCGTATCGCGTCGAGGCGGAGAAGACGCGCAGCTCGAATCGATCGACGTCCCAGGCGAGATTGCCGGCGATCCGGGGGACGAGCTCGACGACCAGCTGGAGAGGGACGTAGAGCGCGCCCTTTCGCACCTCGGGCGCCCGCGCGAGCTGGAACGCCTCGTTGCCGACGCGAGCGAATCGCACCCCCGACTCGACCTCGATGGCGGAGCCGCCGATGATGAGCATCCAGCGGTCGCCCATCAGATGCGAGACGGTGATCGGCACGACGGGACGCAACTGGTCGGGCCGCACGAGCGGTCCCGACGGCGACGCGATGACCGGCACCGACACGCTGCGACTCGCATCCTTCACGACGAGCACAGCCGATTTCGGAGTGGACGCCGCGAGCTGGAATGCGGCAAGCAGCGCGATGATCATCGGATCCGCACCGCGCGCGCGATCTCCCGATCCGCATCGCGCTGCTTCTCGGCGTCGCGCTTGTCGTGCAGCTTTTTGCCTTTGCCGAGTGCCATCGCCACCTTCGCGACGCCGCGTTTGAAGTAAAGCTCGAGCGGAACGAGGGTCAGACCCTGGCGCTCCACCGCACCTATCAGACGCTGGATCTCCCGCTTGTGCAACAGAAGCTTTCGCGTGCGCGTCGGCTCGTGGTTGTTGTAGCTGGCGCGCTCATACGGAGAGATGTGCAGGTTGAGCAGGAAGATCTCTCCATTCCGCACGATTCCGTACGCGTCGGAAAGATTGGCCTTCCCGTCGCGCAGCGACTTGACCTCGCTTCCAGTGAGCACGAGACCGGCCTCGTACGTGTCCTGAATGAGGTAGTCGTGACGAGCACGCCGATTCTTGGCGATCGACACGTGCTCTGGATTTTCGTCGGGCTTGGCCATGGGCGGGAGACGGTCGCTCGCGCGTGGCGCACGCGCGTTCGCAACATAGGCCGCGCGCATCGAGCAGGCAACGCAACGCGTTGACTTGCTTCGTGATGCCCGATAACTTCACTACTCTCCACTCGGCGCTGTGCGCGCCGCTCGCTCGGGTGGTGGAACTGGTAGACACGCAGGTCTCAGAAGCCTGTGCCTTCACCGGCGTGGGGGTTCAAGTCCCCCCTCGAGCACTCGGACGCTCTTCGCTTCGGCGAAGAGCGTTTCTCGTTTGGAGCCGTGGTCTCAGCGAGCGAGTCGCGACGGCGGAACGTCCTCCGGAAGCTCGACCTCG
The DNA here is from genome assembly GCA_003223455.1 of Gemmatimonadota bacterium. Lineage (GTDB taxonomy): Bacteria > Gemmatimonadota > Gemmatimonadetes > Gemmatimonadales > Gemmatimonadaceae > AG11. The sequence goes on along the minus strand of QHVE01000043.1, from coordinate 65,694 downwards.
CCGAAGCTCTCGCGCAGCGCTTCGTTGGCCATGCTGATCGTCTCGCCGACGATCTCGGCGCCGCGCTGGACCACAGGATCGTCGCCGCGGATCGGTCCGCCGGCGAACGCGAGCAGATTCTGTGCGAGTCGCAGGGCGGGCGTTCCATGACCGCGTGAGGTAAAAGCGTCGCGGTACGCGCCGAGTCGCGCATTGAACTGACGCTCCGCCAACTCGCGCAGCGTCGGGTCGACGTTCGGGTCCTTGTGGATGCGATGCAGGAGCGCTCGCAGCACTTCGGATGGCGTGCGGTCATCCAGCGCGTCGCGCTGCGCGACGAGAATCCCGACGGAACGACGCAGATAGCGGAGCTCCCATCGCGCGTGGTCGACGTCGCCTCGCGTCGCGACGGACGAAAGCCACTCGACCTCGGCGGGCGTGGGCTCAGCCATCAAGACCGCAACGAACTCCGCGCTCTTCCGCAGTAGAGCCCGGTCATCGCGAAAGGAGCGGAACAGGCGCATGCGCGCCGCCCAGTTAGCCTTGCAAGACGGGGAGCGCGAGGCGGCCGCCGACCGTCGCCGGCGCCGACAGTCCGACGCGCTCGCGCACCTGGCTCTCCTGCATCAACAGATCGCTCAGTCGCACTCCCTGCAGCACGTCGTCGATACGACGCTGGAGGAGCATCCAGACCGGGCGAATGCTGCAGTCGTGCGCCGAGGAGCAGCGCTCCTCCTCCACAGGATGCGAGGTGCAGTGCACCTCGAACGTCGAGTGCTCGGCCGCCGAGATGACGTCGTGCACGCTGATCTCGTCGGGGAGGCGCGCCAGCGCATAGCCGCCATGCGCGCCGCGTGTGCTGCGGACGATCCCGGCGCGCCGGAGCTTGAGCATGATCTGCTCGACGTAATCGCCGGGCAGACGCTCCTGCGCCGCGATCTCACGCCCGGTCACCGGCCCCTCGTCGATGCGACGGGCCAGGTGGAGCGCACAGATGAGGCCGTATTCGGCTTGTGTGGTGATCCGCACTCGTCGAATCTAGCCCCGGCGGGACGGGCGGGATAGCCTCACCCGCCGGCGACCATGCCGTGCGCACCGCCCGGCACGCCAATCTCGGTCATCTTGCGGAGGTCGAGAATGTCATCGAGCTGATCGGCCGGGAGCACGTTCTCACGCTTGACCAGATCACGCACCAATACCCCCTCCTTCACTGATTGCTTGCTGAGCTCGGCCGCCCGTGCGTAGCCGATATGCGGCATCAGCGCCGTCGCCAGCGCCGCGGAGCGCTCGACCCAGTAGGCGCACATGTCCTCGTTCGCCTCGATCCCGACGACGCACCGCTCGGTGAACGAGCGTGCCGCATTCGTGAGAATGCGCATCGACAGCAGCACGTTGAACGCGATGACGGGCATCATCACGTTCAGCTCGAGCTGCCCGTGCTCCGCGGCGATCGCCACCGTCGTGTCGAGCCCCATGACCTGGAAGCAGACCTGGTTCACCATCTCGGGGATGGACGGATTGATCTTCCCCGGCATGATCGACGATCCCGGCTGCACCGCAGGCAGCGTGATCTCGTCGATGCCCGTGCGCGGTCCCATTACCATCAGGCGGAGATCGCTGGCGATCTTGCTCAGATCGATCGCAAGCACGCGCATCGCCGCGCTGAAGCCGGCGGCGTCGCCCATGCTCTGCATCAGCTGGATGCGATCGTCGCCGACGCGCAGGTCGAGCCCCGAGATGGCACGCAAGTGCTTGTTCATCAGCGCGGGATATTCCTTCTCCACGGTGACGCCCGTGCCGACTGCGCTGCCGCCGATGCCCAGATCGCGAAGGTAGTCCGCGGCTTCGCGCACACGTCGCAGACTGCGGTCGACGGATCCCGCGTAGGCCGTGAACTCCTGGCCGAGCCGAATCGGCATCGCGTCCTGCAGGTGGGTGCGACCGGCCTTCACGATGTGGTCGAACTCCCTGCCCTTCGCGGCGAGCGCGTCGCGCAGCACCTCGAATGCGCTCGTGAGTCCGTCGAGCTGCGAGAGACAGGACAGCCGAATGTTCGTCGGGATCGTGTCGTTGGTGCTCTGCGCCATGTTGACATGGTCGTTCGGGTGCACGGGGGTGTACGTTCCGCGCGTCCCGCCGAGCAGCTCGTTGGCCCGGTTCGCGAGCACCTCGTTCACGTTCATGTTCATCGACGTGCCGGCGCCGGCCTGATACGGGTCGACGATGAACTGATCGGCGTGTCGGCCGTCCAGCACTTCGTCCGCCGCCTGCACGATCGCATCGGCGAGCCGCGCATCGAGGCGGCCGGTTTCCTTGTGCGTCAGCGCCGCGGCCTTCTTGATCCATACCTGCGCGACGACGAACGGGCGGAAGGGAGTGAGCCCACTGATCGCGAAGTTCTCCCGCGCACGCACGGTCTGGACGCCGTACAGCGCGTCGGCCGGAACCTGCTTCGGACCCAGCGGGTCTTTCTCGGTGCGGAAGGCGTCAGCCATCGTCAGTGCTCGCGGAAGAGTTGGAAAGGTCGGGCGTCGTGCGCGCGACCGGCATGGTTCGAAGTGTAAGCGCGAGCGCGACGCCGGCGGCGATGGCTGCCACGCCGAGCATCGACACGCTCGCACCGTGCAGACGGCCAAACTCGCTGCGCCGGGGATCGTCCGCTGCCAGCTCCTCGATCGGCCTGCCGGCATCGAGGCGCAGGCGTTCGATGCGGGGCGCGACGACCAATTGCGCGACCAGGCACGTGACGATCATGACGGTACCGGCCGCCGTTCGCCCGAGGGAGGGCGTGCTACTTCGTCCGAGCAGCGCCGAGAGGAGGCCCGCCGCGGCGCCCGCATAGAAGAGCACGGGCAGGACGCGCCCAACGAGCGCGCCAGCGAGCGCGCGCGTCGGCAGCACGGCAAAGGCGGCGGGTGCGACGACCGCGGCGACGAGGATGGCTGCACCGAGCCACGCCGACAGGGCGACCACGGCGATCGCGTCCGACGTCATCGTCCGGTCGCCGATCATCGTCGGATGAGGCGGGCCGCGCCGAGCAGGAACGGGTTCGTCCGCTTCTCGCGGCCGATGCTGGTCGACGGACCATGCCCTGGATACACGACGACGTCGTCCGCGAGCTCGCCAGTATAACGGGCCAGCGAAGCCGTCATGTCGGCCGGATTGCCGAGCGGAAGATCCGTGCGCCCGATCGAGCCGGCGAAGAGCAGGTCTCCACCGAACGAGACGCCGTGTCCGGTGAACGCGACGAGCCCGGGCGCGTGTCCCGGCACGTGCATCACACGGAAGCGGAGCGTGCCACAGCTCAACTCCTGACCGTCGGCCAGCTCGGCGTCGGGACCTTCAGGCTGCTCGAACTCGATCCCGTAGATCTCGGCGGCTTGCGCCGACAGTCGCGTGTAATACGGCAGATCGAGCGGATGCAGATGGACCGGCACGTCGAACCTTCGCTGCACCGCGGCGACCGCGCCGATGTGATCGATGTGCGCATGCGTGAGCCAGATCGCGTCCAGCGCGACACCTGCCTCCGCGACCATCTCGACGATGCGGTCGCCCTCGTCCCCGGGATCGATCAGCACGGCGCGGTTCGTCGCGTCGTCGGTGAGGAGATAACAGTTCTCCTCGAACACGCCCACGGTGCGGTGATCGATCTTCACACGGCGTATCCACCGCTGCCGAGTGGATCGACGGCGTGACCTCCCTCGCTTCGAGCCTTCAGATACTTCTCGACGGCGATCGCCGCGGTGGTGGCGTCGCCGACGGCCGTCGTCACCTGCCGCGTGAGCTGCGACCGCAGGTCACCGGCGGCAAACAGCCCGGGAATCGAGGTCTGCATCATGCTGTCGGTGACGATGTAGCCCATCGCGTCGTGCTCGAAATGGCCGTCGATGATGCCGGTGTTCGGCCGGAAGCCGATGAACACGAAGCAACCGTTGACGTCCAGCGTGCCGACGAGGCCGGTGTCGACGTTGCGGACGCGGAGGGCCTTCATCAGCCCCTGCTCGTCGCCGACGACCTCCTCGGCGACCGTATTCCACACGACCTCGACCTTCGGATTGGCGAACAGGCGCTCCTGAAGAATTCTCGAGGCGCGGAACGTGTCGCGACGATGGACGACGTACACCTTCTCGGCATAGCGCGTGAGAAAGTCGGCTTCCTCGACGGCGGCGTCGCCGCCGCCGACCACGGCGATCCGCTGATTGCGGAAGAACGCACCATCGCAGATCGCACAGTACGACACGCCCTTGCCGGCGTATTCCACCTCGCCCGGGATGCCGAGCTTGATCGGTGTGCCGCCCGCCGTGACGATCACCGCCGGTGACTTGTAGACGTCGTCCGTATCGGTGATGGTCTCGAACGTGCCCTCGTCGGTGCGTCGCACGGTGGTCACGTTCGCGGTGACGTATTCGGCGCCGAACAGCCGCGAATGTTCCTCGAACTTCTGCGCGAGCTCCCAACCGAGGATCGACTTCTCGCCGATCCAGTCGTCGAGCTTCTCCGTGTTCAGGAGCTCTCCGCCCGGCATCCCGCGCTCCAGCACGAGGGTGCGCAGCATCGACCGCCCCGTATAGAGCGCCGCGCACATCCCGGCCGGTCCCGCGCCGACGATCACCACGTCGTACTCGTGCGTTGTCGCCAAGAGCTCCTCAATCGATCGGGCGCGCCGGACGGCGCGCGAGAACCACAAATCTCACCAGGAGAAGTCCGTGATGGAACCAGGACGTTCCCGTCACGGCGCTTCGATCGTGATGCGCCGCAGCGCGCCGTGACAATGCGACACGGTGCCGAGAAGGAACGCGGCCCGACTGCTCGCCGCACGAAGCGCGATCGTCGCATCCGCGTCGACGACGCCGCGCACGTCGATCATCCCCACGCCGTACGCGCGGTGCGTGCAGTGGAAGAGCAGTGGCACGGCCGCGGGCTCCTCCTGACTGCCAGCGAGCGGGGAGGATGTGAGCGCTACCGGCAGCGACCAGCTGCGCGCGCCGCGCGTCTCCGGGCAGCGTGCCGGCTCGATGCAATTGATCGGACAGATCCACTCGGCGAAGCTCACGTAGCGGGTCCCGTCGTCTCCGGAACGCTGCCACGGGATCGACGGCAGCGTGGCGATCGGTTCGATGCGCAGCGTCCGGCCGGGCCATCGGCCGCGGGCGCGGGCGACGAGCCAATCAGCCAGGAGATGCGGCATGAGCGGCGAGGGGACGATCGCGTCGCCGTGGCGTGCCGAGTCGCCGACCGCCACTGGCAGATACTCGGCCAGGTACTCCTGCCAGTGGGCACCGACGAGCCGCATCCGCGGCGGCCGCTCCGTCGGCTCCAGCGTCGAGACGGCGCACGTCGTGTCGCGGTCCACGACGACGAGCTCCTCCCACGTCACCGCTTCCGCCCGCCGGGCGCGGCCGAGCTGCCGGACGTAGTAGCTCCCGTAGCATCCTCCGCCGATGACGACGATCCGACCGAACCGCTGCTGCGGACGCCGGACGTCGTGCATCGCGTCAGGAGCGGATGTGGCGCCCACCGTCGACACGTATGACCTCGCCCGTCACGTATTGGGCCTCGAGCAGGAAGACCACGGCCTGCGCCACGTCCTCGGGAGACCCGAGCCGTTGCAGTGGAGTCGTCGAGCGAAGATGCTCGGCGCCCTCAGCGCTCCATCCTTCGGGCAGGAGCACGACTCCGGGCGCGACGGCGTTGACGCGCACCTTCGGGGCGAGCGCACGAGCCATCGCGCGCGTCATCTGCACGACGGCCGCTTTGGTCATCCCATGCGGGACGTACGCCGGCCAGCTCTCGAACGCCGCGAGGTCGGCGATGTTGACGATCGCGCCGCCAGAGTCTGCGAGCGCCTGCGCCGCGCGCTGCGACAGGAAGTACGGGGCGCGGACGTTGATGGCGAACATCGTGTCCCAATCCGACTCGGTCGTCTCGCCGACAGGAGTGCGCAGCATGATCGCCGCGGAGTTCACGAGCGCGGCGAGCGTGCCACGCCACTGGACCGCGCGGTCGACGAGCGCATGCGCCGACTCCAGTCGCGTCAGGTCGGCCTGCTCGACGCGCGCCCGACCACCCGCGTCGGTGATCATGCGCGCCGTCTCGTCGGCGCCATCGCTCGAGCCGTTGAAGTGCACGACGACCTGCATGCCGCGCGCGCCGAGCGCCAGCGCGATGGCGCGTCCGACCCTGCGGCCGGCCCCCGTGACGAGTGCGACGCGCCCGGTGAGCGGATCGGCGACGTCAGGCGGCTGGGGCACGTCCGAGCGCCTCGAGCCGCTCATCCTGCCGCCGCAACCACTCGATCGGCACGCGCATCATGCCGATGGTGCGAGGACCGTCGGCGGCACCGTGCCAGTCGGAGCCACCGCTCGGGATCAGACCCATCTGATCGACGAAGGTCCGAAGGCGCGCGACGTCCTGTGGCGAGTGGCTCGGATGCTTCACCTCGACGCCGTCGAGCCCGAGCGCGACGAGCGCCTCCACGCGCTCCCGCGTGCCGCCGGCACCGGGATGCGCGAGGATCGCCAGGCCACCGGCGTCATGGACCATCGCGATCGCTTCGCGCATGCCCAACTGATCCTTGGCGACGTACGCGGGCCGGCCCGCGCCCAGATACCGATCGAACGCATCGCGCACGTCGGTCGCCCAGCCGTCGGCGACGAGCGCACGCGCCACGTGCGGACGGCCGATGGCGCCGGTCCCCGCCTGCAGGAGCACGTCATCGAGCGTGACTTGCACGCCCTGCGACTGCAGCAGCTCGACGATACGCGCGGCACGCCGGCCACGCATCTCGCGAAGCGCGCCCAACCCGCGCTCGAGCACTGCCGTATCGCGGAGATGCAGACCGAGCAGATGTGTCTCCGTCTCCCCTTCGACGGCGCTCAGCTCGACGCCGTTCACGACTCGAACTCCGAGCTCGGCGCCGACCGCCCGGGCTTCGGCGAGACCGGCTACCGTGTCGTGATCAGTGAGCGCGATCGCGGCGAGCGCAGCGCGCTTGGCGGCGCGCACGACTTCGGCGGGCGCGCGGGACCCGTCCGACGCCGTCGAATGCATGTGCAGATCGACGACCGGGGTGATGCCCGCCGGCTCCGTCACGAGACGTAGCCTGCCTCGGGCGAGGTGTCGCTCGGCTGGGAGAGCTCGAAGAGTCGCGCAACCTCGTCGTCGGTCATCTCCACCAGCGACTGCTCGCGCCAGCGCGTGCCGTGCGGCGAGTAGCGAGTGACGCGGATCTCGCGATCGGCGCCGGTGCCGGAGATGAAGAGCAGCGCGAACTCGTCGCGGTCGTACTGCGTGACGCGGCCGGACGGCATGACCTGCCAGCTTCGTCCCGCGAGCGTGATCGAGCGTGTCGGCATCGCTTATGGAAGCTCCACTTCGAGGTAGATACGCGCCGGATCGAGGACGCGCTCCGGGGCGGAGGCGTGAGCGCGCGCCAGTGTCACGGCGTCCGGTGCCTCGCAGAATTCGAGAAAGGCGCCTGGCAGTCCCGCCTCCTCGAAGACCCAGTACCGGCAGTTCGCCTGTGCGTAGTGCGCACGGTTCCGCTTCAGCTTCTCGGCGAACTTCTTCCGCTCGGGTGGCGTGACGAGGGTGCGTTGGACGGTCAGGGCGCGCGGCATCGGTCAGCGGGCAGCGTCGGGGAAGCTCTCGAGTCCCTTCTTCAGCGACGCGAGGAATTTGTCCGCATCGGCGCCGTCCACGATGCGGTGGTCGAACGAGAGTGAGAAATAGGCGCAGGTCCGGATGGCGATCGTGTCCTCGCCATCGGCCCCGGTGATGACCTTCGGCCGTTTCTCGATCGCGCCGAGCCCGAGGATCGCCGACGTACCGAGCGGAATGATCGGCGTGCCGGCGAGCGAGCCGAAGACTCCTGGATTGGTGATCGTGAACGTTGCGCCCTGCACCTCTTCCGGCTTGAGCCGCTTGGTGCGCGCGCGCTCGGCGAGGTCGTTGAGCGTCTTGGTCAGCCCGCTGAGCGACAGATCGTTCGCGTTCTTGATGACGGGGACGATGAGACCCCAATCGAGTGCGACGGCGATGCCGATGTTATACGGCTTGCGATAAATGATGGACGTACCCGACACCGCCGCGTTCAGCACGGGGAACTGCTTCAGGCTGTCGACGACGGCGCTGATGATGTACGGCAGATAGGTGAGCTTCTGCCCGGTCTCGGCCTCGAACTGCGCACGTGCCTTCTGTCGCAGTCGGCCAACGCGCGTGAGGTCGATCTCGAAGAACGACGTGACGTGGGCCGCGCTCCGCCGCGCGGCGACCATGTGGTCGCTGGTCAGCGCGCGAATCTTCGTCATCGGCTCGACGCGATCACCGGCCCATGGCTCCGGTGCCGGCCCGTACTGCTCGACGCCGAGCGGGGTGTGCATCGAGCGGCCGGGCGCCGCCGTGGCGCCGGAGGCGAGGTACGATTCGATGTCACGCTTCGTGACGCGGCCGGCGATGCCCGTGCCCTGCATCTGCGCGATCTCGATACCGTGCTCGGCGGCGATCTTGCGAACGAGTGGCGACGACTTGGTGCGGAGGCGCTCCTCGAGCCCATTGCCACCTGTCGTGGCGATGGCGGGTGCAGGGGAACGGTGCGAAACGGCGACGGCTTCGGGTGTACCTTGCGGTTTGGGGGGGGGCCCCCGCTCGCCCGCCGCCGCCACCGCGGGCACGGATGGCGACGGCGCGGCGGCGATCGCCGCGCCCTTCTCCGTCTCGATCCGCGCGACGACCGTCTGCACGGCGACGGTCTGGCCCTCCGTCACGATCACCTCGGCCAGCACGCCGGCGACCGGCGAGGGAATCTCCGCGTCGACCTTGTCCGTCGAGATCTCGAAGATCGGCTCGTCGCGCTTCACCTCGTCGCCGACCTTCTTCAACCACTTCGACAAGGTCCCCTCGGCGATCGATTCGCCCATCTGGGGCATGATGACGTCAACGCGTGACACGTCGCGGTCCTCTCATTCGGTTTTGCGGCTCGCCCGCGCCTTTCGCATTCGCCAGATGACGATCGTCGGCACGACAAACAGGCCCAGGATCGCGCCTCGAAGCCAGAAGGTGAGCCAGTTGCATGGCGCGCCTGTTTCTACCTCGGGCGCGCACTTGCTGGCCCAGCCCACGGCCTTCGCGATGAGCACGGCGATCATCCCGAACGCCATCGCCCCGCTCACGGCCGTCAGGCAGCCTACCCCAAGATAAGGCCAAACGCCCTCGCTCGTCTGCCCCGTCCCAGCGGGGCCGAGATTGTCGGTGTCGCGCATGCTAGTAGGCCGCGAGCCGGCGCGCCGCGAGCACGATGTCGGCCGTCTGCGGAAGGACGAAGTCCTCGAGCGACGGCGCGTACGGCAGCGGCACGTCGTGCGCCGTCACGCGGAGGACCGGCGCATCGAGCCACTCGAAGCAGCGCTCGTTGATTCGCGCCGTGATCTCGCCGGCCAGTCCCCCCGTTCGGGTGTCTTCGTGCACGATCAGCACCCGGTTCGTCTTCCTGACCGTGGCGTCGATCGCATCGTCGTCCAGCGGTGCGAGCGAGCGAAGATCGAGCACCTCGACGGAGAGTCCGTCTTCCCGTTCGAGCTGCTGCGCCGCCTCGAGCGCCTTGTAGACGGTAGCCGCGTAGGTGATGATCGAAAGGTCCCGGCCATCGCGCGCCACCCGTGCCTTGCCGATGGGGACGACGTGGTCGCCGGCCGGCATTTCGCCCTTGATCCGGCGATACAGGTACTTGTGCTCGAAGAACAGCACGCAGTCCTCGTCGCGGATCGCGGCCTTGAGCAATCCCTTCGCGTCCGCCGCGGTGCTCGGATAGACCACCTTCAGCCCAGGGGTGTGGACGAACCCCGCCTCGGGATTCTGCGAATGAAACGGCCCACCGCGGACGTACCCGCCGCTCGGCCCGCGCACCACCATCGGACAGGGCAGAAAAGCGCGATAGCGCGCCGTCGCCACGTAGTTCGTCAACATGTCGTACGCGTTGGCGATGAAGTCGATGAACTGCATCTCGACAACGGGGCGCATGCCCATGTGCGCCGCTCCCGCCGCCGCGCCGACGATGGCGATTTCGGAGATCGGCGTGTCGATCACACGCGACTCCCCGTACTTCGCCATCAGTCCCTCGGTCACCTTGAAGGCGCCCCCGTACGCGCCGATGTCCTCGCCGAGGCAGAAGACGTCGGCGTCGCGCTCCATCTCCTCGAACAGCGCCTCGCGAATCGCCTCGAGGTAGGTGATTTCGGCCATCAGTCCGCGCCTCGCGCGGCGGCGTCGTACGTGCCCCACCCCTCGGGGCGCTCATGCTGGTCCACGACCCCGCCCTGCCCTGCGCGGTACCAGAGCGGTCGCTCCGACGGTGGATCGGCGTACACACCGACGAGGGCATCGAGTGCCTCGGGGACGCCCGACTGTTCGGCGAGGTCGGTGGCCTCGTCGATCTCGCGGGCGACCCGCGCGTCGATCGCCGCCAGCGCGTCGTCCGTCACGCCCTCACTGCGAAGTCGCGCGAGATATCGCGTGATCGGGTCGTTCTCACGCTCCCACCGGTCGATCTCACCGGCGGGCACGTACGACTGGTTGTCGTGTTCGGCGTGCCCCTTTCGACGATAGGTGATCAGCTCGACGAGGGTGACCCCGTCGCCCCGCCTCGCGCGGTCCACAGCGCGCCTGGTCGCCGCGTACGTCGCGATCACGTCGTTCCCGTCGGCCTGCTCGGCGGCGATGCCGTACCCGATCGCCTTGTCGATGAACTGTGCGGCGAGCGTCTGCTTTCGCGTCGGCGTCGAGTACGCGTAGCCGTTGTTTTCGACGACGACGACGAGCGGACACCGCTGCACGGCAGCGAAGTTGATCCCTTCGTGGAACGCGCCGGTGGACGTCGCGCCATCACCGACGTACACGAGTCCAACGCGGGGGTCACGACGCATCTTGAAGCTGAGCGTCACCCCCGCCATGACGGGCACCATGTCGCCGAGGGGCGAGATCTGCCCGATGAATCCACGCGCCGTATCGCCGAAGTGGATGTTCAACTCGCGGCCCCGGGTCGGCGAGTCCCCCTTCGCCATGTACTGCTTCAGGATCTCGACCGGCGTGGCGCCCTTCACGAGCATCGAGCCGAGATTCCGAATCAGGGGAGAGAGGACGTCGCTGCGCTCGAGCGCGTACGCGCTGCCGACCGCGTCGGCCTCCTGACCGAGCGAGCGAAAGAGTCCGCCGACGACCTTCGTCTGCCGATACAGGTTGACGAGGCGCTCCTCGAGCGAGCGCGTGAGCCGCATCCAGTAGTAGAGCTCCAGGCGCTGCAGCTGGGTGAGCTCGACGTCGTCCGCCGGAACGGCCGCGGGGGGCGCAGCCGCGCTTCCCCGCGCGCCGCGCCCCCCGCCCGCCACAGTGCCCGTGCGAGCCATCAATACGACGCTTGCAGCGTGTGGGTCGGATCCTCCTCGCGGTGCAGATGGACGAAGAATCGCTTCACGTTGCGATCCATCCGACTCTCGCCCATCTGATCCGTCGTCGCTTCGACAAAGGTGTAGTGCCCGCCCTCGGCCCGCGCGCCCAGCTTCAGGGCACCCAGGGCCCCGGAATAGCTTCGCGTGCGTGCCGTAGTGGTGACGAGTGCGAGACCGAGCTCGGCGAAGAAGGCATCCGCGGCAACGAGCACGTCGGCTGGCGGCGTATGACTGCGATAGAAATGGCGCATGATCAGGGAGTCCCCGGACGCTCTTGCAGCACGTCCTGCATCCACTCGGTCTTCTCGAGCGGCTTGGTCGAATCGCTGTGGAACTGGATACCGATCGCCCACTGCCCCGCGGCCACGAAGTGGAGCTTCGCGGTGTACGTCCCGACCGCCGGCGCCTTCGTGAAGCCGTCGTAGGTGCGTGCACCCTCGAGCGTGTTGGCGAAGATCCGTCCCTCGCCCGTCTCGATCGGTTGCCCGCTCTCACGATCGCGGACCGTCACCGTGTAGATGACGGGCTCGCGCGCGTGGGGCGGAATCGGATCGGAGGTGATGTTGAACAGGTACGACTTGCTGCCCTGTCGGATCTCCGGGCGACGCGGCGGACCGCAGTCGGCCCCCATCACGACGAGGCCCGACGCGCAGGCGAGCAGCACACCGCGCGCCCGAATGCTCACGACTGGTAGTACTCCAGCCCGAGGTGGGTGATCTGCTCCTCGCCCATCAGATGCCGCAGAGTGTTCTTGAGCTTCGTCTGCTGGATGAAGAGGTCGTGCTCCGGCTGCAGCCCGGGCGCGGTCATCGGGCTCTTGTAGTAAAAGGAGAGCCATTCCTGAATCCCCTTGAGTCCCGCCCGCTGCGCGAAGTCACTGAACAGGGCAAGGTCGAGCACGATCGGCGCGGCGAGGATCGAGTCTCGGCAGAGGAAGTTGACCTTGATCTGCATCGGGTAACCCATCCACCCGACGATGTCGATGTTGTCCCAGCCTTCCTTGTTGTCGCCGCGCGGCGGGTAGTAGTTGATCCGCACGACGTGCGAGAAGCCCTTGTAGAGGTCGGGATAGATCTCGGGCTGCAGGATCGTGTGCAGCACCGAGAGCTTGGACTCCTCCTTGGTCTTGAACGAGGCGGGGTCGTCGAGCACCTCACCATCCCGATTGCCGAGGATGTTGGTCGAGTACCAGCCCGCGAGCCCGAGCATGCGCGCCTTGAGGCCCGGCGCGATGACGGTCTTCATCCACGTCTGCCCGGTCTTGAAATCCTTGCCGGAGATCGGCACGCCGCGTTCGTTCGCGAGCTGCACGAGCGCAGGAATGTCGACGGAAAGGTTCGGCGCCCCATTGCAGAACGGCACGCCCTCCATGATCGCCGCGTACGCGTACAGCATCGACGGGGCGATCTCCTCGTCGTTGTTCTCCATCGCGCGCTCGAACTGTTCGAGCGTAGCGTGCTTCGGGCCGGGCTTGATGTAGATCTCGGTGGACGCGCACCACACGATGACGACGCGGTCGCACTTGTTGCGCGTCTTGAAGTCACGAATGTCCTGCCGCAGCTGCTCGGCGAGGTCGCGCTTCGTCTTTCCCTTCTTGACGTTCGTGCCGTTGATGCGCGTGACGTACTTGTTCTCGAAAACGGCCGGCATCGGCACGATGGCCGAGAGGAAGTCCTTGATTGGCTCGAGGTCGCGGTCTTCGAGCACGCCAGCCTTCTTGGCGGCGGTGTAGGCGTCGTCCGCGATCGGATCCCAGGCGCCGAAGACGATGTCGTCCAGCTCGGCGAGCGGGACGAACTCCTTGATCAGAGGTGACCGGTTCTCGGTGCGCTTACCCAGGCGAATCGTCGCCATCTGGGTGAGTGAGCCGATGGGCTGGGCGTGGCCGCGCCGCACGCTCTCGACGCCCGCCATGAACGTCGTGGCGACGGCACCGAGCCCTGGCGTGATGATCCCGAGCCTGCCGGTGGCGGGGCGTGGAGTGGATGGCACGTCTGCAGCGGAACCTTGCACTTACTATTCTCCTTTGAGCAATGGGCGCGCGGCACGGTTGCGCGCCCAGAACCGAGGACGCGCCTCGGTCTCGGCACGCGCTTCCGCCTCGTCCGCTCGAGTGGTGGCCGTGTAGACGTACGCCACTCGCTGGATCACGGTGATCCAGGCCGTTACGGTCAGAATGATGGTGATGATGGCGAGCACCCACCCATTGAACACGAGGCCGAAGAACGCCTGCGGGGCCGACAGGAGGACGACACGCTCGGGGCGCTGCAGCAGGCCGACCTTGGCGTCGAGACCCAGGGCTTCGGCGCGCGCCCGCGTGTACGACGTGAGGAAGGCACCAATGAGTCCCATTAGCGCCACGATCAACATCGGGACGCTGCCGTGGGGGTGGCTCGTCGCATAGAACACCGCGAGACCACCGAGGACGAAGCCGTCGGCGAGGCGATCGAGCGTGGAGTCCAGAAACGCCCCGAAGGTGCTGCTGCTGTTGGAGCGGCGAGCGACGGTACCGTCCAGCACGTCGAACAACGCCGTGAGCCCGAGGAACCAGCCGCCCGTGCGGATGTGCCCGGTACCATAGATGATCCCGCCCACCAGCGTGCAGAAGGTGCCGATGACGGTGATGGTGTTGGGATGGACGCCGCGCTTCACCAGCCAGTTCGCAACTGGATCGATGAGTCGCAAATAGCCGGTCGTGATCCAGTCGGGCAGAAGCTTCATGCGACTCCTAGGCGCACGGAGGTCCCGCGGCCGGAGGGTCGCGCGGCGGTGACGTTGGGCGAGAATGCAAACGAGCCGGAGGATGAGCTCCGGCCCGGAAAGTTATCCCGGATCACAGGTACCAGCAACCAGCCGCGAGCGATCGCGCGGCCATCCACGTGACGCTCCGACGAGGTCAGGGCACGCTCCAGACGAACGCCGGGCTGAGCGGCGCACTGCGGCTCTGATAGGTGCGGGATCCGTCGACCGTGACCGCCTTGAACGAGACGCTGCTACCGCTCGTCACGCCATTGACCGGCACCTTCTCGACCGTGTTCGCGGGCACCTGGCGCAGGAACAGCTCCGTCCCCCCGCTCACGTTCACGTAGACGTTCACCGCCTGACTGAGATTGTTGGTTAGTTGGACGGACGGAGTGCCGAGCGAATCGGCCGCCTGGGGCGCCGTACGCACTTCGACCTGGCGTGGCCCACACGCGGTTTCGGCGGCAAGCACGGCGGCGAGCGCGACGGCAACGAACGTGGCTCTAAGTGGGGCAATCATGAAGGTCAAATCCTCGAGCGTGGCGGGGGATGCTGCTGGCAGACAGGGCGTCGTGCAAGACACATGCGAGGTCCAGCTCGCTGAGCTTATCGATAGAGCGTGTAGCGCGCCACGGCTCGCCACCAGGAGTTCACCGCGGCGCTGTCGCGGGCGACGACGACGTCGGGATCCTCTCCGCGCATGATCGCCTCGCGCATCGACGGGCGGCCGAACCGATCGTCAAACACCGGTCCCCGGACGACTAGCGAGTCGGGTGCGACGCGCCGGATGGCCCACAGGAGCGCGGCACCCGTGCGCCCGGGCGAGAACCGATCGCGATCGGTGACCACGATGCGGATCCCACCGAGGAGCTGGCCCGAGTACTTGCCGTCGGTTGCGCCCTGTGGCGTGAAGTCGCCGCGCTCGAAGCGCACGCCCGGCAGTCGCCGCGCCTCGAGCAGCGCCACCGCGCGCTCGGCGGGCAGCCACGGCGCGCCGACACGCTGAAACGCGTCGGCCGTCCCGCGCCCCACGCTCAGGTTCGTGGCCTCGAACGCGACGAGCGCCGGATAGATCGTGGCGCTGGCCAATGTAGGAAGGTTCGGCGACGGCTTAACCCAGGGTAGCCCGGTCTCGTCGAACCACAGCGCGCGATGCCATCCGGCTGCGGGAACGACGTGCAGTCGAGCCCCGATCCGCAGCTCCGCGTTGAAGTAGCGCGCCATCTCGCCCATCGTGAGCGCGTGCCGAAGCGGAACCGGATAGAGTGCGTATGCGCGCCCGGGGCGCGCGGCCGTCGGCGCGTCAGAATTCGCGATCGCGCTGTCGAGGATGGGGCCATCGGGGTGGAGTCCACTCAGCGGATTCGGACGGTCGAGGACGACGATCGGGAGATTACGGCTGGCGGCGGCGCGCATGGAGTACAGCATCGCTCCCACGTACGTCCACGTTCTCGTCCCGATGTCCTGGAGGTCGACGACGAGCACGTCGAGATCGCGCAGCGTGCTGTCGGGCGGCGCGATCGTGGCGTTCTCATACAGCGAGTGGATGAACAGCCCGCTGCGCGCGTCGACCCCGCTCGCGAGATGCTCGCGGTCTTCGGTGCCTCGAATTCCGTGCTCGGGGGAGAAGAGCCGAACGAGTTGGACTCCCGCCGCGCGCGCACCCTCGCCGCGCAGCCGTTCGATATCGGACTCGCCGTGCTCGTCGATGCCGGTCTGGTTGGTGAGCAGGCCGACCCTGCGCCCGCGGACGAGGTGGATGCTGTCGGAGAGGAGAACGCTGATCCCCGGCCGTACTTTCGGCGTCGGGGGCTGGCTCGACCCACGAACCGCACACGCGCCGA
>QHVE01000043.1:49160-49676 GCA_003223455.1 Gemmatimonadota bacterium | reverse complement strand
CCAGCGTCTCGCTCCCGCTCGTTCCGGCCCTGATGGCATGTCCGTGATCTCCCGAAATGACGACTCGCGCATCGCCGTGTCGCGCAGCAGTATCATGGCGCACTGCGCCGCGGCGCACACGGCCCAAGCATTCGGACCCCGGGTCGCCCCCGCCCGAGCACCCCTCTTTAGCCTACCGTGTCAATGAACCTCTCCGCGATCGACTGGGCCATCGTCTTCGCCTACTTCGCGCTGTCGATGGCCATCGGCATCCTGTTCACGAAGAAGGGTGGCGAGAGCGTCGAGGAATACTTCCTCTCGGGTCGCAACGTCAGCTGGTGGCTCGCCGGGGCCAGCATGGTCGCGACCACCTTCGCCGCCGACACACCACTCGTCGTCACCGGGCTGGTGTTCGCGAACGGCGTCGCCGGCAACTGGATCTGGTGGAACATGCTGATGAGCGGAATGCTCACCGTGTTCTTCTTCGCGCGCCTCTGGCGGCGCGCCGGCGTCATGACCGACGTGGAGTTTGCCGAG
>QHVE01000043.1:0-49148 GCA_003223455.1 Gemmatimonadota bacterium | reverse complement strand
GTTCCGCGCGCTCTACCTCGCGCTGCCGATCAACCTGATCATCCTCGGCTGGGTCACCAAGGCGATGATCAAGATCCTCACCATCTCGCTGGGCCTGCACGCGGTGAACATCGCCGGCATGTCGGTGTCCGGCGAGGTCATCGCCGTGGGGATCTGCTTCCTCATCACCGTCGCCTACTCGACGGGAGCGGGGATGTGGGCCGTGTTGTGGACCGACCTCGTGCAGTTCGTGATCAAGATGAGCGCGGTGATCATCCTCGCGTTCTATGCGGTGCGCGCCGTCGGAGGGATGGAGAAGCTCAAAGACGGCGTGTCGGCGCACTTCGGCAGCTCCACCGCGGCGCTCTCCGTGCTCCCGGTTCGATGGACCGACGGCGGCATCGCCGGTTATGCGTGGATGCCGCTCGTCACGCTCGCCGTCTTCCTGTCGGTACAGTGGTGGGCCGCATGGTATCCGGGTGCGGAGCCCGGCGGCGGCGGCTACGTGGCCCAGCGCATCTTCTCATCGAAGCGCTGTTCTTCCAGGTCGCCCACTACGCGATCCGGCCATGGCCGTGGATCGTCACCGGACTGGCGGCGATCGTGCTGTACCCGAATGGCGTCGGCCCGAACCACGATCACGAGGCCACGTACGTGCAGGCGTACGTCGACCTCCTCCCGACACCGTGGCGCGGCTTCATGATGGCGGGCTTCGCCGCGGCGTACATGTCCACGGTTGGTACGCAGCTCAACTGGGGCGCGTCGTACCTGGTCAACGACTTCTACCGGCGCTTCCTGAACAAGAGCGCGCCGGAGAAGCACTACGTCACCGTCTCGAGGTGGGCGACGGTCTCGCTGTTTCTGCTCTCGATCCTCGTCACGTCGCAGATCGAAACGGTCGGCGCCATGTGGGAGCTGCTGCTCGCGCTCGGCTCGGGTACTGGTCTCGTGCTGATCCTCCGGTGGTACTGGTGGCGCATCAACGCGTGGAGCGAGATCAGCGCGATGATCGCCTCGTTCGTCGTCTCGGTCACAGCGTTGACGCTGCTCAAGGCGCGGATGCCGGCGGGCAGTCCGCTCGTCCAGTCGTACGCGATGCTCATCACCGTGGCGGTCAGCACGATCGTCTGGTTCTCCGTGACGATGCTGACGGCACCGGAGCCCGACGCGAAGCTCGAGGCGTTCTACCAGCGCGTCCGACCTGGCGGACCCGGCTGGCGCCGGATCTCGGCCAGGCTCGGCTACGCGGGCGAGACCATCCCGGGCGGTGCGCTCGCCTGGACGAACTGGCTCTCGGGCATCGTCGCGGTGTACGCCAGCCTCTTCGGGATCGGGAAGATCGTGTTCGGCGAGGTCGGGCGAGGCGTCATGCTGCTGCTCCTGGCTGCGGCTGCCTTCGCATGGATCGCCAAGGCGTTCCGGGAGGAGGACGCCGGGGTCCGGGCCCAGCGCGACGTGGTGCCGGCCACCGGCGACTGATCGGGGAACCGCACGGGGCCGCCGGGATTTATGCCCTGACGTCGCCTGGCCCGCCGTGCGGGGTGACGCGCTTGAACCTCACGCCGTCCGGGGGTATATAGCGAGGGATGGAGGACCGCGCGCCGCCGGGCGCGATTCACGCTGGAGGAACCGTGAGCACGACCAATCAACCCGAAGTCCTCATGACCGTTACCCCCGTCGCCGGGGCGGAGGTCATGAAATTCATGCAGCAGGAAGGGGTCGATCCCGCGGTTGGCGGTCTGCGCGTCAGTGTGCAGCCGGGCGGGTGCAGCGGCTTCAAGTACGGCCTGTTGATCGAGGATCAGGCCGCCGACGACGATCTCATCGTCGAACAGGGCGACTTCAAGGTCTTCGTCGATCCGTTCTCGGCGCAGTACATCAATGGCGTCATCATCGACTACACCTCGTCGATGCAAGGATCCGGCTTCACATTCAAGAACCCGAACGCAACCGGCGGCTGTGGTTGCGGCAGCTCCTTCTCCGCCTAGAACATTCTTCTCATGACACACCCGGTCACTGGCGCCCCTGCGGACGTCGGCACCGGACACGAGGCCCGCGGTCGCTCGGCGATGCGCGGGCCTTCTCGTGTCCGGGAGCACGCGGCCGCGCGCGAACGCATCCCCACGTTCGTGCTCGACGAGCACGAGGACATCGCCCACGTCGTCGCGTCGCGCATCGCGGCGCTCATTCGCGAACGCGAGGCCGCCGGGCGGCCGGTCGTGCTCGGCCTCGCAACCGGGTCGACGCCGATCGGCGTGTACCGGGAGCTGATCCGCATGCATCGCGAAGAAGGGTTGAGCTTCCGCAACGTCGTGACGTTCAACCTCGACGAGTACTACCCGATGACGCCGGACAGCATTCACTCCTACCACCGCTTCATGTGGGAGAATCTGTTCGATCACGTGGACGTGCGGCGGGAGAACGTGCACATCCCGCGCGGCGACGTGCCCCGCGACGAGGTGGAAGCGGCGTGCAAGCAATACGAGCGCGACATCGTCGCGGCGGGCGGGATCGACTTCCAGATCCTCGGCGTCGGCAAGACGGGGCACATCGGCTTCAACGAGCCCGGGTCGGGCGCGGAGAGCCGGACGCGTCTCGTGCACCTCGACGCGGTGACCCGGCGCGATGCGGCCGCCGACTTCTTCGGCGAGGAGTTCGTGCCGAAAGAGGCGATCACGATGGGCGTCGCGACGATTCTCGACGCGCGCGAGATCGCGATCCTCGCCACGGGCGAGCACAAGGCGTCAATCGTCAGGCGAGCCGTCGAAGGCGAGATCCACCACGAGGTCGCGGCGACGTTCCTGCAGCGTCATCCCAACACGACGTTCTACGTCGACCGCGCAGCGGGTGCGGATCTGACGCGCATCGCCACGCCGTGGCTGCTGGACGAGGTGCAGTGGACCCCCGACATGATGCTGCGGGCCGTGGTGTGGCTCTCCCAGGAGAGCGGCCGCGCGATCCTCAAGCTCACGCACCGCGACTACGCGGAGCACGGGATGTCGTCGCTGGTCTCGCGGTACGGAAGCCCGGGTGCGGTGAACGGCGAAGTGTTCAACGCGCTGGGGGCGAAGATCCGCGGCAAGAGCAAGCTGCCGAAGGGCCGCCGCACGATCTGCTTCTCGCCGCACCCGGACGACGACGTGATCTCGATGGGCGGCATCCTGCGCAAGTTCGTCGAGAACGAGAACGAGATGCTCGTGGCGTACATGACGAGCGGCAACATCGCGGTGTTCGACCACGACGTCCGCCGGTACGTGGATTTCCTCCGCCGGCTGGAGCACGACCGCGGCATCGGTGGCTCCGACGTTGAGACGCTCGCCGACCGCGTCTACGCGTTCCTGGAAAGCAAGCAGCCGGGCGACGTCGACATCCCCGAGGTACAGGACATCAAGCGGATCATTCGCGAGAGCGAGGCGGTGGCCGGCATCGAGGTGATGGGGCTGACCCGTGCGAACGCGCGCTTCCTCAACCTCCCGTTCTATCAGACGGGGAAGGTGAAGAAGGACCCGATCGGTCCCGCCGACGTGAAGATCGTACGCGATCTGTTGGAGGAGTACCGGCCGGAGATCGTCTTCGTGGCGGGAGATCTTTCCGATCCGCACGGCACGCACCGGATGTGCAAGGAGGCGATCGACAAGGCACTGGCCGAGAGCACCGCGCCTCGTCCGGAAGTGTGGCTGTACCGCGGCGCCTGGCAGGAGTGGGCGATCACGGATGCCACCTGGCTCGTCCCGATGTCGCAGGAGGAGCTCCGGACGAAGATTCAGGCGATCTTCAAGCACCAGTCGCAGAAGGACTCGGCACCCTTCCCTGGCCAGGACGACCGCGAGTTCTGGCAGCGCGTGGATTCCCGGAACAAGGATACGGCCGCCCTGCTGGATCGACTGGGACTCGCCGAGTACTTCGCGATGGAAGCGTACGTCGTGGAATAGAGGTAGCCGATGACGCGATTCACCGCCCTCGACGCGATCGTGCTGGTCGCGTATCTCGCCGGCACGACCGCACTGGGGCTCTGGGTCGGGCGGCGTCAGCGCGACGCGAAGGACTACTTCGTGGCCGACCGCGCGATCCCGTGGTGGGCGGTGATGTTCTCGATCGTGGCCAGCGAGACGAGTGCGCTGACGTTCATCAGCACGCCCGGACTCTCGTACGGCAACGCGCCAGGGTTCGGGAATCTCGGGTTCCTCCAGATCGTCGCGGGCTACATCGTCGGCCGCATCGTCGTCGCGGCGGTACTGCTGCCGAGATACTTCGAGGGCAATCTCGTCACGGCGTACGCGCTGCTCGAGACGCGGTTCGGGCTCGCGACGCGGCGGTTCACGTCGATCGTGTTCATGGTGACGCGGGCCCTGGCCGATTCCGTGCGCGTGTTCGCGACGGCGATCCCGGTCGCGCTGATCATCGGTCCATCGGTGACGAACCAGCGGTACGTGATGCCGCTCGCGGTGCTCATGCTCGGGCTCCTCACGGTGATCTACACGTACAAGGGCGGGATGAAGGCGGTCGTGTGGACGGAGCTCGTCCAGGCGACGATCTACATCAGCGGCGGCCTGGCGGCATTGATCATCCTCGGCCATCTCGTGCCCGGCGGCTGGTCGACGATCTGGTCGGGGGCGAGCGCGGCGGGGAAGACGCGCGCGATCGACTTCACCTTCACGCTGTCCAACCCGCACACCGTCTGGGCGGGGGTGATCGGCGGCGCGTTCCTCGCCATGGCGTCGCACGGCACCGATCAGCTCATCGTGCAGCGGCTGATGTCGTCGCGGTCGCTGAAGGATGCGCAGCGCGCGATCATCGGCTCCGGGCTCGTCGTGTTCTGCCAGTTCTTCCTGTTCCTGCTCATCGGGCTCGGCCTGTGGGCGTTCTACCAGGCCCGCGCATTCCCGGCGACCGACCAGATCTTCCCGACGTTCATCCTGGAGCACATGCCGCCCGGACTGGTGGGGCTGATCGTCGCCGCGATCGTCGCCGCGACGATGAGCACGCACTCCGGCGCGATCAACTCGCTGGCCGGCGCAACGACGCACGACATCTATCTTCCGCTCAGCGGACGTTCCGTCGACGATCCGCAGACGCTGCGCATCGGCCGACTGTTCGCGCTGGGCTGGGGCGTGGTGCTCACCCTCGGTGCCCTGCTCTTTCCGCAGGACACGAAAACGCCGGTGGTGGTCGTCGCGCTCGGCATCGCATCGTTCACGTACGGGGGCCTGCTCGGCGGGTTCGCACTGGGTATTTTCTGGCGTCGCGCCGTCCAGCGCGATGCGATCATCGGTATGTCGGTGGCCATCGCGACGATGGCATTCATCGTGTTCGCCAAGCCGATCGCTGCCGTTGTTCCCTCGCTCGCCACCGCGCTCGGCCCTTTCGCCGCGATCGCGTGGCCCTGGTACGTCCTGATCGGAACCGTCATCACTCTCTTCGTGGGCATCCTCTCCTCCCTGACACATCCGCAACCCGAACCGGTCCCGCAACCGGTGCGCGCGTGACGTTCATCGTCGTCGGTGTCGACGGCGGCGGCTCGAAGACGCGGGTGATCGTCGCCGACGAGATGGGCGCGCACCTCGGCGAGGTGGTCGGTCCGGGGAGTGCGGTTCGACCCGGGCAAGCGGAACGCTCGGCCGACGTGATCACCGCAGCGGTGCGCGACGCGCTCGCGTCGTGCGAGATGACGCACGTGACGCCAAAGGTGCTCTGCGTCGGCGTCGCTGGCGCTGGGCGCGAGCCAGAGCGTCAGGCGCTCTGGCAGGCGCTCGTCAGCCGCGAGATCGCCGAAGAGGTGGTGATCCACGCCGATTTCTCGATCGCCCTCGACGACGCGTTCGGGGAAGGCCCCGGCGTATTGCTCGTCAGCGGCACGGGGTCGGTGGCGTTCGGACGCGGCCCGTCGGGACAGATCGCGCGCTGCGGAGGATGGGGTCCCGTGTGTGGCGACGAAGGGAGCGGACAATGGGTCGGTCGGCGAGCCCTCAGCGTCGTGACGGCCTCGGTGGACGGCCGCGAACCGGAGACGGCACTCGTCGGCGCGGTGCTCACGGCGGCACAGGTCAACGATCCCCAGGAGCTGATCGCGTGGGCGGCACAGGCCACGCCGGCGCAGCTGGCATCGCTCGCGCCCGTGGTGTCGAGCGTCGCCGAGGCCGGCGATCTGCGCGCGAACGCCATTCTCAGCCTGGCGGTGGAAGAGCTCGTCCTCCACGTCCGCACGCTCGCGCGGCAGCTGTTCGGCGACGAGCGCGCTGCTACGCCAGTGGCGTTCACCGGCGGCATGCTCACGAAGGGAACGACGCTCCGCAAGCGACTCGAGCACCGGCTGAAGAGCGCCGTGCCCGGCGCGCAGCTGATGCCGGTCGAGGTCAATCCGGCGCGCGGCGCCGTGCGGAGCGCGCTGCGCTACGTGGGCGAGGGAACGGCCTAGGGGCTAGGCCTCGTCCCGCGGGGTGACGACGGCGGGTACGCTCAGCGGCTGTCCCTGAAGGGCGTCCGCCACGGGCGTGTCGTCCGCCGACAGCTCGAACGCGCCTTCCCAGCGTGCCATGACGACCGTCGCCAGACAGTTGCCGACGAGGTTGATCGACGTGCGCGCCATGTCCATCAGCGCATCGACGCCAAGAATGACCGCCACTCCCTGCAGCGGCAGCCCGAACTGCGACAGCGCTCCGGAGAGGATCACGAGCGAGGCGCGCGGGACCGCGGCAACGCCTTTGCTGGTGAGCATCAGCGTGAGCATCATCAGCACCTGACCGCCGATCGGCATGTCGATGCCGGCCGCCTGCNNNGCTCCCGTCCAGGTTGAACGAATAGCCCGTCGGCAGCACGAACGAGACGATGCGGCGTGGGACGCCGAGCCGCTCCATACGCTGCAGCGCCAGCGGCAGCGCCGCTTCCGATGAGGCCGTGGTGAAGGCGATGAGCCACGGCTCTCTGGTCGCCTGCCAGAACCGCCGCAGTGGCACCTTGAAGGCGATGGCGATGGGAATGAGCACGAATGCCACGAACACGAGCAGCGCGCCGTACAGCGTCAGCACGAGCACGCCCAGATTCCGGAGCACGCCCAGCCCGCTCTTCCCGACGGTGACCGCGATCGCCGCCCCGATACCGAACGGCGCGAACTTCATCACGATGCCGACGAACTTGAACATCACCTCGCTCAGGCTCTCGCACGCCGAGAGCATGAACGTCTTCGCGGCGCCCTGCACCTGGGAGAGCGCGACGGCGAAGATGATCGCGAAGAAGACGACCTGGAGCACCTCGTTCGCCGCGGCCGCCTCGAAGAAGCTCTGAGGCACGGTGTGCTCGATCACACCGCTCAGCGTGGTCTGGCGCTTCGCGAACTCGGCCCCGGCCTCGGCGGTCGCGGTCGAGAGGTTCACTCCGGCGCCGGGCTTGACGAGGTTCACCGCGAGGAGTCCGACGACGAGGGCGAGCGTCGTCACGATCTCGAAGTAGACGATCGAGCGGAACGCGAGCCGTCCGACGCGCTTCATGTCGTCGCCGTGTCCCGCGATGCCGACGACGAGGGTCGAGAACAGCAGCGGCACGATCAGCGACTTGATCATCCGCAGGAAGATCGTCGACAGGACGCGCAGGTCGGACGCCTGGAAGCCCTTCTGGTCCGCGGGCAGATCAGGGAAGAAATAGCCGAGCGCGATCCCGGCGACCATCGCGATGACGATCCACTGGGTCTGGGTGACGCGACGCAGACCGCGCGGCGGCGGGGCGTCAGGCGTCACTGTGCTGCTCTGCTGCGCGCTCATCAGACGCTCGGGCCCTCACGCGACGGGCCGCCGCGCAACGTCGAGTTGCGATAGCCGTAGGCGAAGTACAGCACGAGGCCGATCGCCAGCCAGATGGCGAACCGCTCCCACGCCTGCTGAGGTAGCCCGCGCATGACGAACACGCACGCTGCCGCACCGCCGACGCAGACGGGCCAGACGAATGGGACGCGGAAGGGGCGCGGACGCTCCGGCTGCGTGTAACGCAGCACGAGCACGCCGACACAGACGATGGCGAACGCGAAGAGCGTCCCGATGTTCGTCAGGTCGTACGTCTCGCCCGCGTCGCCGATCAGCGACCACAACGCCACGAACACGCCGGTCAACAGCGTCGTGGTGTACGGCACGCGCGTCCGTCGATGGAGGCGCGACGCCCAGCGCGGGAGGAGTCCGTCCCGCCCCATCGCGTAGAAGATTCGCGGCTGGCCGTACTGAAAGACGAGGAGGACCGCGGTCATCGAGAAGACGGCCCCCAACGCGACGAGCCAGCTCGCGCTCTGCATGCCCGTGCGCTGGAGCGCGTAGGCGAGCGGATCGGCGTGGAGGCTCGGGTCGAGCTCCTTGTAATTCACCATGCCCGTGAGCACGGCACCGACGATGACGTAGATCACCGTGCAGATCGCGAGACCGCCCAGGATGCCGATCGGCAGGTTGCGCTGCGGATTCTTCGTCTCCTCCGCCGCGGTGGAGATCGCGTCGAAGCCGATGTAGGCGAAGAACACGATCGCCGCGCCATGGTGAATGCCGGCGAATCCATTCGGCGCGAAGGGCGTGTAGTTGACCGGATTGATCTTGGTGAGGCCGGCCGCGATGAACAGCGCCAGCGCCAGCAGCTTCACCACCACCATGATGTTGTTGGCGCGTGCGCTCTCGCGCACGCCACGCAGCAGCAGCCACGTGATGAAGGCGACGATCGCGAACGCCGGGAGATTGACGAGGATCGGAATCCCGGCGACGTGGGGCGCCGTCGTGAGCAGACCGTGCACGTTCGCGTCGGAGCTGAGCAGCGCGGTGCGGTAGCCCGTCGTGAGCCAGACGGGCAGGTGCAGCAGCCCGCCGGTCAGCGTCTTGAAGTAGTCGCCCCACGAGATCGCGACCGCGACGTTGCCGACGGCATACTCGAGGATGAGGTCCCAGCCGATGATCCAGGCCACGATCTCACCGAGCGTGGCGTACGCGTAGGCGTACGCGCTGCCCGCCTGCGGGATCATCGACGCGAGCTCCGCGTAGCAGAGCGCGGCGAGCGCGCACGCTCCGCCGAGCAGCAGGAAGGAGAAGACGAGCGCCGGGCCCGCGCCGCTCCGGATGACGTGTCCCGCCGCATCGGTCTGACCCGCGGCGGCGGTGCCGATCGCCCCGAAGATGCCGGCGCCGATCACCGCGCCGATCGCGAGCATGATCAGGTCGCCCGCGCCCAGCTCGCGCTTCAGCGCGTTGGGATGGTCCCCCTCCGCAACGAGCTCGGCGATGGGCTTTCGGGCAAACAGCGACGTCATCGTCGAGCCTCGCGCGAGAGGGCGGTCAGAGGAACATCGGAGCCAGCACGAGCGTGATCGTGCTGAGCAGCTTCACCAGCACGTGCAGCGACGGTCCCGCCGTATCCTTGAACGGATCGCCGACCGTGTCGCCGACGACGGCCGCCTTGTGGGCCTCCGAGCGCTTTCCACCGTAGGCGCCGGTCTCGATGTACTTCTTCGCGTTGTCCCACGCGCCGCCGCCGTTGTTCAGGAACCCCGCCATGAGGATGCCGGCGATCGTGCCGACCATGAGCAGCGCGGCGACCGACTCGGCGCCCATGTACTCACCGGGCTGGCCGAAGTACTTGAAGACGAGGCCGACGACGATCGGGAAGAGCACCACCAGCGCGCCAGGCAACACCATGGCCTTGAGCGCGCCGACGGTCACGATGTCGACGCACGCGGCGTAATCGGGGTCCTCCGTTCCCTTCATGATTCCCGGACGCTCGTGGAACTGACGGCGGACCTCCGTGATCACCGACGACGCCGCCTTGCGAACGGCCGTCATGGCGAGCGACGAGAACCAGAAGACGAGCATCGCGCCGAGCAGGCCGGCAACGAACACCACCGGCTTCGACAGATCGACGTTGAGCGTCTGCCCGGTGTAGTTGCGAACCTCGTCGAGATACGCCGAGAAGAGAAGGAACGCGGCGAGTGCGGCCGAGCCGATGGCGTATCCCTTGGTGAGTGCCTTCGTGGTGTTCCCAACGGAGTCGAGTCGGTCGGTCTTGTCGCGCACCGACTCCGGCTGCCGCGACATCTCGACGATGCCACCGGCGTTGTCCGTGATGGGTCCGAACACGTCCATCGCGAGGATGTAGCCCGCCGTACCCAGCATGCCCATCGTCGCGACGGCGGTGCCGAACAATCCGCCGATCGGCTGGCCAGTCGCATTCACCAGCCCACTCGTCTGGCCGAGCGTGTAGCTGGCGATGATCGCGATGCCGATCGCGATGACCGGCATCACGGTGGACTCCATTCCGACGGCGATACCGGCGATGATGTTCGTGGCTGGTCCCGTCTGGCTCGCCTCGGCGATGCCCAGCACCGGGCGATAGCGATACTCGGTGTAGTACTGCGTGATGAAGACGAAGGCGATCGACGTGGCGATGCCGATCAAGCCGCAGAAAAAGAAGTGCCACCACACGTCGGGCGCTCCCGCGGGATTGAGCAGCGTCCGCGTGGCGAAGAAGAACGCCACCGTGACGAGTGCCGCGGTCACGTAGTAGCCGCGGTTCAGCGCCTTCATGGGGTCCGCGTCCTCCTTCGTCCTCACCACCATGACGCCGACGATGGAGCAAATCAGGCCGAGCGCCATGATCACGAGCGGGAAGAGAATGCCGTTGATGCCAAACGACCGGTACAGCAGCACGCCCAGGATCATTGCGCCGATGTTCTCGGCGGCGGTGGACTCGAACAGGTCGGCGCCACGGCCGGCGCAGTCGCCCACGTTGTCGCCGACCAGATCGGCGATGACCGCCGGGTTGCGGGGATCATCCTCTGGGATCCCCGCCTCGACCTTGCCGACGAGGTCGGCGCCGACGTCCGCGGCCTTGGTGTAGATGCCGCCGCCGAGCTGCGCGAACAGTGCGACGAACGACGCACCGAACCCGTAGCCGACGATGAGGAATGGGATGTGCTGCGCCCATTCGCCCGCTTCCATTCCGGCCGGAGCGAACGTCGAGAGTGCGGCGAACAGACCTCCGACGCCGAGAAGGCTCATCGCGACCGTGAACAGCCCCGAGACTGCGCCGCCACGGAGCGCCGTCTGCAGCGCGTCGTTGAGCGACGTCATCGCCGCGGCCGCGACGCGGATGTTCGAGCGGATCGACACCCACATGCCGACGTAGCCCGCGATCCCCGAGCTCAGCGCACCGAGGAGGAAGGATGCAGTGACGTAGAGCGCGAAGGTCTTCGGATCCTGAACCGGATCATGCGCCGTCGTCGGGCGGAAGAAACCGTAGCCGACGCCGAGCAGTACGGCGACGACGACCGACAGTCCGGCAATCGTCTTGTACTGCCGCGCGAGATACGCCTCCGCTCCCTGCTGGATCGCGTTGGAGATCTTCTGCATCTCCGGCGTGCCGCGTGGGCGCGCGAGTACCCAGCGCGCGAGGAAGACGGCGAAGACGAGTGCGATGGCGCTGGCGCCAATGACGAGTGTCAACAGGGAAGACTGCGTCTGCGTCATGTTGCTTGGTAACGGGTTACGTGCGGAGAGCGCCGACGCCCGTCAGGCGCCGGCAGCGGTCGGGGCTTCGACGCGGCGCCAGAGGAAGAACACCGGGATCCCGATGAGCACGAGCACGAGTCCGGAGATGGACTCGGTTCGTGTCGTTGGCGACAGGAGCAGGAGCAGCATCACCGCGCAGCAGAGTACGATGTACAGCGCCGGCAGCACGGGGTATCCCAGGGCGCGATACGGCCGATCGGCGTCCGGACGCTTTCCGCGCAGGATGAACAGCCCCGCCGTCGTGAAGGCATAGAAGAGCAGCGCCGCGAAGATCACGTAGTTGAGGAGCTGCCCATATGTGCCGGTGAGGCAGAGGATGGCCGTCCAGAGCCACTGGACCACCAACGCGAAGGCGGGGACGTTGTGCGAATTCAACGTCCCCGCCCGGCGAAAGAAGAGCCCATCACGGGCCATCGCGTAATAGACTCGCGCTCCGGACAGGATCAATCCGTTGTTGCAGCCGAAGGTCGAGACGAGGATCGCGCCCGCCATCAGCAACGCGCCGCTCGGCCCGAAGATCGTTTCGGCGACGGCGGTGCCCACGCGGTCCTGCGTGGCGTGAGCGATGCCGCGAGCGACCGCCGTGGCACCGTCGGGGTTTCCGGCGTACGGCAGCACGCTGAGATACGAAAAGTTGGCGAGGATGTAGAGGAGCGAGACCAGTGAGCGCGATCGGGAGGTTGCGCGCCGGGTTCTTCACTTCGGCGGCGGCGAAGGTGACGCTGTTCCACGCGTCGCTCGAGAAAAGCGATCCGACCATCGCCGCGCCGAAGGCGATGATGAGCGTGGAGGTGAGCGACCACTGGCCGGAGAATCCGCCACCCGAGAAGTTGGCGGTGGTCGCGTCAGCGTTCCGGCCGAGGGTGAGCCCGAGCACGATCAGCAGCGCGAGGGCGCCCGTCTTCACGACGGTCAGCGTCGTCTGCACGCGCTTCCCCTGGCGAATCCCCCGGAGGTTGATCCAGGTGAGGAACGCGATGCTGAGCAGACCGACCAGCCGCTGCGGCGAAAGCCCGATCAGGATGGCGCTCGCCGGATTGGTGCAGCCGAGCGCGGCGACGCACACGTCGGCCTGGGGAAACCAGGAGAAGCGCTCCGGGCCGACCACGGGGAAGAACACGCCGAGGAATCGGCCGAAGGCGACGGCGACGGCAGCGATGGTCCCCGTGCCGATCACGACGAAAAATGTCCAGCCGTAGAGGAACCCCATGAGGGGTCCCATCGCTTCGCGCAGGAACAGGTACTGCCCCCCCGCGCGCGGGTACATGGCGGCGAGCTCACCGTACGCGAGGGCACCGAGCAGCGTCATCACGCCCGAGAGCACCCAGGCGAGGATCATCCAGAGCGGCGACGGGAGATCCCGCGCCATGCTCGCCGATACGATGAAGATGCCCGACCCGATCATCGACCCCGCGACGAGCATCGTCGCGTCGGTCAGGGTCATCGCTTTGACGAATCCGGAATCGGACTGCGGCGTGGCTTCGGTCGAGACGGCCGAGCTGCTCATGCAGGGGCGGAAAAAGCGAGAAGGCGTCGGCGGCGGATGCCGTCGGCGTTTTCGTGGCAATCCCGCAAAATGTAGAAGTGGTTCGACTTGGACGCTAGGCCGCGCGCCCGACGCGCGGAGTTCCGCGAGCGAGCGCGGCGGAGCTAGAACTCGTAGCCGACCTGCGCCTTCATGCGCAGGGGCGAGCCGTCGGGGCGCGTGCCGGGCCGGAACTTCATCGAGCGCAGCACCTGAGCGATACGCTTGTTGTAATCGCCGTCACGCGTTGGTGTGAAGTCGAACGAGAGCACTCGCCCGGTGGAGTCGACGTCGAACTGGGCGATGAAATGTTGGCCGCGCACGCTGGACGGCGGCGGCAGCGGAGGAAGGAAGAACTCGATGGGAGAAGGAGGATAGTTGGCCTGAGTTCCGCCGCCGGTGCCAGCACCGGTTGCACTGCCCTTCCCCGTGCCCACGCCGGCGCCGACTCCGCCGCCGCTCCCGGGTCCGGCTCCCGACGTTCCGTCGTTCCCGCTTCCTCCGCCGTCGCCGGGTTCTGCCGAGGCGACCGTGAGCCCCGCCGCGGGCGCCGCGGTTTGCGGTTTGGGAACGGGAGGCGTCGGCACTGGCGCGGGGGTCGGCTTCGGCTTCGGCGGTTCGACCTTGGGCGTCGGCTTCGGCGGCGGTGGAACGATCGGCGGAACGGCGGCCGGCTTTGCCGGCTGACTCGGCGCGACGCGTACGAACTGAATCTTCTCCACCGTCTGGCCACCGCTGCCGCGCGTGCCGCCACCCCCTCCGCCCGCTGGTCCCGCGCCTCCGGCCCCCTGCTGCAGCCGCTGGATCACGGAGTGGGGCATGATGAACGGTACGATCAGCAGGAAGATGACGACGGCGTGAACGACGATCGATACGATCGCGCCCGTGCGCCGGCCCTCGTCGCGCATCGGCATGCCGATCGGCATCCGATACTGCGGACGGCCCTGCTCTGCTTGCTGAGTGAAGTCCGTGCGATCGTCCATGTGAGCGTGCAAAGGTTGGCGCGCCCCGGGGAATCGGTCCCCGACACATGGAAAGTTATACGGCGGACGACCCCAGAAGGTTCGTCCGCCGTATGTACTACACAACCTCTGCCGACGCTCGGCTACTTCTTCCCGTCGGGTGTGTCCTTGGGTGGAACGCCGATGACCTTCACCCCGGCCCCGCGGGAGACGTCCATCGCGTGCACCACCTGCCCGTACTTCACCTTCGGGTCACCCTTCACGAAGATGATCTTCTCGGGGCGCCCGTCGTAGATCTCCTTGAGCCGGGGTCCGAGGCGATCCTCGTCGACCTTCTCCGTATTGATGCTGTACATCCCGTCGTTCAGCACCTCGAGCACGATCTGGTTCGAGGTCGCGTTCGCTGGAGCGGTCGACGGGTTCGGATCGGGGAGCTGTACGTCGATCGACTTCCGCATGGTCGGGATCGCCGCCATGAAGATGATCAGCAGCACGAGCAGCACGTCGATCATGGGCGTGACGTTGATCTCGTTCGTCAGCCCGCCGGAACCACCAGTGGCCATCGCCATTAGTGCGCGCCTCCGGCTGGTGTGGCCGGTGCGGGGCCGCTATGGGTATCCCCCGCCACGGTCGACGTCGTACCCGGCTTCTGATCGCTGATCATCGCGACCACGGTGACCCCGTTCTTGGCAGCCAAGTCGGTGGCGTCGACGACCTTTTCGTATGCTAGATCCTTGTCTGCCTTGAGGTACATCACGTGATCATCGCGGCTCGTGTAGATCCGCTTGATCTCCGCCTCAATCGCCGTCTTGGAGATGGGCTTCTTGTTCAGGTAGTAGTTCCCATCCTTGTCGATGCCGAGAACCTGATCGTTCTCCTCATCTTCGGGATGGTCCTTGAGATTCTGGCCCACCGGCGGGGTGGCGTTGAAGCCCGCGAGGAGTGCCGGGGTCACCACCATGAAGATGATGAGGAGCACGAGCATGACGTCGATCATCGGCGTCACGTTCGGCGACGACTGTACGCCTCCGCCCGCGCTGGAACTCATTGCCATCGGACTACCTCCTGACTGGGAAGGAACGACTCAGGTGGAGATCGGCGCATTACTGCCCGAGGAGGCATTGAACTCCCGAGTGAACCGCGACCGGCCGAACTCGCCCGACACGCCCTTGATGAGGTAGTCGATCATCTCCTTGGAGACATACGTCATCTCGGCCGTGAGGTTGTCGATCTTCGTCTGGAAGTAGTTGTACGCCCACACCGCCGGGATGGCGACGAGTAGGCCGAGCGCCGTCGTGGCCAGGGCCTCGGAGATACCGCCACCGATCGACGCGAGACCGCCGCCGCCGGACGCCGCCATGGCCGTGAACGAGTTGATGATGCCGATGGTGGTACCGAGCAGACCGACGAACGGGGCCGTGGCGCCGACCGTCGCGAGCACCGCGAGACCGCGCTTCAGCTGCGTGATCTCGAGGAGCATGTTGCGCTCGACTGCGCGCTCCGCCGAGTTGATGTCAGAGACCGTCACGGAGCCGTCCTGGATGAGCGGCTTCACCTCGCCCAGCGCGCCGCCGAGGACCAGCGCGACGTGTGACTTCTTGTAGCTCTCGGCGAGCTTGATCGCCTCGGTGAGGTTGTCCTCCTCGAGGAACTGCGAGAACTCGGGAGCGAACTTGCGTGTCTCGGTCTGCGCGGCGCGCAGGCTCCACCACTTCGACACCATGATGGTGAGCGAGTAGATCGACATGAGCGCCATGACGATCACGATGCCCTTGGCGAAATTGCCCATCGCGGCCCAGAGGCCAGCTAGCGACAGATCCATAGTCTTCGAGTCTCCGGAAAGGTGATTAGCTCTTTTGGAGCGAGAACGTGAACGGCTGCTGAACAAGCTGCTTCACCTTGCGCCCGCCGACCTCGGCCGGGTAGAAGCGCATGGTCGGCAGCGCGTTCTTGACTGCCGCCGTGAACAGATCATGGCTGGACTTCAGGACCTTGAACGTGCCGTTCTCGTAGTGCCCGGTCGTGTCGACGACGAACTGGGCGA
This sequence comes from Gemmatimonadota bacterium, assembly GCA_003223455.1. Taxonomy (GTDB): domain Bacteria; phylum Gemmatimonadota; class Gemmatimonadetes; order Gemmatimonadales; family Gemmatimonadaceae; genus AG11. The sequence continues at coordinate 33,116 of QHVE01000043.1, read as the reverse complement.
GCACTTCGCCCTCGACGTTGGCCGACCGCAGCATGTCGGGATACCGCAGATTTCCCGATCCGGGGATCTGCTGGACCTGCTTCTCGACCTGGAACTCGAAGTACGGCTGGTCGTTGGCCGGCGCGGTCCCACCGACGACGCCTTTACTGGTACCGCCCGCCACACCCTTGCCCGAAAAGTCGGCTTCGTCCGTCACCTTCTTGGACAGGTCGATATCGGGGAGGACGTCAGGGACCTTCACCGGTGCCGTCAGCACCTGGAAGCCCTTCGGCGGCGGCGGGGCCATCACGACATCCTTGGGGGGCGGGGGAACCTCCTTCGGCGGCGGGGGCTCCTCCTTCTTCTTGATGTCGACGAACTCGACCTTCTCGGCCTTGGGCTTCTCGAGCTGCTCCTTGGCCTGCAGCGTCCCGTAGACGGCGGCCGTGCCGATCACGGCGTGGAGAATTCCACTAAAGATGAGACCGCCCGTCGTTCGCTGCTTTTTCGGCTTCGACTCGATCAGGGTGTTGAACATGTCCGCGCAAACCTACGAGGTGAGAGGACGGGACACTTTCGTTGCGTGATCCAACCTATTCCGGGTTACGCGCCGTGGAACTGTTTACTCATTAAGATTTCGTGAAGTCGGGATTAGTCTCCGATGTCACGGAGCTCTGCGCCGCGGCGCTCGCCGCTGGACCTCGCCGCGGGCTCCGTTGGCGGCGAGACAATGCGACTTTCACGCACATCGCGGGCCTCGCGCACTTCGAAACCCTCAGGAGCGGCCCCCTGCGGTGACGCATCGGCCGCGGCGACGAGGAGCGGCAGCGTCACCGTGAACACGGAGCCGCGGCCCAGACGCGACTGGACTGTGATCCGTCCACTGTGCGCCTGCGCGATCCACTGGCAGATCGCCAGGCCGAGCCCGAATCCACCACGCTCGCTCGTGCGCGAGCGCGCGCGGTCGGCGCGCCAGAAGCGCTCGAAGACGTGCGCGAGCTCGCCGGCGGACATGCCGATGCCCGAGTCCCGTACGGTGAAGGCAATGTCGTTCGCGAGGCGATGGCTGAGCGACAGATCAACGCGGCCGCCGCGCGGGGTGTACTTGATCGCGTTCGTGATCAGGTTGAGAAAGAGCTGGCGGAGGCGCCGCGCATCGCCGTCCACCACGCCTTTCTCGAGCACGGTCATCGACACGGTGAGTCCGCAGTCCTCGCCGAGAATCACGGCGGTCTCGTACACGTCGCGGACGAGGGCGCCGAGGTCCACCGGCTCGCGATGCAGGTCGAAGCGCCCTTCATCGGCTCGGGCGAGTGTGAGCAGGCTGTCGACGAGGTCGGACATGCGCGCCGTCTCCTGCAGCGCCTCCTCCAGCGCCTGCATTGCTTCGCTTCCCTGCGCGTTCGGGTGCATCGCCCGTTCGACGTCGGCGCGCAACACGGTCAGCGGCGTCTTGAGCTCGTGCGAAGCGTCGGCGGTGAAGCGACGAAGCGCACCGAACGAGGTTTCCAGTCGCGCGATCATGGCGTTGAGCGTGTTGCCCAACCGGGACAGCTCGTCGCTGCCGAGATTCGCCGCCAGTCGCCGATGGAGCGACCGTCCGTCGGTGATCGCCTCCACGTCGTTGATGAGTCGCTCCACCGGCTCGAGCGCGTTGCCCGTGATGACGTACGAGACGCCGATGAATCCGAGCAGCACGAGGGGCAGGACGACGAGCATCGTGCCGACGAGGACGTCGCCGCCAAGCTCGGCGACGGTCGTGGGGACGCCGGCGACGACGCGCGTGATGGCGGGCAGCAGCGTCGAATCGCGCCGGGCTACGAGGAGCATGTCGCCCTCGAAGAGCGGGTCGGCCACCGTGACGAGCGCCCCACGACCATTCGGCTCGAGCCGCTGTGCCGTCGCGAGGATGGCGGAGCGATCCTCGAGGGTGAGCTGCCGCATGCCGATCGACGTGTAGATCCGGTCGCCGTTCTGGTCGTAGATGATGAAGTAGCCGGGAATGCGTCCGACGATGGACTGCGCGCTCCCGGTCAACGTGCGCACGGCCGATCCGGTCGGGTCGACCTGCTCCTCGACCAGCGCGTGCGCGTTCAGCACCCATGCGCGCAGCGGTTGCAGCACGCGGTCCGCCTGTCCGATCGCGGTGGGGCCAAGCGCGTCCACGCCGCTGGCGACGCGCACGACGTACAGCGCGACGGCGAACACGATCAGGCCGCCGATGAGCGCGGCGCCGTAGGTGACGGTCAGTCTGGTGCGGAGCGTCGCCATCTCACTCCTTCAGGACGTAGCCCACTCCACGGACGGTGGTGATCAGCTTTCGGCCGTGGCCCGCGTCCACCTTCTTGCGCAGGTGGTTGATCACCACGTCCACGATGTTGGTGCCGGGATCGAAGTGATACCCCCATGCGTACTCGGTGATCAACGTGCGGCTCATCACGCGGCCCGCATGGCGCGCCAGGTACTCCAGCACGGTGTACTCCTTCGGCGTCACCTCGATGGACACGCCAGCGCGGCGCACCTCGCGCGTGGCCTGATCGATCTCGAGATCGCCGACGCGGAGCACGGGCGAGGCGAGGGCTCGCGGGCGGCGCGAGAGTGCCTCGACGCGGGCGAGCAGCTCCTCGAAGGCGAACGGCTTCGTGACGTAGTCATCGGCACCCGCCCGAAGGGTCGCGACCTTGGCGTCGACGGCGTCCTGCGCGGTGAGCACCAGCACGGGACGCTCGAACCCCTTGGCCCGCAGCGAATGCAGAATCTCCGTCCCGCTCTTTCCAGGCAACCGCATGTCGAGGATGATGAGATCGTACGCCTCCGAGCTCGCGCGCCGCTCGCCCTCCTCGCCGTCGGTCATGAGGTCGACGGCCCAGCGGTGCTCCTCGAGCCCGCGCTTCACGTACTGACCGACGGTCGGGTCGTCTTCGATGACGAGGATTCGCATGCGCTACTCGCCGCCGCCGGGCCGACGGAACCCGTACTCGCGAATCTTGCGATAGAGGGTCTTCGAGCTGATGCCGAGCGCCGTCGCGGCGCGCCCCTGATGCCAGCTCGTCTCGTGCAACACCGACTCGATGTGCCGGCGCTCGAGCTCCGCGAGCGAGAGCGCGGGTGCGGCGGCGCGCGCGACCGCCTCCGGCGACGCGAGCTGGAGCGGCAGATCCGTGGCGCGGATCTGCGGCCCTCGCGCGAGCAGCACGGCGCGCTCGATCACGTTCTTGAGCTCGCGCACGTTGCCCGGCCACGGATATCGACCGAGCAGATCGATCGCGTCGGGCGCGAGCGTGGGCGGGTTCGTCTTCCCGAACTGCTGCAGGAAGCGTCGTGCGAGCAACGGAATGTCCACGGCGCGCTCGCGCAGCGCGGGCAGCTCGATGGCGATCGTGTTCACCCGATAGAACAGGTCGTCGCGAAAGGTGCCTTCGTTGACGCACGCGGCGAGGTCGCGATTGGTCGCCGCGAGGATACGCACGTCGACCTCGACCTTCTGCGTCCCGCCGACACGATAGAAGCTGAGCTGGTCGAGCGCGCGGAGCAGCTTGCCCTGGAGCTTGGGCGAGAGCTCGGCGATGCCGTCGAGGAAAAGGGTGCCTCCCGCGGCGAGCTCCATCAGCCCGAGCTTCTGTTCGTCGGCACCAGGGAACGCGCCACGCTCGTGGCCGAACAGCTCGCTCTCGAGCATCCCCTCGGAGAGCGCAGCGCAGCCGACGTCGACGAACGGGCCGGCGCGCCCCGACAGGCGGTGCAGCATGTGCGCGACGATCTCCTTCCCGGTGCCCGACTCGCCGGTGATGAGCACCGGCGAGTCGCTCGGCGCAACACGCGCGATCATCTCGAGCACCGCCTGCAGCGGCGCGTACTGCGTGTCGATCTCCACGGGGCCGCCCGCGCGCTCGAGCTGCGACTGCAGCAACACGTTCTCACGCGCGAGGCGCCGCTTCTCCCAGGCCCGGCGAACGAGGACGTCGATCTCCGCCATGCGATACGGCTTGGCCATGTAGTCGTACGCGCCGAGCTTCATCGCGCTGATGGCCGTCTCGATCGTGCCGTTCCCCGTGATGATGATGACCTCGGGCGGGTCCGCTTCGGCGCGCACCTGCTTGAGCACCTCGAGGCCGTCCAGTTCCGGCATCACGATGTCGAGCAGGGCGACGTCGTACGCCTCGGAGCGCAGTGCATCGAGCGCGGCACGTCCGTCGACGACGGTGCGCACGGCATATCCGCGCCCGCCGAGAAAATTCGACAGGATCTGGCCGAGCTGCACCTCGTCTTCGGCGACGAGGACCTTGATCTTCGATTCGCTCACGTACCCTCACCTCGTTCGGCGGCGCGCGGGAGCACGATGCGGAACACGCTCCCCTCGCCGTGCGTGCTGTCCACCTCGATCCGTCCTCCGTGCTCGGCGATGATCGCGTAGCAGATCGACAGTCCCAGGCCCGTGCCCCGTCCGGGCGCCTTCGTCGTGAAGAACGGGTCGAAGATCTTCGGCAGGTCGGCGCGACGGATCCCCTCGCCGTGATCGACGACCTCGGCGAGCACACTGCGGGCGTCCTCGCCCCACCGGGTGCGCAGCTCGACTGTCCCCTCCTCCCGCATCGCATCCATGGCATTGAGCAGCAGCGACATGAACACCTGGACGAGCTGTTCCTCGTTCGCGAGCACGACGGCGCCGAGCGATCGGTCGAGCTCCACCGCGACGGTGAGCTTCTTGAACCGGGAGTGGTGCTTGAGAATGAACAGCGTCCGCTCGATCGCTGCGTTCACGTCGACGAGGGTCTTGTCGCCCGACTTCGGCCGGCTGAAGTCGAGCAGCGAGTCGGTGATGCCCTTGCACCGGCGCACCTCGCTCTGAATGAGACGCAGCCCATCGCGCAGGGGCACCGGTGCGTCGGGCTCGGAGAGCTCGAGGCTCTCGGCACAGGCCGCGATCGTGGCGAGCGGATTATTGATCTCGTGCATGATGCCGGCGGCGAGCGTGCCGATGGCGGCGAGCTTTTCCGCCTGACTGAAGCGGTCCTGGGCCTCACGCCACTCGGTGATATCCTCCCCGACGGTGATCACGTGCGAGACGGGACCATCGTCGAGACGCATCGGAATCTTGGAGATTCTGAACGTGCGCATCTCGCCCGATGCGTTCGACTCCATCTGAAAGGTCTGCAGCCGTCCCGTGGCGAACACTTCGTCGAACTCGCGGCGCAGAACCGACGCCGGCTGTCGATGCAGGATCTCGAAGATCGTGCGGCCGAGCGCGTCGTCGCGCGAGACGCCCTGCATTCCGGTCTCGCGCTTCCGATTCCAGACCGAGATCCGGTAGTCCCGATCGATGACGTAGAGGCCGACGGGGAGCGAATCGATGATGCGCTCGGTGATGCGACGTTCGCGATCGATCTGCTGCGTACGCTCGATCACCTCGGCTTCGAGACGCTGCGCGTACGCCGCCTGACGCAGCACGGGGGCGAGGATGTCGGCGACCGTGGACAGGAAGGCGTGCTGCTCGGGCGAGAGCGGAGGTGGCGGCGCGAGCACCAGCGCACCGAGCGGATGGTGCGCGGCGTCCAATCGGACGAGGAGCATGGTCGCGTCGCCGCGGCCGGCTCGCGTGAGTCGCGCGCGCACGTCGGGCACGGCGGGCGGCGCGATACCGGTACGAGCGTGACAGCCCAGGCCGGCCGCATCGGTCAACCACAGCGAGACCCCCGCCGCGGCGACCGCGCTGGCAACGCGCGACAGCACGTCCGCGAGCACGTCCGTCGGCTCGTCGCCAGTGGCGAGCGACGCGGCGATGTGCGCGAGCGCGCTCAGCAGCATGCCGCGCTCGTCGTCCTCCTTCGAACCGGCGTTGGCCGGAGTGAAAGCCGTTGGATCTTCGATGGAGCCAGGGGGAGCCAGGTTGCCGCTCGCGTGGAAGGAGCGGCGAATCTAGACCGGCGCGAAGGGTCGGACAAGATGACCGACGCGCCGGTCGCGTGTCGTCACGCGCGCTCGAGTCCTTCCCAGAGTCCCTGGAGGTACATCGCACCCAGTGCCCGGTCGTGCAGGCCATAGCCCGCTCGCCCGTGCTCGCCCCAGATCATGCGACCGTGATCGGGGCGCATCGGGCCCGTGAAGCCGACGTCGACCAGCGCGGCGAGCACGTCGCGCATCGGCACGTCGCCGAAGCGCGAGGGGTGCGGCGCCTCGTGGAACCGACGCTCGCCGGTGATGGCGACGTTGCGGCAGTGCGCGAAGTGGAGGCGCCCTCGGCCACCGATGGTTCGCGCAATCGTCGGCAGATCGTTGTTCGGATCGGCGCCGAGCGAGCCGGTACAGAAGGTGACGCCGTTGGAGGGGCTGTCGACGAGATCGATCAGCCGCTCGAACGCCGCGCCGCTGGTGATGATGCGCGGCAGGCCGAAGATCGACCAGGGTGGATCGTCCGGGTGGATGGCCATGCGCACACCAGCGCGCTCGGCCTCAGGCACGACCCGCTCGAGGAAGTACGCGAGATTCTCCCACAGGCGCTCGGCATCGATTTCCTTGTACGCGGCGAGCAGCGCCTGGAGCGTCGTCGCGTCGTAGGCCGCGGACCATCCGGGCAGATCGCCGGTGCCGTGAGAGAGATCGATGCGAGACAGCGCGCGGTCGTCGTACGACAGGGCCGTCGATCCATCCGGCTGCACCTCGGCGAGATCGGTGCGCGTCCAGTCGAAGATGGGCATGAAGTTGTAGCAGAGCACGGGGATGCCCAGCTCGCCCATCGCGTGCACGCTCGCGCAATACTGATCGAGCAGCCGGTCGCGCGTGGGACGCCCGAGCTTGATGTCCTCGTGCACGGCGATGCTCTCGACGACGGAGAACCGCATTCCGTGCCGATCGATCATCTCGCCAAGGCGCTCGAGCTTGGACTTGGGCCACTCGTCGCCGATGGCGACGTCGTAGAGCGCCGAGACGATTCCCGTCACGCCTGGGATCTGCCGGATGTTCGCGAGCGGGATCGGGTCGTCGGGCCCGAACCAGCGGAAGGTCATGTGCATCGAGCGAGCGGGCGAAAAGGTGGCAAGTCGAGCGAACGCTTCGGCGAGACTCAGTCGCGCACGACGAAGTGATAGACGGTGCGCGAGCGATGCTCCGTACCGGGGTGCAGAATCGTAGACGGAAAAGCGGGCTCGTTCGGCGAGTTGGGGAAATGCTGGGTCTCGAGCGCGAGACCCGAGCGATACCGGTGCGGCACGCCTCCCTTTCCCATGACGGTGCCGTCGAGAAAATTGCCGGTGTAGAACTGGATTCCCGGTTCGGTGGTGTAGATGTCGATCCCGCGGCGGCTCGTCGGATCGGTGAGCCGTGCCGCGAGTGCCAGCTCGTTGGCCGCGCTACGATCGAGGACGAAGGTGTGATCGTAGCCACCCGCGAGGCGAAGCTGCTCGTCGTCCTCGCCGATGCGCGCGCCAACGGTCTCCGGCGTGGAGAAATCGAACGGGGTCCCCCGCACGCTGCGCAGCTCGCCGGTGGGGATGAGCGTCGCGTCGACGGGCGTGAATCGCGAGGCGTTCAGCTCGAGCACGTGGCCGAGGATGTCCCCCGACCCGGACCCAGCGAGATTGAAGTAGGCGTGCTGGGTGAGATTGACCGGCGTAGCGGCGTCGGTCGTGGCCGAAAAATCGATCGCAAGCTCGCCATTCGTAGTGAGGCGATACGTCACGCGCACGCGCAGCGTGCCGGGGTATCCCTCGTCACCGTCGGGACTCACGTGCTGGAGCGCGAGGCCGAGGTCGTCGCCGTCCTCGAACGGCTCGACGGTCCATACCGCCTTGTTGAACCCGCGCGTGCCGCCGTGCAAATGGTTGCCGCCGGCGTTCTGCGCGAGCGTGAAGTCCCGTCCGTCGAGAGAAAAGCGACCGGCGCGGATCCGATTGGCGTAGCGTCCGACGAGCGCGCCGAGGTAGCTCTTGTCCTTCTCGTACTCGGCAAGCGTGTCGTAGCCAAGGGTGACGTCCACGGGCTTGCCCGAACGGTCCGGCACCAGGATCGACTGGATCACCCCTCCGAACGAGAGCACGGAGATCGTGACTCCACTCGCAGACGCCAGCGTGAAGCGCTCGACGGCACGTCCGTCGGCAGTGGTTCCGAATGGCTCGCGACGGATGCCGCTCGTCGAGGCAGTGCGATTCGGGTCAGGCGATCGACTGGACATTGGGATGTGGTCGAGAGGCGTTCGTCACGCTGCCGGTTCGCCGATCGCCGTGGCGAGCACACGCTCGGGCGTCCACTCGGCGATCGGCCGAGCGGGTGAGAGCCGACCTCGGCACATCACGGCGAGCCGGTCGCACAGCCCGAACAGCTCGGGGAGATAGGAGCTGACGATGAGGATGGCGCGGCCCGCGGCGGCCTGTCGCGCGATGATCTCGTACACGTCGGCCTTGCTGCCGATGTCGATGCCGCGCGTCGGTTCCACCTTCTGTTGGTTGCCGCCCGAGAGCGAGCGTACCGCCTGCGACTCGGAGCGCGCGCGCACGCGCAGCTCGCGGATCCAGTGGCGAGTACGCTCCGTCTGACGCGCGAGGTCGAGGATGCCCGCGCGAGAGCGCTGCGGTCGCGTGGCGCAGAGGTTGTCGGCGATGGAAAGCGGCAGCGCGAGCCCTTCGCCCTTGCGATCCTCGCTCACGTAGCCGACGCCCTGATGCACGCGCTCTCCCGCACTGGCCTGGCGCGCGGGACGCTGGGAACCGTGGAGCGTCACGGTCCCGGCAGCGGCGGTGTCCAGACCGTACAACGCGCGAACGAGCTCGGTGCGGCCCGAGCCGAGCAGACCCGCGATGCCGAAGATCTCCCCGGCGCGCAGGTCGAAGCTCGCCTCGTGCAGGCGAGGGGGCGCGGACAGTCCGCGCACCGACATCAAGACCTCGGGATCTCGGGGCGGATGCCGCGTGGGGAACAACCCCTCCGCGGGGCGCCCGACCATCATGGTGATGAGCTGCTCGTTCGTGCTGCTGGCGATCGTTCCGCTGCCGACGCTGCGGCCATCGCGAAGCACCGTGTAGTGATCGGCGATCTGGCGCACCTCCTCGAGGAAGTGGCTGATGTACACGATCGCGATGCCACGCGCGGCGAGCCGGCGAATCAGCGCGAACAGCCGGTCCACATCCGAGCCCTGAAGGCTGCTCGTGGGCTCGTCCATGAGCAGCACGCGCGCATCGCCGGCGAGCGCGCGACAGATCTCGACGATCTGACGCGCCGGAAGGGAGAGGTCGCTCAGCCGCTTGTCGGGATGGATTTCCGGGTGCGGCAGCTCGTCGAGCAGCGCGCGGGCGCGAGCTCTCGCCGCAGAACGATCGATCCACCCGCGATGCGACACCTCGTTTCCGAGCAGGACGTTATCGGTGACGGAGAGATGCGGGCAGAGCGAGAGCTCCTGGTGAATCAGCGCCACGCCTCGGCGGCGCGCGTCGCTCGGGGCCGATGGGGCGAAGGGCTGGCCGTCGAGATGCATCTCGCCGCGATCGGCCTGCACCTCGCCGGACAGGACGTTCATCAGCGTGCTCTTCCCCGCTCCGTTCTCACCGAGCAGTGCCAGTACCTCTCCCGGACGTACGGCGAGATCGACGCCGTCGAGCGCGATGGTGGCGCCGTAGCGCTTCGCGATGCCGGTGACCTGCAAACCCGCCGTCACTGTCCGCTCAGATACCGGTCGACGGGTGGATTGGTGAGCTCCTTCGACGCCGGCTGGTCCATGTTCTCCGGTGTGACGAGGGAGACGCCGGTGTCGATGCGCTTCTCCACGGGCTGGTTCTTCAGATGCGCGACCATGGTCTTCACCGCGAGATAGCCCATCTTCATCGGATTCTGCACGGCGACGCCATCGAGCTGCTTCGCGCGCATGGCATCGAGCAAGGACTTGCTCGCGTCGAATCCCACGAGACGGATCTTCCCCGCCTTGGCGATGTCCTGGAGCGCGAGCAGCATCCCGTCGGTCGACGACTCGTTGGGCGTGAAGATCCCCGCGAGCTCGTTTCCGTAGCGATTGAGCAGGTTCTCCGATGTTCGCTTCGCCGTCTCGCGCGTGGCGCCGGCATACTGGTCCGACGAGACGAGGGTGATCCCCGGGTAGGCCGATTTCATCTTGTCGGCGAAGCCCTTCTCGCGCTCCGTCGTGCTCGCCGAGCCTTCCTGGTATCGGAGCAGGAGCACCTTTCCCTTGCCGCTGAGCAGCGAGCCGAGTCGCTCGGCGCAGAGCTCGCCGCCCTTGTAGTTGTCAGTGGCGACGAAGCTCACGATCTGATCGGACTCGAGGCCCGAATCGAAGATCACCGTCGGCACGCCGGCCGCCTTCGCTTCCTCGACGGGACGCACGAGGGCGCGATTGTCGAGCGGGGCGAGCACGATCCCCGAGACGCCCTGGGACGTGAAGCCCTCGACCACCTGCACCTGTTGCTCGCGATCGTCCTCCCGCAGCGGACCCTTCCAGATGATCCTGACGGTGTCGCCGCTCGCGGTGAGCTCCTGCGCCGCCTGAATCGCGCCGGCGTGGATGGTCTTCCAGAACTCGTGCGTCGTGCCTTTCGGCACGACGGCGATGGTGAACGTCTTGCCGGCACTACCGCTCGCGCCGGCCGCGGGCTGCTTCGAGCCGGCGTCTGCACCGCCACTGCACGCGGCCGCGAGCGCGATCAGCACTGCGGCTGTCCCCGAGCGTCGAGTCGTTGTCAACGAGAGTCTCCAGAGTGGCGAGGTCGAACGTCGTGGATCGGCCAGCAACGGCCGGGAATGTACAGGGCGGCCCGAGGAAGCAGCAGAGCTAGAGGACGACCACACCTTTCACGTAATCCGGGCGCCGGTGATCACCCCCGAATGCCGCGGGCACGGCATCGAGCGAGCGATAGCGGTGAGTGATGAGCGAGGCCACGTCGATCGTTCCCCGCTCGATGAGATCGAGTGCCTGCGCATACGTGAGCGGTCGGCCGTCGGCCGCGTGCCCGCCGGACGCGCCTGCCGGCGACACGAACGTCGGCTCGAGAAACTGCACACGATTCAACACGCCAAGGTCGACGCCGCTGTGGCCGTGGCCGTACAGCAGGATCGTGGCCTGCTTGCGCACGAGCGACGGGATGGTGCCGAACAGCGCGCCCGACCCGGTGGCCTCGACGAGGAGCTCGGCGCGGCGCCCCTGGGTCAGCTCGGCGACGGCCTCGACGACGTCGCCGCTCGACGGGTCGATCGTGGTGGCGCCGAACCGCTCGGCGAGCGCGCGCTTGGCGGCGTTCGGCTCGCTCAGCAGGAGCACGCCGTCGTAGCCGAGCACGTTGCGGAGGTACTGTACGAACAGCAGACCCGCCGGTCCGCCTCCGCAGACGAGGATCGAGCGCACCCCGTGGGACCCGCCGCGCCGACCGAGTGGATAGCGCGCGGCAGCACGAGAGATCATCTCGCTCGAGTGCACGATGCAACCGAGCGGCTCGGCCAACGCCGCCTGCTCGGCCGGCAGATTCGTCGTCACCCGCACGGTGTTCGCGGCGGGCACGGTGACGAGCTCGGCGAACCCGCCGGGCAGGCCCGTGATGCCGTGCTCGGCGTACTGCTCGCACTGATGCGAGTCGCCCGTCCGGCAGTATTCGCAGCGTGTGGCGCGGCGCTCGCTCACGCACGTGCGACCCTGATCGACGATCACGCGATCGCCCGGCGCTGCATCGGCAACGGCGCTCCCAATCGCCTCGATCACACCAGCGATCTCATGGCCGAGGATCTGCGGCGCGACCGCGAGGGGAAGGACGCGACCGTGATCGTCCGTGTTGTAGTTCGCGTGACCGGCCACGATGTGCAGATCGGTGCCGCAGAGTCCCACCGCCTCGACGCGGACGAGCACCTCGTGTGGGGCTGGCTGGTGCACGGGCACGTCGCGCACCTCGATTCGCGCCACGTCGACGAGCACGGCGGCGCGCATCGTGGTGGGCGTCGCGGTCGCCGTCACCGTGCGATCGCCGGAATAGAGGAGCGGGCCACGCCCGACCACGCGGCGCCATCCGGATAGGCGTACTCCTCCAGACTCTCGGCGCGCATCGTGATGCTGTAGCCCGGCGCCGTCGGCGGCATGTAGCGTCCGGCGCGAATCACGACAGGGTCGAGGAAGTGCTCGTGCAGGTGGTCGACGTACTCGATGATGCGATCCTCCATCGAGGCGCTCACGCACACGAAGTCGAACATCGAGAGATGCTGGACGTATTCGCACAGGCCGACGCCACCGGCATGCGGACAGACGGGGATGCCGAACTTCGCGGCCAGGAGTAGGACGGCAATCACCTCGTTCACGCCACCGAGCCGGCATGCATCGATCTGACAGAAGGAGATCGCGTTGGCCTGCATGAGCTGCTTGAACACGATGCGGTTCTGGCAATGCTCACCCGTGGCGACGCCGATCGGCGCGATGGCGCGCGCGATCGCGGCGTGCCCGAGCACGTCGTCGGGGCTCGTCGGTTCCTCGATCCACCACGGATCGAACCGGGCCAACTCACGCATGTGGTCGATCGCCTCGTTCACCTCCCACACCTGATTCGCGTCGACCATCAGCTTCCGGTCGGGACCGATCTCCTCGCGGATGAGCGCCGCGCGGCGCACATCGTCCGCGAGGTCACGCCCGACCTTGATCTTGAAGTGCGACCACCCGTCGGCCATCCCGTCGCGACAGAGTCGGCGGATCTTTTCGTCGGAATATCCGAGCCAGCCGGCGGAAGTGGTGTACGCCGGATAGCCGCTCTCGCGCAGCTCGCGCTCGCGCTGCGCGCGCGTGGGCGCGTGACGGTGCAGGATCGCGAGCGCCTCTTCCGGCGTCAGCGCGTCCGTGATGTAGCGGAAGTCGACGCACCGCACGATCTCCTCGGGCGACATGTCGGCGAGGAGCTTCCAGAGCGGCTTTCCCGCGGCCTTCGCCCAGAGATCCCACACCGCGTTGACGACGGCGGCGGTCGCGAGATGGATGACACCCTTCTCCGGCCCGACCCAGCGCAACTGGCTGTCGCCGACGACGCGACGCCAGAACCCGCCCATGTCGGCGGCGATCTCGTCGAGCGAGAGCCCGAGGACGAACGGCGCCAACGCCCGCACTGCGGCGACGCACAGCTCGTTGCCGCGACCGATCGTGAAGGTGAGCCCGTGTCCCTGGAGACCATCGGCCGCATCGGTGTGCAGGATGACGTACGTCGCGGAGTAATCCGGATCGGCGTTCATCGCGTCGGACCCGTCCAAGCCGCGCGACGTGGGAAACCGCACGTCGCGCACCTCGACCTGGGTGATCGTCGGTGAGCGCCGCTCGCTCACGCGTATGCCCGCAACCGCTGGCGCGAGGAGCCGAGTCCGTCGATCCCCAGCTCCACGACGTCGCCCGGGTGAAGGAAGCGCACGGGCCTGTGACCCATCGCGACTCCTGCCGGCGTGCCGGTCGAGATGACGTCGCCGGGCAGCAGCGTCATGAACTGACTGATGTAGCCGACGAGCATCGGCACGCCGAACACGAGGTCTCGGGTGGTCCCGTCCTGCTTGGGCTCTCCGTTCACCGTGAGCCACAGCTTCAGGTCATGCACGTCGGCGATCTCGTCTGGCGTGGCGAGGAAGGGACCGAGCGGCGCGAAGGTGTCGCAGCTCTTCCCCTTCACCCACTGGCCGCCGCGCTCGAGCTGGAAGACGCGCTCGGAGTAGTCGTTGTGCAGGACGTAGCCGGCGATGTGCTTCGTCGCATCCGCCTCCGACACGTAGCTGGCGCGCGCACCGATCACCACCGCGAGCTCGACCTCCCAATCGGTCTTCGTGCTGCCCTTGGGGATGATCACGTCGTCGTTGGGCCCGACGAGCGCCGTCGTCGCCTTGAAGAAGATGACCGGCTCGGCGGGGACGGGCATTCCCGACTCCTTGGCGTGATCGCGATAGTTGAGGCCGACGCAGATGATCTTGCTCGGCCGCTGGATCGGCGGTCCGAGGCGGACGTCGTCGCCAACGGCGGGTGCACGCGCGCCCTCGCGCTCCACCCAGCGAGCGAGGCGCTCGAGTCCATCGCCCCCGAAGAAGCTCTCGCCGTAGTCCTCCCCGAACGCGGAGACGTCGATGCGGCGGCCATCGGGCAGCTGTACGCCGGGACGCTCAGCGCCCGCGGGACCGAAGCGAATCAGTTTCATCGATCACATCTTGAGAGTGAGGAAGCCGCCGTCGATCGGGTAGTTGCTGCCCGTGATGAACGACGCGGCATCGGAGCACAGGAACAACGCGAGCTCGGCGATCTCGCTGGGGTTGCCCATGCGGCCGATGGGCTGGGTCTTCGCGAGCTGATCGAACACCTCGGCCTCGCGGCCCGGATAGCTCCGTGCGAGGAAGCCATCGACGAAGGGCGTGTGCACCCTCGCGGGCGAGATGCAATTGCAGCGGATCTTCTCGTGGATGTAGTCGCGAGCGACGGAGAGCGTCATCGTGAGCACGGCGCCCTTGCTCATCGAATAGGCGAAGCGGTCGGCGATGCCGACGGTCGCCGCGACCGACGCGAGATTCAGGATCGCACCACCACGTGGCTTCATCGCCGTCACGCCGAGCCTGAGGCAGTTGTAGACGCCCTTCACGTTGACCGCGTAGACGCGATCGAGGTCCGCCTCAGTCGTCTGCTCGACCGTGCCGACGTGCGCGACGCCGGCGCTGTTGACGAGGACGTCGAGCGGCCCGAAGCGCTGCTGCACGTCGGCGAAGGCGGCTGACACGTCATCCTGCTTCGAAACGTCGCACCGAACGTGCACAGCCGAGCCGCCGGCGTCAGTGATCGCCTGAACGGTCGCGTCGGCCGATGCGAGATCGAGGATCGCGACATGGGCGCCACGCGCACCGAACAGCGTGGCGATCGCCTGACCGATCCCGGACCCGCCGCCGGTGACGATGACGGTGCGGCCACCGAACGTGGCCGGCTCGCTCGGCTCAGTCATGAACGGGAACCGAAAGACCGTAGACGCGAGCGGCGTTGTCGGCGAAGAGCGCCCGCCGCTCCGCCTCTGACCACGAGGCCGTCACGGAATCGACGATGGACCGCCAGCGCCCTGCCCCGCCACCCAGCACGCTCACCGGCCAATCGGAGCCGTAGATGAGACGGGACGCGCCGAAGCATGCGCGCGCCTGCGCGATCCACGGTGCGAGCGATTCGGCGGTGCGCTGATCCTCGCGCGCCTCCGTCAGAAGGCCCGAGATCTTGCACGAGACGAAATCGTGTGACGCAAGACGCTCCAGGTCGCGTGCCCAACCGTCGAACGCGTCGTCACGGATCGCGGGCTTGCCGCAGTGGTCGAGCACGAACGTCACATCGGGACAGCGACGCACCAGCTCGATCGCTTCGTCGAGCTGGTCCGCGGTGATGCACAGGTCGAACGGCCGTCCCGACTCGCCGACCGCCTGCACGCCGCGCACGAATGCGGGTTGCAGCGCGAAGCCAGTCGGCTGGTGCTGGATGTTGTGACGCACGCCGACGACGCGCGGCGTCCGACCCAGGTGCCCGAGCGCCGCGGTGCGACGCGGCTCATCGAGCAGGTCGACGAACGCGACGATCCCCGCGATGCGCGGCTCCGAGTCGGCGAGCTCCTCCACCCACGCCACCTCGTCCTCGGCCTGCTCGGGCGCGGGATTGGCCTCGACGAAGACGACGGCGTCGACCTCGCCGGCGGTGAGCGGCGCGAAGTCGGTCGGACGAAATGGTTTGGCGAGTGCGGGCTCTCCCGCGAGCCACGGATACCGCAGCACCATGGGATCCCAGAAGTGCACGTGTGCGTCGATGGCGCGAATCGCCGTCATCGTCACGCCTCCGACGCGAGCACCGCGGCTGCCGAGCGCTCCGCCCAGGTCGCGCGCGCACGATCGAGTGCGACGGCGAGCACGATGATGACGCCGATGATGATCTCCTGGATGTAGTTCGGCCAACCCATCTGCTGGCAGCCGTTGCGCAGGAAGGCCATGATGAGCGCGCCGATGATCGAGCCGGCGATGCTCCCTTCCCCGCCGCTGAGGCTCCCGCCGCCGATGACGACCGCGGCGATGATGTCGAGCTCCGCGCCGTTTGCGACGGTCGGGTCGCCCTGGCGCAGGCGGGACATCTGCATCACACCCGTCAGACCGAACAGGCAGCCGGCGATGCCGTAGATGGCGATGCGCAGCCGACCCGTGTTCACACCGCAGGCACGGGCCGCGGCTTCATTGGAGCCGAGTGCGAAGACGCGCCGCCCGAACACGGTGCGCGAGAGCACCAGCGCGGCGAGCCCGGCGAGGAGGAGCGCCGTCCACACGCCGATCGGGAGCACGAGCCAGGCAGGCTTGGGGAACGTGACGAGGAGATCGTTCACCCAGGAGGCCGGGGCGTTCACCGTCTGCTCATGCGCGAGCCACTTGGCGACACCGCGCGCGATGCCGAGCATGCCCAGCGTGACGATGAACGGCACGACGCGGAGGGTCGTGATCATCGCGCCGTTGAATACGCCGATGAAACCGCCCGTCACGATCGCCGCGAGCACCGCCAGCGACGGCGGCCATCCGGCACCGATCCCGAGCGCGGTGATGACACCGGTGAGCGCGATCGTCGCGCCGACGGACAAATCGATCCCGCCGCTGACGATGATCATCGTCATGCCGATCGCCCCGATCGCGGTGATCACGGTCTGGGACAGGACGATCCGCAGGTTGAACGCCGAGAGATACCGGCCAGGCGCGTCCGTGATCAACGAGAACACGACGATGATCGCGATGAGCCCGAGCGCCGGCCCGATCCGCACGATCCAGCGGCGCAGCATGGCGGGCGCCACGAGCGGGCGCTCCGTGGTGAGCAGCGTCGGAGCGCCGACCTGTTCAGGGCTGGACGACGGCACTGAGGGGGAGCGGTGTGAGGGACGCTGGACGGCACTCACCTCGCGTGGCGCCGCACGCCGGTGGCGGACGGGCGCCGCGCCGGCGGGGAGATAATACTGCCAGGCGCCGCGCCACGCGACTGGCCCAGGTGGGCTCAGTCCGGACGGCGCGCGCTCCCGTCGTTGGCGCGAGCGGCGCTCACTGGACCGGGTGGTCCTCCGGCTCCCAGCGCTGGATCGCGGCATGGACGCTCTCGAGATGCGACCGCATGCGCTCGACCGCGAGCGATTCGTCGCGCCGCTCGATCGCCTTGAGGATCTGCACGTGGTCCTTGTGATCGTCCTCGCGCGAACCGAAGATGTCGAGAATGAGTCGCTGCTCTTCCGTGAAGAGCTCGTGCAACACGGCCAGCAGCTGCGCCGTGACCGAGTTGCCGGACCCTTCGGCGATCTTGCCGTGAAAGTCCATGTTCACGGTGTTCAATGTCTCGTCGTCGTCGAGATGCTTCCCGGCGCTGGCGAGAATGCGCTTCAGCTCCTGCACCTGGTCCGGCGTCGCGTTCTTGACGCAGTCGGCGACCGACTGGATCTCGATCGGGATGCGAGCGCGAATCAGATCGAGCAGGAGCTTCTTCGTCACGGTGCCGGCATAGTCCGGACTCGCCAGCACCAGCACTTCCTCGCTGCGTGTGACGAACACTCCCGAGCCGTGACGGATCTGGACCACGCCCATCGCCTCGAGCTTCTTGAGCGCCTCGCGAATGCTCGGTTGACCGACCTCGAAGCGCTTGGCCATCTCGACAATCGGCGGGAGACGATCGCCGCGGCGGTAATTGCCGCTCTGGATCGTGCCACGAATCTGCCGCGCCAGCTTGTCGGGCAGGCTCTGCTTCACGACCGGTTCAAACGAGTGCTTCATGCTCTCGGCTCGATGTGAGTGCTTGTGTGTCGGTCACCGTGCAGCGGTCGTCGCGTACAATCCCAGCATCGTCCCCACGAACCCTTTCGCGACGGCGGTGCTGAGAATTCTGCCGTCCTGATCCGCCGCGAGCGTTCGCCAGGGGTCGTTGCCTGCGGCGTAGAGGAAATCGTAACGGTCTGCTCGACCCTGGATCCTCAGCCGGATCGGCTGGGCCGCGTCCACCGGCGCCGAGGCGACGATCGTTCCAGCGGAACCCGTCTGGGCGTCCGCACGCTTCTCCAACTGCACCATCGTCCTGCCCGCCACACGCGCCACCGAAAGAAAATAGTAGAACTCGTCATTTTGAAACGCGATGATCCCCGCCTTCGCGCCATCCTGGCTCGGAGCGTAGCGAACGGAGGTCGTGGCCGAGAACCGTTGGTGCTGCTGGCGGCGTCCGACGAACGATGGAATTCCCGTCGGTTCGAGGCCGACGGGGCGCGCGAACAGCGTCAGTGCGCCAGGAGTGGAGGTCAGATCGTACGTCTGGACGCGTGGCGTCCGGATCACGTGCCAGTACGGCGGGAGCCTGGGTCCGTCGAACTCGTCGCGGATCGTGAAGTTGCCACTCGTGGGCACCGGCGGCGCAGGCTGCGGTGGCAGCGTCGGGCGCTTCGCCACGTAGGGCACCGTCTGGTCGCCCGTGGTGATGATGGGCCAGCCGTTCTCCCACCTGACCGGCATGAGAAAGGTCTCGCGGCCGGTGTTGTAGACGTTGTCGACGTAGTCGCGCGTCGCGAGAAAAACGGCCCACCATTCACCCGCGGACGTCTCCACGAAGTCGGCATGGCCCGCAGTGCCGATCGCGTTCGGTCGGTTCTTGTCGAGATGGCGCTGTGTGAGGATCGGATTTCCCGAGAAGGGCACATACGGCCCCCACACGCTGTCGCTGCGGAATAGGACTTCACTGTGCTGGTCCGCCGTGCCGCCCTCGGCGCAGATCAGATAGTACTTGCCGTCCTTGCGGAAGATGTGCGGGGCCTCGATCCAGATCGGCTTCTTCGAGAGGTCCACTCCACCATTCACGATCAGCTTGCGCGGACCGACCATGCGCTTGCCGGCGATGTCGAACTCCTGCATCCAGATCGCCCGGTGGCCCTGATAGAGCGGCTTGCCCTCGGGAGGGCCGTTGTTCACGACGTACGCCTTGCCATTGTCGTCGAAGAAGAACGACGGGTCGATGCCGTCGACGAGCTCGGGGAGCCACGTCGGCTCCGACCACGGTCCGGCGGGATTCGTCGCCGTGACGAAGAAATTGCCGCCGCGATCCACCACCGTCGTGATCATGTAGAACGTGCCCTTGTTGTACCGGATCACCGGCGCGAACACGCCGCGTGAGATCCCCGCGCTGTCGAGGTTCAGCTGCGACGGACGATCGAGCACATTTCCGATCTGCGTCCACGACACGAGATCGCGGCTGTGGAAGATCGGCACGCCGGGGAAGTACGCGAAGCTCGAGACGACGATGTAGAAGTCGTCACCGACGCGGACCATGCTCGGATCCGGGTAGAAGCCGGCGAGGATCGGATTGTGATACTCGCCCGGCCCCGCCGGCATCTTCCGATAGATGGTGTCCTCGCCCACGTACTCGAACCAGTCGAACCGGGGATCGCCCGCGTGTGGGCCGGCCGCGGCGACGGTGGTCGCCGCGCGCGGCGCGGAGGCGCCGGCACAGGCGACCGTCACCGCCAGCGCGGCGAGCGCGGCATGAAGTCGAAACGCTCTCATCGCTTTTCCTACGGTACGAGTGGGTGTGCGCGAGCCAGCGCCATCACGCGCTGGTACGCGAGCTTGGGCTTGTTCTCGCGGTCGAACAGCAGCGGATAGCTGGTGCGTCCACGCACTGGCCAGCCGTTGAGCCACGAGTCGCGATCGGCGACTCCCCAGAAGGTGACACGATCGATCACGTCCTTGTGCGCGAGGTACACGCGGAAGAGATCCTCGTACCGGCGGGCGAGCGCCTGCTGCACCGAATCGGGCAATCCCGACCTGTACGGATCGAGCTGCGGTGCCGGGCCCGCGCGCACCGAGACGTCCGCGGTGGCGGTGCGCGTCACCGGCGGCAGCAGATCGATGTCGAGCTCCGTGACGTTCACCTTCACGCCGGTCGCGGCGATGATGCGAATGCTGGAGTCGACGAGCGCGATCGACGGCGTCGTCAGCTTTAGGTGCTCCTGGCTGCCCACCGCGTGGATCGGCACCCCGGCTGCCTGCAGCGAGCGCACGAGGCGCACCACACCGTCGCGCTTGGCAGGATAGTCGAGATTGTAGTCGTTGTAGTAGAGCTCCGCGGCGGGATCCGCCTCGTGCGCGAACTGGAACGCCTTGGCGATGTAGTCCGGGCCGATGATGCGCAGCCACGGCGACTGGCGCAGCGTGCCATCCTCGTTCAGCGCTTCGTTCACCACGTCCCAGCCCCTGATGCGGCCCTTGTACCGTCCGACGACGGTGGCGATGTGCTCCTTCATCCGCGCGAGGAGCTCGTCGCGCGAGAGCGGCTGGCCCTGCGCATTCTCGAACAACCAGCGCGGCGTCTGGCTGTGCCACACGAGCGTGTGCCCGACGACGAACATCCCGTGGCGCTCGCCGAACGACACGTACGCATCCGACGGACCGAACTCGTACCGGTCCGGCTGCGGGTGCACCTGCTCCCACTTCAGCACGTTCTCCGGCGTGGTCGCATTGAATTGCCGCGTGATGAGCGAGACACTCGCCGTGTCGCGCTCGCCGAACTGTTGTGGGGCGAGCGCGGTGCCGATCATGAACGCTTCGCGGAAGGCGTCCTTGAGTCCTCCGCTCGACGATGCCGACGTTGGTCCGGCGCCTGTACCCGATCCGGCGTGGCAGCCGACCAGCAGAAGGGCCGCGAACGCGACCGGTCGACGGCGAGTCATCATGGCACGGATGGAACGGGAGACGGTTGGAAGGCGTTGCGCCGCTCCGTGAGCTCGGTCGACATCTCCAGCTCGGTCGACTTGTCGATGCGGTAGAACCACAGGCACACGGCGCACAGCAGGAACGCGATCGCGGGATAGACGCTCGCCGTCAGACGAATGCCGAGCAGCGCGTGTTCCGACTGCACGGCGTTCGGCACGTAGCCGTAGGCGTCGAGCAGGTAGCCACCGATCGCGCCACCGATCCCCAGCCCCGCCTTGAGCCCGAAGATGATGGCGGAGAAGACGACGGCGGTCGCGCGCCGGCGATTCTTCCACTCCGAGAAGTCGGCGACGTCGGCCATCATCGCCCACAACAGCGGAATCGTGAAGCCGTACGCGAACTGACGGAGCGCCTCGGTCGTGATGATGAGCGGCAGGTTGGTCGGGGGCAGCAGGATGAAGGCCCCGGTGAACACGACGGTGCCGAGCAGGCCGACGATGAACAGCTGCCGCTTGCCGACTCGCTCGGCAACGGGTTTCGAGAGGAGGACGCCGATGATCGTCGCGCCGGTTCCGATCACGTTGAACAGGCTGAACATGTCCTCTCGGCCCACGTAGTACTTGAAGAAGTAGACCATCACGCCGCCGCGCAGCGCGAGCGTGACGAAGAGGATGATCGTCAGCGCGAACATCACTTTCCAGGGGCCGTTGCTCAGCAGGTCGGCAAAGTCCTGGCGGATGGAGCTCTTCTGTGCCGGATCGGGGCGCACACGCTCGCGCGTCGTGGCGAACGTGATGAGGAAGAAGACGACGGCTAGCGCGGAGAAGATGCCCATCGTGATCCGGTAACCCTGCGCGTCGTTGCCGGCGCCGAACCGGTGCACCATCGGCAGCGCCAGCCCCTGGATCACGAGTTGCGACGCCATCGCGGCGACCATCCGATACGACGAGAGGCTCGTCCGCTCGACGACGTCGCCCGTCATCACGCCGCTCAGCGCGGAGTACGGCAGGTTGTTCGCCGAGTACACCATCATCAGGAGGATGTACGTCACGTAGGCGTAGGCCAGCTTACCGGCCGGCGTGAGATCGGGGGTGGTGAAGGCGAGCAGCCCCATGATCCCGAACGGCAGCGCCGTCCAGAGGATCCACGGCCGGAACTTTCCCCAGCGGGTGTTCGTGCGGTCCGCGATCACCCCCATGAACGGGTCGAACGCCGCGTCGAACACGCGGACGACGAGGAACAGGGTGCCAGCCGCCGCCGCCGTGATCCCGAACGTGTCGGTGTAGAAGGCGAGCTGGAAGATGATCATCGTCTGGAAGATGAAGTTGGCGGCGGCATCGCCGATGCCGTATCCCACCTTCTCTCCGACGGACAATCGTTCGTGTGCGAGGGCCATGCGTGGATTCCTGGTCAGCCGTTGCGGATGGTCGAGGACGGGGGCGTCGCTCGACGGCTAGCGGGTGCGTCGGAACAACCTCAGATCGATTGCGGCGGCCATCATCCGATAGCCCGCCTCGTTCGGGTGCAGATGATCGCCGCCGTCGGCCATCGTGGCCAGATGCGTCGGCTGTGCCGGGTCGCGAAGGGCCGCGTCGAGGTCCAGGACGGCGTCGAATGTGCCACTCGCTCGAATCCATCGGTTGACCGCGGCCCGCGCTTCCTCGCGGTACGGCGCGTCGTAGAACGAGCCGCCGAAGGGGAGAATCGTCGCCCCGTAGGCGAGGATACCGCCGGCGTGCGATCGCTGCACGATCTGTCGATAGGCGTCGATGAGGCCGCGCGCGACCGAATCGGCCTGCGCGGCGCTCTTGGCCTGACCGATGTCGTTGACCCCCTCCAGCACGATGACCCATCGCACACCCGGCGGCCGCAGCACGTCACGCTCGAGCCGGGCGAGCGCGGATGGTCCGAGGCAGTTGCGCAGCACGCAGTTCCCACCGATGCCGGCATTCAGTACCGCGACGTGACGCGTCTCGGGATCGGCCTGCAGCCGGCGTGACAGCTCGTCGGGCCAGCGATTCTGCCGGTCCGCTCCCGAGCCGCGGCCATCGGTGATCGAGTTTCCCAGTGCGACGACGGCCGCGCTCTGCGGCTCGGCGAGGACGTCGATCCCCGCGACGACGTACCAGTGTGCCGTGGATACCACCGCCGGCATGAGCGGAGCGGCGAGTGCGTCGCCGGACTGGATGTACGAGGTGGTGCGCGACCCCGGGTGTCCGGTGAGGGCCGGAGGCACGGCGCCGAAACGCGTCGTGATCGCGACGTTGGCGAGCGGCGCCACGTCGAACGCCACGACATCGGAGAGCGTGTCGCGGCCCGCGGCGAGGACGACCAACGCGTTGCCGCCGAAGGTGACTCTGCGCTGCGCCGTCGAGTCGATGCGGCTCTCGCCGAGCGACGGTGCGATGATCGCCCCGGCGATCGTCAGCGGTCCGTCGCCGAAGACATTCGAGAAGCGAATCCGCACGCGCCGTCCGCCGAGCGAGAGGTGCACGATCTGGCGCAGCGTGCTGCCCGAGAGCCCGGGCACCGGTGGCATGTTCGCGGGCTCCACGAGCTGCTGCGACGTCGCCCACGTCCCGACCCAGACCGGCTCCGCGGCGCTCGGGGCAGCGTGACTCGGCGGACGACATGCGGCGAGCATCACGAGGCCCGCGGACACTCCGCGCCGACGCGCGCTGCGGAAGCGGTTGGCCGCTGTCACCCCCCTGCCCTCGGGGATTCGCTCGTCTTCGCCCAGGCGTCGAGTGAGCCGGATCGGATTGGTGATGTCACAGGCAACACCGACAGGGGGCGTCAAGACGAGTGGCTGGGCGGCGCGTTGGGGCGACTCCCGCCGGCCTCCGTTCACTCGACACGAACGGAGACCGGCGCACGATGCCGGAGCGCCCACTCTCGCCATCGTGGTCCCACCCTCGGCGTCCCGAGTACACGGACACCCCGGGCGTACGGAGCGCGTGCCCTGCACATCAAGTCATCGGATGACTTGGTGGCGGTCAAATTACGGATCGGCATTCAACTGTCAAGTCGCGTTCATGAGGCCACCGGCTCCCCGATCCCGGCCATCAGCCGGAGCACGGAGTCCTCGGTTGCCTCGCGCCGCGACAGCTCGCCCGCCACGCGCCCGCTGCGGAGCACGACGATGCGATCCGAGAGACTGATCACCTCCGGCAGCTCGCTCGAGATCACGAGGATCGCCGCTCCACGTGCCGCGAGCTCGCCGACGAGCGCGTGAATCTCCGCCTTCGCCCCGACGTCGACGCCGCGTGTCGGCTCGTCGAGGATCAGAATCTGCGAGCTCGCCGCCAGCCACTTCGCGAGGACAATCTTCTGCTGATTGCCTCCCGAGAGACCGGCGACGGTCGCGTCGAGGCTCGGCGTGCGCACCCGCAGCCGGTCGAAGTACTCGCGCGCCACGCTCCGCTCGCGCGCACGCATGATCCATCGGAATCGCGAGAGTCGGCCGAGGATGGGGAGCGAGGTGTTGTGCAACCCGCTCGCCGACAGCACGAGTCCCTGCCGCTTGCGATCCTCGGGCACGTAGCCGATGCCGAGCTCGATCGCGTGCGCAGGACTGCGCACTTCGACTGGCTTGCCGCGCAGCACGATGCGCCCACGCGACGGATGCTCGAGCCCGAACAGCGCCGAGGCGACCTCCGACCGGCCTGCCCCCATCAGGCCAGCGAGACCGACGATCTCACCCGCACGAAGCGAGAACGAAACGTCCTCGAACTTGCCCGGCACGGTGAGTCCCTCGACGCGGAGCATCTCGTCGCCCGCGCTCGCGTCGCTGTGGCGGCCGAAGTACTCGGCGAGCGGGCGGCCGATCATCATCTGCACCAGATCGGACTCGGTGAGCGAGGTGGTCGCTCGGGTGGCGACGTGGCGTCCGTCGCGCAGGATCGTGACGGCGTCGCAGAGCTGGAAGATCTCCGGCATGCGGTGCGACACGTAGATGCACGTCACGCCGCGCGCTTTCAGACGCTCGATCAGCGCGAACAGGCGCTCTGCCTCGGCCTGACTCAGGCTGCTCGTCGGCTCGTCGAACACGATGATCTTCGCGCCCCCGCCGACGGCGGCGGCGATCTGCACCATCTGGCGCTGTCCGATGGCGAGCTTGCCGAACTCGCGCGTCACGTCCAGCTCGGTGCCAGTTTCGGCGAGCATCGACTCGGCGCGCTGCCGCATTGCCTCGCGATCGACGATGCCACTCCGAGCCGGCAGATCCGACAGCGTCAGGTTCTCGGCGACGCTCAGGTTGTCGCAGAACGCGAGCTCCTGGTGCACCATGCCGACGCCCGCCGCGAGCGCATCGCGCGGAGTCGTGAAGTGCACCTCGCTGCCGTTGATCAGCAGCCGTCCGCCGTCCGGTTGATGGATGCCGGCGATGATCTTGCCGAGCGTGCTCTTCCCCGCGCCGTTCTCGCCGCACAGCGCGTGACAGGCGCCCGCACTGATCTCGAACGAGACGTCGCTGAGCGCCTGCGCGCCGGGGAACCGCTTGCTGACTCCCTCGAACCGGACGGCGGCGACGTTCACTGCTTGCCGGCTGGTGCGCTCGCTGGTGTACGCGACGGCGCGGCGGCAGCGGCACCGGACGCCGCGGGGAGCGCGAGGTACTTGGGATCCACATCGGTGAAGCCCCACGCCTTCAGCTGCCGCGCCCAGTCGCCAAGGTTCTCCTTCGACACCCGCACCAGCTCCATCGGCATCACAGGGTTCGCCGGTGTCTTGTTGTCGTGGATCTTGTCGAAGATCGTGCGCACGCCGACGTCACCCCACAGATAGACCGACTGCGCGAGGAGCACGGGGACGACCCCCTTCTCGATGTAGGGCAGCTCCACGGGGATGGCATCGACCGACGCGACTTTCTGCTTCGCCGGGTTGAGCTCGGACAGCAGCGACGTCGCGAAGAGCGGCCAGCCGCCGATGAATGCCCACCCGGTGATCTCGGGATACGCGTTGTTCACCCTGATCACCTCGGCCGAGGCATCCTGCGGCGTCTCGATGTGGTTGAAGACGCCCACGATCTTGATCCCGGGATACTTCGCGGCTTCGGTCTTCGCGCCCTGAACGCGCTTCTGCAGGTTCGGCGCATTCTGGTTCCCCGCGAGGATCGCGACGTTCCCCTTGCCGTTGAGGAGCTTCGCGAGCTCTTCCATCGTCTGCTGGCCGGCGCGTGCGTCGTCGACGCCGTAGAACGCGAAGCGCTTCGACTGCGGCGCGTCGCTGTCGAACGTCATCACTTGCACGCCGCGATCGATGGCATCGTTGATCGCGCCGGTTACCTTGCCCGCGTCGGAGCACGAGATGAGGATGGCGTCGACGCCCTCGTTCACCGCCTGCCGAATGCGCTGCGCCTGCACCTCGCCATCCTCCTTCGGCGGCGTGAGCCACTCGACCTCGACTTTCGTGCCGCTCTTCTCCGAGAGCTCCTTGGCCGCGGCCTCGGCACCGGTGCGTGATGCGAGGAACACCGGGTTGTCGGAGCTCTTCGCGATCATGGCAATCCGGATCGACTTGCCGCCGGCACCGGCGGCACCACCCGCCCTTGCCGAGTCCCCCGTCGCGGCCGACTTGCTCTCGCCGCCGCTACAGGCAAGCGCCGCGACGCACAGCGCCGACAGCACGACACCGCTCCAGCTTGCACGCCTTGCACTCATGTCCTTCTCCCGTTGGTGTGGTTATTTCGCGGCTCGCGCGGACTCGGCCGCCTGCGTCAAGCGGCGCGCCGTCATGCGCGTGCTCCACTGATCGATGACGACCGCGATGATGATCGCGCAGCCGATCACGATCCACTCGTAATTCTGGTCGAAGTGCAGCGTGCGGATCGACTGCCGGATGAGCACGATCAGCAGCGCGCCGAGCGTTGCACCGACGGCGCTTCCCTTCCCGCCGATCAGACTCGCGCCACCCACGACCGCGGAGGCGATCACGTACAGCTCGTATCCCTGTGCGTCGCCGGACGACGCCGAACCGTAGAAGCTCGCGCCGAGGAACGCAGAGATCCCCGCGGTGAGCCCCGAGACGGCGAACACGCCGATCTGGATCCGTCCGAGCGACAGTCCCGCGAAGCGGCTCGCCTCGAGGTTGCCGCCGAAGGCGAAGATGTGCCGCCCCATCACCGTGCGCGTGAGATAGATCGCGCCGAGCACGGTAAGCACGAGCATCACCAGCATCGGCACCGGGTACAGTCCGCCGCCGAGACCGAGCGGCGCCTTGGCGACGTCGGTGAGCGAAGGGGGCACGAGAATGCTCTCCGCCTTCGAGATCACGAAGGCGAAGCCGCGCAGCACCCACATCGAGCCGAGGGTGATGATGAATGGGTGCACGCGCAGCCCGACGACGAGGATGCCGTTGATCAGTCCGCACATCAGGCCGATGCCGACGCAGACGACGATCCCGACGAACGCGGTCGCTCCACTTCCCATCGGCCCCATCGCGCGGAGCACGAGCGCCATGCTCACGCCGGCCAGCGCGTAGATCGAGCCGACCGAGAGATCGATCCCGCCGCTGATGATCACCATCGTCGCGCCGATCGCCATGATCGCGAAGAAGCTGGCGTCGGTGAGCGTCTGCACCAGCGTGTTCGGATTCCAGAAGTTGTTGACCTCCAGGCCCGTGCGTCGGTCGAGATGCGAGCCGGCGAGGGCGATCAGCGCGATCGTCAACAGCGTCACGACGATCACGAGCCCGGTCTCCTGCGACGCGAGCAATCGCCGCACGATGTCCGCCGTCCGCGACGAGGGCCGTTCGGCGGTGAGCTCAGTCATGAGCGAGGAGATCCGGGCGCGCGGCAAGGTACGACTGCCGGAAGCGCACATATGGTTGCGCGTAGTCGAGGTGCGCGTTGGGGTCGGGGACCTGAAGGGGCGCGCGCGAAAGCGTCGCGCGCACGGCTGTCGCGAGATCGGGGAATGCCCCCGCGCCGACCGCGGCGAGCAGCGCCGCGCCGTACGCCGGCCCTTCCTCGCGATTCACCGTCGTCACCGGCAGCCCGAAGATCTCGCTCTGGAGCTGCCGCAGTAGCGCGCTCTTCGCGCCGCCGCCTGTGAGCAGCAGATGATTCGGCGACAATCCGAGTGACTGGAGGATGGTCACCGAGTCGCGCAGCGCGAAGCAGATGCCCTCGAGCACGGCGCGCGTGAGATGCGCACGCGTGTGCGCCAGGCTGAGCCCGAGCACGGCACCTCGGGCAGCGGCGTCGCGATGCGGAGTTCGCTCGCCCTGAAGGTAGGGGAGAAAGGTCACGCCCTCCGCGCCGCGCGGCACCGACGCTGCCTCCGCGTCGAGGCGCGCCGCCGCGTCGCTCATCCCTGCCAGCTCGCGCGCGAGTTGGTCCTGATACCATGCGAAGGCGCCGCCGGCGGTGAGCACGACGCCCATCACGTACCACATGTCGGGCACGACGTGACAGAAGGTGTGCGCGCGCAGCCGGGGATCGACCAGCGGCTTCGCCGTTGGCGCGAGCACGGTGCCCGACGTCCCCCAGCTCGTCACGACTTCGCCAGGCGCGACCGCGCCGACGCCCGCGGCGCCGCAGGCATTGTCGGCTCCCCCACCGACCACGGGCGTGCCGACATCGATCTCGGTCAGCGCTGCGGCGTCGGCGCTGACGCGTCCGAGCACTCCCGCTGATGGTCCGACGTCGGGCAGGAGCGTCGTCGGCAACTCGACGGCACGCATGATCTCCTCGCTCCAGCGCAGGCGCGCCGTGTCGTACATCAGGGTGGCCGACGCGTCCGACGGCTCGGTGGCGAGTGTCCCCGTGAGCCGATAGCGGATGTAGTCCTTCGGCAGCAGCACGGTCGCGAGGCGTGCGAACGCCTCCGGCTCGTGCCGGCGCAGCCACAGCACCTTCGGCAGCGTGAACCCCTCGAGGGCGGGATTCGAGGCGAGGTCGCGCAACCGCTCTTCGCCGCCGACGCGACTCGTGATCTCGGCGCACTCCGCCGTCGTGCGTCCGTCGCACCACAACAGCGCCGGACGGATCACCTCTCCCGCGCGGTCGAGAAACACCGACGAGTGCATCTGTCCGGAGATCCCGATCGCCGCGATTCGTGCACCGGGGCGCTTCCTGACCGTCGCGATCGACGTGAGCGCCGCCTGCCACCACGCCTCGGGGTCCTGCTCGGCCCATCCCGGATGCGGCGTGGCCATCGTCAGCGGCGACGTCGCCGAGGCCACGACGTCGCCCGACGGCGCGACGAGGATCGCCTTCACCCCGCTCGTGCCGACGTCGAGTCCGAGGAAGACCGACTCGGCCACGTCAGCGCACTCCGAACAGGATCTCCATCGTCAGCTGATCGAGCCGCTCGTACGCGTAGCCGTGGTCACGCATCGCCGGCAGATCGAACTGCTCGTTCTGGATCGTCTTCGCGAGCTCGTTCGAGAACTTGAACCGCGCGCCCGCCTTGGAACCGCGCGCGCCCAGATCGGCGAGCAGTCCCTGGATCTGCGTGTCCGCGTTGAACTGCGCGACCTTTTCCTTGAGGATCAGGTAGGTGCGCATGCTTCCGGCGGCGAAGTCCCACACGCCCTGCTGGTCCTCGGTGCGGTAGGCGTGGCTGTCGAAGTGCCGCATGCCGGACCACTTCGAGTCCTCGAGCAGCTTCACGAGGAAGAACGCGGCCTTCGGGTCCTCGCTGCCGAAGCGGTGGTCCTGATCGTAGCGCCCCGGCTTCTGGGAGTTGAGGTCGATGTGGAACAGCTTCCCCGCCTCGAGGGCCTGCGCCACGCCGTGCGAGAAGTCGAGGCCGGCCATCGTGTCGTGCGCGACTTCGGGGTTCAGCCCGACCATCTCGGGATGGTCGAGCGTGTAGATCAGCGCGAGCGCGTGGCCGATCGTCGGCAGGAAGATGTCGCCGCGCGGCTCGTTGGGCTTCGGCTCGAGCGCGAACTTGTAGTCGTATCCCTGCGCGATCGAGTACTCGCAGAGGAAGTTGAGCGCATCGCGGAACCACTTCATCGCCTCCTGCGGATCCTTCGACGCATTCGTCTCGGTCCCTTCGCGACCCCCCCAGAACACGTACGTGAACGCCCCGAGCTCCTTGCCGAGGTCCATCGACCGCATCGTCTTTTGCAGCGCGTGGCGGCGAACCTTCGCGTCGACGCTCGTGAACGCTCCGTCGCGGAACACCGGATCGCCGAACAGGTTCGTCGTCGCCATCGGAACCTTCAGCCCCGTTTGCTGGAGCGCCGCCTTGAAGTCCTTCACGATCTTGTCGCGCTCGGCCGGGGACGCGTCGCGCGGAATGAGATCGTTGTCGTGCAGGTTCACGCCATAGGCGCCGAGCTCGGCGAGCTTGTGGACGATCTCCACGGCGCCGATCTGAGGCCGCGTGGCTTCGCCGAAGGGATCGCGTCCGGGATTGCCCACGGTCCACAGGCCGAAGGTGAAGTGGTGCTCCGGTCGGGGCGTGTAGGCGTCCTGTGTCGCTGAACGAGGCATCGTGGGGCTATCCGCGCGCAGAAGGTGAGCATGTCCGCATCACGCTCCGCAGAGGTGATGCGCGGTTGATCAGGGAACGACGTCGCAGCGAGGCTTGTTCCGGTTGGCGGGACAAGTGATGCGCTGATAATACGCCAGTGGATGCGCCGGTTGTTCGTACGTCGCCGGGATCGGCATCCGCGAGAATTGCTGGAAGTACGTCAACGCCGCATCCCGCCACCAGCGTGCCTCGCGCTCCTGGATGTCCAGGAATCCCGCCACCTCGGCGAATCGCTCGGCGTCCACCGCCGGTTTGACGGTTGCCCACGTCTTCCGCATCGCACGCACCGTATCGATCCCCGCGTTGTAGCGGAAGACGAGCTCGTCCCATACCGTGCGGCCGGAGGGCGTCTTGTAGGTCCATGGAACGTGATGAAACCACAGCAGGACCGAGTCGGGGACCGTGGCCAGGTTCGCATACCGATCGCGGACGGGTACGGCGTACTGGGCGACGGCGTTGCTTCCGGTCGCCGTCCGGTCGAACCCCACGCCAAGCGTGTCGGCGCGGTGGTAGTACGTCGGCGATTGGTCGGCGCGCGCGAGGCGTGCCCACGGAGCGGGGCCGTAGTGGTGCCCGGTCGCCATGATGTGCGCCAGCCCCAGCGGCGTCATGTAGTTCACCACGGCCTCGCGCGACTGCAGGAGCATCAAACGGATCGACGCCACTTCGGCCGGCGAGTTGGTGAACGTCATCCTGATCCACTCGTCGGCAATGGCGCGCGCCGAGCCCTCCGGATTCCACGCCAGTCGCCCGAACGCGTACCAGTTCGCCTCGTTGAATTGCGAGCCGGTCCAGTTGCGATCGCTGCCGATGTTCGACACGCCGGCAATGCCCGTCCGTGCGTAGTGATGCACGGTCCCATCGATGACCTTGGCCACGGTCGAGCCCTTCCCCGCCGCGTAGGTATCCGCGCGCAGGACCTCCTCCCAGTAGCTGCCCATGTAGACGAGGTGCGTGTCCTGTCCGAGGTACTCCTTGGTGATCTGGAACTCCATCATCAGCGGTGTCTTCGGCATCGCGCCGAAGAGGGGATGGAATGGCTCGCGCGGCTGGAAGTCCAGCGGGCCGCTCTTCACCTGCACCAGCACGTTCTCGCGAAACGAGCCGTCGAGCGGCTTGAACTCGTCGTACGCCTGCTTCACCCGGTCGGTGGGCACCTCGTTGCTGTAGACGAAGGCACGCCACATCACCACGCCGCCGTGGGACGTGAGCGCATCGGCGAACATGTTCGCGCCGTCGGCGTGGGTGCGCTTGTAGTCCTGCGGTCCGGGCTGGCCCTCGGAGTTCGCCTTCACGACGAAGCCGCCGAAGTCGGGTACGCGCGCGTAGATCTCGTCGACCTTCGACTTCCACCACTGCCGTACGGCCGGATCGAGCGGGTCGGCGGTCTTGAGCCCGCCCAGCTCGATCGGTGCGCTGAATCGCGCCGTCAGGTACACCCGAATGCCGTAGGGCCGCAGCACGTTGGCCACCACGGCGACCTTGTCCAGATACTCCGGCGTGAGCACGCGCGCGTTCGCGTTGACGTTCGTCAGTACCGCGCCGTTGATGCCGATCGACGCGTTGGCGCGCGCATAGTCGCGATATCGGGGAGAGATCCCGGCCGGCAGACTGTCCCAGCGCCAGATCGAGCGGCCCGCATAGCCGCGCTCGACGCTGCCGTCGAGATTGTCCCAGTGATCCAGGACGCGCAGGGCGATCTTCGGCGCGTCGTGTAGCGCGAGGTCGCGCAGGGAGCCCTGCGTCTGGAATCGTCGCAGCAGCGCGAAGGTGCCATACAGCACTCCGATCTCTTCATTTGCAGCGACGACAATCGCGCGCCGGCCCGCGATCCGCACGGACCGGATGAGATATCCTTCGCGTCCGAGGCCGCGGAGCTCGGCGGCGATCGGCAGCGAGCGGATCAGCGCCGACGACCTTGGCGTACCGATCACGATGGCGCCGTCCGTCGTCACACTCGTGCGAACTGCTGGCGCGGAGCCGAGCAGCCCGGTGAGGGCCGTCGTCAGCTCATCGCGCGCCGCACGAAGCGTGGGGCCGTCGCCACCGACGACGAGTTGGGTCGCCGCGGCGCGATACTCGGCCAGCAGCGCAGGATCGCTCACCCGCGGATACCGCAGCCACAGGTCGTAGCCGTCGTCGGCGCGCGCCGAACCGCCGAGGAGCGCGAGCATCGCGGCCGCGACGAACAGCGTACGCATCATCACGTCATTCGGGGCGTGCGTCCGTCGAGCGGGTCGGCCCATCGCGAGTTGGGCACGAGCGGCGTCCAGTCGGGGCGCAGCGGATCGCGGTCGTAGGGGTACGTCCCGAGCTCCTTGAACAGCTCGTGATACTCGTTGAGCTTGTCCCGATCGAGCCGCACGCCGAGGCCTGGCGCAGTCGGAACGGCGATCGATCCGTCCTTGTAGCACACCTTCCCGCCCACGATCACGTCGTCGCGCAGGTGGTGATAGTGCGCGTCCGCGGAGAACGTGAGATTCGGGATCACGGCACCGAGGTGCAGCATGGTCGCGAGCTGAATGCCGAGCTCACCCGACGAGTGCACCGCGACGCCGAGCTGAAACGTCTCGCAGACCGCCGCCGCCTTCACGCATGGCCGGATGCCCCCCCAGAACGTGGTATCCAGCAACACGACGTCCACCGCGGTGTTCAAGACGTTCGCTGCGAGCTGCTCGAATCCGACGACGACCGTGTTCGTCGCGAGCGGCATCCGTACCTTCTCGCGCGTGCGCCGCATCCCGTGCAGCCCGAACACGGGATCCTCGAGATAGTCGTTGTTCAGGTCCTCGATCTGCTGGCCGAACCAGATCGCCTGCTCGGTGGACCATACGCCGTTGGGGTCGAAGCGGAAGCTGTCGCCCGGCAGCGACTCGGCGAGCGCTCGATAGCACTCCAGCTCGTACGACGGCGGGAACACGCCGCCCTTCAGTTTGTGCGAGGTGAATCCGTGCGCGTGCTTCAGCGCTTTCGCCTCGGCGATGAGCT
>QHVE01000110.1:5550-13168 GCA_003223455.1 Gemmatimonadota bacterium | reverse complement strand
GTCGACCGCTTCATGCTCAAGCTGCGCGTCGGCTATCCGTCGCGCGACGAGGAGCGGGAGATCATGCGCCGCATGGCCGGGGGCCATGCGATCGACGTGCAGCACGTCGCCACGCCGGAGGCGATCCTCGAGGCACGCGGCCGCATCGCCGACCTGTACATGGACGACCGCATCGTCGATTACATCGTCGACATCGTGCACGCGACGCGCGAGCCGGCCGCTGCGGGTCTCAAGGATCTCGTGCCTCTGATCGAATTCGGCGCCAGTCCGCGCGCGACGATCGCGCTGGCGCAGGCGTCGCGCGCCCACGCCTTCCTGCGCGGGCGCGCCTTCGTGACACCGGACGACATCAAGGCGATCGCGCCCGACGTGCTGCGGCACCGCGTGCTCACGACCTACGAGGCCGAGGCCGAGGAGGTCACGAGCGACGAGATCGTGCGCCGGGTCCTCGCGACCGTCGAGAGTCCGTGACCAGGACGCCCGGCGTCTCCCCCGAAGTGCTCCGGCAGGTGAAGCTGCTGGAGCTCCAGACGCGCGGGTTGGTCAACTCGCTCTTCACCGGCGAGTACCGCTCGGTGTTCAAGGGCCAGGGGATGGAGTTCGCCGAGGTGCGCGAGTATCAGGCGGGCGACGAGGTGCGCTCGATCGACTGGAACGTGACGGCGCGCATGCGGCGCCCGTTCGTCAAGCGCTACATCGAGGAGCGCGAGCTCACCGTGATGCTCGCCGTCGATCTCTCGGGCTCGGAGCGGTTCGGCACGCGCGGGCGGTTCAAGAGCGAGCTCGCGAGCGAGCTCGCGGCGGTGCTCGCCATGTCGGCGATCCGGAACAACGATCGCGTCGGCGCCGTGCTCTTCACCGACCGCATCGAGCATGTCGTGCCGCCGCGCAAGGGACGACGCCACGCGCTCCGCCTCATGCGTGATCTGCTCGTGTTCGAGCCGGTGGGAAGCCGGACGGATCTTCCGGCGGCGCTGGAGTTCACGGGGAAGATGCTGCGGCACAAGTCGATCATCTTCGTCGTGTCCGATTTCCAGGCCGAGGAGCTCGAGCATCCGCTCAAGCTGCTCGCGCAGCGCCACGACGTCGTCGCGGTGACCGTGGACGACCCCAGCGAGCAGACGCTCCCCGACATCGGGCTGGCACGATTCGTCGATCCCGAAACCGGCACGACCCTCGACGTCGACACGAGCGACCCCGAGGTGCGCGCGCAGTTCGCCGCCTCGGTGGAGGAGGAGCTCATGATGCGGCGCCGGCTGCTTCGGCGGCTGGCGATCGACGAGATCCCCGTGCACACGGACGGGAGCGTGGTCGAGCCGCTGATCCGCTTCTTTCGCGCGCGCGAGACGCGCGCTCGGCGGCGGTGATCGTGCGGCGCGTCGTGCGAGGCGTGATGTTCCTCGCGTGCTGCGCCGCGCGGGCCGCCGCGCAGAACGCCGCGCAGAACGCCGCGTCGTCCGTCCCGGCGTCGTCCACGATCACCGTCCAGGCTGGCGCCGTCGTCGACCGCGACACGGTCACCGTGGGCGACGTGGTGCGGCTGACCGTGCGCGTGCGGGCGCCCCTTGGCTCGACCGTGAACTTCCCGACGGGGCTGGACTCCCTCGCTGCCGTGCAGGCGCTCGAGCCGCCGTCGGTCAGCGATGGTGCCGACTCCACCGTCGTCGACCGCGTGGCGATGTACAGACTCTCTCCGTGGGACATCGGCCGGCAGCCGATCCGACTCGGCGACGTCGTCGTACAGTCGGACGACGGTGATCGGCGCGTGACACTCACGCTCCCGACGCTGTTCGTGCGCAGCGTGCTGCCCGCCGACAGCGCGCTGCGCGTGCCCAAGCCCGCACGTCCGTTGCTCGCCGTTCGTGCCCCGATCCCGTGGTGGTGGTGGGCGCTCGCGGCCCTCGCCGCAGTGGCGATCGGGCTGCTCGTGTGGTGGTGGATCCGCCGTCGTCGGCGCACTGCGCAGCCGACCGGAGACCCGTTCGCCGAAGCGGAGGCCGCGTTCGCGCGCATCGAACGCCTTCGGCTCGCCGACGCCGGGGAGCCGGGTCGGCACGCCGCGCTGATGACCGACGTCGTGCGGCGCTATCTCTCCGCGCGCCACGAAGCCGCCACGCTCGCCCACACGAGCGGCGAGCTCCTCGCCACCGTGCACGCCGTGGCGACGGTGCCGTTCGACCGGCTGCGCCGGCTCCTCGACGAGGTAGATCCGGTGAAGTTCGCCGCGGCGCCGCTCGCCGCATCGCGCGCGCGCGAGCTCGGCGAGGAGGCGAAGGCGATCGTGCGCGAAGAGCATGCGCGCGCGACGGCCATCCCCGACGAGCAGAAGGCGGCCGCATGATGGACAGCGTGAGCGCGCTGCAGTTCGCGTCGCCCTGGTGGCTGCTCCTGCTCCTGCTGCTCCCGCTCTGGTGGCTGCTCGCACGGTCGCGCACGCCCGCGGCGATCGTCTTCTCGCGCGTCGGCGTGCTGGCCCGCGGTCCCCGCGCGGGACGAGGACTGGCGCGGCTGCTGGCGCTGCTGCGGAACCTCGCGCTCGTATGCGGTGTCGTCGCGCTCGCGCGTCCGCGTGCCGGTGCGCATGCGGTCACCTCGACGTCCGAAGGAATCAACATCGTCGTCGCCTTCGACATCTCCAGCTCCATGCTCGCGCAGGACTTCCAGCCGCAGAACCGGCTCGAGGTGGCGCGCGATCGCATCAAGTCGTTCGTCAAGGCGCGGTCGTCCGATCGCATCGGTATCGTCGCCTTCTCCGGAGAGGCGCTGACCCAGGTGCCGCTCACGACGGACTATCCGGTGGTGCAG
The DNA here is from genome assembly GCA_003223455.1 of Gemmatimonadota bacterium. GTDB lineage: Bacteria > Gemmatimonadota > Gemmatimonadetes > Gemmatimonadales > Gemmatimonadaceae > AG11. The sequence continues at coordinate 10,363 of QHVE01000110.1, read as the reverse complement.
GCCGCGCTCGACAACCTGCAGCCCGGTCAGCTCGAGGACGGCACGGCGATTGGAACGGCCATCGCCACCGCGGCCAACCGCCTGCGCGATGCGCCCGGCAAGTCCAAGGTGATGATCCTCCTCACCGACGGCGTGAACAACCGCGGCTCGATCGATCCGCGCACGGCGGCGAAGGCGGCATCGGCATTCGGCATCCGCATCTACGGCATCGGCGTGGGCACCGAGGGGATGGCGCCGGTGCCCGTCGGGCGTGGCCTGTTCGGGCTTCGCTACGAGATGCAGAAGGTGGAGATCGACGACGCGCTGCTCACCGACGTGGCCAACGCGACGGGCGGCCGCTACTTCCGCGCCCGCGACCCGGCCGCGCTCCAGCGCATCACCGAACAGATCGACGCGCTCGAGCGCTCCCCGGTGCGCAGTCGCACCTACGTGCGCTACGCGGAGCTGTTCCGCTGGCCGCTCGCCGTCATGCTCGTCGCCCTCGCGTCCGAGCTGCTGCTCGTCGCGTGGAGGGGACGGCTCCCGTGAGTCCCGCGCCGCTTCTCGATGCATTCGAGCATCCCTGGCTGCTCGTGCTGGCCGTCGTGCTGCCGGTCCTCTTCTTCTTTCTGCTGCGCCGCGCGCGACGGACGCGCGCGGAGCGCCTCGAGCGGCTCGGCAGCCTGGCCGTCGTTCGTCGACTCGTCCCGCCGAACGTGCTGGCGGCGAGTGGATGGCGCATGGTGCGGCTCGGTGGCGCGGCGCTGCTGGCTGGCATCGCGCTCGCAGGTCCCCGCTGGGGCGTGGAGCGCACCACCGTGCGCTCCACCGGCGTGGATCTCGTGCTCGCCGTAGACGCCTCGCTCTCGATGCTCGCGACCGACGAGCGTCCGAGCCGCCTCGAGCGCGTGAAGCAGGAGATCCGTCGGCTGCGCGACCTGAGCCCCGGAGATCGCGTCGGCCTGCTGGCCTTCGCCGGCCGCAGCTATGTGCTGTCGCCGATCACCGTGGACGGTGGCGCGCTCGATCTCTTCCTCGACAATCTCGATCCCAGCGTCGTCGGCCAGGCGGGGAGCTCCATCGCGCAGACGATCGCACAGGGGACGAGTCTCCTCGCTCTCACCAAGAGCGGTGCCGATCGCGCGCTCGTCATCATGAGCGATGGCGAGGCGTTCGAGCCGCAGGACGAGATTCTCGCCAGTGCGCGCCGTGCGAAGGAGCAGGGTGTGAGCGTCGTGGCGGTCGGCTTCGGCACGACGCAGGGCTCGACGATCCCGGTGCGCGAGGGAAACCGCGTCACCGAGAAGAAGGATGAGCAGGGACAGGTCGTGATCACACACTACAAGCCCGAAGTGCTCCAGGCTGCCGCCGCGGCCGCCGGCGGCACGTTCATCCCCGCCGAGGCGAACGACAAGGCGGCGCGCATCAAGAGTGCGCTGGCGCGGTTGCGCAGCAAGTCGCGTGCATCGCTCGGCGGCGAGGATCGCACGCCGCGCTACCAGTGGTTCCTCTTGCCCGCCGTGCTGCTGCTCTGGCTCGACACGGTGCTCGGCGGACGACGGGGTCGACGCCGTCGCGAAGTCGCGGCCGCGGAGACGGCGTTGGCGGCGTCGCTCCTGCTCGTCGTCCTCACGGCGTGCGGCGGCTCGCGGCAAGCCGTGGACGCCAGCGCGGCATACGGGGCCAAGGACTATCGGCGCGCCGCGACGCTCTTCGCCGAGGCGATCAAGCAGGGCGATCGGTCGCCTGGTGCCCTGTACAACTACGGCACCGCACTCATCGCCGCCGACTCGCTGCCGGCCGCGGCCGAAGTGCTCGAGCGGTCCGTCGACCGCGCCGATCCGGAAGTGCGGTATCGCGGCCGGTTCAACAAGGGATTGACGCATCTCATGCGCGGGCTTGCCTCGCCGGCGGATTCGGGCAGTGCAGGCGCACGCGCCGTCGCCGCGTCGGGCGCACCGAACGACTCGGCGAGCGCTCAGCTCAAGCTCGCCCTCGCCGACTACAAGCGCGTGCTGATCCAGCGTCCGGCGGACCTGGACGCCAAATGGAACTACGAGCTCGCGTTGCAGAAGGAGAAGCAGGGCGGGGGTGGCGGCGGGGGTGGCGGTCAGTCCAATGCCTCGCCGGCGCCGTCGACGAACGAGCCGAAGCCGCAGCCGACGCTCGCCCAGCGTCAGGCGGAGCAGTTGCTGGGAAGCGCCGAGCGAGAAGAGCGCGAGGTGCAGAGCAAGAAGCAGAAGCAGAACCGCCCGGAGCCACCACCAGGCGGCAAGGATTGGTGAGTCGCCCGTGCTCGGCGTAGTGCTTCTCGCGCAGCTCGTCATCGCTGCGCACGGCCCCGACACGACGACGGCGTGCCTGCCGCTTCGCGTCAGCGCGTCCATCCGCACGCCCGGACGCGTCGCACCCGTCGTCGAGCCGCCGCGCGGATCGGGCCTGCAGCTCCTGCGGAGTCGCGTCGTGTCGCACGTCGAGTCCGACGGCGCGGCGCGGTTCAATACGGTCACCGAGGCATGGGCGGACGTCGCGATCTCGCCGGTGGGCCGCGTGCAGCTTCCCCCGTTCGTCGCCACGATCGACGGCAAGCGCGTGAGCTCGAACCCGCTGGTCGTGAACGTGCGCGAACCGATCTCGCCGCCACCCGTCGTGCTCGTCGACGCACGGCTCGACGACGCGCACGGCGCCGACTCGGGGGACTCGCTGTTCGTGGGCCAGCAGGTGGACTATCGGGTCGACGTCCTGCTCAACGAGACGGCGCGGACGCGGTTGCGTCGCAACCCGACGTTCTTCCCGCCGGAGATGTCGGCCGTGCTCGCGTACGACGTCGACATCCCGCGCGGAATCCCCAAGCAGGGGCGGCGCTGCTTCGAGACGCTGAGCTATCGACGCGCGCTCTTTCCGCTCTTTCCCGGCAACGTCACGATCCCGCCCGCGGTGCTCACGTACTCCCTGCCGCTGTCGTCGTCGTTCTTCTCGCGGGAGGAGAGCTTCGAGCTTCGCTCCGACAGCGTTCGCTTCGTCGCGATGGAGCCTCCCGCGCGCGACCGGCCCGCGGACTATGCGGGGGCCGTCGGGACGCTGCGCATCACCGCGCGCACCGAGACGGGCGCGACCCGCGTCGGCGATCCGGTCGTGCTCACCGTGCGCGTCAACGCGGCCGGCAACGTGAAGCTCCTGCCGCGGCCTGCGCTCGAGCTGCCGTGGGCGACGATCACGCCGGGAGACGAGCGCGTCGAGATCGACTCCACGGCGACGCGAATCAGCGGGACGAAAGAGTTCGAGTGGCTCATCACGCCGCGCGAGGCGGGCACGCAGGTGGTGCCGTCGATTCGATATCCATACTTCGATCCGGTGATCCGCCGCTACGCGGTGCTCCAGACGTCGCCGATCCAGCTCGTCGTCGGCGCGGCCTCGCTCGCCTCGAGCGACACAGCGGCGGCGGTACGGCTGCCGATCCGCACCGAGCTGCGCGCCGAGCGGCCGGCGCCGTTCAGCGCGCGACCACTCTTCTGGGCACTGTTCGCGCTTGCCCCCGTTCCGGCCGCGCTTCGCCGCGTCGTGCGCCGACGCCGCCTCGACACGAGCGGCCTGAGTGCCGTGCGGCGGCTGCGCGCCATCGCGGACACGCGCTCGCCCCTCCCCCCGCGTGAGCTCCGCCGAGTGTATCTCGACGCCCTCCGCGAGCGCGTGCCGAATGCGGGACGCGACCGCGAGCCGCTCGCGCGCACGCTGCGGCGAGCGGGGGTGAGCGACAGCGTCGCGCTCGAGGCCGAAGCGATGCTCGACCGACTCGACGACGCCGCATTCTCGGCCACCGGCGCGCTCGACGAGCGCGCACTGCGCGACTCGTCGGAGATCGTCGCGGCGGTCGATCAGGAAGCGGTACGGCCGTCGCGCACCGCCGCGCGTACATCCGTCGCGCTGGCACTGCTGCTCGCCCTCGTCGGCGCCGCGCACGCGGCGACCGACGAGACGGATCGCGTCTTCGGCGACGGCGTGCGTGCCTATCAGCGCGGGCAGTTCGCCCTCGCCGAGCGCCGGTTCATCCGCGTCACCACGCTCGCCCCTCGCGCCGTCGACGCGTGGGCGAATCTGGGCGCCGCCGCATGGGAGGGCGCGGACACCGCACAGGCGGCTCGCGCCTGGCACCACGCCCTGCGACTCGATCCGCTCGACGACGAGTCGCGCGAACGGCTCGGCACACTGCAGCCGCTCGGTCCTCGCTCGGCGGCGTACGTCGCGCCGCTCTCGGTCGACGCCGTGGCCGTCGTCGTGCTCCTCTCGTGGGTCGCCGCGTGGGCGTTGCTGGCGCTGCCCGGCAGCCGCCGACCGAGGGCCGCGCGTCCCATCGCGGGAGGCGCCATCGCCGTGTCGCTCGTCGGTCTCGTGCTGCTCTTGGAGATCGAGTCACGCATCGAGGCGCGCGACCTGGCCGTGCTCGTGCACGGTCGTACGCTGCTGGAGACCCCTGCCTCGGAGTCGCGCTCGCTCGCCGCGGCGGCGGCGGGCGAGGCCGGCCAGCTCGGCGCGCGCGACGGCGGATGGGTCTACCTGACAGTGGACGCCGGCCGCGCGGGATGGGTTCCGGCGAGTGCGCTCATGCCGATCGATCCGGTGCAGCCGGCGCGATTGACCGGGTTGGCGCCCGTCCGGTAACCTTCGCCATGGCGCGCATCGCAGTGCTCCCACCGGCGGTGGCTGATCAGATCGCCGCCGGCGAAGTGGTCGAGCGTCCCGCGTCGGCGGTCAAGGAGCTCGTCGAGAACTCGCTCGACGCCGGTGCGACGGCGATCGACGTCGCGGTGGAAGAAGGTGGGCGACACTCGATCCG
>QHVE01000110.1:0-5514 GCA_003223455.1 Gemmatimonadota bacterium | reverse complement strand
GGCGGACCTCGTCGGCGTGTCGAGCTTCGGCTTCCGCGGTGAGGCGCTGCCGGCCATCGCCTCGGTATGTCGCCTCGTCGTCGAGACCGCTCCGTCGGACGGCGCCGGCACCGCGATTCACGCCGCGGGCGGCGTGATCACCGAGGTGCGCGACGTCGCGCGTCGCCGTGGGACCACGATCGTCGCGTCGCAGCTGTTCTACAACGCGCCGGCACGCCAGAAGTTCTTGCGTGGTGCGCGCTCCGAGTGGCGCGGCGTGGTCGACGTGATGACGATGGTCGCGCTCACCCGGCGCGACGTACGCTTCACCGTGTCGAACGACGGCCGGCAGTCGCTCGCGCTGCCGGCGGCGCACTCGCTGCGCGACCGTGTCGCGGCCCTGTGGGGTTCGTCCGTCGCGGACCGATTGGTCGACGTCGACGACGTTCATGGCGCAATCCACGTCAGCGGGCTCGCCGAGCGGCCGGCCGATGTGGGTACCGCCAGTCGGCGCACCTTCCTCACCGTCAACGGTCGCCCGATCCGCGATGCGGGATTGCTGCGCGCCGCCGAAGCCGCGTACAAGTCCACGCTTGCGCCAGGACTCCGTCCCTCGCTCCTTCTCGACATCGTGCTGCCCGCGGATGCCGTGGACGTGAACGTCCATCCCGCGAAGGCCGAGGTGCGGTTCCGCGACCGCTGGGTCGTGGAACGCGCCGTGGAGGACTCCGTCCGCCGCGCGCTCGGCACCTTCGACGCGAGCGCCGCACTGGGCGTGCGCACCTGGTCACCCTCGGCGCCGGCGTGGAGCACCGCGCGCGCCGACGTCGAGCTGCTGCGGCCCACGGACGCGCGCCCCGACGGCCTGTTCGAGCGTCGCTCCGACGAAGCGGACGAGCGGCCCGTCGGAGTGGAAGACGAAACGGAGTCCAATGCAGCGGAGAGCTGGCGTCCCCCCGAGCCGAGCTTCCCACCCGCGCCGGTACCCGAACCGCCGCCGACGCAGCACGTACCGCCGCTGCTCCAGCTACGGCGGACGTACATGATGTTCGAGCACGACGACGGTGTCGTCCTCATCGACCAGCATTCCGCGCACGAGCGTGTGCTCTACGAGCGCTTCATGGGGATGCTCGAGCGCGGCGAGGCACCGTCGCAGCGATTGCTCTTCCCGCTCACGCTGCATCTCACCCCCGCAGAAGGAGAGGCGTTCGAGGCCAATCGCGACGTCCTCGTTCGTCTCGGCTTCGAGGTCGAGGGGTTCGGTGGGCATACACTGCTCGTCAGCAGCGTGCCGATGCCGCATCCGCGCTTCGATGCCGAACGCTGCCTGCGCGAGTCGCTCGCCGCGCTCGCGGGTGATCGCACGCCGTCGTCGCACGCGCGGCACGAGCGCCTCGCCGCCACGGTCGCGTGCAAGGCCGCGATCAAGGCAGGGGACGAGCTCTCGCCGGCCGAGATGCGCGCGCTGTTCGTCGCGCTCGGCGAGACGCGGCTTCCTGCGCACGATGTCCATGGCCGCTCGACGATCGTCCAGCTCTCGTGGCCCGAGCTCGAGCGCCGCTTTGGTCGGCAGTAGTGCAGTCGCGATCCCGGTCGTGTGCGGTCCGACGTCTGCGGGGAAGACGCGGCTCGCGCTCTGGCTCGCCGACCGCACCGACGTCACCATCATCAGCGCCGATTCGCGCCAGCTCTACCGAGGCTTCGACGTCGGAACGGCCAAGCCGACGGCGGCCGAGCGTCGCGCGGTGCCACACTGCGGCATCGACGTGCTCGATCCCACGGAGCGTGCATCCGCGGCGTGGTGGGCCGATCGCGCCGACGAGTGGATTCGCGCCGCGCTCGCGAGCAACCGGCAGCCGCTCGTCGTCGGCGGGACGGGCTTGTACCTCCGCGCACTGTTCGGCGACCTGTTCCACGAGCCGCCACTCGACGAGGCACGCCGCGCCATGCTTCAGCAGGAGCTCTCGGCGTACTCCACCGAGACCCTCCGGCGCTGGGTGCGAGCGCTCGATCCGTCGCGTGCCGCGCTTGGTCGGACCCAGTTGCTCCGAGCGCTCGAGATCGCGCTCCTCGCCGGCCGGCGCATGAGCGATCTCCACCGCGAGCAGCGTCGGCCCGCGCGCTGGAGTGCGCGATATCTCGTCGTCGATCCGGGTCCCGAGCTCGCGACGCGCATCGAGACGCGCGCTCACGCCATGCTCCGATCCGGATGGCGGCACGAGGTTCGCCGACTCATCGGCGAGGTTCCGGCCGACGCACCGGCGTGGAACGCCACCGGCTACCGCACGATTCGTCTGCTCGAGACCGGCGAGCTGTCGGAACGGGATGCGCTGCATCGCGTCATCGTGGATACGCGACAGTACGCCAAGCGGCAGCGCACCTGGTTCCGGCACCAGCTCGCCGGCGACGACGTGACACGCCTCGATCCTCGGGACTCCGACTGGCAGGCGGGCGCCCTTTCCTGGTGGCAGACATGGCAGGCCTGAAGATCGGTATCACCTGTTATCCGACCTACGGCGGGTCGGGAGCGGTCGCGACGGAGCTCGGAATCGCGCTCGCGCATCGCGGGCACGAGATCCACTTCATCACCTATCAGCAGCCGTTCCGGCTGCCGTCGTTCCTGCCGCGCATCTACTTCCACGAGGTGGACGTCGGCCGCTACCCGCTGTTCGAGTATCCCCCGTACGATCTCGCGCTCGCCGTTCGCATGCACGAGGTCGTGCTCGCCCACCGGCTCGACCTGCTGCACGTACACTACGCCATCCCCCACGCGACGAGCGCGTGGATGGCGCGCGAGATGCTCGCCCAGACGCGCCCCGACATCAAGGTCCTCACGACCCTGCACGGGACGGACATCACGATCGTGGGGCAGGATCCCTCGTTCCACGCGATCACCAAGTTCTCGATCGAGAAGTCGAACGGACTCTCCGCGGTGTCGAAGTATTTGCGCGACGAGACGCAGTCGGTGTTCGGGTGCTCGAGCTGCCGCATCGAGGTGATCCCGAACTTCATCGATCCGACCGTCTACGATCGCTCCCGCTACGAGCCGCAGCTTCGCGAGCAGGTGAACGGCGACAAGGTGCTCATGCACATCTCGAACTTCCGCGCCGTGAAGCGGGTGCGGGATGTGGTCGGGATCTATGCACGCGTCGCCAGGGAGGTGCCGAGCGTGCTCGTGATGGTCGGCGACGGACCGGAGCGCGTCGACGCGGAGCAGGAGGCGCGCCGGCTCGGAGTGCAGGACCGCGTGTTCTTCCTCGGCAAGCTCGAGGCGGTCGCGCCGCTGCTCGCCAGCGCGGATCTGTTCCTCATCCCGTCGCAAAGCGAGTCGTTCGGCCTCAGCGCGCTCGAGGCACTCGCCACGGGGGTGCCCGTCGTCGGTAGTCGTGCCGGCGGACTCCCCGAGGTGGTCCGCGACGGGGAGACCGGCGCGCTCTGCGCCGTGGGCGACGTCGAGGCCATGGCGCGCTCCGCGATCGGCTTTCTCACCGACGCTGACCGCTGGCGCACCGCGTCGGTGATGGCGGCGGCCGACGCGCGCAAGCGCTTCTCCCTCGACCAGGTCGTTGCACAGTACGAGGCCTTCTACCTCGACGCCCTCGATGGTAGCCTCTCTGACGATCAGTAGCTCACCCATCCCTCGCCTGGCTCCGTGACCGCCGCACTTCTCTCCCAGCTCGTCCAGCCTTCGCTCGACGCGCTCCATGCGCTGCTGCTCGGCATCGTCGAGGGCATCACCGAGTTCCTCCCGATCTCCTCGACCGCGCACCTCATCCTCGCGAGCCGCGCGCTCGGCCTCACCGAGACGGAGTTTCTCAAGAGCTTCGAGATCATCATTCAGCTCGGCGCCATCCTGTCCGTCGTCGTGCTGTACTGGAGACGCTTCCTGAACATCGACGTGCTGAAGAAGCTCGTCGTCGCGGTGATCCCTACGGGCGTCATTGGTCTCACGGTGTACAAGGCGATCAAGGGCTACCTGATGGGCAGCATCACGGTCGTGCTGCTCACGCTCCTCGTCGGCGGCATCGCGCTGATCGTGTTCGAACGGTTTCGTCAGGAGGACGATCGCGACGTCGACTTCCACGAGATCACGTACAGGAAGGCGTTCCTCATCGGCCTCTTTCAGGCGATCGCCGTCATTCCGGGCGTCTCCCGATCGGCCGCGACGATCGTCGGAGGTTCGCTCCTGGGCGTGTCGAAGCGCACGATCGTCGAGTTCTCGTTCATGCTGGCCGTCCCCACCATGCTCGCCGCGACTGGTCTCGAGCTGCTGAAGAGTCGCGCCGCGCTGAGCGGCAACTTCGGCGTGCTCGGTATCGGCTTCGTCGTCAGCTTCGTCACGGCGATCATCGCCATCAAGTCGTTCCTCGCCTTCCTGAAGCGCCGCGACTTCTCGCTGTTCGGCTGGTATCGCGTCGTGCTCGCGCTGGTCTTCTATCTTGTCTTCCTCCGCTGAGCGCGGGGCGGTCCGCTATGACGGTCGGACTGCCGCGGAGCTCGAGGCGTTCCTCGGCGTTCCGCGCGTGGTGTTGCACGAATCGGTATCCTCCACGCTCGACGTCGCTCACGTGATCGCGTCGTCGTCCCCGGCCGGCACCCTGGTGCTGGCAGACGAGCAAACGGCGGGACGAGGGACGCACGGCCGCCGCTGGACCTCGCGCGCCGGCGACGGCGTGTGGCTCACGCTGCTCGAGCGACCCACCGATGTTCCGGCGCTCGACGTACTCTCGATTCGCTGCGGTCTGTACGCGGCGGAGGCGCTCGACGGCCTGGCGACAGCGCGGATCGGGGTGAAATGGCCGAACGATCTCTACGTCGGCGCGCGCAAGCTCGCGGGACTGCTGCTCGAGACGCGCTGGCGCGGCGCGACCGCCGAATGGATCGCGATCGGCTTCGGGCTCAATGTGCGCACGCCACCGCTCAAGACCGCGATCGGGCTCGCCGAGGGGCGCACGCGGCTCGAGGCGCTCGCGTGCCTCGTTCCGGCGCTGCGGCGCGCGGCGGGCGAATTGGGACATCTCACGGAGCACGAGCTCGCGCGCTGGACGGCGCGCGACGTTGCCCGCGGGCGCTCCGTCTCCGCACCTTCAGGCGGCACCGTCGATGGCCTGGCGTCCTCCGGCGAGCTTCTCGTCCGAGGCGTCGACGGTACTGTTGCGCGACATCGCACGGGCACCCTCACCTTCGCCGAGCCACCCGCATGCTCCTGACATTCGACGTGGGGAATACGGAGACGACACTCGGCCTGTACGACGGCGCCGAGCTCCGGGCGCACTGGCGCATCATGACCGACGTCGCGCGCACCCCCGACGAGTTCGGGGTGCTGCTGCGCGGATTGCTCGCCGGCGCCGAGATCGCGCTTCACGACGTCACCGGCGTTGCCATCGGCTCGGTGGTTCCGCCGGTCACCGCCCCGCTGGCTGAGGCATGTCGCGACTGGATCCCCGCGACCCGCCTCGAGATCATCGACGCGCGCTCGCCGCTGCCGATCACGCTGCGCGTCGACGAGCCGCTCACCGTCGGCGCCGACCGGAT
>QHVE01000042.1 GCA_003223455.1 Gemmatimonadota bacterium | reverse complement strand
CTGAGGTGGTTTGCATGTGTATATCAATGCGCTAAGAGAATGTTATAACACTTACACTGCCAATGCAAGGGGGGTGCTGGCTGTTTAACTACTCCTCTTCGCCGAGCTCTGCTGCCGCCAGCCCGAGTTTCCGGAGGAGCTGGGCGGCCTCGCGCTGCTCCGCCGCCGTCAGCCCGCTCACCGCCTTCTCGATCGCCGCGGCGTGCTGCGGGA
>QHVE01000041.1 GCA_003223455.1 Gemmatimonadota bacterium | reverse complement strand
GTACCGCGCCCGACGGTCCTCCGGACATTCCTCCCGCTTCACGAGCCCCTTCTCGACGAGCCGGTCCACGAGGTAGGTGATGCCGCCGCTCGTCACGAGGATCTTCTTCTGCACCTCGCCCAGCAGCAGCGGCCCCTTGTGATGGAGTACCTCGAGGATGGCGAACTCGGTCGACGTGATGTCGTGCCGCGCGACGTCCTCGGCCAGGCGCGCCGACACGGCATTGAACGACCGCGCCAGCACGACCCACAGCTTGAGGGCGGTGTCGGTCTTGCGGTCGCCGGTCGTCGAAGCGCCGGTGCGAGTCTGCGCGCGGCTGGGGGAAGTGGCCGATTTCATCTTAGTGCTAAGATAATTCACGATTGCATGGCGCGCAAGGTCCGACGGAGCCCTCGCTGAGGGGGTCAGACCCCAAACGGCAAACGTTCAACGGCATAAGCGTTTTTCAAGCGGTCTGACACTCTTGGTCTTACCGCGGGGCCCGGGTCGCATCCAGTCGGCGGGCCATCGACACGACCTCGGCCGCGAGCGCCTCGGGATGACTGAATGGGACGGCGTGCGCTGCGCCGGGCACGATGACGAAGCGGGCCTCGGCGCCGGCGTGTGAGCGCGTGAGGCGCGCCAGTCGCTCGCCCCACGCCGGCGGCGACACGGGATCGCGCGCGCCGGTCACGATCGTCACGGGCACCCGGACTGTCGGCAGCTTGTCCTCGATCCGATCGCGCAACGCATCGCGCAGCGTGGCGAGGATGCGCACGGGCCCCGCGCGCAGGTAGTCGCGCGCGACGTGCGGCACGAGCGCGAGGGGCTCTCGCGGCGTGTCGAGCATGACGCGCCAGAGCTGTGCGCCGATGCTCCGGTGCTCGGCAACCATCGTCGGCGCATTCAACACGAGCGCCGAGGCGAGGTCCGGCGCACGAGTGACGGCTTCCACGACGACCTGACAGCCGTGCGACTGTCCGACGAAGATCGGTGCGACGATCCCGCGCATGCGCACCCATGCCACGAGCGCCTCGGCGAGCTCGGCGAGCGAGCGATGTCCGACGATCGGTCGGCTGCCGCCGAACCCGGGCAGATCGAGCGCGCTCACCGCGATCTCGTTCTCCAACGCGCGCATCGTCGGCTCGAGGTAGTTGGTCGCCATCCCGAGCCCGTGCACGAACACGGCGTGCGGTGTGTCGTCTCGCCGCGTGAGCGGCCGCGCGCTCACGCGTCCGCGCACCCGCACGCCGCCGACGACGTCCCACACGGTGTGGAGCTCGGCGGCGTGGCTCACCTGCGACCGATCAGAACGACTTGGGCTCAAGCGGCGTCAGCGTCACCGGACCCACGAGCCCCGACGGCAGGGGCGCCCACTTCGCCGCGCTGAACAAGCCGTCCGGGCCACGATTGGTCTGCAGCCGCGCGGGAAAGTTGACGTTGTAGAACTTCTTCCAAGCGACGCCGCGACGGTCGAGATCGGCGATGCGGTTCGCCATCAGGTTGGACACTTCGACCTCGAGCACGTTGTGGTCGCGCAGCGCTTCGGCCGGCACGTCGACGCGGAACCACGGACCGATGAAGGTGCCGAGGTCCTGACCGTTGAGCGCGATGCGCGCGCTCTCGTGCACGGTGCCGAGGTCGAGTCGCCATGCGGTGGCGCCAGCGGGTGCAGCGGGGCGGGGCACGTCGATGGAATAGCGTGCCGTCCCGGAGAAGCTCTTCACGTCGTCGCCCGGAAGCTCGGTCCACGAGCCGAGCGGCGCGTCGGCAACTTTCGCGGGGAGCGTTGGTCCGCCGGAGAGGAACTCGAGCGACCACTTCCCGCTCACGGGCACGGGCTCTCCCGCGCGCTCGACGTATGGCCACGGCGCGCCGGACAGTTCCCGATCGTACGTGCGCACGATGCGCGACGCGCTCGCGGGGAACTGGAGGTAGACCTCGATACCGCTCGCCGTGCTCCGCACGCGGCCCATGCCGCTCGACGCGTGCATCGCGGCGTACACGGCGGCGGAGCGCGCGGTCCTGGCGAGCGGCACCCAGCCGTCGACGGTCTTGCCGCTCGTGTTGACGATGAAGTACGTCGCACCGTCTCGCTCGCGGCGCCGGGCGAGCTTCAGCCCCATGTCCACCGCCGTCTCGCGCCGCGCGCCCGCCGCGGTGAGCAGCGCGTCGAGGTCGTCGCTCACGAGTACGGTGCCGCGTCCGACGGCGACGCGCTGCACCTCGCGATCGTCGGACGGAAGGCGCAGCGCGGTGGACTTGATGGCGGCGAGCCGCGCGCGCCGACGCACGAGGTCGTTCAGCCCGGCGACGTCCTCGGGCACGCCGCGATAAAAGGCGATGGTCGCGCCGCTGCGTGCGAGCAGCATGAGCTTCTCCAGCGTCTCGATCGGGATGTATTTCGGTGCCGGTACGAGCGCGACGCGATAGCGCGTGCCGCCGGTCGTGATGAGACGGCCACCGATCGCGCGCGTGCCGGCGAGCTGCTTGTCGCTCACGTAGTTGTACATCCAGCCGCGCGCGAGCATGCGCTCGGCCGCGTCGCGGAACGCCGAGCTGTCGTACGGTGGGATGGCATCGAAGTGGTCGAGGAGCGCCGCGGTCTGTCCTTCCGTGCTGAACCCTTGCGACGTGAAGCCGCCGGCGGGCGCCTGGCCCGGCATCGAGAAGCCGCTTCCCGCCGCCTGACGCCCGCGCACACGTGGCCGCTCGGCGAAGCGGTCGAAGATCGGGAAGTAGAGCAGCACGTCGTCGTCGGGCTGCCCCGACTGCATGAACGATTGCACGCGCGCCGCGTAGCCGTTGAGCTCCGCGAAGTCGCGCCACCAGCTGTTCTGCGGGTTGAACTCGACGGCCGCGTAGAAGAGCCGGCCGGGCCACGGCTCGCTCGCCGGCGAGTAGGCGGTGCCGTGATACACGACGTGGTTGACGCCGGCGAGGAAGAAGTTGTCGAGCGCGGTGCGGACGTCGGTCAGCTTGGTGACGAAGTGCTCGGTGAGCCACGTCGCCGCTTCAGCGGAGGCGAGGGGCTTGCCGGCGACGTGCGCTGCGGACGTCGCGAACTTGAGCCGCGTCGGCTCGGTGCCCTCGGTCTCGGGGATGTCCGCGGCGGCGTAGAGATCGAGGATGTTCGCCGGCGAGCCGTGCGCCTGATCGCGCACGAGAGAACCGCGTGCATGGGCCCACTCGGCCCACGGCTTGGTGAAGCCGTCGAGCACGAGGTCGGAGACGGTCTGGCGATAGTCGGAGAGGACGCGGCGCGCGGTGTCGGACGTGCCACCGTCGAACAGCGCCGGCAGATGATCGCGCAGGTCGTAGCCACGGCGCGCCTTGAACTCGTCGAACAGCCGCGGCGTCCAGTCGCCCTGGCCGCTCGCGTCGTCCACCTCGTACGAGTCGTTGAAGAAGCCGTGCACACCGCGCACGTTCTGGCCGGCGAACGCCTCGTCGAAGCGGCGCAGGTAGTGCGTGATCGCTTCGCGGGCGAAGTGGTCGATGACGTTGCCCTCGCCACCGGGCGCGGCGCGCTCGACCTGCTTGCCGTGCCAGCCCTGGAAGACGGCGTAGATCGTCCAGTCGCCGGCAGGCGCGGTCCAGTCGAGGATGCTCGCCGGGGTGACGCGCGAGGTGGCGTCGACGACGCGGCCGGACTTCGAGTACGCCATCACGGCGACGAGCGGCAGCGGCTTGGGGAAGCGCACCTGATCGAGCGCGAGCTTCTGGAGATCGGGCGTGCTCGCGATGGGGTCCCTGAGCGTCGCGATGTCGACGCGGCCGGCCGCGGCGCGGGCGAGCGGCGTCTGCACGAGAGCGATCGTGTCGCGCAGGCGCTCGCCACCGCGGAGCGCATAGCGCTTCCAGGCGACGTACTTCGCCGCATCGGTGTCGCCGACGGTCGGGCCGCCGAACGGCCAGCCCGTCCCCGTCGCCATGTCGACGCCGAGGCCGATCCGCTTCGAGGCGGCGAGGGTGTGCTCGAGCATGGACACCCATTTCGGCGACAGATACGGGATGAACTCCGCCTCAGCACCCTTCACGCCGTAGATCGGCGTGATCTCGACGCCGCCGAGCCCGACACGCTGGTACGCCTCGAGGTTGCGCGTGAGATCGATCGGGTTCACCGCGCTGCCCTGCCACCACCAGCGCGTCCACGGGCGCGAATCGGTCGTGAGGACGGGCCATGCGGGCGCGGTGTCAGCGCGCTGCGCCCGCGCTGATGGAACGAGCGCAAGCGCCGCGAGCGCGAGCAGCGACCGCGCGGCGCGCGATACGTGCGACTGCACCCGTGTGCTCACCTCACAGCCGCAGCCTGGTCTTGCGCGGTGCAGCGATGCCGCACGACGGCCACGTGCGGAGGGCGGGCAGACGAGCGGGCGATCCGGTCGGCACCGGGTTGAGCGCATTCGCATGGTCGATCGAGTCGGCGACGGCGGTGAGGTCGACGCGCTCGCGCGTGATCTTTTCCGGATCCTCGCTCGCGAGATAGGCGAACATCGCGGCGATCGTCGCGTTCTTCTTCAGGTCGTCGAACACGATCTTGTCGTACGTGTCGCGATCGGTGTGCCAGGTCTCGGTGCCGTAGTTCCACCCGAGTCCACCGAGCCCGAACGACGGCGTGCCGGCGCAATAGAAGGAGAAGTCGTCCGTGCCGCCGGTGCCGGGCATGCCGACGCCGATGTAGTTGATCTGGCTGCGGAACACGTCGGGGAGCTTGGCGAGCCACTGCCGCGCGTGCACGTCGCCGTTGGGGAAGCCGGTCGCGCCGAGCCGGGAGATGCGACCGGTGCCGTTGTCGTTGTTGAAGATGGCCTGCAGGCCGGCGACGACTTCGGGATGATCCTCGCGATACGCCTTCGATCCGACGAGCCCGTTCTCCTCGGCGACCCAGTGGCCGACGCGAATGGTGCGCTTCGGTCGAGGATAGACCTGCTTCAGGATGCGCATCGCCTCCATCATCGTGAGCGTACCGGTGCCGTTGTCGGTCGCGCCGGACGCGCCGTCCCACGAGTCGAAGTGCGCCGAGAGGAGGACGTACTCATCGGGCTTCTCGGTGCCGGGGATCGTGGCGATGGTGTTGAAGACGGGTTGCTCACCGAGGAAGCTCGCATCGAGGTCGAGGCGCAGCTGCGGGTCGATGCCGCGCTCCGTGAGACGGTACACGAGCCCGTAGTCCTCGCAGCTCAATGAGACGGTGGGCGCGCGCGTGTTGTTCGTCTCGAAGATCTCGCGCGCGCCGAGGGCGTCCTTGGGCCGCGACGTCAACAGTCCGGCGACGCCAGCCTCTTCGAGTCGAAGCCCGAGCGCGCCGCCGCCGAGCGCCATCGAGAGGCCGGTGCCCCGCACGTTCGGATTGCCCCAGTCGAGCAGGCGCGCCGCGCGCGCGGAATCGACGCGCAGCTTCGTCTCCGGCGTGGCGAACTGCGTGAAGTCCGAAGTCGGCCGGCAGCTCACGGGTGGCGCCGAGGCGAGCACGAGCTTCCCACGCGCCTGTGGGAGCCAGCGCACGAACTCCGTGCTGTCCTCGAAGTGCGGGAGAATGATCGTACCGGCGACGAGTGGCTTGCCCTGCGTGCCCGGACTGTGCGCGGCCATCGTCGCCTCGAGCGTACGAACGCGCGGGGTGAGCAGGTCGACATGCGACGGACCGCGCCGCCAGCCGCGCCAGGTGCCGAACTGTTCGTTCTTCGCGTCGATCCCCCAGCGCTTGTACATCGACACGAGCCAGTTCTGGGCGTCGCGCTGGATGGCCGTGCCCGTGAGCCGCGGCCCGATGGAATCGATCAGCGTCGCGGCGAGCTCCTCGACGTGCGAGCTGTCCATGCCGATGGACCAGATGCGGCGCAGGACGGCGTCGTTGGTCGGGAAGGTCGGAGTGCTCTGTGCGAGGGCGGGCTCGGCGAGGCACAGCGACAGCGTGGCGAAGGCGGCGAAGGTGGTGCGGAGAATCATTCGGATGGGCCCGGGCGGGTCACGTGGTGTCGAGGGACGATGGTCGTCGTCGAGGACGCCACGACGCGTCCTGCCGATCTCTACGCGACCGAGACGCGCTCTGCTGCACGACCCTGCGCGGCGCGGGAGATGCATCCCGCACCCCACCGCGAATTCTCATCAAACCGTCATCGATTCCGGAGAAAAGTAGCATGGCAATCAGGCTCAAGCCGATCAAGGATCAGGTGATCGTCATCACCGGCGCGTCGAGCGGGATCGGGCTCGCCACGGCGATGGAGGCTGCCAGGCGCGGGGCGCGCCTGGTGCTCGCGTCTCGCGACGAGGCCGACATCAAGCAGGCCGCCGACCAGATCACCGCCAACGGGGGCCAGGCGACGCCGGTGGTCGTGGACGTCGGGGATCAGCTCTCGGTGGAAGCAGTCGCCGAGCAGGCGATCGCCGCGTACGGCCGGATCGACACCTGGGTGAACAACGCCGGCGTCTCGATCTACGGGCGGATCGAGGAAGTGCCGCTGGACGACGCGCACCGACTGTTCGAGACAAATTATTGGGGTGTCGTGCATGGTAGCCTCGCCGCCTTGCCGCACCTCAAGCTGCACGGCGGCGCGCTGATCAACATCGGCAGCGAGCTCTCGGAGACGGCGATGCCGCTGCAGGGGCACTATGCGGCGAGCAAGCACGCAGTGAAGGGATTCACCGACACGCTTCGCATGGAACTGCATCAGGAAGGGGTGCCGGTGTCAGTGACACTCATCCAGCCGGCGGCGATCGACACGCCGTATCCGGAGCACGCGATGAACTACCTCGGCGTCGAGCCGAAGCACGTGCCGCCGGTCTACGCGCCGGAGGTCGTGGCCGAAGCGATCCTCGCCTGCGCGGAGTCGCCGCGCCGGAACCTGCGGGTGGGTGGCGCGGCGAAGATGTTCACGATGGTGGAGAAGGTCGCGCCCACGATCGGCGACCGGATGAAGGAGAACACGGCGTTCGACGGCCAGCGCTCGGACGAGGCGCCGCTCGACGACGACACGCTCTACGCGCCACGTCCGGGCGACGGCCGCGTGCGAGGCAAATATCCCGGTCGCGTGATGAAGCGGAGCCTGTACACGACGGCGGCGCTCAATCCGGTGAAGACGCTGATCGGAGCGGCCGCGATCGTAGGAATCGCGAGCGTCATCAACTCGCGACGGGGAGACTGAGGCGTTCGGTCTCACGCGGAGGGGACGGAGGACTGCCGAGAGCGCGGAGTGCTGCTCTCGGCAGTGGCAGTTGGTGCATCAGCCGGCGCGCACCCGCGCACTAGTCCACGATCACGATCGTACCGGCGGCCTTGTCGCCGAGGCGCTGGCGTCGTTCGCCGAAGATGAAGATCCAGTCGATCGGACCGAGGATCGTGAGCAGCAGGTTTCGGAGGAACGACTGCCCGAACGTGCATGGTGCGCCGGTCTCGATCGAGACGACGCGAATGCCGACGAGACGCTTGCCGAAGCTCTGCCCGCCCTCGAGTCCATCGGAGAGGAGGGTGTAGAGCATTCCGAGGATCCCGCTCACGACGAGGAACACGATGCGGGGCTGGTTCGACAACATGGTGATGAGGACGCCGACGAGGAATGGTACCGCGGCGATCAAGCCGTCGAGGAACTGCGCGGCGATGCGCTGCGGCAGGGTGGCAAGATCCGTTGCCTCGGCGACGGGCGGGTACGTCATCGGCGCGAGAGGTCGGTCGTCGCGGCGGGCACGCCGCGCGCGAAGGTGATGTAGTCGGTCGGCGTCGGCGGAAGATGAGCCTGGCGGAGCAGCAGGTTGATCTTTCCGCGGTGATACTGCCCGTGCAGCGCGACCTGCAGCAGCATGTCGCTCACGGGAGTCTCGAACGACTGGCCGGCGCTGTTCACGTACGGGACGCGCACATCGAGCGCATCAGCGGAGAGACCGGCGACGTACGCGGCATACTCGGCGCGGAGCGACGCCGCGAGCGACGACGCCTCGGCGGGAGACAGCTCGGGCCACACGGCGTACCGCTGCGGACGCTGCAGCAATCGGTCGAGCCACACGGACTCGGCGCCGAGCACGTGCGAATACTCGCGCCAGGCGAGCGCCGGCGGCGGATGCATCGCCTCGAGTGCGGAGAGCAGGAGCGCGTCGGCCCACGCGGCGTGGTCCCACAATCGACGAAACGTCTCGAGCGCGTCCACTCATCCCCTCCGCTTGAAGAACTGCACCGCCTTCTCGTGCTTCTCGGCGGCGGCTCTCGTCTTGAACGTCCCGAGATTCCGACGCTTGCCGGTCTTCGGATCGACTTTGCGCGAGTAGAGTCGGTACTCGCCGGACTTGAGCTTGCGGATCATCTCGAGGACTCCTCGATATCTCGCGTGGCCTCTCAACGACGGAACGCGTCGTCGTTCCGACGCCAACCGAAGATCGATCGCTATCGTGGTCCAGGCACGAATATGCGCGGCCGAGGCGGGGCCGCCATCCCGTCACCGAGGTAGTAGGAGACGTGCGGCGGCTGGTTGTAGGCGACGTTTTGCCAGGCGATGCCGAGTCGATAGACGGGGTCGTGCATGAGCGTCGTGAATCGGTACCGAGTGGGGATCGTCGTGGTGTAGATCCTCAGCTCGCGCGGGTCGTCGGCGACGCGCAGGATGACCTCCTCGCGCCAGTCGCCGAGGATGTCGCCGCTGAGTACGGGAGTGGACTTGGTGCCGTTGTTCGACGCGGCGCCTGTGGCGACGAAGAGGGTGTCCATTCGCTCGGCGGTCCAGTTCCACTTGTAGACGACGTTCTTGTCGAGCAGCTCGCGCAGGAGATCGCCGTCCCACCAGACGCCGAAGTTCACCGCGGTGGGCTGCTTCTCCGAGATCAGCGCGCCCTTCGCGCTCCAGATGCCGTGCAGTCCCGCGCCGGCGACCCAGCTCTCGGCGCCGCGCGTGCGTGGGTCGACGTCGAACGAGTTGCCGCGGCCGGGACCTTCGCCGTCCTCGCCCGCTTTCACCGACGCTTTCTTCCAGAGGACTTCGCCGGTGCGCGCGTCGCGGAAGTTGGCGCCCGCGTCGTCGAACCGTTCCTGGATGTCGAACACCTCGAGGCCGGGTCGATCGGGATCGAGGTCGCTCACGTGCAGCGCGTCGCCGTGGCCGAGTCCCGTGGAGTAGAGGCCGCGCCCGTCGTCGTCGATCGTCGCGGCGCCGAAGACGATCTCGTCGCGTCCGTCGCCATCGACGTCGGCCACGGCCAGCTGGTGGTTCCCCTGGCCGCGGTAGGCGCGGTTGCTCTCGGGGCCGGAGTCGCTGTCGAACGTCCACCGGCGTGAGAGCTTCCCGCCGCGCCAGTCCCACGCGGTGAGCACGGCACGCGTGTAGTAGCCGCGCGTCATGATCAGCGATGGATGTACGCCATCGAGGTACGCGACGCCGGCGAGGAAGCGATCGACGCGATTGCCATAGCCGTCGCCCCAGATCGCCTTGATCTGATCGGCCGTTGGTGCAAGCGACGTCGGATGGCGCGGCGGGATGAAGTTGGTGGTCGCGAGCGCGGCGCCGGTACGGCCGTCGAAGATCGTGAGATACTCGGGACCGGCGAGCACGTAGCCGTCACCGTTGCGGAAGTCGGCGTTCGCATCACCGATGACCTTGCCCACCCCATCGACGGTGCCGTCGGCGGTCTTGCACGCGACTTCGGCGCGTCCGTCACCGTCGAGATCGTAGACGATGAACTGCGTGTAGTGCGCGCCCTCTCGGATGTTCTTCCCGAGGTCGATGCGCCAGAGAAAAGTGCCGTCGAGCCGATACGCCTCGAGGATCGGATTCGTCGTGACACCCTTCTGCGAGTTGTCGCGACCGCGGCCGACCTGATGCACGACGAGCTCGTACGCGCCGTCGCCGTCGAGATCACCGACTGTGCCGTCGTTCGGCGTGTAGCCGTCGGGCGTACGGAGACGGAGCGAGAGATAGGGCGTCTCGCGGCGCAGCGTGTAGCGTTCGCTCGGCGCGAGCTCGACGCCGTTCACGACGCCGCGCACGAGGTACGCGACGGGCGCACTCACGTAGATGGAATCGCTGGTGCTCGTCGCCTCGGTGAGTGGTGCAGCGTTCACCCGCACGGGCGCGGCGCCGCCGACGATGCGATACAGGTTGAACGCGACGCCATCCGGATCGGTGCCGAGGAGTCGCCAGCTCACGAATACGCGGTTGCGGCCCTGGGACACGGCGACGAGCCCACGATTCAGCCGCTCCATCTGGCGGGCAGATCCCGCATTCGCGGGACTCGATGTGCCGTGCGGAGGTGAGGCACAGGCGCACAGAGCGAGTGCGAGGATCGATGAACGGGAGATCACGTACAGCTCCGTGTTGGGCGGTCGACTTCGATCTCTCGCCCTCGATACGGTGCGGTGTTGCGTTCCGTTGGCGTACGAACGTTCAAACGACGGAACGCGCATCCGGAAGGGCGATGACGCGAAAAGGTCCGGATTTTCTGCGGAGAGATCCGTGAGCGAATCGGGGTCAGACTCCTTGAAATGGGAGAATTGGGGTCAGACTCCTTGAAAAACGCTTATGCCGTGGCGCATTTGCTATTCGGGGTCTGGCCCCTTTGATCGAGTATCAGGAGCGAGGGTCGAGTTGCATGAGGCGGATGAAACGAATGCTCGGGCAGCTGCTTGGGGTCCGCCGCGTCGTGTCCGTCGCGGCGCACCCCCGACGTGCTTGCTTCAGCATCTGCTATCCGCCTCATGCGAGCAAACCCTCGTTCTCGATGCCGGCTCCCGAGCCTGCTCGAGAGAAGAAGAGGCGCTCGAGTATTTGCCCGCGCACCGGACCGGTTTTCAAGGAGTCTGACCCCAATACCGCATTTTCAAGGAGTCTGACCCCAATTCCCCAATTCCCCACCGGACCGGTTTTCAAGGAGTCTGACCCCGATTCGCTCGCGCGCGATGCAAACGGACTACGTCCACCACCTCGGCCGCCTTGGCGCCAGGCGAGCCAGAATGCCGAATCCAACACCGATCGCAACTCCCTTGAGCAACACGATCGCGATCACGACGTAGAGGACGAAGTCCACGACGCGTGGGGTGAGCTGCTGGTTGACCGAGTGCATCCACACCCAGCCGCGCAGCGCTTGCCCGGCGAACCAGAGACCCGCCGCGATCGCAAACGACAGGGCGACCCAGGCGAGGCCGAACAGGCGGAGCATCATCGCGGCGATGCCGTGCGAGGTGCTCACCACCCACTCGCCGCATGATCGGCATTTCTTCGCGTCGTGCGGGATCTCGTCGCGGCACCAGGGACAGCTCTTCACCGCGGGGGCGCGGACCTTCGCCGTCTCGCGGGAGATCGATCGGGTCGCCAGCATGGG
Organism: Gemmatimonadota bacterium; assembly: GCA_003223455.1. Taxonomy (GTDB): domain Bacteria; phylum Gemmatimonadota; class Gemmatimonadetes; order Gemmatimonadales; family Gemmatimonadaceae; genus AG11. Next base: position 14,485 of record QHVE01000041.1, on the reverse strand, counting down.
CATCGCTCGACAGGGGTGACTGCCCCTACGGGTGCACCAGGCTCAGGGTGTCGTGGTCGCTCCGGCGGCGGCGACCTGGCGGCCGAACGCGGCGAGCGTCGCCCAGTATCGAGGGCCCGCCACCAGTGCGACGTCGTTGTGGTGCGCGCCCTCGATCCAGAGCGCCTGCTTCGGCTGGCCTGCCGCCTCGTACAGCCGACGCCCGTGAGACACCGGGATCACCTCGTCGTCCGTGCCGTGGATGACGAGGATCGGGGCGCGTACCCGCTGGATGTGGCGCAGGTTGTGGAAGCGGTCGAATGGGAGGAGGCTCACCCTCGTGAGGACGCGGAACGCGCTCACGAAGGCGCTCTCCAGCACCAGCCCACCGACCGGCACCCGCGCGGCGAGATCGGTCGCCGGCCCACTACCAACCGAACGTCCGTATGCCAGGATGCGCGACGGCGGGATCTTCAGCGTGTTCACGGCGTGATGATACACGGCCTCCATATCGCTCGTCGCGCCCGCCGCGGAGGGCGGCCCGCCGGTGCTCAGGCCATAGCCGCGATAGTCGAATGCGAGCACCGCGAAGCCGGCGCGGCGAAGCTCCTCGAGCCACGGCACGTCGTGGCCGAGGTCCTCCGCGTTGCCGTGTGCGAACAGCACCGTGATCGTGGCGCGCGGATTCGGCAGGTAGAGCGTCGCGATCGATCCGCCGGCCGTCGGAACCATGACGATGGGGAGCCGTCCCGCGCGATACGACGGCATCGGCGGATGAAAGATCAGGCGGTCCGACACGAACCACGCGAATGCCGCGAAGGCGGCGTAGACGAGCACGGCCGTGACGAGCAGGGTCTTCACGCGCCGGACTGCTCCCGCTCGTCGGCCGCGTCCGTCGGGCCCCACAGGCTTCGCGCCGCGACGCGGAGCTCGGCGGTCCGCTCCCGGCGCCGCGAGGCGAACGCCGCATCGCCGCTCGCCGCAGCGGCGTCGCCCTCGACGTCGAGCAGTGAGCACCAGAGCTCGACCAGCGCGGGATGTCCCACGAGCCGCGCGGCCGAGGTGGCATCCAGCATGCCGAGCACGGGGGCCTGTGCGCCGAGCAGGAGATCGATTGCCGCGGCGGCATCCTGCCGGATCGTCTCGGCGCTCGCCTCGCCGCCGAGCAATCGCCGACGTAGTTGGCGCAGCAGCTCGGCGGCCTGCCGGATGATCCGGAGGAGATAGTCTTCCTGCGTGTTCCCGCGCGGGCGCACGCTTCTATCCGCTCACTGAAGTGGCAGTCGGGCGCAGGTCATCGTTCATCGTCCGCAGTACCCCTTTCACGCAGGAGCGAGCCATGCCGAGAGAGATCACCCCATACCTCATGTTCGACGGCGACTGCAATGCGGCGATGACGTTCTATCAGCAGGTGCTCGGTGGCGATCTTCAGGTCAGCACCTACGGACAGGCCGATCCGTCGTCGGCGGCCGAGGACAAGGACAAGGTCATCCACGCGCGGCTCGAGAGCGGATCCACGGTGATCATGGCGTCGGATTCCGGGAAGGGACACCCGGTGAAGGACGGCGACGACGTGTGGCTCAGCCTCCAGTGCGGTCCGGCCTCCGAGGTCGATGCGCTGTACGCGAAGCTCGGCGCCGGTGGTCAGTCGCCGCAGCCGCCGCAGAACACGTTCTGGGGAACACGCTTCGGCATGCTCGTCGACAAGTTCGGCGTGCAGTGGATGCTGAACTCGGATCCGTTGCCGGGAAGTCAGCGGCCGCAGGGATGAACTACCGTCCATCTGGTACTCCTTCGAAGAAGTCGACGCGCCCCGTTTCCAACGAGTATTCCGCCCCCACCACGAGCAGTCCGTCGCGCTCGATGAGCTGCTCGAGCAGCGAGGAGCCGTGGCGCAGGTGATCCACCGAGGCGCGGATGTTGGCGCGCACCGCGTGGCTCACCAGCGCGTCGACGTCATCCTTCAGTGGCGTGTCGAGGAACGCGGCGACGGACGGCCGCACGCGATCGACGATGGAGCGGAGGTTCGGCGACTGGAGCTCGGCCGGGCGCTGGAGCTGATCGAGCGTGGCGAGGATGGCGCCGCACTGCGAGTGGCCAAGCACGACGACGAGCCGCGTGCCGAACCGCTCGGCGGCATACTCCACGCTCCCCACCTGCGACGGCGCGACGATGTTTCCCGCGACGCGGATGACGAACAAGTCGCCGAGTCCCTGGTCGAACACGATTTCGGCGGGGACGCGCGAGTCGGAGCAGCCGAGGATGATGGCGTGCGGCTCCTGCTGCTTCGCGAGCTCGGCACGACGCTCCTGCGTAAGGAACGACTCGAGGCCGCGCACGTTGGCCGCGAAGCGGGCGTTGCCGTCGCGGAGGCGGCGAAGGGAATCGAGGGCAGATCTCACGGGGGTCCGGTCATCCGGGGTCCGAGCTGCTCGTGCGTGCGTCGGATCGACGCTCGCCGTGCATGATAACCACCGTGTGAATCGATGTGGCGGCGTGGGCGCCGCCTGCGTGTCTCTCCGTTACCAGCCTCCGGTCAGGATCCGCGTGCACGATTCGAGACGCGGGTTCTGCAGCACGACGGCCGCGACGCTGGCCGAGCTCACGGCGAGTGCCTGGAATGGGTTGGACGACGAGACGTCGGGAGCCGGATGCGACGGGCGGGTCAGCAGCTCCACGAGCGCCACCTCGGACGGGAAGCGCGCCAGGGTATGCCGCGTACGCTCCACGACCTGCCTCGTCTCCGCGCGCGGTCCGAACAGAAGGTCGCGCACGTTGGTGCACGAAGCGCCGCTGAGCAGTTGCAGGCTCTGGTAGCGCACGCCGAGCGGTGCGGTCGGATTCTCGATGTTCGCCAACAGACGCTGCTGGACGTCGTCGGCGGACATTGGTGTTCCGCGGTCGAGCGAGGACGCGATGCTCCGAGGCGGTGGCGCCAGGGCAGATAGGCCCGCACGTGGGTCGTGCTGAATCACGTAGAACCGCTGCAGCGCGTCGCGCCCGATGCCGACGATCACGGTGCCGATGAGCTCCTCGAGCCCCGACGTGCCGTTGTCGATGAACGTGAACCCGAACGACACGATCGAGCGCAGCACCGCCTCGGCGGAATCGCGCTGCCCCAGCGCCATGTGATACGCCGCGCGCGAGACGGCGGCATACGCGAGCTCCTTGCTCCCCTTGAACGACGGGAGAGGGCGCTGCTCCGGACGCGCCTCGGGGGCGAAGGGAATCCTGAACTGGCCACCGATGGCGTCGACCGCCGGAGCACGCACGACGAGATCGAACTCCCGCCACACCGGCGCCGTGGCGAGCGAGCGGAGGTACTCCATCTCGCGCGAGCTGAAGCCCTTCACCGACGCTTCGAGAATACTGCGGCTCGAAGGTCCCACGTAGAGATCCGGTCGCGCGGTCGGGAACAGGTCGGGTGCGATGACGACCATTCGCCACGTGGCGACGGGTAGCGCCGCCGGAGAGATCGTCTCGAAGCCGCGGACCTTGATGCGGATGGGCTGCAACGCGTTGAGCGCGATCCCCGCCTGCAGCGGCGTGATCGACGGGTCGCTCGGCAGACGCAGCGATCGCACGGGTTCGACCATCGCAGCTCGGTCGACGATGTTCGAGCGGTACAGAATGCGCGCGACCGTGTCGCCCTGCCACGACACCAGCCCCACCGGCACGAGCGTCATCACCATGACGGCGATGGCGGCGTTGCGCACGAGGCGCAGACCGCGACTCCACCACGAGCGTGACGCCGCCGCGTCGGGCACGGATGGACTCCTGGGTGTACGCGCCGCCAGCGACGCAGCCCCGTGCAGCACGCCACCGAAAAGGCCCGACACGTTGGGAGCGCCGAGCTCGCGCACATCGATCCGGGGGTGACTCATTCGCTAGACCGGTGTGGGTTCGAGCGCACGTGGAAAGCGCAGCGTCGCGTCGACGTCCTGCTGCGCGGCGACCATGCGCTCGATCTCGGCCGAGACCTCTTCGGCGATCCCGATGTGCGTCGTCAGTCCCTCGACGGCGGCGGATCCGGCGTGCAGCCGCAGCAGGTTCAGTCGAATGGTCTCGAGCGCGCCGACCGCGCCGGTGAGCTTGTCGTGCACGAGCGTGCGCTCGTCACGAAGCGCGTCGAGGTCATCGGACGCTTGGCTCGGGCCCTGTGACTCCACCGCCGCGTTCAGATCGTCATACCTGCTGCGCAGTCGCTGCGCGGCGTGCTGCAGCCGCTCGAGCAGGGCGGGCAGGTCGCCGAGCGCGCGCCGCGTCTCCTTCGGCAGACTCTCGTAGAGCTGCTCGGCGGCCATCCCCAACGACAGCTCGGTGGCGCGATGCGTCATCGCCGGCCCCACCGCCTGCGTGCCGCGGAGCCTGCGCGCGAGCGTGAAGGCGAAGGTGCCGAGCCGACCCGTCCACACACTGGACCAGAACTCGGTGTCGACATCGCGGCGCGACTGCACGGTGGCGAGGTACGCCAGGCCGGACGTGATCGCGACGAAGATCGTGGCCACCGTGACCGGGATCGCCGCCGCCGCGGCCGTGGCACGATCGGGAAGCAGGAGCCCAAGCGCGATCGCGGGGACGGCGATGACACTGAACGACGTGGAGACACGAGCCACCCACGACACCATCGACTCGAAGAACCGATTGCGGCCGCGCTCCACGGCGCGCTCTTCCCGCCCGCTCTCCAGCTCCGCCCTGAAGGCGGGTCCTAGATCGGCGTGCGCGAAGCCGAGCCGCAGCAGCCGCCGCGCGGCGAGGACCGCGAATCCGATCGGGGCGAACGCGAGTCCCGCCGCGAACGTCGCGAACGCTTCACGCGTTCCGAGCAGCGTCGACACGCCGAGTGAAGTGGTGAGCACCACCGTTCCGTAGAGCAGCGTTCCGCCGCCGTCCATGCGGCCGTTGCGCCGCACGAACGCACGAAGTGCAGCCGGCAGGGTGCGCTGCGCATCGATCGTCCGACCGGCCTGCTCGGCGAACGACTCGGCGCTCGCCGGCCGACTCGCGGGCTCCTTGGCGAGACACTGGTCGACGAGCGTCGCGAGCTTGCGCGGCACGGCGATGCCCAGCGACGCGAGCGGCGGCGCGGGCTCCGTCACCTGACGCGCCAGCACTTCCTCGGCGCTTCGGCCCTCGAACGGTGGACGACCGGCGAACGCATAGAACGCCGTCGCGCCGAGGCCGTACAGATCGGATCGGGCGTCGATGGTGCAGCCGAGCGCCTGCTCCGGGCTCATGTACTCCGGCGTGCCGCTCACGCCGCCCGCGTCGCCGTCGCCGATCACGGCGGCGATGCCGAAGTCGGTGACGAGGGCGCGGCCCGTCGACGCCTCGATGAGGATGTTGTCGGGCTTCACGTCGCGATGCACGACGCCCTGCGCGTGCGCATAGGCGAGCGCCCACGCGACCTCGCGCAGCATGCGCACGCCGTCGCTGGCGCTCACCGGCCCGCGGCTGCGGATGCGTTCGGCAAGGGTCTCGCCCTCGACGTACGCCATGACGAAAAAGACGAAACCGTCGATCTGATCGACGGCGTGGATCGGAATGATGTGCGGATGGGAGAGCTTCGCCGCGATGCGCGCTTCGCGAAGGAAGCGCTCGCGCAGCTCGGGCCGCTGTGCGCGTTCCGGGGGGAGGAGCTTGATCGCCACGAGGCGATCCAGATGCACCTCGCGCGCGAGGTAGACGACGCCCATGCCTCCGCGGCCGGCCTCGCGGAGGATGGAGTATCGTCCGGCGAGCGCCAGCTGGAAGGCAAGAAAGAGCGGATCCGCGGCGCCTGTCGTCAGCATTCTCTGTCCTGGTGCGAGCAGAGGATGGACGTCCCGAGTCGGCGTCACGCAACGAGTCGAACCGGGCGAACGGCGCCCGAAAGTGCGGTCGATCAGCGCCTCAGATGCCGGTCCGCGAAGGCGAGGAACTGCTCCCAGTCGTAATCCGTCACGTCGTGCGTGCCTGGACGGAGATGGAAGCCGATCGAGCCGTCGAGCGTGGACTGGTTCACCGCCGGCATCTCGGCCGGAAGCTTCGACGGTGCGCCGAGCAGGGCGAACACCGGCTCGGCGGCCTTCGCGGCGAGGAACGAGCCGCGGGGATCGCCCCAGAGATCGTCCGCCGCGACGGCGACGTAGACCGGGCGTGGTGCGATCAGCGCGATGAGCTCGTGCTGGTCGACGGGAAGATCGTGCTCGCGGCCGTCGTACTTGTGGAAGTTGCGCGCGAACCAGAAGGGGAAGCCGCGATTGATCTCCGCCACCGTCTCGCCGAAGTTGCGCCGCGAGAGCTTCGCGCCGCCGGTGCCCGACTCGTTCGCGACGACCATGGCGAAGCGCGTATCGCGTGCGGCGGCCCAGAGCGCGGACTTGCCGGTGCGCGAGTGTCCCATCAACGCGACGCGCCGTGCGTCGACGTCGGCGTCGTGCTCGAGATAGTCGAGCGCGCGACTGAGTCCCCAGCCCCACGACGCGAGGGCCCCCCACTGGTCGGGGAGCGGCCCGGCCTGGCCCGGCACGAAGTAGTGCGGACGGATGCCGTGCGCGATCGCGTCCCTGGCGTCGGGATCGAGGTCGCCCACGTACACGCCGGCGAGCGCGTAGCCGCGCGACACGATCGTCTCGATCGGCCACCGGTCGCGCCACTCGCCGCGTCGTACCTGGCCGTGCGCGCTGTCGGGCAACGGATGATCGCGCAGGAAGTGCGGCGAGACGCTCACCGCGGTGTCGCGCGTGATCGTGTGGTTCCCGTAGGTGAGCGCGAGGAACACGGGCGCCGGTGCGCGAGGTTCGTTGGGGACGTAGAGCAGGACGTCCATGTACGGCTCGGCGCGTCCCCGCTCGAAGTGCACGCGCACCTCCTTCCGCGTCGCGATCCCGCCGAGGGCATGCTGGTCGACGGAGCGCGTCTCGAACCACTGCCCTGGCGGCGCGGGAGGCACCTTGCCGTACACCTCGCGCTCGAACAGCGCGAACAGCTCGGGCCGTCGGTCCCTCAGCCACTGCTCGGCGGTGCGCACGGGGGTGCCATCCGTGCGCACGAGCGGATCGGGAAGCGTGTACGGCGCGACGTGGCTCTCGTCGTAGTTGATGCCAGCGCGTGCCGGAGATTGGGACGACGCCATGCTGGCCAGCGTTGAGGTGAAGAGTGCGGCCGCACCCACCCGCACCACGAACCGGCACGTCGGGAGTGCGGTCATGTCGTCAGCGCGTCTTGTGGAGCGAGGACAGGTACTCGACGAGGTTCGTCAGATCGGCCTCCGTCATCGTTCGCTCGAGACCCTGCGGCATGAGTGAGACGTCCATGCGCTTCCGCTCGACGACGGTGCTCTTCGGCACACGGCGCTGGATTCCGCCGACGAGCTTCATCACCACCTCGTCGTCCGTCTCGCTCGAGATCATGCCGATGAGCTGCTGGCCGTCCTTCGTGCGGACCGAGTACCCCTCGTACCCGAACGCGATCCCTGCGCTCGGATCGAGGATCGCGAGGAGGAGTCCGCTCTTCGGCAGCTTGTCGCCGATCTCCGTGAGCGCGGGGCCGAAGTCGGTGCCCGTGCCGCCAGCGACGTGACAGGCGGTGCACGTGCGCGTGAACACGGCACTCCCCGCTGCCGCGTCGCCGCCGCGCGCGGCGAGCGTCATGAGCGGCGGAAGGGTCTTGCCGTCGAGCGTCGTGGCGGGCGGCGGAGCGAGTCCGTACTTGGCCGCGGAGTCCCTGAGCTCCGGCCACGCCGAGAACAGCGCGGCGGCGGCGGTGGGCTTGAGCGGCTCCGGCAACTGCTTCGTTCTCGCGAGGGACACGAGTCGCAGCCAGCCGTTGTACCCCGTGCCCATCGACTGCACGGCAGCGCGCCGCAGGTCGAGCGCGCGCGTCGAGTCGAGCGCGACCGCGCTGACGAGCGTGTCGACGGCGCGGGTGTAGTTCCGCCCGAGCACGGAGAGTGCGCGCCGCGCCGCCTGGTCGTCCGGTCCGTTGAGGATCGTCCCGAAGCGTGGTGCACCACCCCACGCGAGCGCGAGTCGCGCCGCCTCGGAGCCGACCGTCTCGTTCGGCTTGTCGAGTGCGAGCCGGATCAGCTCGTCGAGCTCCGTGCGCACGTCGAACCGCTCCACGAGATCCACGTACTTCATCGTGCCGCGGACCGCGGGCAGTGCGCGCTGCAGTGCGGCGCTCACGTCTTCGTTGCCCGCCACGGCCTTCGCGTCGAGCTGGCTCAGGATCACCGGCGTGAGCTCGGCCGATGCGCCGGCGGGTGTGGCGAGGATGGCGAGCAGCGCGCGCTGGCGCGCTTCCGCCGCATGGAAGTCGAACGCGCGGAAGTAGCGCAGCCTGTCAGCCACCGGGATGGCGGGATCCGTCGCGAGCTTCCCGAGCAGCGGCAGGGCGCGCGCCGAGCGGGCGCGCCAGACGATGTCGCGTCCGGCGGGTGTGTTCCAGCCGTCGCCGACCCGGTCGAGCCAGGCGCCGAAGTAGCGATCCCACTGCTGGTCGGCCGAGACGCCGAGCGCCTCGAGGTACCAGCGGTCCTTGCCGTCGTGCTGCGAGGCGAGATCGGCCCACAGCGCCGCGGCGCGTGGGCTCTGGTCGTGCCGAAGCGCGATCGCAACCTCGCGACGAACGTCGACGGCCGCGTCGTGCACGAGGCGCGACGCGATGGGAATCACATCCGCACCGATTCTGCGCGTCGCGCGGAGGGCGACGATGCGGATGTTCGGGTCGGCGTCGCGCGACGCGGCGTCGAGATAGCGCGCGCCGCGACCGGGGATGCGCGCGAGCAGCCAGAGTGCGCGCGCACGTGCGCGTGCATCGGTGCCGCGGTACATCGTGGCGAGCACGCGCTCCGCACCGCGGCCCAGGGCGTGGAGCTTCTCGTAGGCGAGATAGCGCGTCGCGTGGTTCGGGCTGTTGAGCGCGCGCGCCGCGCCGGCCGCCGTCGAGACGTCGAACGCCGGCACCGTGTACCGCGTGCCGGGCGGCGCGAGGCGGATGATCCGTCCCTGCGTCTGGTCGGACATGTTGTGGCCGCCGACGCCGGCGTCGTACCAGTCGGCGACGAACAGCGAGCCGTCGGGCGCGACGGCGACGTCGACCGGGCGGAACATCTTGTCCTTTTGCGAGCTCACGACGGGCAAGACGTCGGCGGAGTAGCCCGCGCCGCTCGGATGCACGGGATACGCGCGCACCTCGTTCGGCCCCGGATCGGCGTGGATGAGCGTCCCCCAGTAGCGCTTCGGCAGCAGCGTGCCGTCGTACATCGTGATGCCGGACGGTGCGCCCGCGCCGTTGATGCGGACGTTCGGGACGGAGCCCGGGTCGTCGGAGTGCCAGTGCTGACGCGGGATCTCGTCGCTCATCCCCGTGCGGCGCGCACGCCAGCCCGCGCCCGTCATCTCGTCCTTGTAGCCGTAGTTGCCCCCCTCCATCACGTAGTTGAGCCGCGTGGAGCGGTTGCCGTCGTCGTCGTTGTCGCTCTGCCAGACCGTACCGAACGCGTCGACCGCGAGCTCGTACGGATTGCGGAAGTTGTAGCCGAGCACCTCGATGTTCGTGCCGTCGGGCTCGAGGCGGAACGCCATCCCTTCCTGATAGGGCGAGCGCTTCTGCTCGACGCGGTTGCCGGCCCGGTCGACGAGCACCTTGCCGCTCGGATCCATGATCGCGCCCGTCTCGTTGCCGCCATTGAAGTAGAGCCGGCCGTCGGGCCCGAAGACGAAGGCGTGCGTCGAGTGGTCGTGATCCTTTCCGATGGAGGTGAAGAGCACCTCCTTCCTGTCGGGCTTGTCGTCGCCGTCGGTGTCGGTGAAGACAAAGATGTTCTGATAGGCGGAGACGTAGACCTTGTTGCCAAGGACGGCGATGCCCATCGCCGCGTCGATGTCGGTGCCCTGGTAGAAGACCTTCGTGACGTCGGCGACGCCATCGCCGGTGGTGTCCTGGAGGATGACGATGCGGTCGCCCTCGGGGCGGAGCGGGTGCGGCTTGAACTTTCTGTAGTTGTAGCCCTCGAGAAGCCACACGCGCCCACGCGCGTCGACGTCGATGTTCGTCGGGTTGGTGATCGTCGGCGCCTGGGCGACGAGGGTTGCCTGGAGGCCTTCGGCGAGATCGAGGGAATCGAGGCTGGGCAGCGTCGCGGCGGAGCGCGCCGGGGTCGTCGGAACGGTTGCTGCGAGCTGGAAGCCGAGCGTGAGCGCGACGAATCCCGCGGCGGCGGCGACCAGGCGGGCGAAGTAATCGAACATGCAGAGCGACCTCGGGTCCGTGTGGGCGGACGGGCAATGGTTGGCGGGCGTGGCGAATATGGGAACGAAGCGGGGGGCGGGGGAAGCAGGACGCCACTGCTGTACTTCAGACGAATGCGCGGCATACTCCCCGCGACCGTTCCGGCTGGGCACGCCGTCCCGCCACACGACACCCGATCCACTCGCTACCGCAGCAGCGCCGCTGTCCTCCCACCACGTCGGAGGGAATCATGAACTCGCGACTTGCAGCACTTGCCGTCTCCATGCTCGCCGCGCTCGGAGCAACCGCTATCGCGCAGGGCACGAGCCCCGCGCCGACGATCGTGCGTACCGTGAATCGGACCCACACCGTCGTCCAGGAGAACGGCCGCCCGATCGTCCGCCTCGACGCGAAGGAGGGCGACGGCTTCTCGATCGTGCAGGGTCCGCCGTTCGCGGAGGGGACGATCGAGCTGATGGTGCGCGGCGAGGACGTGGCGCAGCAGAGCTTCGTCGGCGTGGCGTGGAACGTCCAGAACGACAGCACCTACGAGGCGGTGTATCTCCGCCCGTTCAACTTCCGCACGCCGGACACGGCGCGGGCGAAGCGCGCGGTGCAGTACGTGTCGCAGCCGGCGTGGCCGTGGCCGAAGCTTCGCGCGGAGACACCGGGCAAGTACGAGAAGCCGGTGCGGCCGATCCCGGATCCCAGCGGATGGGTGCCGCTCCGGCTCGTCGTCACGCGCACGCAGGTGAGCGTGTACGCGAACGGGGGCGCCGATCCGGACCTCGTCGTGCAGCGGCTGGGCGACGTGCTGGCGGGGCCGGTCGCACTGTGGGTGGGGAACAACTCGCGCGGAGATTTCGCGGAGCTGAAGGTGACGCCGTCGACGTCGATGCCGCGGTAAGCGTCGCACGACACTCGATCGCGGGCACGCACGAGCTGAGACCTGTCATGGCGGAGTTCGCCACCCCGCCGCAGATTGCTCGCGTAGCGCCGATGTGATCGCACGCACTACCACTTGAACGCGGATCGACATGCGCACCCTCGTACGTCTCCTCGGCGTGAGCTGCCTCCTGTCAGCTTCGCTGGGAGCGCAGTCGGCCGATCCGCGACTCGACAGCCTCAAGACCGAGGTGACGCGCGCCATCGACGCGAGAGCGAAGCTCGCCCAGCAGATGGTCGATCAGGTCTTCTCCTTCGGCGAGCTGGGGATGCAGGAGACCGAGACCTCGAAGTACCTCACGGGAATTCTGGAGCGGAACGGCTTCACCGTGGAGCGAGGTGTCGCGGGGATGCCGACCGCGTGGGTCGCACGGTGGGGATCGGGATCACCAGTGATCGCACTGGGGTCGGACATCGACGGCATCCCGCAGGCGAACCAGACGCCGGGCATGGCGTCGCGCGCGGGACTCGTATCGGGCGCGCCCGGACACGGCGAAGGGCACAACAGCGGTGTGCCGCTGAACATCCTCGCCGCGCTCGCCGTGAAGAACGTGATGGTGCGCGAGAAGATTCGCGGCACGCTCGTGCTCTGGCCGGGCGTCGCCGAGGAGCAGGTCGCGGGAAAGGCGTTCCTCGTGAGAGCGGGAATATTCAAGGACGTCGACGCGAATCTCTTCGCCCACGTCAGCTACGAGTTCGGCATCTCGTGGGGCGACGAGCCCGCGCTCGCCCTGATCTCGGCGATCTTCAGGTTCAAGGGCCAGAGCGCCCACGCGGCTGCGGCGCCGTGGCGTGGGCAAAGCGCACTGGACGCCGTGATGCAGATGGCGAACGCATGGGAGTTCCACCGTGAGCACATGGAGCTGTCGCAGCGCTCGCACTACGTCATCACCGACGGCGGCGACCAGCCGAACGTCGTGCCGAGCACGGCGGCGATCTGGTTCTTCTTCCGCGAACGCGATCCCGAGCGGGTGACGAAGATGCTCGCCGATGCGAAGCAGATCGCTCGCGCGGCGGCCACGGCCACGTTCACGACGCTCGACACCGTGCAGATCATCGGCTCGGCGTGGCGCCCGCACTTCAACAAGCCGATCGCGGAAGCGATGCATGCGAACGCGTTCCGCGTCGGCATGCCGGCCTGGGACGAGAGCGGTCAGGCGATGGCGCGAGGAGTACAGAGGATGCTGAGCTGGCCCGACAGCGGCCTGCAGACGAAGGTGCCGCCGCTTCGCTCGCCCGAGGAAGCAGCGAAGGCGAGCAGCGGCACGGGCAGCGACGACATCGGCGACGTGACGTGGACCGTGCCATCCGTCACGCTCTACTATCCGGCGAACATTCCAGGCACGCCGGGACACAACTGGGCCGACGCGATCGCCATGGCCACGCCGATCGCGCACAAGGGCGTGATCGCCGGCGCCAAGGTCCAGGCGCTGACCGTGCTCGATCTCCTGCTGAAGCCGACGCTGGTGAGCGACGCGAAACGCTACTTCACCGACGTCCAGACCAAGACGGTGAAGTACCAGCCGCTCATGGCGCCGAGCGATCAGCCGGCGACCTGGCTCAACGCGGAGCGGATGGCGAAGTACCGCGGCGAGATGCGGAAGTACTACTACGACCCGGCGCGCTACGAGTCGTATCTGCAGCAACTGGGAATCACGTATCCGGCCATACCCGCAGTGATGCCGTGAGGCGGAGCGATGTCCACGCTTTGCTGAGCCCAGCTCCTGCGCAAGCGGCTGCCTCCACTGGCCCCCAGCCGCCCCAGGCGTAGGATTCCCCCGATGAGACCCAGAGAGCTCACGCTGCGAGGGCTGATTCTCGGCGCCCTCCTCACGATGGTCTTCACGGCCGCGAACGTCTACCTCGGCCTGCGCGTCGGACTCACCTTCGCCTCGTCGATCCCTGCGGCGGTCATCTCGATGGCGGTCCTCGCCGCGTTCAAGGACTCGTCGATCCTCGAGAACAACATCGTGCAGACGGTCGCGTCCGCGGCCGGCACGCTCTCGGCGATCATCTTCATCCTGCCGGGACTGGTGATCGTCGGCTGGTGGACGGGGTTCCCCTTCTGGCAGTCGTTTCTGATCTGCCTGAGCGGTGGAGTGCTCGGCGTGCTGTTCACGATCCCGCTTCGTCGCGCGCTCGTCACGAACTCCGACCTCCCGTATCCGGAAGGCGTCGCGGCGGCCGAAGTGCTGAAGGTCGGCGCCAGCAGACGCGATGCGAGCAACGAGACCGGCGAAGCGCAGGAGGGGCTTCGCGCGATCATCCTCGGCTCCGTCGCCTCGGCGGGGTTCGCGATCGTGACCGCGACGCGCATCGCCGCCGGCGAGCTCACCGGCTTCTTCCGGCTCGGCGGTTCGGCGTCGAGCGGCTACAACATCGCCTGGTCGCTCGCGCTGTTCGGTGTCGGCCAGCTCGTCGGCCTGTCGGTCGGGATGGCGATGCTGCTCGGCCTCATCATCTCGTGGGGCGTCGCGGTGCCGTGGTCGATCACGCCGCCCGCCGCCGGCGTGGACCTCGCCACGCACACGCTGACGCTCTGGCGTACGCAGGTGCGGTTCATCGGCGCGGGCGCGATCGCGGTCGCGGCGATCTATACCCTCGCACGATTGGCGAAGCCGGTGTTGGGCGGCCTCATGGCGACGCTCGCCGCGCGCCGCACCGACCGGAGCGACGACACCGACCGCGACATCTCGCCGCCGTGGATCTACGCGCTCACGGCGGTGTGCCTCGTGATCTCGGCCTACCTCGCGTTCACCTTCGCACGGTCCACGCTGCTCGCGCCGAATGCGACGACGCTGACGATCATCACCGTGCCCTTCGTGCTGCTGGTCGGATTCCTCATCGCCGGCGTGTGCGGGTACATGGCGGGGCTCATCGGGGCATCGAACAGCCCGATCTCGGGGATCGGCATCCTGTCGATCGTGACCTGTGCGTCGATCCTCGTCGTCGCCGTGCCGCCCACGGCAGAGAACCGGACCGCGCTCGTCGCGTTCGCATTGTTCATCACGTCGATCGTCTTCGCCTGCGCGACGATCTCGAACGACAACCTGCAGGACCTCAAGACGGGCCAGCTCGTCGGCGCGTCGCCGATGCGCCAGCAGATCGCGCTCGTGTTCGGCGTCGTCGCCGGCGCGCTGTCGATCCCACCGGTGCTCAACCTGCTCGCCAAGGCGTACGGCTTCGCCGGCGCGGCGAACGTCGGCGCCCTCGCGAAGAATCCGCTGCCCGCGCCGCAGGCGACGTTGATCTCCGCGCTGGCGCAGGGAGTGGTCGGCGGGAACCTGGAGTGGCGGATGATCGGCATCGGCGCGCTGGTCGGGGTCGGCCTCATCCTGCTCGACAC
>QHVE01000040.1 GCA_003223455.1 Gemmatimonadota bacterium | reverse complement strand
CGGCGGGCGTCCTGCCAGGTTCGGCCGCCTAGCTCGCGAGCAGCCGGACCAGCGCGAGTGCGTTTCCCGTCGCCGCGCCGAGTGTGGTGTTGTCGAAGATGCACCAACGCTCGACTCCCTCCGCTGGCGCGCTGCGCAGCCGCTCGGCGATCGCGCCGAGTCGCTCCGGCTCGTAGTCCGACCGGTACATCGCGGGCGAGCCATGGAGCCGGTAGTAGCGGAGCATCGTGTCTCCGCCCGGCTCGGCGGCAGCCGGAACTCTTGCCGGGTCGGCCGCCACACGCGCGATCCGATGCCGGCGCATCAGCTCTTCGGCGTGAGCGCCAAACCAGCTCTCGTGGCGCGGCTCGCAGCCGACTGGACCGGCGTGCAGCCGACGCAGCGTCTCGAAGAACTCGTCGGCGCGCTCCACGTCGTAGACGAGGCTGGGCGGGAGCTGCACGAGCAGCGGCCCGAGGCGCGATCCGAGTCCCTCCACCTCCTCGAGGAACACCTCGAGCAGCACGTCGGCCGCCACGAGCGTCTGGTCGTGCGTGATCGCCCGTGGCAACTTCACCGCGAAGCGAAAGTGTGGTGGCACCACGGCCGCCCAGCGCTCGTAGACACTGCGCCGGTGCTGCCGGTAGAACGACGAGTTGATCTCGACCGCGGCGAAGCGCGCTGCGTAGCGTTCCAGGTAGCTGCCACCGTTCAGGAATTCACCGCGCCAGGCACGGGGCAACCCCCAGCCCGCCGTGCCGATGCGCAACCCTGTGCTAGCTCCCGCTGTACTAATCATCAGACTGTCGTGGGGAGGCGGACGGCTTCCGGCCGCCACTCGCGAGTGTCGTGCCCAGCAGCCCGCCCGCCTCGCGCGCCTTGCGAGCGACGGACGCGGGTGCTGAATTCCCCGTCCTCCACTCATCCATCCCGCCTCCCTCCCGATCCGTGTCGCTGCGTTCCTCGCTGCTTGCGCTCGTGCTCTCCGGTCTGGTTCTCGCGCCGCACGCGCGCGCGCAATCCGCCGATGCACCCCTCCCGTTCGACAGCACCGTGCTCCGCGGCCGCCTCCCGAACGGCCTTCACTACCTCATCCGCCGCAACAGCCTTCCCGAGAAGCGCGCCGAGCTCCGGCTCGTCGTGAATGCCGGCTCGATCCTCGAGGACGAGCCCCAGCTCGGTGTGGCGCACTTCGTGGAACACATGGCGTTCAACGGAACGAAGCGCTTCCCGAAGGCCGATCTGGTGAACTTCCTCGAGCGGGTCGGCGTTCGCTTCGGACCGGACCTCAACGCCTACACCTCGTTCGACGAGACCGTCTACATGCTCCAGATCCCCACCGACACGGCGGCGATCGTGAGCAAGGCGCTCGACATCCTCGAGGATTGGGCGCACGACCTCGCGTTCGATTCGACCGAGATCCGAAAGGAGCGCGGAGTCGTCGTGGAGGAGTGGCGCTCGGGGCGCGGGGCGCAGATGCGGATGACCTACAAGCAGTTCCCCGTCATCCTCCGCGGCTCGAAGTACGCGACGCGCCTGCCGATCGGCACGCGCGAGAACCTGCAGTCGTTTCCGGACAGCCTGGCGCGCGCGTTCTACCGCGACTGGTATCGGCCCGACCTCATGACCGTGGTCGCCGTCGGCGACTTCGATCCGAAGAAGATGGAGGCCGACGTCAGGCAGCGCTTCGCGCGCATTCCCGCCGCTCGGAAGCCGCGAACGCGCGAGTACGCGCAGGTCCCCGGGCACGAGGAGACGTACGTCTCGATCGAGTCGGACAAGGAGTATCCGAACGCGAGTGTCACGCTCGCCTGGTTCGGCGCGCCGAGGCGAACGCGCACCACGTCGGAGTTCCGCCGGTCGCTGGTCAACGGCCTGTACGACCGCATGGTGAATGCGCGCCTGAGCGAGATCTCCCAGCGGCCGGATGCACCGTTCGCCTACGGCGGCTCGGGGCGTGGTTCGTTCACTCGCACGCGCGACGTCCTTCAGCTCTACGCGGCCGTGAAGGGGAGCGACTTCGTGAAGGCCGCCGACGCGCTCCTCGCCGAGGCGGAGCGGGTCCGCCGGTTCGGCTTCACCGCGACCGAGCTGGATCGCGCGCGCGTGAACTATCTTCGCGGCCTCGAGCAGCGCTACGCGGAACGCGACAAGACCAACTCGAGCGCGTTCGCCGGCCAGTACGTCGCGAGCGCCCTCAACGAGACGCCCATTCTCAACATCGGCGACGAGCAGAAGCTCGCGCAGCGCTTCGCGCCGACGGTCACGCTCGAAGAGGTCAACGCGCTGGCGCGCGCGTCCTTCCCCAAGCAGGATCGCGTCGTCATCGTCGCCGCTCCCGACAAGCCCGACATCAAGCTGCCCACGCGGGCCGAGATGCTGGCGGTGTTCGATCGGCCTGCCGACGCCTCGCTCACGGCGTACGTGGACTCGACGTCGGACGCGCCGCTCATCGCCACGCCGCCCGCGCCGGGCAAGATCGTCTCCGAGACGAAGCTCCCCGAGACGGGCATCCTCGAGTGGCGGCTGTCGAACGGCGCCAAGGTCCTCCTCAAGCCGAGCGACTTCAAGCGCGACGAGGTGCTGTTCGCCGCCCAGAGCCCCGGGGGACTCTCGCTGCTCCCCGATACCGCCGTCACGCAGGGCGAGCTCGCCAGCATGGCGCTGTCGGTCGGCGGGCTCGGCACCTTCAATCAGACCTCGCTCACGAAGCGACTCGCCGGCAAGCGGGCGAGCGTGAGCAGCTACATCAGCGACACCGAGCAGGGCCTTCAGGGAAGTGCGTCGGCGAAGGACCTCGAGACCCTGTTCCAGCTCGCGTGGCTCAACATGAGCCAGCCGCGCGCCGACTCGAGCGCGTATGCCGCGTTGCGAAATCAGGCGCGGTCTGTTCTCGCGAACCAGCGCAACGATCCGGGAACGATCTTCCGCGACACGGTCACGATGGTGATGTCGCAGCACCACCCGCGCACGCGCCTGTTCGTGCCCGAGCTGTTCGACTCGATCGACGTGCGCCGCTCGCTCGCCATCCACCGCGACCGGTTCGCCGACGCGGGCGCGTTCACCTTCTTCCTCGTCGGGAGCTTCGATCCCGACTCGGTGCGTCCGCTCGTCGAGCGCTACCTCGCGTCGCTCCCCGCCTCGCAGCGCAACGAGAAGGCGAAGGACGTCGGCATCCGGCCGCCGGCCGGCATCGTGAACACCACGGTGCGCGCCGGCATCGAGCCCAAGGCGCAGAACATGATCGTCTTCTCCGGTCCGTGTGAGTACAGCATCGAGAACCGCACTGTGATGAGCGCCCTGCGCGAGCTGCTCGACATCCGGCTGCGCGAAGTGCTGCGCGAGGACAAGGGCGGTACCTACGGCGCCGGTGTCGGCGCGAACTGCAGCAGCATTCCGTATCCGAACTATCGCGTCACCGTGTCGTTCGGCAGCGCCCCCGAGCGCACCGAGGAGCTCACCAAGGAGGTGTTCTCGGTGATCGAGAGCATCCAGAAGGGCGAGGTGAGCGACTCGAACATGACGAAGATTCGCGAGCTGACGATTCGCGGCCACGAGACGTCGCTCAAGCAGAACAATCGCTGGCTCGCCGCGATGATGGACGCCGACGAGGACGGCCGCGACCAGCGCGACTTCCTCCGGACCCCGGACCGGATGCTCAAGGTGACGAAGGAGCAGATCCGCGACGCGGCGCGGCTGTACCTGCGCAACGACCGCTACGCGCGATTCACGCTGTTGCCGGCCACCGAAGAGAAAAAGATGGTGCCTTGAAAACGGTGAGTTGGTTGGTTGGATAGTTGGTTTGTTGGTGGGTGAACTAGTGAACCGAACGGCCCTGGCCACGAACCCGCCTGGAGATCCCCATCAGGGGGCTCGACGCCGGTTGTGACCAGGGCCGTTCAACTCACCAATCAACCGACCAGCCAACCAGCTATCCAACTCACCAACGCACCGCGCGCGCTCCGCGCGCCGCGCCTCACTCCACCGTCACCGACTTCGCCAGGTTCCTCGGCTGGTCCACGTTCAAGCCGCGCTTGGCCGCGATGTAGTACGCGAGCAACTGCAGCGGGATCGCCGCCAGGACCGGGTTGAGCATGTCGATCGTCTCGGGAATCCGGATCTCGTAGTCGATCTTCCCGGCCAGCGAGGGTTCCTCGCGGCTCGTCAGCACGATCACCCGCCCGCCGCGCGCCTTCACCTCCTGCACGTTCGACACGACCTTGTCGAACACCGAGTCGTGCGGCGCGATGAACACGACGGGCATGTTCTCGTCGATCAGCGCGATCGGCCCGTGCTTCATCTCCGCCGCCGGATAGCCCTCGGCGTGGATGTAGCTGATCTCCTTCAGCTTGAGCGCCCCTTCGAGCGCGACGGGGAAGTTGTAGCCGCGCCCGAGATACAGAAAATTGGTCGCGTCGACGAACGCCTCGGCGATCGTCTCGATCTCCTTCGCCCGGTCGAGGATCGACTGGATCTGCGCCGGCAGCGCCTCGAGCGCCTGGGCCACCTCGCGTCCCTTGACGATCGACATCGTGCGCAGGCGGCCGAGCTTGAGCGTCAACAGCGCGAGCGCGATCACCTGGCTCGTGAACGCCTTCGTCGACGCCACGCCGATCTCCGGGCCGGCGTGCAGGTAGATGCCGCCGTCGTCCTCGCGAGCGATCGTCGAGCCGACGACGTTCACGAGCCCCAGCGTCTTCGCGCCGCGCCGCTTCGCCTCGCGCATCGCCGCGAGCGTGTCCGCCGTCTCGCCGGACTGCGAGATCACGACGCACAGCGTGCTCTCCGTGATGATCGGATTTCGATACCGGAACTCCGAGGCGTATTCCACCTCGACGCGGATGCGGGCGTGCTCCTCGATCATCAGCTCGCCGATCAGCGCGCTGTGCCAGCTCGTGCCGCACGCCGTGATCACGATCTGGTCGAGTCCCTGCAGCTCTTCCTTCGTGAGGTTGAGGCCACCCAGCTTCGAGAACCCTTCGTCCGTCACGAGGCGCCCACGCATCGTGTTCTGGATCGTTTGCGGCTGCTCGAAGATCTCCTTGAGCATGAAGTGGTCGAAGCCGCCCTTCTCGATCTGGTCGAGATCCCAATCGATGCGGCTCACGCCCTTCTTCACGATCTGCGCGTCGAGGTCCATCACCTGGTAACCGTCGCGCGTCAGGACCGCCATCTCTCCGTCGTCCAGGTACACCACCTGCCGCGTGTGCTGAAGAATGGCGGCGACGTCGCTCGCCACGTAGTACTCGCCCTGCTCGTCGCCGAGCCCGATGAGCAATGGGCTGCCCTTGCGCGCAGCGACGATCTTGTCCGGATCCTTCGACGAAATGACCGCGATCCCGTACGTCCCCTCGACGAGCGCGAGCGCGTCGATCACCGCTTCCTCGAGGTTGCCGTCCATCGCCGCCTCGATGAGATGCGCCAGCACTTCCGTGTCGGTGTCCGACACGAACTTGTGCCCTGTCTTCTGGAGCATCGCGCGCAGCGGGCCGTAGTTCTCGATGATTCCGTTGTGCACGACCGACACGGTGCCGGTGCAGTCGTGGTGCGGGTGCGCGTTGCACTCGTTCGGCGGACCATGTGTCGCCCAGCGCGTGTGCGCGATGCCGACGTTGCCGTCCAGCGGGCTGAGACGGATCGCCTGCTCGAGCTGCGAGATCTTCCCCTTGGCCTTCCGCGTCTCGACCCCCTTCCCGTTCATGATCGAGATGCCGGCCGAGTCGTACCCGCGATACTCGAGCCGCTTCAGCCCGTCGATGAGCATCGACGCGCTCTTCTTGGGCCCGACATAACCGACGATTCCACACATGGTCCGCGTTCCTCTCTAGGTGATCGAGCCCGCCGTGCTGACAACGCCCGCGCCCAACGCATCGAGCGGCTCGCGTGACCGCCGCACCAGCTCCCGCGCCTGGGCCTCGTCCGGCGCCTCCGCGATCACGCGGACGATCGGCTCGGTGCCCGACGGCCGTACATGCACCCACCGGTCCGGCCAGGCCAGTCGCAGCCCGTCCTGCGTATCCACCCCGGCATCGGGGAACGCCGACCGCAATGCACCATACACGGCGTCCAGACTCGCGTTCGGCCTGGCGAGCTTGTCCTTCACGATGACGTAGCTCGGGAGCGACCCCGCCACCTGCGACAGTGGCCGCCCCTCCTCGACGAGCAATTGCAGAAGCAGGGCCGCGCCGATCGGGGCGTCCCGCCCGAGATGCACCTCCGGCAGGATCACACCACCGTTCCCTTCCCCGCCGATCGGCGCATGCTCCGCACGCATCCGAACGGCCACGTTGACCTCACCGACCGGGGTCCGTACCGCCGGCACCCCCGCCTGCCGCGCGACGTCCTCTACCATCTGACTGCTCGACAGGTTCGTCACCACCGGCCCTCGCCGGTGACGCAGCACGAGTCGCGACGCCAGCGCGAGGGTGTACTCCTCGCCGATCGCCCGCCCTTCTTCACTGACGATCGCCAGTCGGTCGACGTCAGGATCGACGGCGAAGCCGATGTCGGCGTCACTCTCCCGCACGAGCGCCTCGAGGCCCGAGAGGTTCTCCGACAGCGGCTCCGGCTCGCGCGGGAAGCGTCCATCGGGCTCGAGATCGATCGCCACCATCTCGCAGCCGAGCGCGTCCAGCAGCATCGGCATGATCGTGGCTCCCGCGCCACGAACGCAGTCGAGGGCGACCTTGAACCGCCGCCGCCGGATCGCCTCGACGTCGACGTACGGAATCGCCAGAACGGCGGCGAGGTGTCTCGCCGCCGCGTCCGGATCCTGGACCACCTCGCCCAGCCGGTCCCAGGTGGCGAGCGGTATTCCCGTTTCCAGAAGCGCCCGCATCGCGGTGCCCTCGCTCGCCTCGAGAAAGAGCCCGCTGGAGCCGATCAGCTTGAGCGCATTCCATTCGATCGGATTGTGGCTCGCCGAGAGCATCACGCCCCCCGCCGCATGATGGTGCTCGACCGACAGCTGGCAGCCGGGAGTGGTCGTCAGTCCGATGTCGATCACGTCGCAGCCGACCATCTGCAGAGTGCCGACGACGATACGATGGACCATCGGGCCCGACACACGGCTGTCGCGCCCGACCACCACCCGGCGTGAGACGCCCTGCGCCAGCGACCACGCGCCGAACGCCGCAGCGTACCGCGCGACGACGTCCGGGGCGAGCGCATCGCCCACCCGGCCGCGAATGCCCGACACGCTCACCATCAACCCGCCCGCGCCCTGCGCCATGAGAACTCCGTCGGAGAGAAGCCGAAAAGTAGCCCGACGCAAAGGGGGAACAAGCCGAACGAATGACGTCCGACGGCTCGCGCCGGCGTAACGTCGGCGCCGGCTCGCGCGTCCTCATCGCGCAGCACCTCACTCCTCAACACATCCTGCCCTGACTGCCGCAACCCGATTTCCCGTGCGGCTCAAGATGGCCGCGCTCGCTGGTGCGGCCGTCGTGCTGACGCTCGGTGTCATGCTCCTGCCGACGTACGCGCGCGTGCGAAACGCGCTGGCACGCGCGCATGGAGAGCGGCTCGTCTACCTCGCGCGCGCCACGGCGCTCGGCATCCCGGGTGATTCCGCGCTCACGGGAGCCGGCCCACGCGAGCTGATTCGCCATGCGCGCATCGACAACGCGAGCGCTCTTGGCGCCGGCAACGACCTGCTCGCGATCGAGATCGTGGCACGCGACTCCACCGGACGCTTCCACCTTGCCGCCAACTCCGACCGCGAGCAGGTGCCCGCGGGGATCTGGTCGCCCCCCGACAGGCTCGCCGAGTCCGTCGCCGCCGGCCGATCCAGCGCGACGGGGATCTACGACTACGGCCTCGAGCGCGCCCTCAGTGCCGCCGCGCCGATCCTCGCGAATCAACGAGTCGTCGGAGCGCTCGTCGTCACCGGCCGTGCCGACGGCATGATCGCCGAAGCGCGCGCCGCCATGCTCGACCTCGCGATCTACTGCGCCCTCGCGCTCGCCCTCGCGATCGGACTGGCCTTCTTCAGTGCAGCGCACTTCACGCGCGGCGTCGCCCGTCTGTCACGCCAGGCAGAGCGCGTGTCCCGCGGCGAGCTCCGGCACGAGCTCGCCTTCGAGTCGGACGACGAGCTCGGCACGCTCGCCGGCTCCTTCCGCAAGATGACCTCGGGGTTGCGCGCGTTGATCGCCGAGCTGGACGCGTCGGCCGCGGACGTCGCCAGCACTGCCGACAACCTCGCGTCCAGCGCGCAGCAGATGACCGCGTCGACACAGGAGGTGTCCAGCGCCGCCGGCGCGATCGCCCATGCTGCGGCGACGCAGACCAAGGGCGTCGTGAATGCTTCCGAGGCGTCGAGCCGCGTCGCCACGCGCGCGGTCATGGTCGCGAGCAACGCCGAACAGGCGCGCAACGCCGCGGACATCGCGCAGCGCACCACGCGGCGCGGCACGGTCGCCGCGGACGAGGCGCTGGCGGCGATGGCTGCGATCTCGGACGTCACCAAGGCGGCCGTCCCCGCGGTCGTCGAGCTCGGCGAGAAGTCCCAGCGCATCGGCAAGATCACCGATGCCATCGGCGCCATCGCCCGCCAGACCAACCTCCTCGCGCTGAACGCCGCGATCGAGGCGTCGCGCGCTGGCGAGCATGGCAAGGGTTTCGCGGTGGTGGCCGACGAAGTGCGCAAGCTCGCGGCGGAGAGCGCCCGGGCACTGAACCAGATTCGCAAGCTCGCCGCCGAGATCCGCGCGAGCGCCATCCGCACGGAGGAGCAGATCATCCAGGCGAGCGATCGCGTCACGGCCGGCGAGACCGTCATTCGCGCCTCCGCCGAGGCGCTGACGCAGATCGATCGCGAGATCGCCGCGGCGCGCACGGCCGTCGACCGCATCGTCGGTGCGGCCGACGAGCAGCGCGGCGAGGCGGAGGCGCTGGCGAAGGAGATCGAAGCGCTCGCGTCGTCGGCCGAGATGAATGCGTCGAGCGCCGAGCAGGTGAGCTCCGTCGTGCAGGAGCAGACCGCGGCGATGGCGAGCGTGGCCACGTCGAGCCAGCACCTGGCCGACGTAGGCGAGCGGTTGAAGGAGTCGCTGCGGCGATTCGAGATCTGACGCTCCTGCTCGGCCGCACGCGCTCGTGAGCGAACCACTCGCTCTGGTCCCTCTCGCACTCGCCGCCGGCGGCGGGCGCATCGGCGCCGCCGGTGGCGACGTCTACGATGCGCAGCAGCTCGTCGCCGCCGGCCTCACGCTGCTCCAGCGCAGCGCGCCGCTCGTGCGCGCCCTGAGCGGGAAGCGGTCCGCGATTCTCCTACCCACGTCCCCGGCATACCTCACTGCGCTCGCCGCCAGCGAGGGACGTGGTGCCGTGCTCGTGAATCCTCTCGCGTCGCCCGTCGAGATCGAGTACCAGTGCCGCGACGCCGGCGTCGGTGCGGTGTTCACCATCGCGCCGCTCGCCGCTCGCATCCCCGCAGGTATGCCCATCGTGCTGCTCGACGACGCCCCCCGCACGGCGCGCGTCGTCACGCCGGATCGCACGCACGACGTCGACCTCGGCTCGCATCACGGCCTCTCGATCGAAGGCGAGCGCGATGTGCGAGGCCGCGACGAAGAGGCGGTGATCGTGTACACATCCGCCATGCGTGGCGTCCCGCTCGGCGCGGTGCTGACGCACGCCAATCTGCTCGCCAACGCGCGCTCCACGGTGGAGGCGGTGGCGCAGTCGGCGGACGACGACGTGCTCGCGCTGCTACCGTTCTCGCACCTGTTCGCGCTCACCGTTACGTGCGGGGCGCCGTTGAGCGCCGGCGGCCGCGTCCGAACGATGGACCGCTTTCATCCGGTGCGCGCCGCGGAGCTGCTCGCGGATGGTGTCACCGAGGTCGTCGGAGTGCCCGCGGTATTTCACGCCATGCTGGCCGCCATCGAGCGGCGCGGCGTGGATCTGCGTAGCTCGGCGCTGCGAGTCTGCATCTGCGGCGGAGCGGTGCTGCCGCGCGAGCTCCAGGACCGGTGGGCCGACATCACCGGTGTCGAGCTGCGCCAGGGCTACGGCCTCACCGAGGCGGGGCCGGTGTGTCTGTTCAACCGCGTCGACCGCCCGAACGTGCGCGGTACGCTCGGCGTTCCCTTTCCCGGCGTGGACGTCGAAATCATGCCGCCGGCCGAGTACGCCGGAGAGCATCCGCTGCGCAGTCTCACCCAGGAAGCGCCCCTGCCCGACGGAGCGCGCGGCGAGATCTGCGTTCGCGGAGAGAACGTCTCGCCCGGCTACCTCGGCCGCGCAGGCGATGGGCTTCCGCGTCGCGGGGACTGGCTCTGCACCGGCGACGAGGGCGTTCGAAACTCCGATGGCACGATCACCTTCCTCGGCCTGTTGAAGCCGATGTTCACGCGGAACGGCTTCAACGTCTATCCGCGCGAGCTCGAGCGCGCGATCGCGCGGCTCGCGGGGGTGCGCGAAGTCGAAGTGACTGCCATTCCCGAGTCGTCCAGGGAGCACGACATCCGCGTGCGCGTACGCGGCGACGTCACGGAATCCCAGGTGCGTGAATGGAGCGAGGCGTGGCTGAGCGCCTACAAGCAGCCGACGGTGGTGGAGATCGCGCCGTAGTCGGAGCGCTGCGAACGCGGAGCCTTCACACCGCCATCAGATCCGACCGGCCGAGGAGCGAGAAGCGTCCTCCGTCGACGGCCTCCATGATCGCATCGACGACACGTGGGTCGAACTGCGTGCCGCTGCACCGCGCGATCTCCGCCAGGGCCTCGTCCATCGACAATCCAGGACGGTATGGCCGATCGCTCGTCATCGCATCGAATGAGTCGGCGGCGGCGGCGATGCGCGCCTCGAGCGGAATCTCCGTCCCGGCGAGGCCGTCGGGGATGCCGCGCCCATCGAACCGCTCGTGGTGTGAGCGGACGATGTTGAGTGCCTCGGGCATCTCGCCGAGCAGTGGCGCCAGGATCTTCCACCCGACCATCGGGTGGGTCATGACGTGCCGGTACTCCTCGTGCGTCAACTTGCCCGGCTTGTTGAGCACGTCCTCGCGCACGCCGATCTTGCCGATGTCGTGCACGTGTCCACCCAGCTCGACGCGACGGAGCAGCTCGCCCCCCAGCCCCATCTCCTTCGCGATCACCGCCGAGTAGTGGCTCACGCGCACGGAGTGGCCGCGGGTGTTCGGATCCTTCACTTCGAGCGCCTCGGCCAACGACTGCACGCTCGCGAGGAACAGCTCCTCGAGCCGGCGCCCCTGGGCGGCGACTTTGTCCTGCAGGCTCTCCTGGTAGCCGCGATTCTCCAGCACGAGCCGCCTTTTCTCGAGCGCCTGCGCGACGCGGGCCCGTACCTCCTCGAGGTGGAACGGCTTGGTGAGGTAGTCCATCGCCCCGACCGCGAGACAGCTCACCGCGACCTCGACGTCGGCCACGGCCGTGATCATCACGACTGCCGTATCGGGCCACCGCCCGCGGATCTGGCGCAGCAGTGCGAGCCCGTCGAGCCTGGGCATGCGCAGATCGCTCAGCACGAGCATCACCGGCTGCCGCTCCAGGATGGCAACCGCCTGCTCTCCGTTCTCTGCCTCGAGGCACGTGAAGCCGTCGTTCCGCATCAAGTGCGACAGCACCTGACGGAGCCGCGGCTCGTCGTCGACGATCAGGCACTGCCGTCGTTCCGGCAGCGACGTGTGGCGAGCGGGCATCGGGAAAGCGTGGCATGGCGTCGCGCGCTGCGGACCGGGCTGGCGTCGGCGCCTGCCCTCGTACTCCGCTATCTTGCCCGCACGACTCTACCTGGACGAGTATCGGCATGACGCGCGTATTTGACGACGATCTGGACGTGGGGTTCGCCACGCGGGCCATCCACGCCGGCCAGCGGCCAGAGCCGCTGGCCGGTGCCATCATGACCCCCGTGTACCTCACCTCGACTTACGTCCAGGAGGGTCTCGGCCAGAACAAGGGGTACGAGTACGCGCGGGGAAAGAACCCGACCCGCGAGGCCCTCGAGCGCAACGTCGCCGCGCTCGAGCGCGGGCGTCACGGCTTCGCCTTCAGCTCTGGAATGGGCTGCCTCGACTCGATCATGAAGCTCTTCCGATCGGGCGATCACGTGGTCTGCGGCGAGAACGTGTACGGCGGGAGCTTCCGGCTGTTCGACCGGCTGCTGCAGAACTTCGGGCTTCGTTTCAGCTACGTCGACACGCGCGATCCGCAGCGCATCGCCGATGCGATGACCCCTGCCACGCGGATGGTCTTCGTCGAGACGCCGACCAATCCGCTGATGCGCATCACCGACCTCCGTGCGTCGGCTGAGATCGCGCACCGTGCCAATGCACTGCTCCTCGTCGACAACACCTTCGCCTCGCCATTCTTCCAGCAGCCATTCGACTTCGGCGCGGACATCGTCTACCACTCCACGACGAAGTACCTGAACGGCCACTCCGACATGGTGGGCGGTATCGCCGTCCTGAACGACGACGATCTGGCCACCCGCCTGCAGTTCATTCTCAACTCCGCGGGCGCCGTGCCGGGTCCGTTCGACGCCTGGCTGGCGCTCCGGGGCACGAAAACGCTGCACCTCCGCATGCCGCGCCACGACGAGAACGGCCGCGCGATCGCCGCCTGGCTCGCCGAGCGCCTGGGGGAGGAGCGCGTGATCTATCCCGGTCTCCCCTCGCACCCGCAGCACGAGCTCGCGAAGGCGCAGATGTCCGGCTTCGGCGGGATGATCTCCGTTGAGCTCGACACGAAGGAGCGCGCCGCCGAAGTGCTCGGTCGCTGCCGCGTGTTCTCCCTCGCGGAGTCGCTCGGCGGCGTCGAGAGCCTGATCAGCCATCCCGCCTCGATGACGCACGCGAGCGTCCCCTTCGAGCATCGGCAGCAGCTCGGCATCAGCGAGGGCCTCATCCGCCTGAGCTGCGGAGTGGAGGACGTGGGCGATCTGCTGAGCGACCTGGAGCACGCGTTTCACGTAGTCTAGGCGGATTCGCCGCCTACGTTCCGCGCCGCCTGACACTTTCCAGCCACGACCGTCGTATCCCGGATTACAACCCATCCAGGAGCCACGCGCCATGCCTACGCCCCTTCCCCAGATCTCGTCCCGTGCCTGGGAGCATCCGGCCGATCGCGCGGCGCTGAATACGCTGCGGGCGATTCCCGGCTTCGACGAGGTCGTGCGCAAGGTCGCCGGGTTCATCACCGAGCGAGGGGTGCGGCAGCTCTTCCTGGCCAACGCGGTGAAGGTCGGCCCTCAGCAGCGTCCGTCGCTCGATGCCCTGCTCACGGACGTCTGCACCACCCTGGACTGGCCCGATCGCCCGGAGCTCTACGTCACGCAGTCGCCGAAGGTCAACGCCTACGCCATCGGCTTCGAGCATCCCTTCATCGTCGTCAACTCCGAAGCGCTCGAGCTCCTCGACGACGACGACGAGCGGCGCTTTCTGCTCGCGCACGAGCTCGGCCACATCATGAGCGGCCACATGACGTACCGCACGATCGCGCTCGTGCTGCTCGCGATCGGCACCGGCTCGCTTCCCTTCCCGATCGGCGTCGCACTGCTCCCCTTCCAGCTCGCGCTGCTGGAGTGGCATCGCAAGAGCGAGCTGTCGACCGATCGCGCCGGCCTGCTCGCCGTGCAGGATCACATCGTCGCCCAGCGATCGTTCATGAAGCTCGCTGGTGGCCCCGCATACGGTGACGCTGCAAGCGTGGAGGAGTTCATGCGCCAGGCCGCCGCGTACGAGACGGGCGGCGACGGGTGGGACCGTATCCTCAAGCTGGTGAACACCGCGTTCCGTGAGCACCCGTTCAACACGGTGCGGGCCGGAGAGCTCGAGCGCTGGCGTACGGGGGGTGCGTACGATCTCATTCTCGGCGGCACCTACACCCGCCGCGGCGAGGACGGACCCGGCCTCAAGGACGACTTCGCCGACGCCGCCAGCTACTACTCGGGCAAGGCCAACGAGGCGATGTCGAGCGTCGGTGACGCATTCAATCGGGCGAGGGACGCGTTCACGGACGCTTTTAAAGGATAGAACATTCGTCGGTTCCGATGGACGGCGACGCTTCGCGTCGCACTATATTCCCCGCCATGCGCGTACTTCTCATCGGCGGCGGCGGGCGCGAGCATGCGCTGGCGTGGAAGCTCAGTCGTGAAGAGCCCGACCTCGAGCTGATCGCCGCGCCGGGTAATCCCGGCATCGCCGAGCTTGGCGAGTGCGTGCCGATCAACGTGCTCGACATCGAGCGGCTGGAACGCTTCGCGCGCGAGCACGCCGTCGACCTCACCATCGTGGGACCCGAGGCGCCGCTGGAAGCGGGGATCGTCGATCGCTTCCGGGCGGCAGGTCTGCCGATCTTCGGGCCCACGCGCGCCGCCGCCGAGATCGAGACGTCGAAGGCGTTCGCGAAGCAGCTTCTGCTCGAGGAGGGCATCCCGACGGCGCGCGCCGAGATCCATACCCGCGTCGCCGATGCGAAGGCCGCCGCGCGTCGCTTCGGCGCTCCGGTCGTCGTGAAGGCCTCCGGCCTCGCTGCCGGCAAGGGCGTGATCGTCTGCAAGACGCTCGGCGACGCGGACAGCGCGATCGACGACATGCTCGAAGGGAACCGCTTCGGCCACGCGGGCGCCGAGGTGCTCGTCGAGGAGTTCATGCATGGGGAAGAGATCTCCCTCTTCGCGATCACCGACGGCCGCACGTTCGTCGTGCTCCCCGGTCTACAGGACCACAAGCGGCTGCTCCCGCACGACCTCGGGCCGAACACCGGGGGCATGGGCGCCTACCTCCCGGTGCAGCTCGGCTACGACGCCGACGGCTCGTTGAGCGTCGATCCCGAAGACGCCGACGAGCTCGTGCTGCGAGTGGCGCGCGAGGTCTTCGGACCGACGCTGAGCGGACTGGCGTCGCGCGGACGCAACTTCACGGGTCTGCTCTACGCGGGTCTGATGCTCACGCCCGACGGCCCGAAGGTGGTCGAGTTCAACTGCCGGTTTGGCGATCCCGAGACGCAGGCCCTGATGCCCGTGCTCGACATCGCCCCGCGACTACTCGATCTGCTGCTCGCCGTCGGACGGGGCGAGCCGATTCCGGGATACACCGTTCCGGGGCCGTCGGGTGAGCTTCGTCCTCGCGCGTCGTCGCGCATCTCGACGGTCGAAGCGGAAGGCGCGTGCGTCACCACCGTCATCGCTGCAGCGAACTATCCCGAGACGCCACGCACGGGAGACGTCATTACGCTGCCGCCGGCCGAGGACGGTGTCTTCGTCTTCCACGCCGGAACGGCGCGGAACGCGGACGGCCAGCTCGTCACGGCGGGCGGCCGGGTGCTCGCGGTCAGCGCCGTCGCGCCGAGCGTGGAGCTCGCGCAGGCGCGCAGCATGGAGTTCGTCGAGCGCGTGCGCTTCGAGGGGAAGCAGTACCGCCCCGACATCGGATGGCGCGAGATCGAGCGCCAGGTACAGCGAGCCGGTGCCGGAGCTCCCCGAGACTGAGACGATCGCGCGCGATCTCGATCGCGCGATCAGTGGCCGGCGCATCACGGAAGTCGACGTCACCAGGTCCGACGTGTTGCGAGAAGGCTCGCCCGACGCGCTACGCGAGGGCTCGCATGGTCGCGCCTTCGTGCGTACGTGGCGCCGCGCGAAGCTCGTCGTGCTCGACCTCGACACCGGAGATCACATCGTCGTGCAGCCGCGCTTCACCGGCGCCCTGCTGCTCAGTCGCGGTCCGCTCCCCGACCACGAGGCGCCGTACTCGACGGTTCGCTTTGCATTGGACGACGGCCGCGACCTCCATTACCGCGACATTCGGCGGCTCGGCACCCTGGCGTTGATGAGCCCTGCTCGGTTCGAGCAGTACTCCGCCATGCTCGGCGTCGAGCCTCTTGACCCCGGGTTCACCGCGTCCCATCTATCGGGAATTCTTCGGGGCTCTCGGCAGGCGGTCAAAAAGGTGCTCATGGACCAGCGCGTCCTCGTCGGGGTCGGCAACATCTACGCGAACGAAGCCTGCTGGCGCGGCGGCCTCGATCCGTCGCGCGCCTCTCGCAGCGTGTCGGTCGACGAAGCGGTGGCGCTCCATGCCGGCATCGTCGGCGTGCTGACGGACTCGATCGCCGCTCGCGGCACCTCGTTCCGCGACTACCGCGATGCATCGGGCGGACGCGGCGACTTCGAGCGCTTCCTCGCCGTCTACGGTCGTGGGGGCCAGCCCTGCCTCCGCTGCGGCGCTCGCCTGGTCGAGACGCACGCCATCGACGGACGCTCCACGGTGCTGTGCGCGCGCTGTCAAAAGTAGCGCTGCTGCGCCCGCCAACGCCCGACGCGCAGCTCGCCGTCATGCGCGCCCATGTGCGCGCCAGCGCCAAGGATCGTCCGGGCGTGTATCGGATGCTCTCGTCCGACGGCGAGGTCGTCTACGTCGGCAAGTCGAAGCGGGTTCGCACGCGCCTCCTCAGCTACTTCCGTTGTGCGTTCCCCGAAGAGAAGGGCGCGCGGATCGTGCGCGAGGCGGACCGCATCGAGTGGGAGTACACGCCCAGCGAGTTCGCCGCCCTGCTCGAGGAGCTGCGCCTCATCAAGCTCTTCCGCCCGCGCTTCAACGTGGCCATGAAGCGCGACGCACGTCACTTCGCGTTCATCAAGCTCACGCGCGGCCCGGCGCCCAAGCTCCTCGTCGTGCGCGGCGCGGGTGCCGACGACGCGCAGATCTATTACGGCCCGTTCCACGGTGCACAGCGCGTCGGCGAGGCCGTCCGCGAGCTCAACGATGCGCTCGGCCTGCGCGACTGCCGGCTCGACCAGCCGATGCACTTCGCCGACCAGCCCGAGCTGTTTCAGATCTTCCCGCGCACGCCCGGCTGCATTCGACACGAGATCAAGAAGTGCCTCGGCCCCTGTGTCGGAGGCTGCACGGCGCGCGAGTACGAAGACCGCGTTCGACTCGTGCGCAGCTTTCTCGACGGCGTCGACGACGGACCGATGGAGGCGCTCCGTGCGGACATGCACACGGCTAGTGACCTCATGGACTTCGAGCGCGCCGCGTCGCTGCGCGACAAGCTCCAACGTCTCGAGGGGCTGCGCGAACAGTTCATCCGCTTCCGCTTCGCCGTCGAGACCCTGTCGTTCGTCTACACCGTCCCGGGCCACGAAGGCGACGATCGCGTCTACCTCATCCGCCGCGGTCGCGTGCGAGGCGCGTACGCGATGCCGCGCTCCGAGCGTCAGCGCATCGAGCTGCTCGAGATGGTGCAGAACGTCTTCGATCCCGTGGAGCGGGACTCCGCGCAGGTGCCGTCGCACGAGATCGACGAGCTGCTGCTGCTCTCCTCCTGGTTCCGGCGCTTCCCGGCCGAGCTCGCGCGCTCGCGCGCCGCGAGCGTGTTCGTCGCCGAGCCGCCACCACTCGACTACGACCCGGCGAACGATCCCCTGTTCGGCGACGACGCATCGTCGGCTGCGTGATCGGTCGCGCCGCGCGCTGCGTTGGACGATGATGCGAGCGCGCGCAATGGGGCGATGTGCGGGTGAGGAGATCGTGGTGCGTGGCGAGCCTCTTGCACATCGATTCGATGGCGTCCGACATCCAGGCGCCATCGCCGAGGAAGCCGATGACCACCTCGTGGCAACCGACGACACTCGTTCAGTGCATCAGCGTGAAGGCATGGCTCGTGTACCCCGGCTGTGACGAGCCCGGCGGCTGCCACGACCTCACGCTTGGCCGCATCTATGAGATGTTGGGCGTCGAGGCGGACGGAGCGTTCTACCGGATCCTCGACGACTCGGGCGACGACTTTCTCTATCCGGCGTCGCACTTCAAGCCGATCTGACGACCGCTGATTGCGGCGGCGGGCGCGGCGCGCTAATTCAGGCGCCATGTGCCCCCCGCATCCCGTCCGGCTCCTCGCGCTGCTCGCCGTCGTCCCGCTGACTCTCGCATGCAACCGCGATCGTCCCGCCTCGGTCGTGGTCGCCCCGATGCCCGACACCTTCCATGTCGCGCTCGCGACGAGCAAGGGTGACGTCCTCGTCGAGGTATACAAGGAGTGGTCTCCGCACGGTGCCGAGCGTTTCTATCAGCTCGTCTCCGAAGGATTCTTCGACGACCAGCGATTCTTCCGGGTGATCCCGCAGTACATCGCGCAGTTCGGGGCCAGCGCCGACCCGAAGAAGAACGATCGCTGGGACGACGCGAAGATCCCGGACGACCGGCGCACACAGTCCAACGCGCGCGGGACCCTCTCCTTCGCCGCCGAGGCGCCGAACACGCGGTCGCACCAGCTCTTCTTCAATCTGAAGGACAATCCGAAGCTCGACCCGCAGAACTTCATCCCGATCGGTCGCGTCGTCGAAGGCATGAGCGTCCTCGATTCGCTCTACGACGACTACGGCGACACGCCGAAGTACCGTCTCGTGGCGTCGCTCGGCAACGAGTATCTCCACCGCATGTTCCCGCGGATGGACTACATCAAGACGGCGCGCATCGTCGGAGCGGCGGCGCCGGCAACTTCGGCGACGAAGCCCTAGCGCGTCGAATTTCGCGCGCCGGCCTTACCGCCCACCGACGCCCATACCGCGCGCTCGACCATCACCGGCGTCCAGTCGCCGTCCAGCGCGCGCGCACGCTCGCGCAACGCATCGGCGTATGAAGCGTAGTAGCCGAGCGTCCACTTCACCGGCCCGAGCGACGGTACCTGCGCCGCGACGAGCTCGTCGAAGAACGGATAGAGCGATGGCTCCGCCGCGGCCGCGAGCGCCGACGCCGTCGCGGGGCCGACGCCGGCGAGCTTGGCGATCGCGGCGATCGGCGCCGTCGGGTGCGGCGCGCTCGCCAGCGCGGCGGTGGTCGTCCGCTTCACCAGCTCGGCATCGTTGCCCTTCACGAGCACGAGGTTCGGGGCGCGCCACACACCACGCGCCATCTTCCATTCGGTGAGCTTCACGAGCTCGGCGTACGTGGCGTAGCGTGGTCGCCGCTTCGCGATCGCCGCCGCGAGCTCGTCGCGGTACCACGTGTCGAGCTCCGGCAGGCGGATCACTCCCTGCCGATCGATCACGCCCGCATAGGAGTGCAGCGCGTCGCGCCAGCGAGACTCGGAGGTCGTTGTCCAGAGCCCGCTCATCGTATGCGGGGCCTCA
The DNA here is from genome assembly GCA_003223455.1 of Gemmatimonadota bacterium. GTDB lineage: Bacteria > Gemmatimonadota > Gemmatimonadetes > Gemmatimonadales > Gemmatimonadaceae > AG11. The sequence goes on along the minus strand of QHVE01000040.1, from coordinate 6,219 downwards.
TCCGTCGAGCGGTACCAAGTCGACCTCCGCTCTCCCATTCGCGATCGTCAGCCGCGCCACGCTCGGCTCGAGCTTGAACCGTCTCGCGCCGGCGGCGCCCGGGTTCACCACGAGTCGCTCGCCAGCTCGCGTCACGAGCTGCTTGTGGGTATGCCCGTAGACGATCACGTCGGCATCGTAGCGCGCGAGGAGCTTCTCCGGAGTCGGGCTCCCAAGCTCGTGGCCGTGGCTCACGTGGATCCGCAGACCGCCGATCGTGCGCTCGATGAACTCCGTCAGCCGCGGGTCGAACGGCGCGTCGGTGTTGCCGTACACGGCGAGTACGGGTGCGATGACCGCGAGTTCGTCGAGAATCGCGTCCCCGCCCACGTCTCCCGCGTGAAGGATCAGCTCCACACCGGCGAGCGCGTCGTGCACCGAGGCCCGCACCATGCCATGTGTGTCGGAGATCAGACCGATGACGTGCGTGCTCGCGTCGCTCACGCGTCCTCCGGCGCCCCACCCCAGCGCTTTCCGATCGCGTGTGCCACGCCGAGGTGATCGAGCACGCGCGCGACGACGAAGTCCACGAGCTCCCCGATGTGCGTCGGCCGGTGGTAAAACCCCGGGCTCGCCGGCAGCACGACCGCGCCCGCGCGCGTCAGTCGCAGCATGTTCTCGAGATGGATCACGGAGTAGGGCGACTCGCGCGGCACCACCACGAGCATGCGCCGCTCCTTGAGCGCGACGTCCGCCGCCCGCTCGACGAGCGATCGCGACGTCCCCTGGCTGATCGCGCTGATCGTCCCCATCGAGCACGGGCAGATCACCATTCCGCGATTTTGCGCCGACCCCGAGGCCGGCGCGGCGCCGCGGTCGCCATCGTCGAACACGGTCACCCGCGCATCCCAGGCGCTCCCACCCACACTCGCCCGAAGCTCGTCGATCGTACCGATCTCCGTCTCGGTCCGAAGGAGTCGCAGCCCGTGCTCCGAGACGATGAGCTGCACCGGCTGCCCTGCCGTCACGAGCGCCTCGACCAGTCGCACGGCGTACGGCGCGCCGGACGCGCCCGTCACCGCCATCACGATTGGAAGCGGCGCAGCGTCGCTCATCTCACGCCGTGCGGCATCGCCGAATAGGTCACGTACAGTCGCCCCGCGAGCACGAAGCCGAACAGGAGCAGGCTGATGATCCCGTTCATCGTGAAGAAGGCGGCGTCGAGCTTCGAGAGATCGCCCGGCCGCACCAGCGAGTGCTCGTAGGCCAGCAGCGCGGCGACGACGAGCACCCCCGTCCAGTACAGCACCGACGCCGTGGCGTCGCCCTGGTAGGCGCCGAACCCGACCAGCGCCAGCGAGAGCAGCGTGATCGCGTGCAGACCGCGCGACACGGCGATCGCGCCACGCTCGCCGAGCGCAGCCGGGATGGAGTGGAGACCCTGCGCCCGGTCGAACGCGATGTCGGGGAGCGCGTACAGCACGTCGAACCCGGCGCCCCATGTCACCACCGTCGTCGCGAGCACGCACAGCAGCCACCATGGCTCGCTCCAGCGCCCCGTCACGGCCAGGTAGCCTCCCACCGGCGCGATCGACATCCCGAGTCCCAGGACGACGTGCGCGAGCCGCGTGAACCGCTTCGTGAAGCTGTAGAAGAACACCCATCCCAGCGCGATGGGCGAAAGCAGAAGGCACAGGCGGTTGAGCGCCCCCGCCGCGACGACGAAGACCACCGAGGCCGCCGCCACCGACAGCCATGCCTCGCGCACGCTCATCGCTCCGCGTGGCAGCTCGCGCATCTGCGTGCGCGGGTTGCGCGCGTCGTACTCGCGGTCAACGATGCGATTGAACCCCATTGCCGCGAAGCGGGCCGCCGTGAACGCGAGCACCACCCAGCCGAGCATCGTCCATGTCACGGCGTGACGGTACGACGCGATGATGACACCGACGAGCGCGAACGGCAGCGCGAACACCGTGTGGGGCAGCTTCACGAAGCTCGCATAGGTCGCGAGCCGCGACGCACCGGCGAACGTCTGTCCCTCGCGCGTGCCGTTCGGCGTCGGTGCGGCGCTCGTCATCGCGTCGGGATCCCGAGTGACGGCCACATCGCGTCGACGGCGCGCTTCGTGGCCTCGTCCATCTCGATGACGGCCGGCCACTCGCGCGTGAATCCCTCTTCGGGGAGCTTCCGCGTCGCGTCGATCCCCATCTTTGATCCGTACGTGAACGCGCGCGACGAGTGGTCGAGCACGTCCATCGGGCCCATCGTGAACCGCGTGTCGCGCTCGGGGTCGATGTTGTTCAGCGCCACCCACCATGCCTCCTGCGGGTTGCGCACGTTCACCCAGTCGTCCACCACCACGAGCACCTTCGCGAGCGACATCAGCCCCTGCCCCCAGAGCGCGTTCATCACCTTGTACGCCTGCCCGGGATACTCCTTCCGGATGCTCACGAACACGAGGTTGTGGAAGATTCCTTCCGCCGGCATGTGATAGTCGACGATCTCGGGGATCGTCAGCTTGAGCAGCGGGAGGAAGATCCGCTCGGTCGCGTGTCCCAGGTAGAAGTCCTCCATCGGCGGCCGGCCGACGATCGTCGCCGGAAAGATCGGGTTCCGGCGCATCGTCACCGTGGTCACGTGCACCAGCGGGTAGAGATCCGCCAACGAGTAGAACCCCGTATGGTCGCCGAACGGTCCCTCGGTCACGAGCGCTTCCGCGGGGTCGATGTATCCCTCGAGCACGAAGTCCGCGTCGGCCGGCACCTCGAGATCGCACGTCAGCGCCTTCGCCAGCTTCACCGGCTTCTGTCGCAGGAATCCGGCGAAGATGAACTCGTCCACCGTCGGTGGCAGCGGTGCGCTCGCCGAATACATCGATGCGGGATCGGCGCCGATCGCGATCACGACCGGCATCTGCGCTCCCCGTTCCGCCAGCTCCCGCCAGTGTGCCGCGCCGACCTTGTGACGCTGCCAGTGCATCGCGAGCGTGTTCTTCCCGAGCTGCTGGATGCGGTACATCCCGACGTTTCGGATGCCCCGCTTGGGGTCCTTCGTGATCACCATCGGGAGGGTGATGTACGGGCCGCCGTCCTCTGGCCAGCACGTGATGATCGGCAGCTGGTCGAGATCCACCTCGTCGCCGCGCCACACCACCTCCTGACACGGCGGCGTCCCCGACTGCATTCGCGGTGGGAACTTCGCCACCTCCATCAGCCGCGGCAGCATCGACAGCTTCCCCATGATCCCCTCGGGGACCTTGAGGTCCATGAGCTTCGTGATGCGGTCGCCGTGATCGTCCAGCCGCTCCACGCCGAGCGACATCGCCATCCGCGACATCGATCCGAACAGGTTGATCCCGACCGGATAGCGCGAGCGCGAGCCATCGCGCAGGACGACATGCTCGAACAGCAGCGCCGGCCCGCCGGCCGGTTGCTTCATCACGCGGTCGGCTATCTCGCACAGCTCGAGATGCGCCTTCACGGGATGCCGCACGCGCACGAGCTCCCCCGCCGCGTCGATCGCCTGCACGAACTCGTTCAGCGTGTCGAGGGACAAGCAAGACTCCGGGTGAAGGCGAACTAGCGAACCGGGTGAGTTGGTGACTTGGATCGCTGGTTGGTTGGTCGGTTGATTGGTGAGTTGAAGGGCCCTGGTCACAACCGGCGTGGAGACCACTCGTGGAGGTCGCACGCTGGTTGAGTGGTCTGTGTCGTCAACTCACCAATCAACCGACCAGCGCACCAACCAACTAACTCACCAACTCACCGCTGGCTTCAAGGCTTCCTTCCCACATGTATCGCCGCAATGCCGAGCGTCAGCGACTCCCAGCGCACGTCGACGAAGCCGGCGTCGCTCATCCGCTGCGCGAGCGCCGGCTCGGTCGGGAAGTGCGCGACCGACTGCGGCAGATACCTGTACGCCGTCCGATGCCCGCTGATCACGCCGCCGACGAACGGCAGCACATGGTGAAAATACAGGTGGTACAGCGTGCGCACGATCGACGAGCGCGGCGTCGTGAACTCGAGGATCACGAATCGAGCGCCCGACTGCAGCACCCGGAACACCTCCGCCAGCCCGCGATCGAGCGATGCGACGTTTCGGATCCCGAACGCGACGGTGGCGCCGTGCATCGATTCGTCGGCGAGCGGCAATTGCTGCGCGTCGGCGGCGACCGGCGCGAGCACGCGGCGCGAGGCCTTGCCCATTCCGGCCCGTAACATCGGCACGGCGAAGTCCGCGCCGACGATGAACCCTTCGAAGCCGCGCTGGCGACTCAGCTCCGCACCGACGTCGAGCGTGCCGGCGCAGAGATCGAGGTAGCGCCCGCCGGGGGTCGCGCGCCAGTCGAGCGCACGCAGCGCACGGCGCCGCCACCGGCGGTCGATGTTGAAGCTGAGGAGGTGGTTCAGCAGATCGTAGCGCGGCGCGATCTGCTCGAACACCGTGCGCACGTATGCCCGCTTCTCGGCGCCTCCTTCGGCGGCGGATTCGGCCACGCGCGCTTCCACTTCCGTCTCGTGCATCGACGAAAGGTCGCCGGCGTTCAGAGCACGGGCAAGCGCGATGCTGGATTGCGCTCAGCGGCGCGGGTAGCTTCTTATCCTCTCGCGATCGCGCGCTCGCGCTGCGTCGCGCGCGATCCCAACCAGCCAGATGCCGCACGCTCTCGACCTCGCGAACCTTCCCGATGCCGACGTCGTCGCCCTCGCGCTCGAGGGTCGCGAAGCCGCGCATCGCGAGCTGATTCGCCGGTACGAGCGGCCGGTGTTCTCGCTGGTCTTCCGCATGGTGCGCGATCGCGAGCTCGCCGAGGACCTGACGCAGGACAGCTTCATCAAGGTGCTCTCGCACCTCGACCGCTATCGGTCGGAGTTCAAGTTCTCCTCCTGGCTGTTCAAGATCGCCAACAACGTCGCGATCGATCACCTCCGGCGCCGGCAGCTCGATACCGTCAGCATGGACGGATCGCCGCACGCCACGACCCCCGACGCCGTCATGGCCTCGGCGATCGAGCTCTCGGACTCCTCCGAGTCGGCCCTCGAAGAGATGGAGGCCAAGGAGCTCGGCACGGCGATTGAGCAGGCCATCGCCCGGCTCCGGCCGGAGTACCGATCGTGCATCCTGCTCAGGCACGTGGAAGGCCGGTCCTACGAGGAGATCGCCACGACCCTCGATCTCCCCCTCGGCACCGTCAAGACCTATATCCACCGCGCCCGGCACGAGCTTCGCCGGGCGCTGGAGCATACGAGAGAATGAGCCGTTCCCCGGTGTTCCCGCCCCAAAGGAAGCCCGCAGCCGCCGCTGAAACCCCCACACCCCTCCCCTCGTACGAGGGACCAGAGGAATCGTGAATCACAGACATCTGCTCCCCAACGAGATCGACCTGCTGGTCGACGGCGAGGCCGGCTTCGGCGTCGCCCCGCTTCGCGCGCACGTCGCCGAGTGCGACGAGTGCCGAGCCAGGCTCGATGACGCGATGATCGTCGTCGACGCCCTGGAGGCGTTGCCCCATTTCGCGCCGGACTCCCGACTGGCGGAGCGGGTCATGGCCCAGGTGCCCGTGTTCGTGCCCGCCCACGTGGCGGCCAGAGATTCGGTCTCCCGGTGGCTCCCGACGGCGCGTCCGGCTCGCGCCGCGGCGGCCGTCATCGGGACGTCCGTCGCCGGTCTGCTCACCCTCGCCATGGTCTGGCTGGCCAGTCGCGGCGACGCGGTGGTGTTCGCGACCGGGCTCTTCGCGGACCGTCTCCAGTCGCTCGTCCTCGGCACCGCGCGCGACGTCGTCGTCTCGGTCTTCGGCGAGTCGGCCATGGCGACACTCCAGGCCTCGGGGACGCTCGGCGTCGCGGTGCTCGTGCTCGGCTTCCTCGGTACCGCGCTCGGTACCGTGCTGGCGCTCCGACGGCTCGCGACTGCGTCGTCGCGCCGGGCGTAGGATGCGTGCGCATCTACGCCCCCTCCTCGCCCTCCTCGTCACGCTGATCCCGTCCGCCCTCTGGGGGCAGTCGGATGGGACGGGTGATCTGAACCGGGCGCTGGAGCGGCTGACAAAGGGAGAGCAGATCGCCGGGCTGCCGACGGTCGACAGCGTGACGAAGGGCACTCTGACAGTTCCGGCCGGCACGACGCACAAGGGGACCGCCGTCGCCCAGGGGCCAGTCATCGTTCTCGGCACGGTCGAAGGATCGGTCGTCAGCCTCGGTTCGGACGTATCGGTGGGCCCGGGAGGCCATGTCACGG
>QHVE01000109.1 GCA_003223455.1 Gemmatimonadota bacterium | reverse complement strand
GATTCCCTAGTGCATTGTCTGCTCAGTACTCCATCCACCGATTGGTCGCATCCAGAACAGCCAGCACCGTCGCCGTCTCGATGCCATCCTTCACCTGCGCAGTCCCCGTCAACAGCGTCGTGTCGCGACCGACGCGGGTCGTGAGCGCGACAAACACGAACTCGCGATCGAATGCCCCGATGAGTCGCGCGCCCTCGAACGCCAGCGAGCGGCCCTCGATCCCTGCCTTCGCCACTGCCGCCACCGCGGCGCGGGCTGCGGTCTCCGTGCGCAGGCGATCGCTCTCCACACCTTCGGCCTCGCCGATGAAGATCTCCTCGGCTCGGCGCAGGGTGACTCGACACATCATCCCACTCGTGCGCGAACGGCGCACTTCCACATCCTCGAAGTAGAGCCGACGACGCGCGCTCTGCGCCGTCGCCGGACCGTCGTCGGGTGTGATCGCGGCCATCCCCATGGACGGAGTCGGCGTCACGGGCATCCCGAGCGCCGGCGTCGCCATGCGCGCCGCGCGGAATGCCTCCGCGGCCGGGCCTTCGCTCGTCGCCACGCTGATCTTCTTGTGGCTCACGCGCATGCCCAGATGCGCCAGCAGTGCGCTCTCCACATTGCGCACGGTCTGCTTCGGGCTGACTTCCGTCGTCGTGAGGATGTGCACCTCGCTCACTTCCCCCGTCGAGCCGCTGACGATGCGCACGTTCAGTACGCCCGGTAACGTCTGCAACAATTCCTCGGCCCGCTCGATCGGCAACAGCGTGCCGGCGATGGGCGAGATCGCGTCCATCGGACGCGGCGGGGACAGCGGTGGGGCGCCAAATGGCTTCGCCGGCACCATCAGCTCAGGCTGGGGTTCACGGGGCGGGTCCTGCCGAGGGCGGGACACTGCGGAGGGATGCTGCGGGAGGATCTTGCCGGGCTGGGCGCCGCCTGACTTCGGGGGCGCGCGGCGAACCTTCATCGGCTCGCTAAGGGTAGGTGGTTGCGAATATTACACTTGCCGGATTCTCAGTCAAGCGAGAACTGCAGCTCCGGCAGCCTGTATTCCTTGATCTTCCGGTAAAGAGTCCGCTCGCCGATCCCCAAGAGCTCGGCGGCTCGCCTCCTGTTCCCCCGCGTCTCCTTCAACGCGGCCTCGATGACGGCGCGCTCCACCTCCGTCATCTTGGTCCCGGGCGCTACGGTAACGACGTTCGGGGGTGGTGTTTCGTCACGAGGGCCGATCCCGGTTACGGGCGGCGCCCCTGGATCGACGATCCGACCCGGGATGCGGACCTCGCCGATGAACCCGCCCCGCCCCGTCACGGTCCCCAGGCTCGGCGGACCGTCGTCGATCCGGCGGCGCAGATCCTCCACCTGGAGCTTGAGCTCGAGCAGGCTGCGGAGGATGAACTCGAGCTCCCGGCCGTCGGCTCGCTCGGTGCCCTGCACCACCGGCCCCGTGCGGACCGGGAGGAAACGAGCGTTTCCGCCCTCACGGATCTGCTTCGGCAGGTCCTCGGGGCCGATCTCTCGGCCGTGCGACAGCACGACCATGCTCTCGACGAGGTTCCTGAGCTCCCGCACGTTCCCGGGCCACGAGTACTCGACGAGCATGCTCATGGCTTCCGCCGACAATCCGGGGAACGGACGATCGTGCTGCGCCGAGAGGTCGCGGATGAAGCGCCGCACGAGAATGGGGATGTCCGACCGCCGCTCGCGAAGCGGCGGCAGGTAGATGCTCAGGATGTTGAGCCGGTAGTAGAGGTCCGTCCGGAAGCTTCCCTCCTCGACGTGTTCGCGCAGCGGACGATTGGTGGCGGCGATGACGCGCACGTCGACCGAGATGTTCGCCGTGCCGCCGACGCGCGTGAACTCGCGCTCCTCGAGCACGCGCAGGAGCTTGACCTGCGTAGCCGGCGGGATCTCGCCGATCTCGTCGAGAAACAGCGTTCCGCCGTCGGCGAGCTCGAAGCGCCCGAGCCGGCGCTCCGCCGCGCCGGTGAACGCGCCCTTCTCGTGGCCGAACAGCTCACTCTCGAGCAGGGTCTCCGGCAGCGCGCCGACGTTCACGGCGATGAATGGTCGGTTGCGGCGAGGACTCAGCGCACGCAGCGCGCGCGCGACGAGCTCCTTCCCCGTACCGCTCTCGCCCTCGATGAGGACGGTGCTCGAGACGGGCGCCATCTGCTCGACCTTGACCATCACCTCGCGCAGCGGCTCGCTCTCGCCGATGAGTCCCGTCGCCTCCTGGAGCGCTCGCCGCTCGATCAGGCGGCGCAGACTTCCGGCGACGTCGTCGACGTTGATCGGCCGAGGGAACAGCTCGACGAAGCCGAGCGCGCGCAATCGCGCACGCTGCTCGGGATCGTCACCATCGAGCCCGGCGACGGGGATGCCGGTCCAGAGCTGCTCGCGCAGGAGCCCGACGTTGGCGGAATCGGTGAGGTCCCCGGTGATGAAGATCAGCGTCGGCTTCGCGCGCTTGATCTCGGCCCTGACGTCGTCGAGCGGGCTCACGAGGACGGTCTCGATCCCCTCCGCCTCGAGTCGCGCGTTGAGACGAACGGCCGGCTCGACGTCGTGCAGCGTGATGAGGACCGTCATGGCTGAAGTGCGGTTCCGTGGTCGGTGACGGTGCCGCGCACGATGTCGACGGCGTGCTCCACGATCGGCTCCAGTGCGGCGAGCATTTCGCGCACGCCGCGCGTGGAGCCGGGCAGGTTGACGACGAGCGTACGGTGTCTGACGCCGGCGACGCCGCCGCTCAGCGCGGCGCGCGGGAACGCGGCACCCGTGACGGTGCGCAGCCGTTCGGCGATGCCGATGGTCTCACGCTCGATCACGGCGCGCGTCGCCTCCGCGGTGACGTCGCGCATGCTGAGCCCCGTGCCGCCGGTGGTGAGCACGAGGTCGGCGACGTCGCCGTCGCACCAGGCGAGAAGCTGGCGTGCGATGGGGACGACGTCGTCGCTCACCACGGCGCGCGCGGCAAGGTTGCCGTCGATCGCTTCGATCCACTCGACGATCGCGTCGCCCGAGCCGTCGGCCCGTTCGCCGCGCGAGGTCGCATCGGAGATCGTGAGCACCGCCACCCGCATTGGCGTTCCCCGCCCGTGTATTTCGTCAGAGATGGGACGCGTGCTTGTAGAAGGGTGGTCTCGTGACTGTGGCGGGGACGCGCTTGCCGCGGATCTCGATCTCGAACGTGGTGCCGGGCTTCGCGCCCGCGGTGGGGAGATAGCACGTGCCGATGGGAATCCCGAGTGTGGGACTCATGGTTCCGCTGCACACCGCGCCGCTCGGCTGGCCGTCGTAGAACACCGGGTAGCCGTGCCGCGGGAAGTTGCGCTCCGCCATCGTGAAGCCGACGAGTCGGCGCGCGAGGCCGCGCTCCTTCTGCGCGACGAGCGCATCGCGGCCGACGAAGTCGCCTTTGTCGAGCTTGACGAGCCAGGCGAGGTTGGCCTCGAGCGGTGTCGTCGTGTCGTCGATGTCGTTGCCGTAGAGCGCCATGCCCATCTCGAGGCGCAGCGTGTCGCGTGCGCCGAGTCCGCAGGGGGTGACGCGGCCGGTGCCGACGATCGCGTTCCATAGAGGCACGGCGGCGTCGTTCGGCGCGTACAGCTCGAAGCCGTCCTCGCCGGTGTAGCCGGTGCGGCTCACGATCGCGTCATGGCCGGCGACGGCGCCTTCGGCAAAATGGTAGTAGCGAATCGCCGCGAGATCGACGGACGTCAGCGGCTGGAGAATCTCGGCGGCCTTCGGCCCCTGCACGGCGAGGAGCGCGGTGTCGTCGCTCGCATCCGTGAGCTGCACGCCGAACCGCGAGGCATGCTGGCTGATATGCGCGAAGTCCTTCGCCGCGTTGCTCGCGTTGACGACCATCATGATGCGGTCGGCGAAGCGATAGACGAGGCAGTCGTCCTCGATCGTGCCGCGATCGTTGAGGATCGTGGAGTAATGCACCTGGCTGACAGCGAGGGCGGCGACGTCGTTCGTCGTGACGTGGTTGACGAAGTCCACGGCGCGGTCGCCGGTGATCCAGAACTCACCCATGTGCGAGACGTCGAAGATCCCGCAGCCCTCACGCACCGCCTTGTGCTCGGCGGTGATCCCGCCGGCGTACTGGACGGGCATCTCATAGCCCGCGAACGGGACGATCTTGCCGCCGAGAGCAAGATGGATCTCGTGGAGGGGAGTGCGCTTCAGGGTGGCGGCGGAGGCTTCGGTCATCTCTCGGTTCGGCGGGATCGATCAGGAGGGGGAAATATGCGCGGATGGCACGGGGTCATGCCAGGGTGACAGGACTCCGTTATCCTGATACTGGAATGCGCCCCATCACAGATCCAACGATACCCGGTGAAACGACGATGCACGTCTCGGTCGCCCGAGAGCTCGACCTGGCAGAGATCGCTGCGCTGGTGAACTCCGCCTTTCGGGGCGATTCGTCGCGCGTGGGGTGGACGACGGAAGCGGACATGGTCGGCGGCCAGCGGACGGACGTCGAATTCCTACGGGCGAATCTGGCGGAGCGCTCGGGCGCGGTGCTGCTGACGATGCGCGACCGACCCGATGGCGAGCTGTTGGGCTGCGTGTGGCTCGAGCCGAGGGACGCGGAGGTGTGGTACCTCGGGATGTTCACGATTCGCCCCGACATGCAGTCGCGCCGTCTCGGCCGCGCGCTGCTGCGGGAGGCCGAGTCGTACGCCGCGGCGCGCGGCGCGCGTCGGATCCGGATGACGGTGATCACCGTGCGCGATGAGCTGATCGCGTGGTACGAGCGGCGCGGGTACTCGCGCACGGGCGAGCTGCTGCCATTCCCGTACGGTGACGATCGGTTCGGGGTCGCCCTGCGCGACGACCTCGAGTTCGAGGCGCTGGAGAAGGAACTGGAACCATAGCGCCGACGCGCCGTTGCTCGAACGTCGCGCACGTCTTCCCGCGTTCGCGCTCGCGCGACCATCTTACGTCGCCCCCAAACAGGCCGCCGACGAGCGGCATCCGATGACGAATCGTCAACGCTCGACCGTGATCCTTCGCGGCGGCATCGCGCTCTCGTGCGCGCTGGCTGCCTGCCGCCCCACTGCCACACGAACCGCGCCCGCGCCAGTGGCCGCCGCTCCGTCGGCGCAGGCGCAACGCTCACCGATGTTCGTCGGACCGACCTCGCTCGCGGCGCATCGCATCGTGCCGGTGCCCCTCTCCGTCACCCCCGGAAGTGGTGCGTTCGCGCTCACCTCGTCGACGAGCATCGTCGTGCCGTCGGGGAATGCCGAAGTAGCGCGCACGGGTGACATGCTGGCGATGCTGCTGCGCGTCCCCACGGGACTGCCGATTCCGGTGACGGCAGCGAGCGGCGCGGCGCCGAGCGGCGCGATCGTGCTGCGTCTTGGAGGACCGTCGTCACTTGGCGACGAAGGCTACGAGCTGTCGATCACGGCCGACTCGGTGCGGATCGTGGCGGCGGCGCCGGCGGGGGTGTTCCACGGCATGCAGACGCTGCGACAGCTGCTGCCCGCGGCGATCGAGTCGCAGCTGAACTTCGGCCGGCGCGCGGCCCCGGTGTGGACGGTGCCCGCGGGCCAGATCACCGACCGCCCGCGATTCGCGTGGCGCGGTGCGATGCTCGACGTCGCCCGGCACTTCTTCACCGTCGACGAGGTGAAGCAGTACATCGACGTGCTCGCGATGTACAAGATCAACATCTTCCACCTGCATCTCGGCGACGATCAGGGCTGGCGCATCCAGATCGACTCGCGCCCCAAGCTCACCGAAGTCGGGGGGAGCACCGAGGTGGGAGGCGGACGCGGTGGCTTCTACACCAAGGCGGAGTACGCGGAGATCGTGCGCTACGCCGCGGACCGCTACGTGACCGTGGTGCCCGAGATCGACATGCCAGGGCACACCAACGCGGCGATCGCATCGTATCCGGAGCTGAGCTGCAGCCGCCCGATGCCGGCCAGCACCGCGGTGGCGCGCGTACAGGGCACGTACACCGGCACGGAGGTGGGCTGGAGCACCTTCTGCCCCGACAGCGAGAACGTGTACGCCTTCGTGGAAGACGTGGTGCGCGAGATCGCGGCGATGACACCCGGTCCGTACTTTCACATGGGCGGCGACGAAGTGCACGTGCTCAAGGACCCGCAGTACATCAAGTTCGTCGAGCGCGTGCAGGACATCGTCTACAAGCACGGCAAGACGATGGTCGGATGGGAGGAGATCGGGAAGGCGCGACTCCGCACGACGAGCATCGCGCAGCAGTGGAAGAGCGACAGCGTGCCGCCCGCGGTAATGCAGGGGGCGAAGCTCGTGCTCTCGCCGGCGCCCAAGACCTACCTCGACATGAAGTACACGCCGAACACGGAGCTCGGGCTCACGTGGGCGGCGATCATCGAGCTGCGGGCGGCGTACGACTGGGAGCCGCGGACCTACCTCAAAGGCGTGTCCGAGCAGCAGATCCTCGGCGTGGAGGGCGCGCTGTGGACCGAGACCGTGCAGAACATCGGCTCGGCGCTCTACATGACGCTGCCGCGGCTGCCGGCGCTGGCCGAAGTGGCGTGGAGCGCGGCGTCGGACCGGAGCTGGGACGGTTTCCGTCAGCGGATCGCCGGACACGCGGCGCGGTGGCGGTTGCTGGGCGCGAACTTCTATCCCTCACCGCAGGTCGACTGGGACGCGGCGGCGGCGAACCCGCCGGCGATGGTGCCCTGACTCTGCTCTGACGGGCCCGAGTGTTGCTCTCAGCGCGCGAGCGCCGGCCATATCGGCCGGCGCTCGCGCGCACTAGCTTCGCGACCAGCGGCTCGAGTGAATCGGCGCGCCAACGGCTGAGCGGGAGGTCGGCATGGGCAAGCTCGGGGACATGTGGAAGAAGGCAACCGGCGAAGTCGAACCGGCTCCGCCGCAGGCGCCGCCACCCCCCGTGGCCGACGCGAGGCCGCCGCGCTCGATGATCTTCACATCGGGCAACTTCTCTCTCGGCGGGACGAACGACGACCAGCGCCGCCGGCTGGAGAGCTTCGGGCTCTCGCACGTGGGGAAGGTACGCGAGGGGAACGAGGACCACTTCGTCATCGCGTCGCTGCAGCGGTCGCTCGAGGTGCGCCAGACCAACCTCGAGGACCGTGCGGTGCTCGACCCGCTCTGCGGCCCGAAGGCGTACCTGTACGCCGTGGCGGACGGTGTCGGCGGGCTGGATGGCGGACGCCTGGCGAGCGGGCTGACGATCCGCACGATCGTCGAGTACATGAGCGAGACGGTCGGGAGCTACCACGCCGTGGCGGCGGGCCAGGAGCACGCCTTCCTCGATCCGCTGAACAAGGCGGTGCAGCGCGCGCACGAGAAGCTGCGCTCGACGTTCGGGATCTCTCAGGGTGGACCATCGACGACGCTGACGATCGCGCTCGTGGTGTGGCCGCAGGCGTACGTCGTACACGTGGGGGACAGCCGCGCGTACCACGTGCGCAGCGGAACGCTCAAGCGGCTCACCCGCGACCAGACGATGGGCGCGTTCCTCATCGACGAGTACAAGATGACGGAGAAGCAGGTGGAGCAGCAGGGGTTCAACAACGTGCTGTCGAGCGCCGTGGGTGCGCAGGACATGACGCCGGCGGTGAGCGCGATGACGCTCGAGCAGGGAGACGCGCTGGTGCTATGCACCGACGGTCTCACGAAGCACGTGTCGGAGCGTCAGATCGCCGACGTGGTCAAGGACGCGGCCAACGCCGAGGCGGGGTGCCGCCAACTGGTCGATCTCGCGCTCGAGGGCGGTGGTCGCGACAATGTGACCGTCGTCGTGGCGAACGCGCTCAAAACCTGACGCGCGGCGCTGGACGCTACGGACTGCCCGTCGCGTCTAGCGCGGCCTGCGTCTCACCAACACGAACCGCGTGAAGTTGTCGGAGTG
>QHVE01000108.1:5968-14048 GCA_003223455.1 Gemmatimonadota bacterium | reverse complement strand
CCGTACGCATCGCTCCCCGAGCGCTGCTGCGTCCACACGAAGAACATCGTCGAGCCGGGGCGGTACTCCCAACGCAACACGGCCGTGCCGCGCAGCGAGCGGTTCGTGAAGTTCGGGTCGGTGAAGCTGAATGGCTGGGCAGGTCCTGCGGCACCGTCCGGATCGACGGTGTACTTCGCCGTCGCGGGATCCCGCACGATCGTGCCGATGTCGCGGCCGTAGTCGAGCTGCACCTCCGTTCTCGGCGCGAGGTATTCGTTGAACGAGCTGTAGTCGCCGCTGGCGACGAACGGCTGTGCGTAGAGCTGCAGCGTCATGGTCGGACGCATTGTCCAGTTGACGCGCGTCTCCAGCGACGCGGTGCGCGTCGTCACGTAGCCGAACACGTAGCGGTTGCCGTCGAATCGAGTCGCCGTGGGATCAGCGACGCGCTGCACGTACTGCTGCTTGTTCTGCGCCCAGTTGTAGTTGGGCGAGAGCTGCACGAACACGCTCGACGCCGGCTTGAAGGCGATCCCGGGAGCGAGCTGCCACGACGCCGTCCCGTCGAACCCTCTGGCGCCACGCAACGTGACGTCGAACACCGCCAACTGCCGAGGATCGGTCGACACCTGGAAGTGCGCGAAGTTGTAGCCGGGCTTCCGCACGACGGGCCCGCCGCGCGTGAGACGGTCGTTGTCGTTCGTCCCCTGACGGATCACGAACGTGCGGAGGTTCCAGTAGTTGAGGAACTCGAACGCGAGGAACGCCTGCCGCTCGAAGTCGGTGCGCAATCCGTCGTAGTTCAATTCCTGCTGCCCGCCGGCGATGGCGAAGATGCTGCGGTACCAGCTTCCAGGCTTGGTCCACTGTCGCGCGAGGTTCGCGCTCATCCAGCGATAGTCGGTACGGTCGAGGAACGACAGGTCGTTCACCTCGAAGCCCGGGCTCCGCCAGTTGGTCTGCAGCTCCCAGAGCCAGCTGCCGTTCTCCTTGGCGAGGCGCGAGTAGAGCCCGTAGCCGCGCAGCAACGTCGCGGTGGTGTCGTAGCGCGTGCTGAACAGGCCGTCGCTCGTGACTTCGCGATCGGGACGCTGGAAGTAGTGCGTGCTCGAGCGCTGCGTGAGCGTCATGGCGTCGGCCGATCCGCGCACGTCGGACAGCACGGCGCTACCGCGCCACCGGTACGTGCGGTTCTGCCACGCATGGCTCCAGTCGAGCCCCACCGCGCTCGCACTGCTGCGAAGCTGGCTCTCGAGCACCGTGTCGCCGGCGAGCCGCCGCACGGTGGACGTCGCCACCACACCGACGGTGGTTGCGCCCTGGCGGAGCTCCTTGCGCACGCGGCCCATGAAATAGTTGGTGAGCGGCTCGACGGTCTGGGTCAGCTCGGGCTGGCCCGCCCCCGTGAGGTAGTGCGCCGATTCGCGTCCGGTGACGGCGTCGAGGAGGCCCACGGTGTAGCCGCTGCTCGTGCGGCCGGTGATCTTGGCGGCACCGAGGATGGACGCGTCGCCCGGGGCGTCGACGAACGTCGCCTGATTCGCGACCCACCCGTTGAGCTGCGGCGGGCGGCCGATGCGACGCGAGTACAGCACGCCGAGTCCGGAGAAGTTGCTGCAGAAGTAGCAGCTCGTGCCACCGAAGTTGAACGCGTTGCGGTTCGCGACGAAGAACGGGCGCTTCTCGTCGTAGAACGTCTCGTAGGCCGAGAGATTGAGCGATGCGGGGTCGACCTCGACCTGGCCGAAGTCCGGATTGATCGTCGCGTCCAGGGTGAGGTTCGACGTGATGTTGTACTTGATGTCCGCGCCGGCACTGAGCTTCATGTCGCGCGCGTCGTTGTACGGATCGCCGGGAGTCGCGTACTTGAACTGGCTCTTCGAGACGACGTAGGGGACCAACTCCGCCTGCCTCGGCCGGTGATTCACGACGATGCCCTGCAGGTGCCCGAAGTATCCCGGCCCGCCGCTCTCGTCGCGCTTCCGGAACGACCACATGTCCTGCTCGTTGAGCCGGTCCACGATGCGCCACACCTGCAGCCCCCACGTCTGCGCGCTGTCGCGCGAGAATCGGAGCTGCGAGTACGGAATGCGCATCTCCGCGGTCCAGCCGGTTGCGTCCGTTCGGGCCTCGGCTTCCCAGACCGGGTCCCACGAGGGATCGCCGTTGAACTGATCGCCGCGCACGCCGGCGGGATTGATCTCGAACCAGATCTCGTCGAGATGGTTGTGATAGGGATCGAGGGCGATGGCGAGCTTGTCGGTAGTGAGCGAATTGAAGGAGCCGTTGTTGCCGTTCGACGCGAGGAGCTGGTCTCGTCGCGCCAGCGGAGCACGGATCCCCGCCGCACCCATCGGCTCGCTCATGCGGGCGCCGACGTAGAGCGCCTCGTCGTCGTACAGGATGCGAACCTCCGTGGTGAGCGACGCCGGACTGCCCTCCACGGGACGCTGCTGCCTCAGCTCGGTGATCGGCGTCACCTGCTTCCAGGCCTCCTCGTCGAGGCGCCCGTCGATCGACACTGGCGAGGTGCGGAGCGCGGCACCGGCCGTTGGCACGGGTGCGGACTGATGCGCCGCATTGGCCTGCTGGCCAGTCTGCTGCGCGGAGAGCGAGGTGGACAGCACCGTACCGGCCGCAACAGCCAGCCGGATGGCGCGTGCCGGAATTTTCAGGGGCATGGGGATGTCTTCGGTGGGTGAGACGCCCGCGTAGTGTGACTCGTCTGCTTAGATTGACGGGCGCCTCCGTTGGTTTGAACGCGCTCGCGAACTTTATTGCCCTGACCGCCACTCGGCCTTGCTCCGGCCTGGGGTTTGAAGGCTTCTCAGCCACATGCATCCGCTTCAAACACCCCACCGCCCTTGATCGCACCCCGCATGGAGCGTCCGATCGACCGGTCAGCGGCCGCCGCGCCGACGATCTCGGTCGTGATTCCGACGTTCGGACGTCCGGAGAGCCTGGCGCGATGCCTCGACGCACTCGCCGCGCAGACCCTGCCGCGGCACGAGTTCGAGGTCGTGGTGTGCGACGACGGGAGCCCGGCCCCGGTGCAGACGACCGTCGAGTCGTTCGCCGAACGCATGACGGTTCGTGTCGTACGCCGCGCCCGGTCCTCCGGCCCAGCGGCGGCGCGGAACGAGGGCGCACGCCAGGCACGCGGCGAGTTGCTCGCCTTCACGGACGACGACTGCGTGCCGACGCCGTACTGGCTCGAGCTGCTCGTGGAGCGCATGCGGCGGCATCCCGGCCACATGATCGGCGGCTCGATCGTGAACGTGCTCTCGGACGATCGCTACGCGGCGGCGACGCAGATGATCATGAGCTGCGTCTACGACTATTACGCGCACCACGACACCGGGCACCGCTTCTTCAGCACGACCAACCTGTCGATGCCGGTGAACCGCTTCTGGATGCTCGACGGATTCTCCGAGCGATTCCGGAGAGCAGCCGGCGAGGATTACGACTTCTGCGCGCGATGGGCCGAGGCGGGGTTCCCGAGCGTGTACGCGCCCGAGCTGGAGGTCGGTCACGCGCACGGCCACACTTTCGCCAGCTTCTGGAAGCAGCACTTCGGCTACGGCCGGGCGCTGCTGCGGGTGCGCGAGGCGATGGCGCGCCGGCGCGGCCGGTCGGGGATCGAAATGGAGGCGCCGAGCTTCTATCGTCAGATTCTCGCCTACCCGATGCGGCACAGCGAAAAAGGGAAGGCGGTAGGCGACACCGCTCTCGTCCTTCTCTCCCAGATTGCCACCGCGGCCGGCGCGCTCCGCGAGCTGCTCGGCCCCGAGGAGCGCCGCCCGGCGACAGTGCCGACGGGCGAACATCCTTCTCCTGACGCCTCGAGCGCCACCCTTTGAGCGATCGCCCGGAACGAGAGCACGAACAATCGCATCGACCGGGTCCCCGCTTCACCGTCATCGTCCCGACGTACAACCGGCCGGCGCAGCTCGCCGCGTGCGTCGGTGCGCTGCGCGCCCTCGATCGTCCGGGTGGCACGCTCGAGATCGTGATCGTGAACGACGGCGGGCGTCCGCCGGCGGTGGAGGTGGTGCGCACGAGCAGCGCGGAGCCGAATCTGGAGATTCGCGTCGTCGAACAGCGCAACGGCGGGCCGGGCGCGGCGCGCAACGCGGGTGCCGCCGCGGCTCGCGGTGAGTGGCTGGCGTTCACCGACGACGACTGCCTTCCCGATTCACGGTGGCTCACCGCGTTCGACGCCGCGCTGCGTGCAGCGCCCTCCTCGCTCGTGGGCGGACGCACGGTGAACGCACTCTCCGACGACGTGTTCGCGGACGCGAGCCAGAGCCTCGTCGACTTCGCGGCCTCGTACTTCGACGGCGGCGCGACGGGCCGGTTCTTCACGTCGAACAACCTCGCCGTGGCGCGCGAAGCGTTTCTCGCCGCGGGAGGCTTCGACCCACGGTTCGCGATCTGCGCGGGAGAGGACCGCGAGTTCAGCGACCGATGGTCGGCCCAGGGCCGCCCCTCGGTATCTGCGCCCGACGCGCTCGTGCGCCACGCACATCACCTCTCCCTGCGCCGCTTCGTGCGCATGCACTTCACGTATGGACGAGGTGCGGTGACGTTCCGGCGGGTGCGCGCCGAAGCGGGACGGCCCGTGCGAATCGATCCCGCGTTCTACGTGCGCTCGCTCGCCTACGCGCTCCGCGCCGGGGGCAGGCGCGCGCCGATGCGCGCGATCGGGCACGCGCTCGCGCACGTCGCCTACGCGGCGGGACTGTTCTGGGAATCGCGTCGGCACGCGACGGGCGAGCCGGCACGCTGATGCGCATCCTGCTCCTCACGCCGATGCCACCGTCGGCGAGCGGCCTGTCGGCGACGCCAGTGCTGCTGCACGCACTGCTGCTCGCCCTGCGCGCGCGTCACGAGGTCACGCTGGTGACGGTCGCCGGCCCGCATCCGCAGGACGTCGAGGCGGCAGAGGCGCTGCGCGACTCGGGCCTCGATCTGCACGCGGTGCCGCGGGTCGAGAGGACGCGAGCCGATCGCGCCGCGCGATGGCTCGATCACACGGCGCGCTGGGCGTTCGGCCGACTTCCGATGCGCACGATCTGGTTTCACCGTCCGGAGGTGCAGGAGACGATCGACCGCCTGGCCGCGGAGCGGACGTTCGACCTCGTGCACGTCGAGGACAACGCGATGGGGATCTATCGACTCCCGCGCGGCGTTCCGAGCTTGTTCACCGAGCACGAGGTGCGAACGCCGCGCGACGTCCGCTGGACGGAATGGCTGCGCGAGTCCGAAGGACCGTACCGCGGCCTGCTCGACGAGATCGATTGGCATCGATGGGAGCGATACCAGCGCACGATCTGGCCGCGGTTCGACCTCGTGCAGGCCCTCACCGAGCGCGATGCACGCATGATGCGGCGGCTCGTACCCGGGCTGGCGCGGCGCCTGCGCGTGAACCCGTTCGCCGTGGAGATCCCCGCTCCCACCGACCCCGCGCTCGAGGAGGATGACACGATCATCTTCACGGGCGCCTTCCTGCACCCGCCGAACGTCGATGCCGCACGGTGGCTGATCGACGAGATCATGCCGCGGCTCCGCGCGCTGCATCCCGGCGTGCGGTTGCGCGTGGTCGGCTCGGATCCGCGCGGCGCGATGCGAGGTCTCGGGTCGGCGGACGTCGAGATCACGGGATGGGTACCGTCGTTCGCGACGGAGCTCGCGCGCGCGGCGGTCGTGGTGGCGCCGCTTCGCACCGGCGGAGGGCAGCGCATGAAGGTGCTCCAGGCTCTCGCCGCGGGAAAAGCAGTGGTGACGACAGCGCGCGGCGCCGAGGGGCTGCTCATCGCCGAGGGCGAGGCTGCCCCGCTGCGCTTCGCCGAATCGGCCGACGAATTCGCCTCGCAGACGGCAGCGCTGCTGCGCGATCGCGCGCAGCGGCGCGCGCTCGGCGCACGCGCACGCGAGCTGATGATCGCACGGCACGGACCCGAGGCACACGGCAGGCGCATCGAGGAGGCGTACGCGGCGCTCGTCGCCGGCGTCCGGCGGCCGGCCGCATGAGCGACGCGGTGCCGATCCTGATGTACCACGAGGTTTCGGCGCGTCCGGATCCTCGCTACCGCAAGTACACTCTCATGCCGCAGGAATTCGAGCAACAGCTCGACTGGCTCCGCGCGCACGGGTACGAGTCGGTCAGCATGGACGACGTGCTCGCGGCGCGGCGCGGTGAGCGCATGCTGCCGGCGCGCCCGGTGGCCATCACCTTCGACGACGGAGGCCGAGACTGCCTCGAGAACGCCGTGCCGGCGCTCGTGCAGCGCGGCTACGCCGCGACGTTCTACATCGTGGCCGGCGTGGTGGGCGGTCCGATGCGGTGGCTGAACGCGGAGATCGGATTCGAGCTCCCCGCCGCCGACTGGCCGACGCTCCGCGCCGCGGAAGCGTCGGGCATGCACTGCGAGGCGCACAGCGTGACCCATCCCCGCCTCGCGAAGGTGTCGGCCGACGCGTGCCGCGACGAGCTCACGCGTGGCCGCGCCATGCTCGAGGAGGGGCTCGGCCACGCGGTGCGGCATCTCGCGTATCCGTTCGGCTCCTACTCGGCCGAGACCATCGCGCTCGCCCGCGAGGCCGGCTACCTGACGGCGTGCACGACCGACGAAGCGCTGGCCGCGCCGGCGCACGACCCCCTCGCCCTGCCCCGCGTTCCCGTGCTCGGCACCGAAGGGCGCCGCGAGTTCGCGCATCGCGTACGCACGTCCCAGCGCGCGGGCCCCCTGCAGCTCCGGCTCGAGCGTATCGCGCGGCGCTTCGGCATCTCGTCCGGACAGCGGACGTCGTGACGACCCCGCGCGCCAGTGTGGTGATCCCGACGCATCAGCGGAAGGACTCGCTGCTCCGCGCGCTCGCATCGCTCGAGAGTCAGACGATTCCGCGCGTGGAGTTCGAGGTGATCGTTGTCGTGGACGGCTCCGACGACGGATCGCGCGAGGCAGCCGAAGCGCTCGCGACCGAGTATGCGCTGCGGGTGTTGTGGCAGCCGAATCGCGGACGCGCGTCGGCGTGCAACGCTGGAGTGGCGGCGTCGCGCGGAGAGGTCGTCGTCCTGCTCGACGACGACATGACCGCCGCGCCGGAGCTCGTCGCCGCGCATCTGGCCGCGCACGGAAGTGATCGACGTCTCGCCGTGATCGGCGCGGCGCCGATCCGCGTCGTGCCGGAGTTGTCCGCCCACGCGCGCTACATCGGCGAGAAGTTCAATCGGCATCTCGAGCACCTCGCGGCGGCGGGCCGGCCGCTCGCCCTGCGCGACTTCTACAGCGGGAACTTCTCGATCCGGCGCGACGTGCTGACCGCGGTCGGTGCATTCGACGAGCGGTTCAGGGTGTACGGCAACGAGGATCTCGAGCTGTCGCTCCGGCTCTCCGCCGCCGGTGTGCGTCTCGTCTACGTGCCGGCCGCGCTGGCCTGGCAATCGTACGACAAGAGCTTTGCCGGGCTGGCACGCGACAACGTGGCAAAGGGGCGCACGGCCGTCCTCCTCGCGCGCCTGCACCCCGGCGCGCGCGAGCAGCTCAAGCTCGGTTCCTTCGCGCGAGGCCCGATCGCGCGACGGGTCGTCGTGAGCGGACTGCTCGCGGTCACGCGCATCGCGCCACGTGTGCGCGAAGCCATCGTCGCGCTCGTCGGCTGGCTCGGCGACCGTGGTGTGCCGGGCGTCCAGCGGTCGTATCCCATCGTGCTCGACTACCTGTACTGGTGCGGCGTGCGCGAGGCGGAGCACGAGGCCTCGCCGCCTCCACCGATACCATCGTGAACGCCGTGCCGCCGCGCACCGTCGTGCATTTCTCCGACAGCGACGCCTTCGGCGGCACGGAGCGCGCGCTGCTCCAGCTCGTGGCAGGACTCGATCGCACTCTGTGGCGCCCGGTCGTCTTTCACGCCGATGCACCGGGCGCGGCGCAGCTCGCGTCGGAGAGCGCAGCGCTCGGCGCGCGGACGGTCGCGGTGGAACGTGGCTCGACTCGGCTGCGCGGCGTCGCGTCGATCGTTCCGTTGGCGCGTGCCCTGCAGCGCGAGCGCGCGGACGTGTTCCACGCGCATCAGACCTGGTCGCTCTCCTGTC
>QHVE01000108.1:0-5932 GCA_003223455.1 Gemmatimonadota bacterium | reverse complement strand
AGCTCTTCCTCGAGATGCCGCACCTCCGCGCGATCGACGCGCAACACGCGCTGCTCTCGCGCTGCCTCCACCGGCACGTCGCCGTCTCGCGCCACGTGGCGGGGCGGCTGCGCGAGCGCTTCGGTGTGCCCGAGGCGAAGATCACCGTGATCCCCAACGCGGTCGAGCCGCGAGCGCTCGCGCCGCGCGACGCCACGCTCCGCGCACGTCTCGACGCCCGCGGCGATCGGGCGCTCGTCCTCACCGTCGCCAGGCTCGAGGAGCAGAAGGGGATCACCCATCTGCTCGACGCCGCGGCGATGCTGTCCGATGTCGTCTTCGTCGTGGCCGGCGACGGTCCGGAGCGCGAGCGGCTCGAGGCGAAGGCGGCGTCCCTCGGGCTGTCCGAGCGGGTGCAGTGGCTCGGCCAGCGGCGCGACGTGCCGTCGCTGCTCGCCGTGGCCGATATGTTCGTGCTGCCCTCGCTGAACGAGGGGTTGCCGCTCGCCGCGATGGAAGCGATGCTCGCGGGCGTGCCCATCGTGGCGACCGACGCAGGGGGCACGGGAGAGATCGTGCGGCACGACGTCACGGGCCTGCTCGTCCCGCCCGGCGAGGCGCGCGCGCTGGCAGACGCCATCCGTGCACTCCTCGACGACACCGAGCGCGCGCGACGTCTCGCCACCAGGGCGCGGGAGCTGATCGAGCGCGAGCACTCGGCGGCGGCGATGGTCGCCGCGACGAGCCGGCTCTACGAGGAGCTGCTCGCGCGATGACGGCCGATCAGGAAGCTCCAACGCTCACCGATGCCGCCACCGAGTCGGAGCGGAACCGCCTGCTGCGCCGCGCCGACTGGCGCTACCTGCTGCCGAGCGCCGAGACGAGGCGGGTGCTCTGCCTCGCCGGTGGCGAGCTGCGTGCCGCGTGCGCCATCGTCGGCTCGCATGTCGACGAGGCGATCGTTCCCGGAGAGAGCTACGACCTCGTGGTCGCCGAGAATCCCGACGCGGACATGCTGCGCGCGATGGCGGGCGCGGTGCGGCCCGGAGGTGCGTGCTACACCGAGTGGACTCGGCTCTGGCCCCGTGGCGCCGCCGGCGTGCGCCGCACGCTGGAGCACGCGGGATTCCGCGCGCCGCGAACGTATCAGCCGTGGCCTTCGCCGTCGCTCTGCCGCGCCTGGGTGCCGACCGAGGGCGATGCGGCGCGCCACTACTGGCGATCGGCGTTTCGCGGCACGCGGGTGCGCCGGGAGCGCCTGCGCGCGCTCATCGGTGCGCTTCGCGCGCGTCTGCACGCACCCGATCGCGTGAGTGCGGTCGCCGTGGGTCCGGCGGCCGACCCGCGTCCCGAGCTGCTGCGCCTGGCACACGAGGCGGACGTGTCGTCGGCGACGCCGTCGAGCCCTCCACGCGACGCATCGCTCCTGCTGTTGACGCACGGCGAGCGGGCGGTCGGCAAGGTCGTGGCGCTCGTGTTCGACGGCGGTGTCGCACCCTCGCTGGCGATCAAGACCGCACGCACGCGCGACAGCGGTCGGGGGCTCCACCGCGAGGCCGAGGCGCTCGACGCCGTCGCGGCGCTGCATCCGCGCGGCATGGCCGGCGTGCCGCGGGTGAGATTCCATCACGCGCTGCACGGCCGGCCCGTGATCGGCGAGAGCGCCCTCGTCGGCACGCCCATCGCCGCGCTGCTCACGGCGCGCGCGTATCCGCGACTCGCCGAACGCGTGACGGAATGGCTGTGCGCACTGGCCCAGCCCGCCCTGGCCGAGCCGCGCGAGACGGCCTGGGAAACGCTCTACGCGCCCACGCTCGACCGCTTCGCCACGGAGTTCGCTCCGGTGCTGGACCCAGCGGCACTGATGCGCGCGCGCGAGATGATCCAGGGCCTCGGTGCGCTCCCCGTCGTCTGCGAACAGCGCGACTGCTCGCCGTGGAACGTCTTCGAGGGACCCGAGGGCATCGTCGTGCTCGACTGGGAGTCGGCGGAGCCGCGCGGCCTGCCGGCGATGGACCTCGTGTACTTCGCGACGCATGCAGCGTTTTACCTGGAGCGCGCGTGGAACACCGGACGGTTCGAGTCGGCCTACGCCGCGGCGTGGTCGCGCGACACGCCCATCGGTCGCGCGAATCACGAATGCGCCGAGCGGTACTTCGACCGGCTCGAGGTGGACGTCGCCCTGCTCCGTCCGATTCGGTTGTTCGCGTGGATGCTGCACGCGCATTCGGACTGGGTGCATCTACGCGACGACGCGGGCGGACCGCCGCCGCCCGATCTTCTGGCGACGAGCCGGTTCCTTCGACTGTTCAACGCGGAGCTGGCGGGATAGGCGCAGGAAGGAATTTCACGCGGAGGACGCGGAGGAAACCGCGAGCCCGCGGATAACTGCTCTCCGGGCGGAGAGATCCCGCGTGAAATCCGTTGCGCGAAGATCCGCGTGGAGCGCAGAGAACCCGTTCTACCGACGTCTCCGCAGCATGTCGCGAACCCCGTCGATGACACGGAACAACCGCGGGTAGCGCACCCGCCGCAGCGCGGCGCGAAGCGCGGTGCGGAGCGCCGGGTCGCCGTCGCCTGCGGCGGTGCCGACATAGCCGTCGAGCCAGGTGAGGAACCGCGACCGCGCCGCCTGACTTTCGCCGCGACGCTTCGCGGTCGAGTAGGCCGATGCGGCGTGTCGCCGATAGCGGTCCCAGCACCGGTTCACGTAGAGCACCGACGCCACCATCGAGAGACGTGCGTAGAACGCCTGATCCGTGTAGACCTGGCGCAGCTCGTCGACGAATCCTCCCGAGCGGTGCACGGCGTCGGCACGCACGATCATGCTGCACGTGCACGGCACCGTGATCTCGTGCCGCAGCATTCCGGTGATGAGCTGACGCGGCGCCAGCAGCGTGCCGGCCGGGATGCCCGACGTCGGCGTGTGGTCGCGCGCCGCGTCCTCCGGAGCCCCCGTCCACCCGTACCAGGACAGCGTGTCGCCGTAGAGGGCGTCGGCGTCGGGCCGCTGGTTGAGGATTGCGACCTGCTCCTCCAGCTTGTTCGACAACCACACGTCGTCGCCATCCAGCAGCGCGATGAGCGCGCCGCGCGCGTTGCGCAGGCCGAGGTTGCGCGCCGCGCTCGCACCGTGCGTAGCGCCGTCGGCGTGGGCGAGATGCCGGATACGCTCGGGATCGAGCTCGGCGAATCGTCGCGCGATCGCCGAGCTGCCGTCGGTCGACGCGTCGTCGCAGAGCAGCAGCTCCCAGTGCGGGTAGCTCTGCGCTCGCACGCTCTCGATCGCCTCCTCGAGGAAGGGGGCCACGTTCAGGAACGGCATGATCACGGAGACGAGCGGGCTGGACGCGGCGCTCATGTCGTCCCCGTGGCGAGCATCTCACCGTAGAGCGTCTCGAGGCGCGCGGCGACGTCGGTCATGAGATGTCCGCGATCGATCACGAGGCGGCGGCCAGCCTCCCCCATCGCCGGCCATCGCTCGCGCGCTCGCACCATCGCTCGCAGTCCGTCGGCGAGATCCGCGTCGTCCCGCTCGGCCACGAGCACGCCGCTCTCGCCGTCCTCGACGATCTCCGGAATGCCGGCGTGTCGCGTAGCGAGCACCGGCAGTCGCCGGTACGCCGCTTCGAGCAGCACCGTGGGCGTGCCCTCCTCGTCGCCGTCGGACGCCGTGACGCTGGGCAGCACGAACAGGTCCGCGTCCTCCATCGCGCGCTGCACCGCATCGCTCGTCGCCGCGGAGTGAAAGTGCACGCGGTCGGCGACTCCCAGCGTTGCGGCGAGTGCCTCGAGATCGGCGCGGAGCGGTCCGTCGCCGATCACGACGTATCGGAGGCCAGGTATCTCCTCGCTCACACGAGCGATCGCGCGAAGTGCATGCGCATGCCCCTTCTTCTCGACCAGCCGCGCCACCGTGAGGAGGCGCACGACTCCGTCGTCGCGCGATACTCGGCCCGACGACTCGTCTCCTCCCGCGGGCTCCACGGAGAGAGGCACCCGCCGAATGCGCTCGGGCGCGCAGCCGAGCGCGCACAGCCGCGCATCCATGTGCGCGCTCAGCGACGTCACGATCGGCGCCTGGGCGAAGAGCGGCTCGTACACCGCGCCGCCACGCTCGCGTGGGTAGCGGGAAGCGTCGTATCCATAGAAGGACACGGCGAGCGGCGCCTTACAGAGCTGCGCGGCAATGCCGTATCGCAGACCCATCGGGCCGTAGTGGCAATGCACCACGTCGAACGGACCCTCGCCGCGCAGCGCACCGAGCGTGCGCGCGAGCGCACCCCATCCGCCCGCGGCGCGCGCATGACGCGGGCGCAGCATTCGCAAGAACGCACCGGGCGCGGCTCGACCGTGGCGCTCCTGCGGCGACGCCGCAGTCGCGTCGCCGAGCACCCGCACGCGCGAGAGCAGGTCGTGGCGCGCCACCAGCTCCTGCACCGGTCCCCTGCGCGCCTCGCCGTGCGTGAAGACGCGGACGTCGTGCCCTCGCTCGATGAGGCCGGCGATCTGTCGGAGAATGAACGTCTCCGACAGCTCTGGAAAGGAGGGAACGAAGCTGGCGATTCTCAGCGCGACGGGCACGGGGGAGCGGTCGGAGCCGTGGGCGATGTCATCGGGTATCTTGAGCCATCGCGAGAGGCGCTTCGGAAAACTGCGGCGTCACGAAAGGTAACCGAGAATCCATTACCCGAACGATCGATGCTTGCTCGGCTCCGCGGTCTGCTCCGTCCACGCACGGCACGCATGCAGCGGCTGCGTCACCCGTCGTTCGACGGACTGCTCGGCACCAAACCGGTCAGCGACCATTGGGGATGGGATCGCGGCAAGCCGGTCGACCGATACTACATCGAGCGGTTCCTGGCGCAGCATGCCGCCGACGTGCGCGGGCGCGTCCTCGAGGTGAAGGACTCCGACTATACGCGTGCGTTCGATCGCGGCGTGACGCGAATGGACGTGCTCGACCTCGACGCCGCCAACCCGGCCGCGACGATCATCGCCGACCTGTCCGTTGGCGACGGCATCCCGGCGGACGCATTCGACTGCTTCATCATCACCCAGACGCTGCAGTTCATCTACGACGTGCACGGCGCGATCGCCCAGTGCCACCGGCTGCTCGCACCGGGCGGCGTGCTCCTCGCGACGGTACCCGTGGTCAGCCGCATCGTGCACGACGACGGGCTGGAGTGGGATTACTGGCGGTTCACGGCCGCGTCGTGCAACCGCCTGTTCGGCGACGTGTTCGGCGCGGAGCAGATCTCGGTGCGGACGTGGGGAAATGTGCTCGCGGGGGTGGCCTTCCTGCGCGGCACGGCGTGGCAGGAGATCCCACGCCGCAAGCTCGACGCGAACGATCCGTACTTCCCGATCCTCGTCACGGTGCGCGCCGTCAAGAAAGCGGTGCGCGGGTGACTGCACCGGCGCATTGTGTCGTCGTGCCGACGCTCGACCGTCGCGAGTCGGTGCTCCGCCTGCTGCGCGCGCTCGAGTCCCAGACCGCGACCGACTTCGAGGTCGTGGTCGTCGTGGACGGCTCGACCGACGGCACGGCCGAAGCGGTGGACGCGTATCGCGCGCGGTACACGCTCCGTCGCGTGTCGCTTCCACGCTCCGGATTGGCGGCGGCACGGAACGCGGGCGCGCGTGCTACCTCAGCCGCGATCGTGCAATTCCTCGACGACGACATGGAGCCGGCGCCGGGAATGGTCGCGGCGCACCTGGAGCGGCATCGACGCGGCGACGCACTCGGAGTGGTCGGCGCGGCACCGATCGTCGTGCCACCGGGTGCCTCCCCGATCGTGCGCTATCGGGCCCGCGGGTTCGGGCGCAAGCTCGACCGGCTCGCCAGCCGCCGCGACGAGCTCGCGTTCAACGACGTCTACGGAGGCAACGTGTCGCTCGGGCGCGAGACGCTGCTCGCCGCCGGCGGGTACGACGAGAGCTTCGGCACGTA
>QHVE01000039.1:39468-59297 GCA_003223455.1 Gemmatimonadota bacterium | reverse complement strand
GCAGTCGTCGACGCAGATGATCTCCTTGCGGACCGGCGTGGCGTGGACGCGGTCGAGGATGGTCTCGATCGTGTTCAGCTCGTTGTACACGGGGATCAGCACCGACAAGGTCACCGTGGCCGGGTCCAGCGGCGTCAACTCCCGCGGCTTCGCGGCCAGGGTGAAAGTTCGCGCGCGCGCGACAGGCGGCCGCTCGACGCTCGCGGGGGAAGACTCGGTCTGGGTCTCGGAGAGCATGCTCACTGATCTGTCTTGACGGGTCGGTCGGAGGTGGGTCCAGCAGGCAGCCCCATCAATGAGGCAATCCCGGGGCCACCAAGTGGGGTCAGAGTCAACGTGGTCAGAGTCAAACGAGTCTGACCCCAACGACTCTGGCCCCACGATGAGAACCCGCGCTGGTGAAAGAAGCGTTCCAGCCGGCGCGTCGGAGGATGTTCAGGCGTACCGGAGGAAACTCCGCGCCCCGGCGTGCTCAGGCGGCGTACACCTCGAAGATGCCCGCCGCACCCATCCCGCCGCCGATGCACATCGTCACGAGCCCGTGCCCACCGCCCCGCCGCCCCAGCTCGTGGACGAGCTGCGTCGTGAGCTTGGCGCCCGTGGCGCCGAGGGGGTGACCGAGCGCGATGGCGCCTCCGTTGACGTTGACCCGATCCTGCGGCATGTCGAGGTCGCGCACCACCGCGACGACCTGCGCCGCGAACGCCTCGTTGAACTCGATGAGGTCGAGGTCCGCCATCGTCATGCCCGCCTTGGCGAGCGCCTTCGGGACAGCCTTGATCGGCCCCACCCCCATGATGTCGGGATCCACGCCGGCCACGGCGAAGCCGACGAACCGCGCCAGCGGTTGGAGACCCAGCGCCTCGGCCTTGTCGCGCCGCATCAACAGGACTGCCGCCGCGCCGTCCGAGTAGGGGCTGGCGTTGCCGGCCGTGACGGTGCCGTTCGCCTTGAACGCCGGCTTGAGCTTGGCGAGGCCTTCGGGTGAGGTGTCGGCGCGCACCAGCTCGTCGCGCGTGAACGCCGCCGTCTCGACCCGCTTTTCAGTGCCCTGCCAGCTGACGCGCTCCACGGGCACCGGGACGATCTGGCCATCGAACGCGCCGCTCGCCACCGCGTTCGCCGCCTTGCGCTGGCTCTCGAGCGCCCACGCGTCCTGATCATCGCGGGTGACCTTCCACCGGTCGGCGACGCGTTCGGCCGTGAAGCCCATGCCGATGTACGATTCGACCACCTCGGGGTCGAGCCGCGCGTGATATCCCGACATCGGCACCTGGCTCATCATCTCGACACCGCCGGCGAGGACGACGTCGGCCATCCCGCTCATGATCTGCATCGCCCCGTTGGCAATGGTCTGCAGACCGGACGAGCAGAAGCGGTTGATCGTCTGCGCCGGCACTTCGACCGGGAGGCCGGCGCGCAGCGCGGAGAGTCGCGCGACGTTGAGCCCCTGCGACGCTTCCGGCATCGCGCACCCCCACGCGACGTCGTCGACCATGGAGCCTTCCACCCCCGCGCGCGCGAGCGCCTCCTTCATCACGAGCGCGGACAGCTCGACGGGATGCGTCGACGCGAGCGCTCCGTCCTTCTTGCCCTTGGCCACCGCGGTGCGGACGGCCGAAACGATCACGACGTCGTTGTTGTCCGGCATGGGATCCTCTAATTGCGGAGCGGCTTGCCCGTCTTGAGCGTGTACGCGATGCGCTCCTGCGTCTCCTTCGTACCCAGCAGCCTGAGGAAGGCTTCGCGTTCGAGATCGAGGATGTCCTGCTCGGAGACGACACGCGCCGGTCCGTCGCCGCCGCAGAGCACGTAGGCGAGCTCGCGCGCGATGCGCACCTCGTGCTCGGTGATCTGTCCTCCCTCACGCATCGCCCAACCCGCGTACAGGAGATTGCCGAACGCGTCCTTCCCCAGCGCCGTGATCGTGCGAGGCCGCGGCGCGACGTAGTCGAGCGCCAGGTCGAGCACGCGCGCCTTCGCGTCGGCGAGCAGGCGGTCGCGGTTCATGGTGATGCGATCGGCGGCCGGACGCAGGAACCCGAGTGCTCTCGCCTCGAGCGCGCTCGTGCTCGTCGTCGCCATGGCGATGACCTTGAACGCGCGCTTCACACCCTCGAAGGGATCGGCCTCGTCGTACGGCGCCAGCTGCTCGATAAATCGGAACAGCAGCTCCTTGGTTCCGCCGCCAGCGGGGATCAGACCGACTCCCCCTTCGACGAGCCCCATGTACAGCTCCGCGTGCGCTTGAATGCGGTCGGCGTGCAGCGCGTATTCCGCGCCGCCGCCGAGCGTGAGACCGAACGGTGCGGCGACGACCGGAAATGGCGCGCGCCGCACGAGCTGCGCGCCCTCCTGGAAGTAGCGAACCATTTCCTCGAGCCCCTTCCAGTCGCCCGCCTGCACCTGCTGAACGACGGAGCCGAGGTCGGCCCCCGCAGTGTAGACGCGCGGATCGTCGTTGCCGATCACGAGCCCCTCGTACTTGCCCTCGGCCACGCGATCGAGCGCGGTGCGCAGCATGGCTAGCACGCCGGCACCCATCGTGTTCATCTTGCTGCGCGCCTCGAGCAGCAGCACGCCGTCGCCCAGATCGAGGATGTTCGCGTCGCGCGAGCTCTCGATCACGGCGCCCTTCCGCGCGCGCAATTGCTCGAGGACGATCTGGCCCGGCACCGGCGGGACCGGGAGGTAGGCGCCCGCGTCGTCGAGGTATGCCCACCCGTCCGGACTCGCGCGGAAGAACGTCCCGTCCTTCGCGGCGGCGAGCAGCGGCGGAGCGTCCAGCCCGAGGCGGGCGAATCCATCGCGCAGGAAGTCGTGGCCGAGCGCGTCCATCTGCCTGAACGGACCGGCGTCCCACGCATAGCCCCACTCGAGCGCGCGGTCGACGGCCACGAGATCGTACGCGATCGACGGCGTCGTCTTCAGCACGTAGTGCGACATGCGCAGGAGGTAGTTGCGCACGAAGTCGCCGTACTGGCCGGGAAGCTGCACGGCGGACTTCAGGCGCTGCTCGAGCGGCTGCTTCATGAGCGCGGCGAGCGCCGGATCCTCGATCTTCTGCTGCGGGCCGTATTCCAGTGTCTTCCAGTCGAGCGTCGTGATGTCCTTGCCGACTTTCTTGTAGAAGCCGCCGCCGGTCTTGTCGCCGAGCCGCCCGCTCGCGGCCAGCCTCTCGACCCATTCCGGCATCGAGAAGTCCTCACCGGTGCTCGCGCTCAGCCCCTTCGACACGTGGAGCAGCACGTCGAGCCCCGTGATGTCGGCGGTGCGGAAGGTGGCGCTCCTGGCGCGGCCGAGCAGCGGACCGGTGAGCGCGTCGACTTCGTCGATCGAGAGGTCGGACTCCATCAGGCCCTGCATCGCCGCCACCATGCCGTACACGCCGAGGCGGTTCGCGACGAAGCCGGGAACGTCCCTGGCCAGCACGATCCCCTTGCCGAGCACGATCTCGCTGAACCGGCGCGCCGCGGCAAGCGCGTCGGGCGCCGTGTCGGCGGTGGGAATGAGCTCGAGCAGGTGGAGGTATCTCGGCGGATTGAAGAAATGCATGCCGAGGAAGTGGCGCTTGAACCGGTCGCTGCGACCCTCGGTGAGAACGCGCATCGGAATGCCCGATGTGTTGCTGGCCACGATCGCACTCGGCTTGAGCAGCGGCTCGAGGCGGGCGTAGAGCGCCTGCTTCGGCGCGGGCTGCTCGATGATCGCCTCGAGGATCAGATCGCAGTCGGCGAGCAGGTCGAGCGAGTCGTCGAGGTTGCCGAGCGTGACGAGGCCCGCGCGGGCGACGTCCATGAACGCAGCCGGCCGCGCCTTGCGTGCGCGCTCGAGTCCCGCGCGGGCGGGCGCGCTGCGGTCGCCGTCGGGACCGGGGATGTCGAGGAGGACGACCGGGATGCCGGCGGAGGAGGCGAGGGCAGCGATGCCGCTTCCCATGGTGCCGGCGCCGACGACGCCGAGCTTGGCGATGCGCATGAGACCGAGACGCGTGCGGGTAGGTCGACTGGAGCGACAGATTTAAGGTAGCGGCCGGGCAAAAGTGTGCAGAACTCGCACTTCTTTGCATAGCGCGTGGCAGGCCGCCAGTCCGGCCGCAGAATGCAAGACGTGCTGCCGCAACGAGTTGCCCCGGCGGGAACACCTGGCCCAGGCGGTGCCCTAACGCGGGGCATGCGACACTCCCCTTCCCGGCGCCGCAGCGGCTTCACGTTCATCGAGATGCTCGTCGTCTTCATCGTGTTTTCCGCGGTGGCGATGATCTCGATACGGTCGATCGGCGACACCATCCGACGCGATCGCGTGGCCAAAACGGCCGCGATCCTCGCCACGGACGTCGAGCAGGCGTTCTCGATCGCCGCCCGGCTGCGAGAACCGGTGCGCATGGTCGTCGACCGCACCAACAAGCGGTTCACCATCCAGGATCGCAACGTGCCCCCCGCGACCACCACGATCTACAAGACGCGCTCCTTCGCCAGAGATGGCGAGTACTCGCTCGATTCTCTGTGGTCGAGCCGGGACACCGTGGACATCATGCCGAACGGAGTCTCGACGGCCGAGCTGCAGCTCTCCCTCGTCATCAAGACGAAGGGAGGCGCGACGTACGCCAAGTCGGTGCGGGCGTCGCGGGGCGGCCTCGTGCGGGTGAACAACCGATGAGGGCCCGCACGATGTCTCCGACCCCCACGCGCTCGCGACGGTCTCGCGCGGGCATGACGCTGATCGAGGTGATCGTGGCGTGCTCGCTGCTCGCGATCACGTTCACCTCGCTGACCGCGCTGAGCATCAAGATGGCGGCGCGCAATCGCTCGAACGCGTACGTCGAGCAACGCACTGCGACGCTGTTCGAGCAGGTGAACCGCGTCGAATCGATGCCGTACGACTCGCTGACGAAGTATCTGATCGCGGACTCGGTCAAGGTCGGGCAGGGCTACTACGTGTGGACCTATACCGTCGACGCGGAGTCGCTGAGTACGAGCGGGCGCCAGCGCTATCGCAAGATCTCGCTCACCGTCACGCCGCGTCTCGAACCGACGTCGTCGCAGACGTCCACGATCCGGCGCTTCAAGTCGCCCTTCTCGAACCCGCTCAACAACTAGCGATGCGCCCTCCCACCGGTTCGCGCCGAGGCTTCTCGCTCGTCGAGATCATCACCGCCCTGACGATCCTCGCGATCATCGGGGGCGCGATGACGAAGATGCTGCTCTCGCAGTCGCGTGGGTACCAGTACGACAATGGTTCCCGCCGCTCACGCACGGTGGCGCGCAGCGCGATGAACATCATGATCACCGATCTGCGCATGACGCAGGACAACGGCGGCGTGTCGTACATCGATGGGACGAACCACCGCCGCATCGACGTGCGGGTGCCGGTCGCGTTCGGCGTCGTGTGCGAGGTGACGGCCGCGCGGCTCGTCATGGCGCTCACGCCGGTCGACTCGTTCCAGCTCGCGAGCATCAAGTACGGCGGCTTCGCCGTCCGCAACGCCACCACCGGGATCTACTCGTACGTCGAGGGGGGAGGGATCGCGGCAGCGGACGTCAGCTACTGCCACAGTGGCGGCGTCAGCATCTATGCGGACACGATCACGATGGGTGGACGGAGCGGCAAGGTCGTGCAGGTGTCCGGGAGTCCGCCGGCGGGGACCGTGGTGGGCTCGCTGGCGATGATCTGGCAGAAGGTGGAATACCGGTTCGATTCGTCGGCCGTCTTTCCGGGTCGTGCGGGACTGTACCGCGTCGTCAAGACGGCATCGTCCGCGGACACGACCGAGCTGCTCTCGCCGTTCAGCTGGACGGCCCGGTTCAGCTACTTCACCAACCCGGCGCAGACCAACGACGCTGTAACGACGACGGCGCCGGCCGACCTCAATCAGGTGCGTGGCGTCAGAATCCTGCTCGCCGCCGAGGCGGCGGACACGGTGCCGGGCTACCGGGGACCAAAGAAGTCGCCACTCACGACCGCAGTCTTCTTCAAGAACACGAGGATCCAATGAGCCGCGTCGATCATGCCGCAGCGCACGCGTCGCCAACGTCGCCGCCCCGGGAAGGATTCGCCCTGCCCTTGGCGATCATGGTGCTCGCCCTGATGTCGATCGGTCTCGTCGCGGGGTTCGCGATGAGTACGAGCGAGCAGGCGGCGACCTCGTCGCAGCGCGCCCAGGCGCGCGCCTACAGCTACGCGCAGATGGGGCTCGAGGCGTTCCTCACGCAGCGCAAGGAGTTCAGGGCCGGCTGCACGCCGGCCACACCGTACACGAGGGCGCAGGCCGCCGCGTGCGCCTTCTGCCCACAGTGCTGGACCGCGAACGGCGCGGCGCGGAATAGTTCCGTCAACGCGAACCTCGACACTCTCCCGACGGTGGCCGAGTCCGTGACGGTCGCATTCACCAACGGGAGCGCGTTCGTGCGAGCCGTACCCGTGTGGGTCAGCGTTTCCACCGGCCGCGGGACCTACTTCGTCACGTCGACCGGCACCGACAACCAGAGCGGCATGGCGACGGGTGCGGGCAACACGCGCAGCGCGACGCGCACCGTGGGCGTCTACGTCACCTGGAGCAAGTCGACGATGAACGTGATGGGCGCGCTCGTGAGCTTCTCGGGAATCGTCAAGAACGGAACCGGTGCGATCAGCGGCGTCGACCAGTGCGGCGCGGACACCAACGTCGCCGGCATCAATATCCCGTCCGAAGCGGCGATGAATCTGAACGGGCAAAGCTTCACGCCAACCGGCAACCCGCCCTACGACACGCTCAGGACGTTCTCCCAGGACTCGGCGGCGACGAGACTCGACTGGCTGGGGATCACCAACGGCACCTCGATGCCGGCCGACATCAACATCACGTCGACGTCGAGCGCCTTCCCCACCGCCGGCAGCTTCGCGTCCGACACGAACTACTGGCCGATCATCCACGTCTTCAATCGGTCGGCCAGTTGGAACGGCCTGTGGACGCTGCCGAACCAGGGCCGCGGCATCCTGATCGTGGACGGCAACCTGAACATCAACGGCAGCAACCAGTGGGACGGCATCGTGCTGGTGGGCGGGCAGCTCACCTCGAACGGAAACAACGTCACATCCGGCACCGTCATGGCCGGGCTCAATCGATTGATCGGCGTGCCGGCCGCCGCGCTCGTGGACGCCGACCTGAACGGGCAGAAGAGCTACATGTACAACTCCTGTTCCGTGAGGAAGGCGACGTCGTCGATGGCGCGGTACACCATGCTCCCCAATACCTGGATGGACAACGTCGCGCAGTACTGACGACGAAACCCGCAGCAGCTACTTGTCGGTCGTGCCGCGCAGGATGCCGTTTCGCAGGCGCACCGCGCGCGGAGATGCCGCCGGATCCTCGACGAGCGTCGGCGCCGCGGCGCCGAATCGCAGCGGCACCTGCACGTTCACCGTGGCGCTGTCGCGCTTGATCACCACGGGGATCGGCGTGCCCGCGGGCTTGCCGTCGTACATCGCGCGGAACCCACCGGCGAAGAACACGTCCATCGCCGGCCGCTGGTTCACGCTGACGATCACGTCGCCCTGCTTGATCCCCGCGTCGATCGCCGGGCTCCCGGGGACGATCTCCATGACGCGCGCGCCTGCCTGCTCGGGGCGGAGGCTCACGCCCATGCGCGGCACGCTGTCCGACTGCAGCCGCAGACCGACGACCTTGAGGGCCTCGTCCCACGGATAGGGATCCCGGCCGTCGATGTATCGGCGCGCGAACTCGTCGTACGATTTCCCGTTCGACGCCCGGCGCACGGCACCCCACCACTCGTCCGCCGTGAAGCCGCGGCCCTGCTTGTACGTCGAGCGATAGAGCTCGCGCATGACGTCGTCGAGCGAGCTGCGGTTGTCGCTCGCGTCGCGGATCATGATGTCCAGCAGGAAGCCGGCGAGCGAGCCCTTGGGGTAGTACAGCGCATCGGTGCCGTCGCGCACCTTGATCCACGCGTTGAGCGACGCGTCCTCGAGCGCGAAGGGAGGTGCGTTCGCGATCTCACCCATCTTTCCCGACGTCGTGGCGTAGAATCCCTTCGTGTCGATCACACCCCCGCGCACGAGCGCGAGATCGGCGTAGTAGTCCGTGATCCCCTCGCTCACCCACAGCCAGCCGGTCGGCTGCGGCCGATCATATCGATAGGGCACGAGATCGGCCGGCCGCAGCCGCTTCACGTTCCACGCGTGGAAGATCTCGTGCGCGAACAGCGACGGCTGGAAATCGCTCCCGTTCCCCCGTGGCGTCGTGACGTCCACGTGCGAGTTGGCGTGCTCGAGACCGCTCATCCCCCCGAAGGTGGAGTCGGTGATGTGCATGATGCTGTAGCTGTCCCAGGGCACCTCGCCGAACACGAGCACCTCGGGGGGGATCGAGCGCTTGATCTGCTCCCATGCCGTCGCGCGCATCGCGCCGCCGAAGACGCCGCGCGGGTATGTCGCGAAGCGCACCGTCTTGCCGGACACCACGGCGCTGTCGAAATCGAACTGGCCGACGAAGAAGGGCATGTCGACGAGCTCGTGATAGTTCGCCGCGCGGAAGGTCCGCGCCTCGGGCGCGCGGGTCATCCCCGTGGCGATGAGGAAATCGGGCTCGGTCTTGATCGCCACCGTCGATGCGAACTCTGTGGGGCGCCCTTCGGGGTACAGGAACAGGTTCGTGCCGTTGAACAGCGCGAAGTCGGGCTTCGTCCACGACATCCCGTTGTCGAGCGTGTCGGCCGTGACGTCGAACGTCACCGTCACCTGCCCTGCGCGCTTCGGCCAGAGGCGCCACGTGTCGTAGTCGGCCTTGTCCCACCGAAGCGTGTCGGCGCCCTGGGTGGCGCCGAACTCGCTGACGGTGCGCGCGAAATTGACGATCTCGTACGCACCGGGCGTCCACGCCGGCAGCGAGAGGATCACCGGCGCTGTGCCGGCGACGCCAAACGTGGTGACGACGTGGAGCTGGTGTTCACCCAGTCCGGCGCGATCGACGATGACCTGGTAGCGCACGCCGGTGATCGGAGCAGAGGCGGCCGCCTCCGGCGCGGCACGCTGGGCGACGGCCGGTGGGAGGGCGCACAGCGACGCGAGGACGACGGCGCGGCCGGCGAGCGAACGGAACATGGGGGGGATGTGTGTGAGTGGAGGCTCGGCCGACGTCTCCCTTGAGCGGACGTCGATCGGCTGGCCAACACTCACAGTCTTACCCGGAGTCGCTCCCATGCGGAAGCCCAGTGCAGCCCCCCAGAGCAGGATCGTTCTAACGACCGTCGTGCTGCTCGCGCTCGCGGCGTGCGACAAGGGCGCATCCTCGCGCACGCAGACCACGATGTCCGTCGCCAAACCGGCGGGCAGTGGCGTCGCCGCGAGCGTCGGCGGCTTCGCAGGCCGCGACGAGATGCAGGCCGAGAAGCTGACGGTCGTCGACCAGGCGGCGCCGTCGGCGCCGGAAGCGGGCTCCCGCGCGGCCAGCGAACGCGCGGCATCGACACCCGCAGGCTCGGGCAACGACGTCTCGCTCGGCATGCCGATGCCGTCGATCGACCCGACGGGCGCGATGCTGGTGCGCCATGGCCAGGCCTCGATCGAGGTGAAAGCGGTGGACGACGCCGTGACGCGGATGCGTCAGACCGCAGCGCAGTTCGGCGGGTTCGTCGCCAACACGGCGCTCCGCACCGGCAAGGACGAACAGCGCTCGGCGATGCTCCAACTCCGGATCCCGTCGGCGCAGTTCGACGGCGCGGTCGCGGCGCTGTCGCAGCTCGGCAAGGTGGAGTCGGTGAACGTGAACGCCGAGGACGTCGCCGAGGAATACGTCGATCTCGGTGCGCGGCTCGCGAACGCGCGGCGCGTCGAAGCTCGTCTGGCGGAGATGCTGGCGACGCGCACCGGAAAGCTGTCGGACGTGCTCACCGTGGAGCAGGAGCTGGCGCGCGTGCGCCAGGAGGCTGAGCGCTACGAGGCGCGGATGCGCTGGCTCGAGCACCGCGCGACGCTCAGCTCGCTCGACGTGTCGATCCACGAGAAGCTGCCGCTGATCGATTCGCCGCGAGGCCGCGGGCCGATCCTGGAGGCGTTCGCGGAAGCATGGGAGCGGATGGTGGGCTTCGTCGCCTGGCTCATCGCCCTGCTCGGCATCCTCGTTCCGCTCGGCGCCCTCTTCCTGCTCGGCACGCTGGTGGTGCGCCGGATCATTCGCGGAGGGACGCCACCGGGCGTTCCGCAGGCCTAGGCTCGAGCCGGATGGAGCCGCTGACGCCGGCCAGCGCTCCGGGGTCCACCATGGGGAGAACGCATTCGCGGATGGCGCCGAGCTCGGCGCCATCCGCGAATCGGTCGTGGCGAGTGTTGTACACTCGCCACAAAAACGGATGCCATATATTGCTGGAGACCATACCAGCACCGAGAGGACCCAATGGTCGCCATCTGCATACGCCGGTACGCACTCGTTGCCAGTGCTCTGGCCGGCGCCGCTGCCACCAGCGAGGCGCAGTCGCCGCGCGCGCTGTTCGGTCTCGTGAAAGACTCGTTGGGGCACGCCATCTCCGGCGTGGAGGTGCGAGCGCCGGGTGACGTCGTCATCGCGTTCAGCGACGACTCGGGCCAGTTCCGCGTGGCGCGGCTACCGGCGGGTACGCGCACCCTGTCCGTGCGCCGGCTCGGCTTCGCGCCGGCGAGCGCGACGATCACGGCGAGCGCGGGAGCGACCGATTCCGTACGCGTCACGCTGTACGCCGTCGCGCATTCGCTGCCCGGAGTCACGGTGGAGGACGAGCACGACTCGCTGTCGAAGAAGGTGCTCGCCGAGTTCTGGTCGCGGCGCGCGCACGGGTTCGGCAAGTTCCTCACGCGCGAGGAGATCGAGCGGAAGCGCTCGAGCCGGTTCGTCGACGTCGTGCGCAACGTGTCCGGCGTGACGATCATGAACGCGCGCGGGCGGCAGGACATCCGGTTCCGCGGCGCGGCGTTCGGATCGCGCGACTGCCCGCCGCAGTACTGGCTGGACGGCATCCCGCTGCAGAACGGCGGGGCCGACGAGTTCTCGCCGGACAACATCGAGGCGATCGAGCTCTATTCCGGCCCGGCGACGACCCCTCCCCGGTTCAATACGCGCAGCGCGACGTGCGGCACCGTGGTCGTCTGGTCGCGACTCCCGGGCTGACGCATGACCGCTCATCCCCCGTCCGACACCGGGCTGGAGTCCGGCGTCGCGGACGACGGGCCGCGCTACGAGTGGCTCACGGCCGATCGGCAGGCGCAGGTGCGCAACATCCTGCTCGGCATCGCGCTGTTCGCCGGCCTGGTGGTCTTCGTGTGGCACTCGCTCGGCCCGCCGGCGCGGCCGCTCGCGCTGGCGGCGAAGCTCCGCGTCGTGGGGATCATGACCTGGCTGTATGCGCTCGTGCAGATCGCCGACATGCGATTCTGGCACAGCAGCATCGCCGAGAAGCGGCGGGTCTCGTCTGGCATTCCCGAGAGTGTGATCGCCTGGCTGTTCGGCCAGATGCTGGCGTGCTTCGGCATCGTCTACTACGGCGTCACGGAGGATGTGCGGTGGTACGCCGCGGGTCTCGCGTTGCTGCTCGCGACCTTCGTCGCGTTCCCGATCCGCCGTGACGACTGACGCCGGCGCTTCTGCGCCGCGCGTCGTTTCGCTGCTTCCCGCCGCCACGGAGATCGTGGCCGCCCTCGGTGCGCTCGACCAGCTCGTCGGCGTCACGCACGAGTGCGATCATCCGGCCGGTGCGATGCACCTGCCGCGCGTGACGGCGAGCGCGATCGACCGTGATGCTTCGTCCGGAGCGATCGATGCCGACGTACGGGCGCTCGCATCGACTGGCGCGCCGGTGTTCACCCTCGACGCGGCGCTCGTCGCGTCGCTCGCGCCGCACGTGATGCTCACGCAGTCGGTGTGCGCGGTGTGCGCGCTGCCCGAGAGCGAGGTGGATCGTGCCGTGGCGGCGCTGGCGGTCTCGCCGGCGGTGGTCTCACTCGGCGGGACGACGCTCGATGGGGTGTGGGACGACGTCCGCCGGGTGGGAGACGCGATCGGCCGGCGCGCGGAAGCCGACGCGTTGATCGCCCGTGCGACGGCGCGCATTCGCCGCGTGCACGAGACGCTCAAGGCGGCGCGCGCGCCGCGTCCGCGGGTGGTGGTGATCGAGTGGACGAATCCACTGTTCGTCGCCGGACACTGGTCGCCGGAGCTCGTGCGCCGCGCAGGCGGGATCGACGTGCTCGCCGAGCCGGGCGCGCATTCGGTGGAGATCGATGTCGACGCGGTGCGCGCCGCGGATCCGGAGGTGCTGTTGTTCGCCCCGTGCGGCTTCGACGTCAGCCGCGCGGCGTGCGAGGCCGAGGCGCTGATCGCCACCGAAGCGTGGCGGTGGGCCCGCGACCGCACGACATGGGCGCTCGACGGGAATGCATTGACCAGCCGTCCCGGCCCTCGGCTGGTGGATGGGATCGAGGTGATGGCTTCGATCTTCGCGCCGGAACTCTTCGAGGCACCGGATGATCGCTATGCGCGGAGACTCAACTACAAGAGCGAGTAGCAGTTTAGGCAGTCATCCAAATCCTCACCGACACGATCACCAGAAACAGCGCGAACACGCGCTTGGCCATCACGGGATTGAGCTGCTGCATGGCGATCGCGCCGAGGTAGGCGCCGACGAAGATCCCGAGCGCGATGAGCAGCGAGGCACGCACGTCGAGGTGGCCGTTCTTGTAGTACTGCCACGCGCCGAGCGCGCCGACGGGAAGGAGAAGCGCACCGAGCGAGGTGCCCGTCGCGGTGGATGGTTGCATCCGCCCGACGAGCAGCAGCGCGGGCACGATGATGATCCCGCCTCCGATGCCGAACAATCCCGAGAGGAGACCGGCGCCGAGGCCGATCGCGAGGTAGAGGAATGACATGCAGGATGCTGACGTCTG
This sequence comes from Gemmatimonadota bacterium, assembly GCA_003223455.1. GTDB lineage: Bacteria > Gemmatimonadota > Gemmatimonadetes > Gemmatimonadales > Gemmatimonadaceae > AG11. Next base: position 46,388 of record QHVE01000039.1, on the reverse strand, counting down.
TCGCGCCGCGACGCAACGGCAGGCTCCGAGGCGCACGGACTCGGCCTTCCTTCGCGCAGGGGCCAGCGATACCATTCGCCCCTCGGATCGCCTCGCCCACTCTCCCACGCACCGATGCTCAGTCCGTCCTCGATCGCGTTTCTGAAACGCCTGCTCGACGCCCCGGCCCCCCGCGCGCGTCTGGCGCAGCGAGGCCGACACCTTCGCCGACACGGTGACGACGGACATCGCGGGAAACAGTATGGCCGAGGTGAACCCGAAGGGGTCGCCGACGATCATGCTGGACGGTCACATCGACGAGATCGGCGTGATCATTCAATACATCGACGACGACGGATATCTCTACATCTCGCCCATCGGCGGATGGGACGCGCAGGTCCTCGTCGGCCAGCGCATGCGCTTTCTCGGCACCGACGGCGACGTCCTCGGCGTGGTCGGCAAGAAGCCGATCCACCTCATGAAGACCGAGGACCGCGAGCGCGCCTCGAAGTTCACCGACCTGTGGGTGGACATCGGTGCGGCGAGCCGCGCCGAGGCCGAGGCGCGCGTCGGGGTGGGCGACCCGGGCGTGCTCGACTCGCGGACGCTCGACTTCCCGAACGATCGCATCGTCTCGCGCTCGATCGACGACCGCATCGGCGCGTTCGTCGTGCTCGAGGCGCTACGCCGCTACGCCGAGAAGCCCGGGGTGGCACGCGTCGTCGCAGCGGCGACGACGCAGGAGGAGATCGCCTGGCACGGCGGCGGTGCGGCGATCAGCGCGCACTCGATCAACCCGAAGATCGCCATCGTCGTCGACGTCACGTTCGCGACGGACCACCCGAACATCGAGAAGAAGGAGATCGGCGAGCACAAGATGGGGGGCGGCCCGATCCTGAGCCGCGGCGCCCTGATCTCGCCCGTGGTACTCGGCCGGCTGCGCGAGACGGCGAAGCAACACGACATCGCGCACGTCGTGCACGCGGTGGGACGCGACACGTCGACGAACGCCGACGCGATCCACATCGCGCGCGAGGGCGTGGCGACGGGGCTGGTGTCGATCCCGAACCGGTACATGCACTCGCCGAATGAAATGGTGTCGCTCGTGGACGTCGACAACGCCGCGACGCTCATCGCCGAATTCTGCCGGTCGATCACGGCGGACACGGATCTGACGGCTCGATAGGCGCTACGTCAGCGACGTCGCCTTGGCGATCCGTTGCAGCGCGACCTTGGCCGTGCCGGCCACGTCGTCGTCCTTGTCCGATACGAGCCCCTTCAGCCCCTCGAGGGCCTCCGGCGTGCGTGCCTCGGCGAGCCCCTGCACCGCGGCGACGCGGAAGGCCGTCGATTTCTTCTTGAACAGGCCGCGCTCGGCCTCGGCTGCCCTGAGCAGTCGCTGCACCGCGTCGGACGTCGCGAGCTTGCCGAGCGCGAGGAGGAATGCCGCCTGGACCTCGTCGTCCTTCTCCTCCTCGAGCGCGCGCACCAGGGTGGCGGCGGTCTTCACGTCCTTGCGCGCCACGAGTGCGGCGGCGGCCTGCATGCGCATCGCCGGTGCGCCATCCTTGAGCGCTTCCTGAATGGCGTTCATCGCGCGCGTCGTGCCGAGCCGCATCAGGGCGCTCGTGGCGGCACGGCGCACGCGGTCGTCGGTGTGGCGCAGCAGCTCGGTGAGCTGTGGCTCGGCCTCTCGCGCCTGCATCTCACCGAGCAGCTCTGCGGCGTTGCGCGCGACGAACCAGCGCACGTCGCCGAGCATGTGGATCAGCGTTGGCACGCCGGCCTGGAGCTGGAGCAGCGCGTCGAAGTAGGTGCGCCGCTCGTTCTGGCCGGAGATCGCGGCCACCTGTTCGATCAGCGCATCGGCGCCGTCCTCTCCGGCGCGCACGAGCACGGCGATGAACGCGTCGCGCTGGTCGCCCGCGTGCGGCAGCTCCTGCGTCAGCGCCCGCAGGAGCTGCGGCTTGGCGAGCCGACGCTGCGCCATCACGAAGGCTCGCTTCGCGTCGAAGTCGTGGATCTGCGGCTCGCGCCGCGTCACGCGGCACAGGATCTCGCACACCGGCGCGAGGCGCGCGTCGCGCGCCGCGGACTCGGCGATCGCGACGAGGTCGTCGAGCACGCGCGTCAGCACGTTCGCCCCCGTCGCCTGATCGAGCTGCGCGAGCAACTCGCCGTGCGAGGCCGTGGGCGCGCGTGTCGCCGCGAACTGCTCGAACATCCCGCCGCCCTCGGCGCGATTCTCGCCGCTCGGGGGCACTGCAGCCATGGCGCGCGGCGTCGGGCGCAGCTTCGCCTGCATCGTCTGCTCGTCGAGCACGTCCAGCTCACCCAGCCCGAAATCGGGGAGCGTGCCCGTCTCGGAGAGCGGGGCTGGGAGCGGCGGCGATGCGGGAGCAGCGGTGGGCGGTGCGGGCGCCGCCGCCGCCGGCGCGTGGACTGCGACCGGCGTCTTCGCCGGCTGCGCGACGAATCGCACGCCCGGCGCGCCCAGCGCCTGGAGCTTCGAGAGCGCCGCCGTTCCACCGTCGCCTGCGGACGCCTCTCCGGCCAGGATGCGCGCCGAGCCGAGCACACCGGCGGCAGAAGCTCCGGCATCGAACGCCACCTCGGCCACCGCGTGGGCGCCCATGCGGCGCGCCAGGTCGGCGACCCCGGAGAGCGCGTTCGGCACCGGGTCGGTGTTCGCCCGGATCGCGTCGCCGCTCCCGCCAAGCGACACCGCGCCATCCTTCGAGATCGTGACGAGCGCGCGCAGCGACGCCTTCTGCTCGTCGACGTTCGCCGGCTCGTGAAGCAGGAGCCAGATCAATCGTGCGTAATGGCGTGCGAAGGTGACCGAATGATCCATGAGACGCCAACGATGGCCGACGTCGGCCGCGAAGAGGGACAACTATAGAAGACTGGGATGTTCGCCAACGCTTCGTGCGACCCACGATTAGGATTCGGAATCTCTCCCTGCCGAACGATGCGTACTCGCACACCCTTCCCGATCGCCATTCGCACCGCGCTGCTCTCGGCCGCCCTGCTGGCCGCATGCCGCACGCTGGACCGCGGTGCCCCGTCCACGAGCGACGCGGCAGATCGGATTCGGCGCGACATCGCCTATCTGGCTGACGATCGGCTCGAGGGTCGCGGCACGGGGACGGCCGGGAACGACAGCGCGGCGAGCTGGCTCGCCCGCCGCCACGCAGCGCTCGGGCTGAGGCGCGTGGTCATCGACACGGAGACCGCCGGCTGCTCGGCGGACTCCCCGTCGGAGCGATGCCGGACCTTCACGCAGACCTTCGTGGCACGCGGTCCGGAGCTCGCCCACTCCGGCAAGCCGGAGGGGGTCCGCACCCAGAACGTGGTGGCGATGATTCCGGGGCGCGACCCGTCGCTCGCCGGCGAGGTGGTGGTGATCGGCGCACACTTCGATCACCTCGGCCGATCGACCACGGGAGCGCTCGATCCCGAGGCGCGCGACGCGATCCGGAACGGCGCCGACGACAACGCGTCGGGCACCGCCGCGATCCTCGAGCTGGCGCGGCGCTTCGCCGCGCAGCCGGCGCGGCGCTCGATCGTCGTGGCGCATTTCACCGGCGAAGAGCTCGGTCTGCTCGGCTCCCAGTGGTTCGTCGAGCACTCCCCCGTACCGCTCGACGGCGTCGCGGCGATGGTCAACTTCGACATGGTCGGCCGCCTGCGGAACGATCGGCTCATCGTCTACGGCGTCGGTACGGCACGCGAGCTTCCCGCGTTGCTCGACAGCGCGAACGTCGAGCCGAAGCTGCGACTCAATCCGGTCGCCGACGGCTTCGGTCCCTCCGACCAGAGCTCCTTCTACGCGAAGGGCATCCCGGTGCTCCATCTCTTCACCGATCTGCACCCGGACTACCACCGCGCGACCGACGACGTCGAGAAGATCGACGCGGTGGGGGAAGCGCGCGTCGTGGCGCTCGCCGAACGAGTGGTGCGCGCGATCGCCGACCGGCCGTCGCGGCTGACCGCGGTGCGAATCGCCGCGACGCCGAGAATGAGTCCGTCGCGCGAAGGCAGCAACGTGTACCTCGGCACGATCCCGGACATGGCGGCCGGTGACGTCCCCGGCCTCAAGCTCACTGGCGTGCGCGCCGGCAGTCCGGCCGACAAGGGCGGGCTCGCGGCGGGCGACGTCATCGTGCAGTTCGGCGGCCGCGAGGTGAAGGATCTCTACACGTACAGCGATGCGCTCTACGCCCACAAGCCGGGCGAGGAAGTGGAGGTCGTGTATCTGCGCGGCGGCGCGCGCCGCACCACTCGCGTCACGCTCGGCACGCGAGGTCAGTGAGCGGAATCGGTCTCGTCGTCGGGCCAGAGCCACGCCGCGCCCCGCACTCCACTCGAGTCGCCGTGCATGTTCCGGCGGATCACCGTGTCGACGACGTCGGAGAACACGAACGGCCGCATCGCGTCGGCCGCCGCCTGCTCCAGACCGGGCAGGTTGGACATCCCGCCGCCGAGCACGATCACGTCGGGATCGAGGAGGTTCACCACGGCGGCGAGGCCGCGCCCGAGCCGGTCGTGATATCGGACGATCGTCGCAGTGGCGACGGCGTCCCCTGCCGAAGCAGCCTGCACGATCTCCCGCGTGGTGCGCGACTCGCCGGTGTGCACGCGATGGTCGTGCTCCATGCCGGGCCCCGACAGGTACGTCTCGATGCAGCCGCGTCGGCCACAGTAGCAGGGCGGTCCCGGCAGCTCGGCGACGTCGGGCCACGGCAGCGGATTGTGCCCCCACTCGCCGCCGATGAGGTTCGCGCCGACGTGCACTCGGCGCCCGATGGTGATGCCCCCGCCCACGCCGGTGCCGAGGATGACGCCGAACACACAGTCGAATCCCGCGCCGGCGCCGTCCGTCGCCTCCGACAGCACGAAGCAGTTCGCGTCGTTCATGAGCCGCACGGGACGACCGAGCCGCTCCTCCAGCACGGCGCCGAGCGGCTTGCCGATCAGCCAGGTCGAGTTCGCGTTCTTCACGACGCCGGTGCGCTGCGAGATCATCCCCGGAATGCCGACGCCGACGGTGCCGCGCTCGCCCATCATGCGCTCGATCGTCGCCACGAGCTCCGCGATCGCGGCGAGCGAGCCCTCGTAGTCGCGCGGCGTCGTCACGCGGTGCCGGAAGCGCTCCTCGCTCCCGACGAGCGCGATTCCTTCGATCTTGGTGCCGCCGAGGTCGATGCCGATGCGAATGGCCGTCGCGCTCCGTGCGGGCGATCAGCGACGCGCGCTGCTCGCTGGCGCGGCGATCGCCGGCTCCGCGTGCAGCATCGACATGAAGTAGTAGACGATGAGGTGCTGGATCACGAAGTGTCCGTCCTCGATGCGCCCCATGTGATCGGCGCGCACCACGAGACACTCCTGCGCTTCCTCGCGCAGCCGGCCCCCCTCGAATCCGGACAGTCCGATCGTGCGACATCCGATCGAGTTCGCGTAGCGCACGGCGCGCAGCACGTTCTCCGAGTTGCCGCTGCCGCTGAACGCGAGCAGCAGGTCGCCCGGACGCGCGAAGTTCTTCAGCTGCTCGACGAACACGTCCGCGTACGAGAGGTCGTTCCCGAGCGCCGTGATCCAGGGAACGTTGTCCGTGAGCGACATCACGCGGAACCGCCGCTCGGCCGCGAGCGACGCGCCCTTGCCGAGATCGACGGCGAAGTGCGACGCGGTCGCGGCGCTTCCGCCGTTGCCGACGACGAAGAGCTGCGCGTCACGGTCTCGGACGTCGCGGATCGCCGCGATGACGCCGGCGATCTGCTCGTGCGGCAGCGCACGGAGCGTGGCGTCGAGCTCGTCGAGGTACTCGCGGATGAACTCGAGGGACATGGGACGGATGGGCGGGTTCGCGTGGACGGCGACGATCAAGCTTATGCAGCGGCGCGAGCCAGCGGAACGGCGCAGCGGACGGTCGGGTGCACATGACGCTCACCGTCTGGTCGTCGTCGCGCTACACGTTCCCCCTGCCGGACGGGCACCGCTTTCCCGTCGCGAAGTACGCGATGCTGCGCGACACGGTGATCGCCGAGGGGATCGTTCCCGCCGAGCGCGTCCTCGACCCACCACGCGCGAGCGACGACGCGCTCGCGCTGGTGCACACGCCCGAGTACCTGCGCCGATTTCGGGAAGGCTCGCTCGATGCGGCGGAGCTGCGGCGGCTCGGCTTTCCCTGGTCGCCCGGCCTCGTGGAGCGCTCCTATCGCGCGGTCGGTGGCACGATCGAAGCGGCGCGGCACTCGCTCGTGCACGGCATTGCGATGAACCTGGCCGGCGGGACCCATCACGCGTTCCCCGATCACGGCGAGGGGTTCTGTGTGTTCAACGACGTCGCGGTCGCGATCCGGCTGCTGCGCCGCGACGGTCTCGTGCGCCGCGTCGCGGTGGTCGACCTCGACGTGCATCAGGGGAACGGCACGCACGCGATCTTCGCCGACGACGGCGACGTCTTCACCTTCAGCATGCACGGCGGGAAGAACTACCCTTTTCACAAGGTCGCGGGGACGCTGGACGTCGAGCTCGCCGACGGAACTGGGGACGACGCCTACCTGGACGCGCTGCAGGCGGCGCTGCCGCGCGTGCTGGCCGCGTCCAGTCCCGATCTCGTCGTCTACATCGCCGGCGCCGATCCACACGAGGGCGACCAGCTTGGCCGGCTCGCCCTCACCCTCGATGGCCTCGCGCGCCGCGACGCGTTCGTGCTCGACAGCTGCCGCGAAGTCGCGATTCCCGTCGCCATCACGATCGGGGGCGGCTACGGCCGGCGCATCGAGGACACCGTCGCCGCGCACGCGCGTACCGTGCGGATCGCCGCGGCGCGCGCCGAGCGCTGAGCGCAGGATCGCTCAAGCGGCATCCAACCTCCTGAGGCAGCTTGGACGCGGCGTGTGACGACCGCGCGCGTCGTGTCGGTTGTCCTGGCA
>QHVE01000039.1:0-39435 GCA_003223455.1 Gemmatimonadota bacterium | reverse complement strand
CCACCCTCCCTCCGCAGCCGCTCTCTTGCCACGCTTCATCCGCACGGTCCGCCATTCCGTCCCCCTGTTGCTCTCCGCGGCACTCACCCTTTCCGCTGCGGCCCAGCGAGTGGAGGTCACCGGAGTGAGGTCGACGCACGCCGTGCCGGTCCCCACGGCCGTCGCCGTCGAGAAGGTCGGTAACGTCACGATCGACGGGCGGCTGGACGAGGAGGGTTGGTCGAAGGCGACACCGATCACCCAGTTCACCCAGGTCGATCCGGAGGAGGGCAAGCCGGGGACGCAGCGCACCGAGGTCCGATTCCTCTACGACAACGAAGCGCTGTACGTCGGCGCGCGGATGTTCGAGAAGAACGGACCGAAGGACATCGTCACGCGGCTCGTGCGTCGCGACGGCGAGATGGAGTCCGACTACTTCGAGATCGTGATCGACGCGTACCACGACCATCTCGGTCGCGCCTTCTTCGACATCAATCCGTCCGGGGTGAAGACCGACGCCCTCAGCGTCGGCACCTCGTCTCCCGACGGGTCGTGGGACCCGATCTGGGAGGCGGGTACGAAGATCGACTCGCTCGGCTGGACGGCTGAGCTTCGCATCCCGTACTCGCAGCTTCGCTTCTCGCGGCAGGAGGTGCAGACCTGGGGGCTGCAGGTGCGGCGCTACATGCAGCGCTCGCACGAGTACACGCAGTGGTCGCACTGGAGGAAGACCGAAGTTGGCGGGCCGTCGCGGTTCGGGCACCTCGAGGGGATCCGGATCGGGAGCGTCCCCAAGCACCTCGAGCTGCTGCCGTACGCCGTCACGCGCTCGCGCCACATCCGTCCCGATGCGCCGAACGATCCGTTCAACGACGGCAGCCGGCAGGACATGCGCTTCGGCGGCGACGTGAAGGCGCTGCTGACGTCGAACCTCACCCTCGACGCCACGATCAACCCCGACTTCGGCCAGGTCGAGGTGGATCCGGCGACGGTGAACCTCAGCGCGTTCGAGACCTTCTTCGAGGAGAAGCGGCCCTTCTTCGTCGCAGGCTCGGGGATCTTCAACTTCGGCAACGCGAGCTGCTACTTCTGCAGCAACTTCAGCTCGATCGAGTCGTTCTACTCGCGCCGCATCGGACGCGCGCCACAGGGCGCCGGCCTCGCCTACGATGCCGGTCAGTACGCCGACGTTCCCGAGAACTCCACCATCCTCGGCGCGGCGAAGATCACCGGGCGCACGGGCAAGGGCATCACCGTCGGTCTGCTGAACGCCCTGACGCGGCGGGAGGTGGCCAGCGTGATCGAGGACGACGGCACGCGGCTGAAGCAGGAGGTGGAGCCGCTCAGCAACTACTTCGTCGGCCGCGCGACCAAGGACTACCGCGACGGCAATCTCGTGATCGGCGGTATCGGCACGTCGGTGGTACGACGGCTCGGCGACAGCGCCCTGCGGGACCGGCTGACGTCGCACGCGGAGTCGTTCGGCGGCGATCTCGTGCTGACGTGGGACAAGAAGAACTATCAGCTCCTGGCGTCGGCGATGCTGTCGAACGTCTCCGGCGACTCGGCGGCGATCGAGCGCGTGCAGCGGTCGAGCGCGCGGTACTTCCAGCGGCCCGACCGCGCCGTCGGCGACGAAGGATGGTTCCGCAGCGGATTGTTCAATTCGTCGTACCGCCCCGGCGCGACGAATCTGCGCGGTCTGGCGACCTACATTCGCATGGCGAAGGACGGCGGTTCGTTCAACTGGGAGGCACAGGCGAACGTGCGCAGCCCCGGCTTCGAGGTGAACGACATCAGCTTCCTGTCGCGCGCCGACTACGCGCAGTTCATCGGCAACCTCGCGTACGGCTGGACGAAACCGACACACTGGTATCGCGACGCAGCCTTCATCATCGGCGCGCAGCAGTCACAGAACTTCGACGGGGATCTCACCAACCGCGACGTGCACGTCTATCTGCAGAGCCAGACGCCGCAGTTCTGGCGCTGGAACCTCTGGGGACTGCACAATCTCCAGGCCTACGACGATCGCTTGCTGCGCGGCGGCCCCGTCGGCGTGAATCCGGGCGGCGATCTGATCTCCGCCAACGTCAGCACCGACTCCCGACGCCGCGTCGTGTTCAACGTCAATCCGCGATTCCAGCGCAACTCCGAAGGCGGCTTCCAGTCGGCGATCAACACCTCGCTTCGCTGGAAGCCCGCGTCGAGCGTGCAGCTCACCTTCGGACCGTCGTACAACCTCACGCGCAGCCTTCAGCAGTACGTCACCAGCGTGGAAGATCCAACGGCCACCGCGTTTGCCGGGAACCGCTACGTCTTCTCGTCGCTCGTGCAGAAGACGCTGTCGATGGACACGCGGGTCGCCGTGACGTTCACGGCGAACTCGACGCTGGAGATGTATCTGCAGCCCTTCATCGCATCGGGGGCGTACTCGGACTTCAAGGAGTTCGACGCGCCGCGTCAGCTGGGCAAGAGCGTCTACGGCCGCGATCGCGGCACGATCACGCCGACGACCGGCGCGGATGGTCTGGTCACGGGCTACACCGTCGATCCGGACGCGAGCGGCCCCGCCAAGCCGTTCACCTTCGACAACCCAAGCTTCGACACGCGCTCGCTCCTCGGCAACGTCGTCTATCGCTGGGAGTACCGTCCGGGCTCGACGCTGTATCTCGTCTGGACGCAGTCGCGCAGCGACCAGCTCTCGTATACGGGCACCCTCGACTTCGCGCGCGACCGCACCGCGCTGTTCACGACGCACCCGGATAACATCTTCTTGGTGAAGGTGAATTATTGGCTCGGACGATGATCGGGTGAGTCGACGTGAGCCGGTGAGTTGGTTAGCTGGCTGGTTGGTGAGCTGGTCGGTTGATTGGTGAGTCGAACGGCCCTGGCCACGAACCAGCGTGGAGACCCTTCAGTGGGGCTTCCATGCCGGTTGTCGCCAGGGCCGTTCCGTTCACTGGTTCACCGACTCACTCACTAACTATCCAACTCACCAACTCACTCGTCACATGCCTGCCATTCCCCCTCCACGCGCCCAGGGCTTCACCACCAGCACGCCCGTGCCGCTCTACTGGGTCGAGTACGGCGACCCCGATGCGCCGCCGATCCTGCTGTTGCACGGTGGGCCGGCCGCGAGCCACGATTATCTCCTGCCGCAGATGCTCGCGCTCGCCGACGAGCATCGGCTCGTCACCTACGACCAGCGCGGCGGCGGCCGCTCGCGCTACGACGACGACCGCGCCGTCATCGGCTGGCGCGACCAGGTCGAGGACGTCGCGCGCGTCGCCGCCGAGCTGCGCGTCGCGCCGCTGACGATCGTCGGCTACTCGTGGGGCGGGTTGCTCGCGATGCTCTACGCCGTCGAGGCGGCGGCTGGCGGGGTGCAGCCACCACCGGCGCGGCTGGCACTGATCGATCCGGCGCCGATCACACGGCCGGCACGGCTGGCCTTCGAGCAGGCGCTCGCCTGGCGGCAGGCGGCTCCGGAGGTCGCCGCGCTCCGGGACGAGCTGCAGGCGTCCGGTCTCCGCGAGCGCGACGCCGAGGCGTACCGGCAGCGCGCGTTCGAGATCAGCGTCGCCGGCTACTTCGCCGACCCGAGACGGGCACGCGACCTGACGCCGTTCCGCGTCACCGGCCGCGTCCAGCAGTCCGTCTGGCAGTCGCTCGGCGAATATGACCTGCGCGACTCACTCGCGTCGGTGCACGTGCCGACACTAGTGGTGCACGGCCGCCAGGATCCGATCCCGCTCTCGTCGTCCGAGGAGGCGGCACGTGCCCTCGGTACGACATGCGTCGTCATTGAGGACAGCGGGCACGTCCCGTACGTCGAACAGCCGGCGCAGCTCTTCTCCCTGCTGCACGCGTTCCTGCGCGACACCGGACCACTCCACTCCGCGGCAACCTGACGCCAGTGCGCGACGACAGCGTTCAACCTCACATCGCCACCCTCGAGTACGACGGCCGTCGCTTCAACGTGACCTGTCGCATCTCGTTCGACGGGATTGAGTACGTCGGACATCTCTGGTTCGCCGACGAGGCGTGGGACGACAACGGGGTCCCCGATCGCGGCTCGCTCTCCGGCCGCACGCGCGACGAGGCGCTCACGCTCGCACGCCGGCTCACGCCGCAGGAGCTGATGCTGCGCTACCGGCGGGCGCTCGCCGAGAAGCGCCGCTTCAGTGGGCTGCGCAAGGCCACCGAGGACATCCTGGAGAAGATCCGCTACCTCAACCAGGTCGCGATCTCGATGCGCGCCGGCCTGCTCGACTCCGACGGCGCCGCCTCCGAGATCGAGCTCACCGAGCGCCAGCTGCACGAGATCGTCGAGAAGCTCAAGGTCTTCGCCGGCATCGAGGGATAGCGCCGGCGCGGGGACCGGACCGATCTTTCGGCATGGATCCCCGCACTGCCGCGCACGTCCTCGGGCAGATCGCGGCGCACCTCGAGCTGCGCGGCGAGAGCAGCTTCAAGTCGCGCGCGTACGAGCAGGCCGCGACGGCGCTGCTCGCCATCGACACGGACGACCTCGCGCCGATGTACCGCAGCGGCGAGCTCGCCAGAACGCGCGGCCTCGGCCCCGCCACGCTCTCCGTCGTGCGCGATTTGATCGAGTCGGGTGAATCCTCCTACCTCGAGCAGCTCCGCGCGACGACGCCGCCCGGTCTGCTCGAGCTGCTTCGCGTGCCCGGCCTCGGCACCGCCAAGATCCACAAGCTGCACGAGGCGCTGGGCATCGATTCCATCGAGTCGCTCGAGCAGGCGGCGCGCGACGGCCGAGTCGCGAAGCTGCCGCGCTACGGGCCGAAGACGGCGGAGAAGCTGCTCAAGGGGATCGGGCTGCTGCGCGCCGCGGGAACGCAGCGGCTCTATCCACAGGGCGCCGCGGAGGGCGCACGAGTGGTGGCGATGGTGCGTGCCCATCCCGACGTGGTCGCGGCCGAGGTGGCCGGCTCGATCCGGCGCCGGCGTGAGACGGTGGGCGACGTCGACGTCGTCGCCGCGTGCAGCCGCTCGCCAGACTCGGTGGCGGCCTCGTTTGCCAATGCGCCCGGCGTGCGCTCGGCGCGCACGACCGGAGCGGGGTCGCGCGCGATCACCTACGTCGACGGGACCTGCATCGACGTTCACTGCGTCGCACGCGACGACTTCGCGATCGCGCTCTGGCGCGCGACCGGATCGTCCGATCATCTCGACGCCGTCGGCGCGCGTCTCGCCGAACGCGGATTCGCACTCGAGGGCGACCGCCTCATCGACGAACGACACGCCGTCGTGCCGATCGCCGACGAGCGAACGCTGTACGAGCATGCCGGTCTCGCCTTCGTGCCCCCCGAGCTGCGCGAGGGGCAGGGCGAGATCGAGGCCGCGGCGGCGGGACGTCTGCCGACGCTGGTCGAGCCGACCGACATCCGCGGCGTGCTCCACTGCCATTCGACGTGGTCCGATGGGAAGGCGACGATCGCGCAGATGGCCGATGCGGCGCGCGAGCGGGGCTGGAGCTACATCGGGATCACCGACCACTCGCAGGCGGCGTTCTATGCGAGCGGCCTGTCGCGCGAGCGCGTGCTGGCGCAGCACGACGAGATCGACGCGATCAACGCGTCGCGATCCGATGTGCGCGTGCTGAAGGGCGTCGAGGCCGACATCCTCGCCGACGGCTCGCTCGACTACGGCGACGACCTGCTCGATCGCTTCGACTACGTCGTCGCGTCGGTGCACTCGCGCTTCACGATGGATCGCGCGACCATGACGGCGCGCGTGCTGCGCGCGCTCGACGATCCGCACCTGACGATCCTCGGCCATCCCACCGGGCGGCTGCTGCTGTCGCGCGCGCCGTACGCGATCGACATCGACGCCGTGCTGGAGAAGGCGGCGGCGGTGGGCGCGGCGGTGGAGCTCAACGCCGACCCGCACCGCCTCGATCTCGACTGGCGACACATCCCGCGGGCCCGCGCACTCGGCGTTCCGATCGAGATCGGACCCGACGCGCACTCACCACGAGGACTGGATCACATGACGACCGGAGTCGGCATCGCGCGCAAGCGCGGACTCGCCGCGCGCGACGTCCTGCACACGCGTTCGGCGGACGACGTGCTCGCCTTCGCGCGCGTGCGCCGTGCGCGGGGAGCGCGATGATGGCTGCGAAGGGGAGAGCGAAGCGGGACGCGAAGCCGGGCAAGGGCGCCGGGGCGGCGAAGAGCACCTCGGTGGCGAAGCGTCCCGCGCGGTCGAAGCGCCCGCGCCCGCGCGGCCCTGCGCTGCGCGCGCATGCGGCGCTGCTGCTCGAACGACTGCTCGCGCGCTATCCCGACGCACACTGTGCGCTCGACTTCACCAACGCATATCAGCTGCTGTGCGCGACGATTCTGAGCGCGCAATGCACGGACAAGCGCGTGAACATGGTCACGCCTGCGCTGTTCGCGCGCTATCCCGATGCGCGCTCGCTCGCCGCGGCGCGGCAGGAGGACGTGGAAGCGCTGATCAAGAGCACCGGCTTCTTTCGCAACAAGGCGAAGAGCCTGATCGGCATGGCTCAGGCGGTCGTCGAGCACCACGACGGCGAGGTGCCGGCCGACATGGCCTCGCTCGTCGTCCTCCCGGGCGTCGGCCGCAAGACCGCCAACGTCATCCTCGGCAACGCCTTCGGACGCAACGACGGCATCGTCGTCGACACTCACGTGACGCGCCTCAGCAACCGCCTCGCGCTCACGAGCGGAACGGATGCCGTGAAGATCGAGCGCGCACTCCTGCCACTGTTTCCGCAGGAGCGGTGGACCATGCTGTCGCACCTGCTCATCGAGCACGGGCGTCAGGTGTGCGACGCGAAGAAGCCGCGCTGCGGCGAGTGCCTGCTGGCGGACGTGTGCCCGAGTGCGGAGGTCCAGACGTCGGGACGTCCGGCTCGTCGCGAGTGAGTAAGTCGCGCCAGTAGTCTCGGATTCCCAGCAGTACGCGGTACGGCCAGCTATCCCCGCGTACTCGCGCTCGAGCCTCGCGCGCCGCGCATCGGGTGTCTCGGACCCACGCACCCACGGACCCGCACACCCACCCTACTCCACCCTCACCACCCCCAGCCCCACCTGAGACGTCGACGGGAGCGGCGCGGTTGGCGTCGACTTGAGCTCGATCAGCTGGGTCCCCCCCGCCGCCATCGGCCGGATCTTCAGCAGCACGGCCCCGCCCCCCTTCACGTTCCGCCCGGACACCGAGAACGCGCCTCCCGCACTCTGGCGCATCGCCAGCGGCGCCGGGGGACGCGAGACGAGCTCCACGTAGCCCGCGAAGACGTCGGGGAGGTTCCAGCTCGGCTCCACGAACGGTCCCTGAACGTTTGGCAGGTTGTCCGCCGCGAGCATCAGCGTGAACTCGGCGAGGAGCAGCGGGAACGGACGGCCCGACACGGCTTCGATGTTCGCCGTACCCGAGAGCGTGTTGGTCTGCACCAGCCAGCGCAGGAATGCGCCCTCGTCGCCGCCGCCGTACGTGTCCACCAGCCAGCGCGTGAACAGCCACGCGCTCCCGTAGATGTCGATGTCGTCGGAACCGCTCAGGATCGACTTCGCCTCGAAGTTCTGCAGGTAGTTCGCGAGGAAGCCGAAGTGGTTCGTCATCGCGATCACGCCGTCGGCGCATCCCGCCGTGGTCGGACGTGACTCGCAGTACACGGACTCGCGATACGTCGCGTCGCCGCGCCACCGGTTGCCGTGGATGGCGCGGCCGAACATCTCGCTGGCCAGCTGCGCGGTCGCTTCCTCGAGCCACACCTGCTCGAACTGTGTCGCGGCGCGCGACAGTCGCTCGGCGTACGACGCGATATGCTTCGCTTCGTGGATCATCGTCGCCGGCATCTCCCGCCGCCACTGCGACCGCCCGCTCAGCAACGTCGATTCCGACGACGTGTCGGAAGGTGTTCGCGCGTAGAAGATCTCCGCCTGATTGCTTCCCGCGACGGCCGGGTCCTGATACGCGGGATAGAAATCGCAGACCGAGATGAAGCCGAGCAGATTGCTGCCGACCGAGTTCACCTGTGGAGTGAACAGCATCAGGATGCGCTCGTTCGCGTCTGTCTTTATATCTTGCGCCAGGGGGTCGCCGAAGTTGAGCAGAAGCGGGTACGAGATCGCCTCGAACTGCTCCCCCATCGCGATGAGGTCGGCGTCGACCTTGCCGGCGAGCGGGCTCGCGACGTCCTCCAGCACGATGGAGTGATTGCCGAAGAAGACGACGCGTGCCGTGACCGGCGTGACTCCGGCCGCACTGCACGAGTTGAAATGGAACTTGAGCTGCGTCGTGGCGCCGATGGCGAGCGGCACCGACGTCGTCCCAGCGCGAGAGTAGGAGGGCGCGCGCGCTCGGCGCTTCGGCGCACCCAACCGGCGCAGGATCGCCAGGTCGGCCTCGAGATGATCGAGGTGCTGCTGCTCGACCACCGTTGCTGCGCTGGGCGCGAGTTGGCGGGCCGGCGCCGCGTCGATCGTCATGCCGCCACCCGCCGGCAGCCGTGACGCCAGCGGTCCCCCGGCGCTCCCGCGCAGCTCGAATCGCGCCGTGCTCGATGCTGCGGTGCCGCCGTTGAACACGCTCACCAGATAGCTCCCGTTGTCGAGGAGCTCGTTGCAGGCGATGTCGCCCGACGCGCCGACGATGAAGCTCTCCCCCACCGCCATCGTGCGCCGGCGCGCCACCGTGAGCGGCTGGCTGGCCGTCGTCGCGCCCCCCAGCGTCGCCACGGTGATCGGCATCGGCTGGGTGCTCTGACAGGGAAGGCCAGACGAGGGCACGGCGATCGTGATCTCGGTCGGCGTCGTGCGGAGCACGGCGGCGGGCACACCGGCCACGGTGACCGCGGTGTTCGCTACACCGAGGAATCCCGTGCCGGCCACCGTCGCCGTCGTGCCGGGCGCCAGCGTGGCTGGACTGATCGACGTGATCGTCGGCGCGACCGATCCAGCCGGCGGCGTCACCGTGACGGCGAGTGTCCCGGAGACTCCTTCACTCAGCGCCGTGACCGTCGTCGCGCCCGGGCTCGACGCAACGAGTCGCCCGGCGCCGTCCACGGTGGCCACCAGTGGCGCCGACGAGCTCCAGGTGATCCGGCGCCCACTGATCGCATTTCCATTCCGGTCGCTCAACACGACGACGAGGGGCGTCGTATCTCCCGCGACGACGGGCGCCGCGAGCGCCGTGATCGCCACGGCGAACACCGGCTGCTGCGTCACCGTGAGGGTGGCCGTCCCCGTCTTGCCATCGACCGTGGCACTGATCGACGTCGTGCCGGGTCCCTGCGCAGCGACCACCCCCGCGTTCGACACGGTGGCGATGGCGTCGTTCCCCGACGACCAGGTCGGTGTTTTCCCTGCCATCACGACTCCTGCCTGATCGCGCACCTCCGCCGTGAGCGCGAGCGTCGCACCCACGAGCAGCGGACCCGCCGGGGCCGTCACGACGATGGTCGTCACAACCGGGCCCGTCGGCTCGAGTGGCTGCGGCGGCGACGCGTCGCCGCCGCAGGCGAGGAGCGCGAGCAGGGCGACGGAGCGCGTGACGAGTCGCATCAGCCTTCGTGGCATCGGGTGACGATACGGCACGAGGGCGAACGGCGCACGTACGAACCGCGCACGCCATCATCGCGCGCCCGGAATCGCCCGCTGAGTTCAGGACCCGCGTGAGCCGGTGGCACGCTACACCGGGGAACAACTATCTTTGGCGTCTCACTCGTGTGGAGACGTCCGTTGAAGACAGCCACGTTCGACACCAACCGCGGCACCATCACCGCGGAGCTCTACGAGAAGGATGCGCCGAAGACCGTCGAGAACTTCGAGAAGCTGGCCAACGCCGGATTCTATGACGGGGTGAAGTTCCACCGTGTCATCCCCGACTTCGTAGTCCAGGGCGGCGACCCGTATTCGCGCGATCTCCCCGAGGGCGACCCGCGCATCGGATCTGGTGGTCCCGGCTACAAGATCAAGTGTGAGACTGCGGGCAACCCGCGCAAGCACGACGTTGGTGCACTATCGATGGCTCACGCCGGCAAGGACACCGGGGGAAGCCAGTTCTTCATGGTGCTCTCGGAACAGAACACCAAACACCTCAACGGAGTTCACACCGTGTTCGGCAAGATCACCGACGGGCTCGATGTCATGAAGCAACTCAAGAAGAACGACGTCATGACGAAGGTGCGCGTCGCATGAGCGCCCCCCAACCCGGTGACAAGTCGGCCGGCTTCAGCGGCCTGATCCTCGGCGCGATCGTGCTGTTCGTCCTCCTGTTCAGCATCGTCCGCATGACCAACGCGAAGTACGCCGGGGAGCATGGGGAGAAGGCGGGGGCGGAGGCGACAAAGTAAGCGTCGGACTCAGTCGGTGACGGCACTGCCGTACTTTGTACTGAGTACGGCCGCAGTACCGGGACTGGCAGACCGGCCCCACGAATGCGCGGGGAGCCCTCTACTCGAAGCGCCGTGATCACAGCGTCCAGATAGAGCGTTCAGCAGAGCATTCGTGGGTTCGCTCGCGCGGATCCAGGTACGTCTGTGGTACTCCGTACCAGGTACAGCCGTGCCTCAGTCTTTGCCTAGAATCCGGTGCAGGTACCTCTCCGGCGCCGCCAGAAACTCCCTCACCAGCCTCACCCCCTCGAGCTCGGAATACTCGACGACCCTCACCGGTAGCTCGTCGAACGAGACGATCCGCGCGCCCGGGTAGGCCAGCAGGATCGGCGAGTGCGTCGCGATGACGAATTGCGCGTCCTCCGCCACCATGTCGGCGATCATCGCCAGCAGTCCGAGCTGGCTCTGGGGACTCAGCGGAGCCTCGGGCTCGTCGAGCAGGTAGAGCTCTGCCCATGCGAGTTGGCGTCGAGGTCCACGCCATACCTCGCCTCCAGTGCACCGAGCGACGCCCGGGCCGGCCCGGCGGCCAGCCCTTTCGCGTAAGCCGACCGATCGGCGTACTCCACCTCGATCTCGGCGATCCTGGCGAGCAGCTCGGTCCGCGTCACGGCCAGCCGCTTGGTGAAGCCGAAGAAGTCCTCCGCGCGGAGGAAGAATCCACGCTTCGTGCGTCGGGACCAGACGAGTTCCAGGGTATCGGCGAGCTGCCGCTGGGCGGCCAGGGTGCCGTCGGCCTGGACGTCGTCGCTGCCGACGGTGGGCAGCCGCGCCGCCGCGGCGATCGCCTCCAGCACAGTCGATTTTCCCGATCCGTTCTCCCCGACGAAGAACGTGACGGGGCACGGGAGCTCCAGCGTCTTCAGAGTGCGGATGGCCGGAACGCTGAACGGGAACCTCGTCTCGTCGCCACCGGGGCGGCGCCGGACGGCGCGCAGGAAGGGGCCCCGACCAAGCGGCCCGCCCCCGGAACGGGTATTCTCAAGTGACGCGGATCGCTTGGGCACGTGTAATCCTGCCCATCCGTCCTCGCTCGCCGCAATCCACCGGCGAGCCCCTTCAGCCGCGACTGCCCGATGCTCCCGTCCCGAGAGGAAACGCTCGCGCTCGTCCACGAGTACACTGCCAGTGATTCGCTGCGGAAGCACATGCTGTCCGTCGAGGCGGCGATGCGCGCGTACGCCCTCCGGTTCGGGGAGGACCCCGAGCGCTGGGGGCTGACGGGACTCGTGCACGACTTCGACTACGAGCGCTTTCCGAACGCGGCGCACTCGCCCACCGAGGAGCATCCGGCCGAGGGGGTGCGAATCCTCCGCGCGCGCGGTTGGCCGGACGACATCCTCGAGGCCATCCTCGGACACGGGAACTACACCGGCGTCCCGCGTGTCACGCGACTGGCCAAGACGCTGTACGCGGTGGACGAGTTGACCGGGCTGGTCACGGCCACGGCGCTCGTGCGCCCGTCGCGGAGTGTGCACGAGGTCGACGCGCGGTCCGTGCGCAAGAAGATGAAGGACAAGGCGTTCGCGCGCGGCGTGAATCGCGACGAGGTTATCGCCGGCGCGGCCGACCTCGGAGTCGACCTGGACGAGCACATCGATTTCGTCATCGGCGCGATGCGCGGCTGCGCCGATACCCTGGGGCTCGCCGGAGCCTCAGCCACCGGTTGAACGGTCAACAGTCTGCTCCCGCCCCCCGTAGAAGCAATGACGTCACTCAGCCATTGCCATGCTCGCAACTACGACGCCAGAAACGCCGTCAATGCGCGCACCGATTGACGGGGCGCCGACGGAGCGTGCGATCGTCATCGCGGCGCAGCACGGGTCGGATGAGGCGTTTTCCGCGCTCGTCCGGCTGCACCAGCGCCGGGCCTATAGTGTCGTTCGCGCGATCGTGCTGTCGCACGAGGACGCAGAGGACGCGGTGCAGGAAGGATTCCTTCACGCGCACCGCGCGCTCGACCGGTTTCGCCCCGACCAGCCATTCGGGGCGTGGCTGTACCGGATCATGGCGAATGCCGCGCTCGATCTGGTGCGCCGGCGGAAGGTCCGAGATGCCGACGAGCTGCCGGACAACATCGCGATCCCGTTTCGCGATCCGGCGGAGTCGGGCGAGCTGCGTGAGCGGCTCACGGAAGCGCTCCGGCATCTCACTGACCGGCAGCGCGCCGTGATCGTCCTGCACGACGTGGAAGGCTTCACCCACGGGGAGATCGGGCGAACGCTCGGGATTCCCGAAGGCACCGCTCGTTCCGATCTTCATCACGCCCGCGCCACCCTCCGCCGGCTTCTGCAGATCATCAGGAGTACGCCATGACCGATCATCGTTGGACGCCGAGCGATTCCGAGCTCTCCGATGCGCTGCGCAAGCACTACACTGCGCCGAGCGATCCTGGGTACTGGTCCGCGCTCGAAGCGCGCATACTCGCCCACGTCGCCCGCGGCGCGCACGTCGAGCGGTGGTGGTCGGCGCTCGTGGAGATGGCCCGTCCGGCGCTCGCCGCCGCCGTGATCCTCGTCCTCGTCGCCGGCGCGGCGGTCATCTCCGCCGGTCCGCCCTCCGTCACCACGGCGGCGCGAGCCTCGTCCGTCGCCGATGGCGACGCCACGCTCGATTACATGCTGTCGCACTGAGACCGCCCATGGAGCGTCCCAAGCAACAGGCTCTCGCCTTCCTCCTCGGCGCCCTGCTCGTCGGCGGCGTCCTCGGCTTCTCGGCCGATCGCGTCTTCCGGCAGGAGGACCTCACGCCGGCACAGCGCCGCGCGCAGTTTTACGAGGACATCGGCATCACGACGCAGCAGCGTCCCGTTCTGGATTCGCTGCTCGACGACCGGAACTGCCGCATGGACAGCGTCGTGAAGGGCATCCAGCCCGCGCTCGACTCCATCAAGGCCGCCTCTCGTGTGCAGATGGATCCCCTGCTCACTCCCGAACAGCACGCTCGCCTGGAGGCGCGACGGAAGGACGACCAGGCCCGTCACGCCGCCGAACGCAAACGCCAGAAGCCACCCTGCGGTAAGTAGGACATGATGCCCACCCCCACCATGCTTTCCAGGAGCGCGCTCGCGCTCCTTCTCGCTCCCGCCCTCCTGCGCGCCCAGGCCGTCGACACGCTCGCGGCGCGCGCCATCCCTCTGCGCGAGGCCGTGACGCTCGCCCAACAGAACGGTCTCGCCGCCATCCAGGCACGCGGGCAGGTGCGCAACGCGGAATCGAGTGTGCGCGCCGCACGGGCCGCACTGTTCCCGAGCCTCAACTTCACGATGGGGCAGGTCAACCAGTCCGGCGATCGATTCGACAACCAGGGCCGGCTCGTGCCGTACCTCGCACCGCAGCCGTGGAGCTACAGCACCGGTTTCGCATCGACGCTCAACCTGTTCGACGGCGGTCGTCGGCTCGCTGAGATCCGGCGCACGAAGTACGACGTCGGCGCGACCTCGGCGAACGAGGTGAGCCAGCAGTTCAACATCGCGCTGCAGGTGAAGACGCAGTACTACAGCATCCTCGCCGCGCGCGAGTCGGAGGCGGCGGCCCGTGCGCAGCTCGAGCAGGCGGAGGAGCAGATGAAGGCGTCGATCGCCCGCACGCGCGCGGGGGTCGCCACGCTGTCCGACTCGCTTCGTTCCCTCGTCGCCGTCGGCAACGCGCAGCTCGCGCTGATCACGGCGCGCAACAACCTGCGGGTCGCCAGCGCCGCGCTCACACGGCTCGTCGGCTCGTCGACGCCCGTGACGGCGCAGCCCTCGGACACGCTCGACCTCGCGCTCACGCCGATCGACAGCGCGGCGCTCTCCGGTATGCTCGACAAAGGCCCGATCGTGGAGCAGTCGGAAGCGCAGCGGGAGTCGGCACGCGCCGCGCTCCGCACCGCGAGGACGCCGTACCTGCCGACGATCGACCTCACCTTCCAGCGGTCGGGGAACGGCTTCGACAAGTACTACGGCATCGGGGGCCAGTCGCTGGCATACACGAACAACGTCAGCGTTCGCCTCGCGTACCCGATCTTCAACAACTATCAACGTGAGGACGCGCTCAACAAGGCCCGCGTCCAGGCCGAGATCGCCGACGCGACCGTGCGCGACGCCAGGCTCGGCGCGGAGCAGACGTTCGTCCAGCAGCTCGCCGCGCTTCGCACCGCGCAGCAGCGGATCGCGCTGCAGCAGGTCTCCGTGACCGCCGCGGTGGAGGACCTCCGCGTGCAGCGGCAGCGTTACACCCTTGGCGCGTCAACGCTGCTCGACGTCCTCAGCTCCCAGAGCACGCTCGATGCGGCACGGTTGGCTCTCATCCAAGCACGTCAGGACTTCCGTGTCGCCCGCGCGCAGCTCGAGTCGCTCGTCGGCCGGGAGCTCCAGTGACCTCCTCTCATCCGCTCCCCGTGCGCAAGGTTTCCACTCTCGCGGTTCTCCTCGTCGTCGCCGCTTGCGGCGGCAAGAACGACAAGGCCATTTCGGTCTCGACGCAGGCCGTCCAGCGCCGCGACATCGTGATCGACGCCTCCGCGACCGGCGTCGTCGAGCCGATCAACGTCGTGGAGGTGAAGTCCAAGGCATCGGGGCAGATCGTGAAGATGCCCGTCGAGACCGGCACACTCGTGAAGCCGGGCGATCTGCTCGTGCAGATCGAGACGCGCGACGTGCAGAACCAGTACGACCAGCAGGCCGCCGCGCTCGCCGCAGCCCGCTCGCGGCTCGAGGTCGCCACCGCGGCGAAGCGCCGCGCCGACGAGCTGTTCAAGGGCCGCATCATCACGGCGGCCGAGCACGAGACGGCACAGCTCGACTATGCCAACGCGCAGTCGGCGCTCGTCGCGGCGCGCACGTCGCTCGACATCAACAAGCAGCGGCTCGAAGACGCCACGGTCCGCGCTCCCGTCGCCGGCACGATCATCGAGAAGACGGTCTCGCTCGGCACGGTCATCACGTCGGCCACCGGGGCGTTCGGCGGCGGAACGACGCTGCTCAAGATGGCCGATCTGGGGTCGGTGCGCATTCGCGCCCTGTTCAACGAGACGGACATCGGCCAGGTGCAGCCCGGCCAGTCGGCGACCGTCATCGTCGACGCGTACCCCGACCGCCGGTTCACCGGCACGGTCGAGAAGATCGAGCCGCAGGCGGTCGTGCAGCAGAACGTCACGATGTTCCCCGTGCTGGTCACCCTCCAGAATCTCGAGGGGCTGCTCAAGCCGGGGATGAACGGCGAGACCAGCGTGCTCGTCGACAAGCGCACGAACGTGCTCGCGGTGCCGAACGACGCGGTCCGCAACCCGCGCGAGGCCGCGGCCACCGCGCCGATGCTCGGGCTCGATGCCGACTCCGTGCGCACGGCCGTCGCGACGCAGATGGCGGCCCTGGGCGGTGGTCGCGGCGGCGCGCGTCAGGGGGCCGACACTCCGGCGGGCGGCCTGACGCAGACGTCGCGCGGCGACGTCGCGCTCGCCCAGCAGCAGGGCGCGCAGGGGGGCGGCCAGGGGCTCCAGCTGCCCGACGTGACGGACGCGCAGTGCGCCACCGTGACGGCGGCGCTGGCGAAGAAGCCGGCCGAGGCCGCGAAGCTCGACGCGCTTCGGCAGCAGATGATGAGCGGCGAGATCGACCGTGAGGCGATGCGCACGCAGACCCAGGCGATCTATGCCGCGGTGGGCGTGGACGCACGCGTCGCGGCGGCGTGCCGCCGTCGCGCGTTCCAGGGCGGCGCCGGCGCGCCGGCCGGAGGCGCTGCGGCGAACGGCGCTCCACAATCCGGCCAGCAGCGGGGTGCGGGTGCGGGTGCAGGTGCAGGTGCGGGCGCCGGTGCAGGTGCAGGTGCCGGTGCACAGACGGGCGGTCGCGGCGGCTTCGCGGGCGCCGGGTTCCAGGGTGGCGGACAGGGTCGCGGTGCGCGGCGCCGTCCGGGACTCGTGTTCGTGAAGAAGGGTGAGACGTTCGAGCCGCGGCTGGTCATGCTCGGCGCCAGCAACTTCGACTACACCGAGGTGGTGAGCGGTGTGACCGAGGGCGAACAGGTCGCCATGCTCGCAGCCGCGGCGCTCCAGGCCCAGCGCCAGCAGAACCAGGATCGCATCCGGCAGCAGACGGGCGTTCCGGGAATGAACCAGCAGCCCGCTGGTGGTGGCGCGGGCGGCGGCGCGGGCGGTCGCGCCGGCGGTGGTGGTGCGGCCGGCGGAGGTGGTGCGGCCGGTGGTGGCGGTGGTGGCGGTGGTGGCGCTGGTGGCGGTGGCGGCGGACGCGGGCCGGGATGACGAGTCGCGATCCAACGGGAGACTTCCATGCTCATCGGTGAGATCATCCGCGTGGCGCTCGGCGCGCTGCGGGCCAACAAGCTCCGGTCCCTGCTCACGATGCTCGGCATCGTGATCGGCGTCGCCGCCGTGATCGCCGTCGTGGCGCTCGGCACGGGCGCCCAGAGCGCCGTGAAGGACCGCATCAGCTCTCTCGGCACGACGCTGCTCACCGTCATGCCCGGCCAGCAGCGCGGCATGGGCGTCAGCTTCGACCAGTCGATGAAGCTGACGATGGACGACGCGGCGGCGCTCGAGGACCGCGCGACCAACCTCTCGGCCGTGCAGCCCGAGATGACGTCGCGGCTTCAGGTCCAGTACCTCAACCAGAACACCAACACGTCGGTCGTCGGCACGACGTCGAACTACCTCGAGGTGCGGAAGTACGAGCTGCAGGCCGGCCGCATGTTCTCGCGCGCGGAGGACGAGGGCCGCCAGCGCGTCGCCGTGCTCGGTCCGACGGTGCTCGAGACGCTTGGCATCAACTCGCCGGACGCGATCGTCGGCGAGCCGGTTCGCATCCGTGGCATCCAGTTCACCGTGATCGGCGTCCTCAAGTCGAAGGGTCAGTCGACGCCGTTCGGCAACCCGGACGACCAGGTGCTCGTGCCGATCACGACCGGCCGCTTCCGCCTGTTCGGCAGCGACCGGCTGCGCTCGATCAGCGTGCTCGCGCAGTCCGAGGAGAAGATCCCCGATGCCATGGCCGATGTGCAGCGCGTGCTGCGCCGCGAGCATCGTCTCGTGCAGGGCCGGCCGGACGACTTCATGATCCGCAGCCAGGCCGACTTCCTCAACACGCTCGGCGAGACGACGCAAGTGTTCACGTACCTGCTGAGCGGCATCGCGGCGGTCTCGCTGCTCGTCGGCGGGATCGGGATCATGAACATCATGCTCGTCTCCGTCACCGAGCGCACGCGCGAGATCGGCATCCGCAAGGCACTCGGCGCCACGAAGGCGAACATCCTGCTCCAGTTCCTCATCGAGGCCGTGGTGCTCTGCCTGCTGGGTGGCCTCATCGGCGCGCTGGTCGGCAGTGGAGGTGCAACCGCGATGAGCACGTTCTTCCAGTGGAACACGATCATCTCGCCGAGCGCGATCGCGGCGGCATTCGTGTTCTCCGCCGTCGTCGGTGTGGTGTTCGGCGTCTGGCCCGCCCGACGCGCGGCAGGCCTGGATCCGATCGTGGCGTTGAGGTACGAGTAGCGGCGGTCGGGGCTCTCACCGCACGAGGGTGAAGTCGAACGGCAGCTGCACCAGCGTGCGCACCTTCTGGCCACCGACCTCGCCGGGCGAGAAGTGGTAGCGTCCCAACACGGCACGCACGGACTGCGCGAACAGCGGGTCGCTCGCCTCGACGACGCGGAAGCTCCCCATCTCGGCGCGGCCGAGCGTGTCGACGACGAACTGCACGGACACGCTGCCGTTCACGCCGCGCTCGCGCAGTGACGTCGGAAAGTCGGGCTGGATCGGCCTGCCGACGATACGCGGCGAGCGGTCGACGTAGCGCGACTCGAGCACGCCCTCGGACGCGTGGCCCACGCCCGACGAGCCGACGGACGGGTTCGAAGGCGCGATCGGGCCTCGGGCGATCTCGTCGTCGGTCGCGACGGGCACGTTCAGCTCGACGTCGATCGGCGGCAACGCGTCCGGGACGTGATCGATCGTGGGCAGGCGTCTCGCCGGAGCGATCGTCGGGGTTTCCGTGCGCGGACTTGCCGGCTCGATCGGGGGCGGTGGGGGTTGATCGACCCTGAACACCGTCGCGGTCTCTTGCGGGCGATCCGGCACCGGACGCGCGGCCGTTACGCCCCTCGTGAGCACGATCGCGCCGACGATCAGCGCGCCGTGCACCAGCACGCTCGCGAGCGTGCCGCCCATCGGCTTCGCGCGCGCAGCTTTCGACTCCAGCAGGACGTTGAGCATGGTCTCCTCTCCGTGAGTGGTCGTTGGCGACGACTGCACGGGTGAGGATACCGCCCAACTCTTAGGCCCTCGTGATGCGACGATTAGAACTCGCACAGCTCGGCGTGAGCTTCCGCTGAACGGCGCATGAGGGATCGCTGAGCGGCACGTGACGGAACGATGAAGGGGCGGGCACCGTCACGGTGCCCGCCCCCTCGAGATCAGTTGTCAGAAGGGTCAGAGGTCGCGGTCGGCGTCTTCCTCGGCCTGGCCGATCTTCCGCTGCGCCTTGCCTTCCATCTCGCGAGCCTTGCCCTTGAGTTGCTCGCTGGTGTCGCCGGTCAGGCCGCCGGCAGCATTGCGGACCTTCCCGCCGACTTCCTTCGCCGCACCCTTGGCCTGGTTCTCGAGCCCATCCGTGCCGAGATCGTCTGCCATGATTGCAAATCCTCGTTGAGGTGGAAGGTCGTGCTGGAGGCCATTGGAAAAGCAATCGATGTGCCGGGTCCCGTCACTTGCCAAAGATAGAACGCAAGATATATCTTCTCGCCAACGATATATCTCGCTGCGCGGCAGCGGAGGTGCTCCATGTTCGGTTACTACTGCTTCGAAAAGCCCTTCTTCGACCACGTGCCCCCCGGCGCACGCGGTAAATGGGGGTGGGATGCCAGCTTCATGAGTGGCTTCTTCGGCGCCGAGGGACGCCCGCGCGGGCGCTGGCGCGGCGGACGGATGTTCGAGCAGGGCGACTTGCGCTACGTCGTCCTTCGTCTCCTCGAAGAGAAGCCCCGCCACGGCTACGAGATCATCAAGGCGCTCGAGGAGAAGTTCGGCGGCGCCTACGCGCCGAGCCCCGGTGCCGTGTACCCCACCCTGCAGCTGCTCGAGGACCTCGGCTACACCCGCATCGTTCCCGGCGACGGGGGGAAGAAGGTCTACGAGATCACCGACGCCGGCCGAGCTCACCTCGCCGAGAACCAGGCGACGGTCGACACGATCTTCGACCGCATCGGCAAACTGGTCGGACACTTCCTGGACGAGCCGATGACCGAGGTGCACGCCGCCTTCCGCAACGTCGGCCGCGCCACGTACGGCCGGGCGACCGGGGCCGTGCACGATCCCGAGTTGCTCAAGAAGGTCGTCGAGATCCTCGAGCGAGCCGCGAAGGAGATCGAGGGGCTTCCCCGCTGAGCGGGCGCGGCGGCTGATGCAGTAACGCGTGCCGCGACGTACCTTTGAGAAGGGCCGGGGGAGATCGCTCCCTCGGCCCTTCCGTTCGTTCACCGCGTGCATGTCGGCCCACTCGCTCACTTCGACAGAGCTGGACTTCGAGGCGCAGCACCCCCCGGCGACGGGGCGCCGCCTCACCCTGCTCACCCTGACCGCGCTGGGCGTCGTCTACGGCGACATCGGGACCAGCCCGCTCTACGCCCTCCGCCAATGTTTCAAGGCGGAGTACGGGATCAGGCCCACGCACGACAACGTCGTCGGCGTGCTCTCGCTCATCCTCTGGTCGCTGATCCTCGTCGTCAGCGTGAAGTACATCGCCTTCGTACTGCGGGCGGACAATCGCGGCGAAGGAGGGATCCTCTCACTGCTCGCGCTGCTGCTCCAGCAGAAGCGCCGGTCCGACGAGCACGGGAAGCGGCTCGCCCTCGTCGCGCTCGGCCTGTTCGGTGCGTCGCTCTTGTGCGGTGAGGGGATAATCACCCCCGCCATCTCGGTCCTCGGTGCGGTCGAGGGGCTGGAAATCGGCAGTCCTGCGCTCGCTCATCTCGTCGTGCCGATCACTGTGGTGATCCTGTTCGCGCTGTTCATGATTCAGCGGTTCGGTACGGCCCGGGTCGGGGCGACGTTCGGCCCGATCATGCTCGTCTGGTTCGTGACGATCGGCGTGCTCGGCTTCCGTTCCATCGCCCAGACACCTTCGGTGCTGCTGGCGATCAATCCGGTGTACGCGCTGCTCTTCTTCGGCCACCACGGCCTCGCGGGATTTCTCACCCTTGGGGCGGTCGTGCTGTGCATCACGGGCTGCGAGGCGCTCTACGCCGACATGGGACACTTCGGCAAGCGGCCGATTCGGCTCGCCTGGTTCACCGCGGCGCTTCCCATGCTGATGCTCAACTACTTCGGGCAGGGAGCGCTGGTCCTGCGCGACAACGCCGCGGCGGAGAATCCGTTCTACCTCCTGGCGCCGCCCGGCTTCCAGTGGCCGTTGCTCGTCATCGCCACCGCCGCGGCGATCGTCGCCTCGCAGGCGCTGATCTCGGGAGCGTACTCGCTGACGCAGCAGAGCATTCAGCTCGGCTACTCGCCCCGCATGCAGATCGTGCATACGTCCGAGAAGCAGGCAGGCCAGATCTACATCCCCGAAATCAACAACGCGCTCATGGTGGGCTGCCTGGTGCTCGTGCTCTCGTTCCGGAGCTCGAGCGCGCTCAGCGCGGCATACGGGATTGCCGTCACCGGTGCGATGTCGATCACCTCGCTGCTGTTCGGCGTCGTCGCGCGCTCGCGGTGGGGGTGGTCGAAGCTCCAGGTGGGTACTCTGGTCGGCGGCTTCCTGCTCATCGACCTCTCGTTTCTGAGCGCGAACGTCGTGAAGCTCCGCCACGGTGGCTGGGTGCCGCTCGTGCTGGCCATCGGCATCTATCTGCTGATGAGCACCTGGAAGCGCGGCCGTACCCAGCTCGGCGCCATCCAGGAGGCCGGTGCGCTCCCGCTCGACCTCTTTCTGAAGGGTCTCGAGCGGAATCCGCCGGTGCGCGTGAAGGGCACCGCGGTGTTCATGTCGTCGAGCGCCGAGGGTGTGCCCGTCGTCCTGCTCCACCACCTCAAGCACAACAAGGTGCTGCACGAGACGGTGGTGATCCTCAGCGTGGCGACGCGCGGCGTCCCCGAGGTGCCGCCGGAGCGTGGTCTCGCCCTGGAGCGGCTGGGACACGGTTTCGTCCGCGTCGTCGCGACGTTCGGCTTCATGCAGACGCCGAACATTCCCGAGCTGCTCGCGCGCGCCGCGGCACAGGGAGTGCCCATCCCGCCGATGGAGACGTCGTACTATCTCGGCCGCGAGCGGCTGGTGCTGACGGGACACGCGAAGATGCGTCGGTGGCGCAAGAAGCTGTTCGCGCTCATGTCGCGCAACGCGCGCTCAGCCACCGAGTTCTTCCAGATCCCGCCGAACCGCGTCGTCGAGCTGGGCGCTCAGATCGAATTCTGAGCGCGCACCTGAAACTGGAGCGCATGCCATGCGGAGCAGCCGTTCGTCGGTCTGGCGAATCCTTCCCCTCATGGCCCTGCTCGCGTGCAACGGCTCGGACGCCGGGCCGCCCGCATTTCGCGGTGCGGGACTGAAGGTCGCGCCGCTCGACGTGCGCCAGCAGGCCGCCGTGAATGCCGTCGTCGTGCACGCCGCGTTCAATCCCGATCCTTCGCTTTCGCTCCTGCTCGACACGGTGTATCTGCCGCGCACCGAAGGGACCGCGGGGGGCAATCCCGTCGCGCCGGCACTGATCGCGCGCATGCGAGAAGAGGGGATCGTTCGCGGCACTTGCCAGCCATCGCGCGACAGCACGCGCACGGTACCGCTCTGTCCGGCCGCGCTCCCGGGCTACGTCATCCGCTTTTCCGAGATCCTCGGGCTGGGCGGCGGCACCGATTCGGTGCAGGTGTACCTCGCGGCCACACGCTACCGGCACGAGCCGAAGGCGCCCGCCGAGCTGCTCTCGTTCGAGCGGGCGTACCGCATCGCACGCGCGCGCGGAGGATGGCGCGTGCTCAGCGAGGCGAGAATCCCGAGGCGCTGACGCGGCCGCGCCGTGGAGCTGCGGCATCTGCGGTACTTCGTCGCCGTCGCCGAAGAGGCGACGTTCGTCGCGGCCGCACGTCGGCTCGGTGTGGCGCAACCCGCGCTCACGCGACAGGTCCGTGCCCTCGAGAAGGAGCTGGGCGTGGAGCTCCTCGAGCGGACGCCGAAGGGCACTCGACTGAGGCCGGCCGGTGAGGCGACGGCCGTCGCCGCACGACACCTCCTCCATGACGTAGACACCGCCGCCGAGCGGGCGAGAGGGGCGGGCCTCGGCCTCGTCGGTCGATGCGTCGTCTGCGCCGGTGTGCGCGCACTCGGCTCGGGACTGGTCGGGCGCATCGTCGAGCGCGTACGATCGCACTATCCCGCCATCGAGCTCGGGATCGTGGAAGGAGCGCTCGAACGGCAGCTGCACGCCCTGCTCCAGCACGATGCCGACATCGGTATCGGTGTTCCCGCGCCCGCCGAGTATCCGGCGCTCGTCTCAGAGACGATCGACGAGGACATTCTCGACTCGGTCGTGATCTCCGAGCGGCATCCGCTCGCACAGCGTCCCGAGCTTCGACTCGCGGATCTCGCCGACGAGACATTCATCGGATATCGCTCGGACGTCGCCGGTGACGTCATGCGAGCGATGTACGCCGAGTTCGCGCGGAAGCGCTTCACGCCGGCGGCGATTCGCGAGTACGACGACGTGTTCAGTGTCTCCACTGCGATCGAGGCGGGCCAGGGCTGGACTCTGCTCCACCGCGACGGTGCGCAGCTGGTGTCGCGTGGCGTCAAGCTCGTGCCGCTCTCGGATTTCCGCGTGCCCCTTCCTCATGCGATCATCCGACGCGCCGACGAGCGCCGTCCCGTCGTGGTGAACGTGATGGACGTGATGCGCGCCCTCATGCGGGAGGAAGCGGCGGCTCGCCACGGACGCCAGCCGCCACCGCCTCTCGCGCCGACGAATGCATCGTCGGTCGCGCCGGCGCTCTCCGTCGCGCCTTCCGCGGTGATCGAGCTGCGTCACCTCCGGTACTTCTGCGCCGTCGTCGACGCGGGAAGCTTCGGTCGGGCCGCCGAGCAGCTCGGGCTCACCCAGCCGGCGCTGTCGCGTCAGGTAGCAGACCTCGAGCGTGTCGTGGCCGTTCCTCTGCTCGAGCGTGCGGCACGTGGGGTGACCGTCACCCCCGCTGGCGATTCGTTCGTTCGCAGCGCCCATCGCATCATCGAGGAAGTGCAGACCCTCGGGCGTGAGGTGCAGCGCGCGCGGCGCGGCGCGATCGCGCGCTGCGTGATCGGCACGCTACCGACCACGCAGGCCCGGCGGATCGTGGGGACGCTGCTGCGCACCTGCGCCGTCGAGACCCCCGAGCTCCAGCTCATGCTCGAGGAGATCGCCTCCCCGGAGCAGCCCGAAGCGCTGCGTGTCGGACGCATCGATGTCGGTATCTGCCATCCCGTCCCGGTGGGCACCGAAGAGGAGCGCGGCATCGATCGATCGCGTCTGGCGGTCGATACCATCGACTGCGCGCTCGTGGCACGCACGACGCCGTTCGCGACGCGCCGCTCGCTGTCGATCCACGAGCTCGAAAACGTCCCGTTCCTGTTCCCGGATCGGAGCTTTCAGCCCGCGCTCTACGACATGCTGTTCGGGCAGTTCGAGCGACTCGGCTTCCGCGCCCGCGTGGACGACACGTACGAGGGTCTCCGCACGATCTGGCAGTTCGTCGCGAGGGGGCACGGGTGGGCGGTCGGCTTCGCGTCGCAGCGCGACGATCCGCCTCCCGAGACTGTAGCGGTGCCGATCGATCGGCTCTCCATCCCGTGGGGACTCGATCTGGTGCTGCGCGAAGACGAGTCGCGCTCACTCATCCTGGAGATCGCGGACCGGCTGCACGCCATCGGGCGAGACGTGGCGGGCTAGTCCGTCCGTCGGCGGCCTCGACCCATCACTCGAAGCATGGGTTCGAGGACAACGAAGTATTGGTCCGATGCGGAGCACGCCGGGTAAGCTCCGCACACATGAGCCTGCGCACGCGTGTCCTTCTAATCGACGGTTCCCCCTCCTCCCTCGTCTGGCAGCTCGTTCTGCTGCAAGAGGAACAGTACGACACCCTGACCACGAGCTCGACCGACGAAGGTGTCCGCATCGCACGGAACGAGCGCCCCGATCTCGTCATCCTGGATGCGTCCATCCGGTACGCCGACGTCGTCGCCGCAGCGACCGAGCTTCGGGCGGCCGAAGCCACACGCCACATCCCGATCCTGATCGTCCTCGGGGCCGGCAGGACCCGAGCGTCCGCCGATTTCGGTGAGATCTCGGACGACCAGATCGTGAAGCCGCTGAAGGGGGCGGAATACCTCCACAAGATTCGCGAGCTGCTTGGTCGGCGCCGTCGTGGGGGTGGCCGGCGCTAGATTGCGCGGATGCCCCTCCTCGCATCCGCCCTGCTGTTCGACCTGGACGGCGTCCTCGCCGATTCGACCCGTAGCGTCACCCGAGCCTGGACCGCCTGGGCGCGTCGTGTCGGCGTCGATCCGGAGGCGCTGCTCCCCCAGGTCCATGGCCGGCGAGCCATCGAGACCATCCGGGCCGCCCGTCCCGATCTCGACGCGCAGGCGGAGCTGGCGATGCTCGTCGCCGACGAAGCCACCGACAACGACGACACCGAGGAGATTCCCGGCGCCGGCAGGCTCGTGCGCGCGTTGCCCGCCGACGCGTGGGCGATCGTGACTTCGGGGCTGCGCCAGGTGGCGACGGCGCGCCTCGTCGCCGCCGGGATTCCCATTCCGCGGGTGATGATCACGGCCGAGTCGATCGAGCGTGGCAAGCCCGACCCTGACTGCTACCTCAAGGGAGCGCAGGCTTTGGGAGTTGCACCGGCCGATTGCATCGTGGTGGAAGACGCGCCGATCGGCGCCGCGGCGGCACGGGGGGCAGGCATGCGGCTCATCGCGCTGACGACCACTCATCGGGCCGACCAGCTCGAGCCGGCCGATCTCGTCGTGCCGGACCTGACCCATCTCGCGGTGCGATTCGTGGAGCGCTCGAATGGCGCGAGCGGCAGCTCAGCAGGAATCGAGATCGACATCCTCGGTTGATTCGGACGGCGCGAATTGCGCATCACGCATCGCGCGGGGCGCACGGCGTGCTGGAACCGAGCCCGAGAATCCTTGACACGCGCCCCCGGCGGGCGTACTCTGAGAGAGCTTATAACCGTGCGAGCCAGACGCTCGACCGAGACGCTCCAATCGACAGTGATGCGCTCTTCCCTGGTATCGATTATCGCCGCCATCCCGACGACCTTGCCGAATCGCAAGGCCGCCATTTCGCGCGAGGGATCGAGGGGTTAGGAGCAAGCGGGTACCGAATGGTGCATCGGCCCCTCCTGACCAGCGGTTAGGAGGGGCTTCTTCGTAGGTCGCCCACACGTGGGAGCGCCGGAGACATGGACGACGGATTGACGCAGCAGGAAGGGTTGTACGATGCTCGGCGGGACGAGCGCGACGCATGCGGCGTGGGATTCGTCGCCCACGTCCGCGGCACGGCGTCGCACGAGATCGTACGCCAGGGCCTGACGCTGCTCGAGAACATGTCGCATCGCGGAGCGGTCGGCTGCGATCCCTGCAGCGGCGACGGGGCCGGCCTCGTCGTCCAGCTGCCGCACGAGTTCCTCCGGCGCGAGGCGGGGCAGCTCGGCATCGAGCTCCCGCGGCCCGGCGGCTACGCGGTGGGCATGCTGTTCCTCCCGACCGATGCCGGCGAGCGGCGCGCCTGCGAGCTCGTCCTCGAGAACATCGTCGAGGAGGAAGGGCAGCACATCCTCGGCTGGCGCGACGTGCCGGCCAATCTGGACCAGGTCGGGCCGGTGGCGCGCGCCGCGGCCCCGGTCTTCCGGCAGGTGTTCGTCGCGCGCGGGCGCAACACCGACAAGAAGTCGTTCGAGCGCAAGCTGTACGTCATCCGGCGCCAGGCGGAGAACGCGATCGGCACGCGCGGCGGGTTCTACGTCGTCAGCCTGTCGTCGCGCACCGTCGTGTACAAGGGCATGCTCATGCCCGAGCAGCTCCCGCACTTCTATCCGGACCTGAGCGCGCCGGACTTCACCAGCGCCATCGCCCTGGTGCACTCGCGCTTCTCCACGAACACGCTGCCCACCTGGTCGCGCGCACATCCGTATCGCTTCCTCTGCCACAACGGCGAGATCAACACGCTTCGCGGCAACCTGAACTGGATGCGCGTGCGTGAGGCGTCGATGCAGTCGCGCCTCTTCGGTGACGACCTGCACAAGCTCTACCCGATCATCGCCGACGGGCAATCGGACTCGATGTGTCTCGACAACGCGCTCGAGTTCCTCGTGCGCGGTGGTCGCTCGCTCCCACATGCCGTCGCGATGCTCGTCCCCGAGGCGTGGGAGGGGAATCCGCACATGGACCTCGATCGCCGAGGGTTCTGCGAGTACCACTCGACGATGATGGAGCCGTGGGACGGCCCCGCGCTCGTGGCGTTCACCGATGGCCGCGTGATCGGCGGGACGCTCGATCGCAACGGGCTCCGTCCGGCGCGGTACGTCGTCACCGATGACGATTTCGTCGTGCTCGCCTCGGAGGCGGGTGCGCTCGAAGTGCCGCCCGAGCGCATCGTGTCCAAGGGGCGCATCAAGCCGGGCCGCATGTTCCTCGTCGACACCGTGCGCGGCCGCGTCATCGAGGACGAGGAGATCAAGCGGGACCTCGCGGCACGCCGCCCGTACCGCGCGTGGGTGACGGCGAATCGCGTCGGCCTCGACGAGCTTCCCGAGCCGATCAGCATCGCGCAGCCCGATCCCGCAACCCTGCTCCAGAAGCAGGCCGCGTTCGGCTATACGCAGGAAGAGCTGTCCATGGTCATCACGCCCATGGCCGTCAACGGCGAGGAGCCCGTCGGCTCGATGGGGACCGACACGCCGCTCGCCGTGCTGTCGCACGAGCCGCAACTGCTCTACGGCTACTTCAAGCAGCTCTTCGCGCAGGTCACCAATCCGCCGATCGATCCGATCCGCGAGCAGCTCGTCATGTCGCTCTCGGTCAACATCGGTCCGCGCACCAACGTGCTCGGCGAGCGGCCGGAGCATGCGCGCCGCATTCGCGTGCGCGGTCCGATCCTCACGAGCGCGCAGCTCGAGAAGATCCGCTCGGTGGGCGAGCGCGAGGGCGATCCGCACTTCCGCTGCACCACGCTGCGCGCGCTCTTCCCCGCGGCGGGCGGCGCGCGCGGGCTGCACCTCGCGCTCGAGTCGCTCTGCCGCCGCGCGTCGCAGGCGGTGCACGAAGGCAACACGATGCTCGTCATCAGCGACCGCGGCGTCGACGCCGACTGGGCGCCGATCCCGTCGCTGCTCGCCACCGCCGCGGTGCACCATCACCTCGTGCGCGAGGGACTGCGCACCGAGGTGGGCATCATCGTCGAGACGGGCGAGGCGCGCGACGTCACCCATTTCGCGCTGCTCATCGGCTATGGGGCGGGCACGATCAACCCATACCTGGCGCTCGAGTCGCTGGTGGGTCTCGTGCGCTCGGGCAACCTGCCACCCTCGGTCGACGAGCCCACCGCGGAGGCGAAGTACATCAAGGCCGCCGAGAAGGGACTGCTCAAGGTGATCTCCAAGATGGGGATCTCCACGATCCAGTCGTATTGCGGCGCGCAGGTGTTCGAGGCGATCGGCCTCGGGCCCCGCCTCATCGAGCGCTACTTCACCGGCACCGCCTCGCGCGTGGGCGGCATCGAGATCGCCCAGGTGGCCGAAGAGACGCTGCGCCGTCACAAGGTGGCGTTCGGCGACGTGCCCCTGCCCGGCCGTCTCGACTTCGGGAGCAACTACCACTACCGGAGCCAGGGGGAGCACCACAACTGGAATCCCCTCACGATCTCCACGCTCCAGCAGGCGACGCGCACGAACGATCCGAAGACGTACGAGGAGTTCTCGCGGCTCGTGAACGACGAGCACGCGCGCCCCGCGACGCTGCGCGGGCTGCTGGAGTTCAATGAGAGTACGGCTCCCCTGCCAATTGAAGAAGTCGAGCCGGCGTCGGAGATCGTCAAGCGGTTCGCCACCGGGGCGATGTCGTTCGGCTCGCTCAGCGCCGAAGCGCACGAGACGCTCGCCAAGGCGATGAACCGCATCGGCGGACGCAGCAACTCGGGCGAAGGCGGTGAGACGCCGGACCGCTACGGCAACGAGCGCGGCAGCGCGATCAAGCAAGTCGCCTCGGCGCGGTTCGGCGTGACGACCGAGTATCTCGTCAGCGCGCGCGAGCTGCAGATCAAGATGGCGCAGGGTGCGAAGCCCGGCGAAGGCGGACAGCTGCCCGGCCACAAGGTCGATCCGGTCATCGCGAAGACGCGCTACTCGATTCCCGGCGTCACGCTCATCTCGCCGCCGCCGCACCACGACATCGATTCGATCGAAGATCTTGCACAATTGATCTTCGACCTGAAGAACGTGAACCCGAAGGCGATGGTCTCGGTGAAGCTCGTCTCCGAGGTCGGCGTCGGCACGATCGCCGCCGGCGTCGCCAAGGCGCGCGCCGACATCATCCTCATCTCGGGCGACTCGGGGGGCACGGGCGCGTCACCGCTGTCGTCGATCAAGCACGCGGGCGTCCCATGGGAGCTCGGGCTCGCCGAGACACAGCAGGCGCTCGTGCAGAACGACCTGCGCGGCCGCGTGCGGCTGCAGACGGACGGTCAGCTCAAGACGGGGCGCGACGTCGTCATCGCCGCAGCGCTCGGCGCCGAGGAGTTCGGCTTCGCCACGGCGCCGCTCATCGTCGAAGGCTGCATCATGATGCGGAAGTGCCACCTGAACACCTGCCCCGTCGGGGTGGCGACGCAGGACCCGGTGCTCCGCGCCAAGTTCACGGGCCAGCCCGAGCACGTCATCAACTACTTCTTCTTCGTCGCCGAGGAGACGCGCCGGATCATGGCGAAGCTCGGCGTGCGGACGATCGACGAGCTCGTCGGCCGCGTCGATCTGCTGAAGCAGCGCGACATGTCGGATCACTGGAAGGCGTGCACGCTCGACCTCAAGGCGCTGCTCCACCGGCCGAAGGTCGCGCCGACTGTGGCGACGCATCAGGTGACGACGCAGCATCATCCGATCGAGCACGTGCTCGACCGGAAGCTGATCGAAGTCTCCGAGCCGGCGCTGGAGCGCAAGCGCGCCGTGCGCGCCGCGTTCCAGATCCGCAACGAGAACCGCACCGTCGGCGCGATGCTGTCGGGCGAGCTCGTGAAGCGCTTCGGAAAGGATGGCCTGCCGGACGGCACGATCCGCTTCAACTTCACCGGCTCCGCCGGGCAGAGCTTCGGTGCGTGGTTGGCGAAGGGTGTGAGCCTCACCCTCGAGGGCGAGGCGAACGACTACATGGGCAAGGGGCTCTCGGGCGGGCGCATCGTCGTGTACCCGCCGAAGGTCTCGCGCTTCGATCCGGCCGAGGCGATTCTCGTCGGCAACGTCGCGCTGTACGGCGCGACGAGCGGCGACGTGTATCTCAATGGCGTGGCCGGGGAGCGGTTCGCCGTCCGCAACAGTGGGGCTACCGCGGTAGTCGAAGGGGTGGGAGACCACGGCTGCGAGTACATGACCGGCGGCGTGGTGGTCGTGCTCGGGAAGACGGGGCGCAACTTCGCCGCGGGCATGAGCGGTGGCGTCGCCTTCGCGCTCAACCTCGATCAGAAGTTCGAGCGGCGCTGCAACACGAGCATGGTGGCGCTCGAGGCGGTGGAGGAGGAGTCGGACATCGCGCTCCTCAAGAAGCTGATCAGCCGGCACGCCCGCTACACCGGCAGCGCACGCGCCCGGCGCGTGCTGGCGAACTGGGACGCGATGCTGCCCAAGTTCGTGCGGGTGATGCCGACCGAATACAGAAAGGCGCTCGAAGCGCGCGAACGGGAGCGACTCACGGAGGTCAAGAGCGATGGCGGGAACGGGCGATCCACGAGGGTTCCTCACGATCAAGCGCGCCGAGCCTCAGCGGAGGCCGGTGCACGAGCGGACGAAGGACTGGCGGGAGTTCTACGTACCAACGCCGGATGACCATTACCGGACGCAGGGGGCACGCTGCATGGATTGCGGCGTCCCCTTCTGTCAGGGCGACACCGGCTGTCCCGTCCAGAACGTCATCCCCGAGTGGAACTCGCTCGTCCGCGAGGGCCGCTGGCGCGATGCGTCGCTCGCGCTGCACGCGACGAACAACTTCCCGGAGCTGACCGGACGACTCTGCCCGGCGCCCTGTGAGTCGGCGTGCGTGCTCGGCCTGATCGAGCAGCCGGTCGCCATCCGCAACATCGAGCAGGCGATTGCCGACAAGTCGTTCCAGGAAGGCTGGGTCGTGCCGCTCACCGGCGTTCCCGACTCGGGCTTCCGCGTCGCGGTCGTCGGCTCTGGACCGGCGGGACTCGCCGCCGCACAGCAGCTCCGGCGCATGGGGCACGCGGTGGTCGTGTTCGAGAAGGACGACCGCATCGGCGGCCTGCTGCGCTACGGCATCCCCGACTTCAAGCTCGAGAAGGAGGTGATCGAGCTGCGCCTGCATCAGATGCGGGCCGAGGGCGTGGTGTTCGAGACGGGGATCGAGGTCGGACGCGACCTGCACGTGCAGCAGCTTCGTGACGAGTTCGACGCGGTGCTCCTCGCCGGCGGCGCGCAGGTCGCGCGCGAGCTGCGCGTGGCCGGCCGCGAGCTCAGTGGCGTGCACCTCGCCATGGAGTACCTCACTCAGCAGAACCGCCGCGTCGCCGGCGACACGATCCCCGCCGAGCATGCGATCTGGGCCGAGGGGAAGCGCGTCGTCGTGATCGGCGGCGGCGACACCGGCTCCGACTGCGTCGGCACCTGCCATCGCCAGGGCGCGGTCGAGGTCTTCCAGTTCGAGCTCCTCCCACAGCCTCCGAAGGAGCGCGCCGAGTCCACGCCGTGGCCGCACTGGCCGATGAAGCTGCGCAGCAGTCACGCGCATGAGGAGGGCGGCCACCGCGACTGGAGCGTGTCGACGACGAAGCTCGACGGCGAGCACGGCCGCGTGCAGCGGCTGCACGCCGTGCGCGTGGAGCTCGAGCAGGGGCCGAACGGCCCGAAGTTCGTCGAGCAGCCGGACAGCGGGTTCACCCTCGACGTCGATCTCGTGCTGCTCGCGATGGGCTTCACCGGAGTGCCGCAGGAAGGGCTGCTCGGAGACCTCGGCGTGACGATCGGACCACGAGGCGCAGTGTCCACCGACGCGCACTACCGCACGAACGTGCCCGGCGTGTTCGCCGCGGGCGACATGCGGCGCGGCGCATCGCTCATCGTGTGGGCGATCCGCGAAGGACGCGACGCCGCGGCGTCGATCGATCGGCATCTGCGCCAGTCGGCGTCGACGCGGCGGCATAGCGCGGCGGCGAGTGCCTGAACGGCGGTGAGGTGATGAGTCGGTGAGTTGGTGAGCTAGTCGGTTGACTGGTGAGTGAACGGCCCTGATCACAACCAGCGTAGAGATCCCTCAGCGGGGCTTCCACGCCGGTTGTGGCCGGGGCCGTTCAGTTCACTAGCTCACCCACCAACTCACTAGCTCACTAACTCACTGAGACACCAACGCACCACGTCTTCCTGCCTTTCAACCCCTCCCTTAGGTTCGGGATCGAGCGCCCGCTCACCCCTTGCTGCGGAGCAAGCCGTGCATCACCCGCTCGATCCTCACTCGCGCCGCGTCCTCGCGGCGCTCGTCTTCTGTGCCCTCGTCGTGGCGCCCGCTGCGGCGCAGAGCCCGGCCTACCAGAACGAGTCGCTCTCCTTCGAGGCGCGCGCCGCCGACCTCGTGAGCCGCATGACGCTCGAGGAGAAGGCGAATCAGATGAAGGACGTCGCCCCCGCCATCGAGCGGCTCGGCGTCCCCGCGTACAATTGGTGGAACGAGGCGCTGCATGGCGTCGCGCGCTCCGGGCTCGCCACCGTGTTCCCGCAGGCGATCGGCTTTGCCTCGACGTGGGACGACTCGCTCGTCTTCCGCATGGCCACCGTCATCTCCGACGAGGCGCGCGCCAAGCACCACGAGTACGTGCGTCACGACCAGCGGCAGCGCTACCAGGGACTCACGATCTGGTCCCCGAACATCAACATCTTTCGCGACCCGCGCTGGGGACGCGGCCAGGAGACCTACGGCGAGGATCCCTTCCTCACGGGTCACATCGCTGTGCAGTTCATCCGCGGCCTGCAGGGCGACGACCCGAAGTACTACAAGACCATCGCCACGGTGAAGCACTTCGCCGTCCACTCCGGGCCGGAGCCGGAGCGCCACAGCTTCGATGCCGTGGTCAGCGAGCGCGATCTGCGCGAGACGTACCTGCCCCACTTCGAGACGGCGATCAAGGAAGCGAAGCCCTACTCGCTGATGTGCGCCTACAACCGCATCGACCACGAGGCGGCCTGCGGCAGCGATCTCCTTTCGGGCATTCTCAAGCGCGAGTGGAAGTTTCCCGGCTACGTCGTCTCCGACTGCGGCGCGATCGACGACATGTACCAGGGTCACAAGGTCGTTCCCACCGCCCCGGAAGCGGCCGCGCTCGGCGTGAAGCACGAGACGGATCTCGACTGCTTCGGGCGCGTCTACCCCAAGCTCGTGGACGCGGTGAAGCAGGGACTCATCACCGAGCGCGAGATCGATGCGTCGGTGCGCCGGCTGTTCGTCGCGCGCATGAAGCTCGGCATGTTCGACGCGCCCGAGCACGTGCGCTGGGCGCAGATCCCCTTCTCCGTGCTCGATCAGCCGGCGCATCGCGCGCTCGCTCGACAGGTCGCGCGCGAATCGATCGTGCTGCTGAAGAACGACCGCAACACGCTGCCGCTGCGCAAGGACCTGCGCACAATCGCCGTCATCGGCCCGAACGCGAACCAGTGGCGCATGCTGCTCGGCAACTACAACGGCATCCCGAAGGAGCCGATCACGCCGTTGCGAGGTATCAACGACGCGCTGAAGTCGAACGGCGCGCGCGTGCTGTACGCACTCGGATCGGACCTCGCAGAGGGATTCCCGGTGCTCAGCACCGCGCCATCGACCGTGCTCCGCACGCCGGACGGACAGCCCGGGCTCCGCGCGGAGTACTTCGCCAACCGCGCGATGTCGGGCACGCCGGCCTTCTCGGCGACGGACACGGTCGTCGAGGCCGACTGGGCCGAGGCTGCCCCGCGTCCCGACATGAACGCGAACGACTTCGCCGTGCGCTGGTCGGGCACGTTCACGCCGCCGGTGACCGGCGCGTACCGGCTCGGCGTCATCGGCACGATGCGCGTTCAGCTCTTCCTCGACGACAGCGTCGTCACGCGCTCGGTCTATCCGCAGCGCGAGGACGAGTTCCCCGATCCCCGACTGTCGCAGACTGATCCAGCGCGCCCCTTGCAGCTCGTGGGCGGCCACGCGTACCGGCTGCGTCTCGAGGCGGCGGAGTCGTACGGCGAGGCGCAGACGCAGCTCGTGTGGGCGCCGCCGAGCGGTCCGCTCGAGGAGGCCGCCGTCGCCGCTGCGCAGCAGGCCGACGCGGTCGTGCTCTTCCTCGGCCTCACGGCCAACCTCGAGGGCGAGGAGATGCGCGTGCAGATCCCCGGCTTCCGCGGCGGCGATCGCACGTCGATCGATCTGCCGGCGCCGCAGCAGCAGTTGCTCGAGAAGGTCGTCGCCGTCGGCAAGCCGACCGTGCTCGTGCTGCTCAACGGCAGTGCGCTCGCGGTGAATTGGGCGCAGCAGAACGTTCCCGCGATCGTCGAGGCGTGGTATCCCGGCCAGGCGGGTGGCAGCGCGATCGCCGACGTGCTGTTCGGCGACTACAACCCCGCAGGTCGGCTGCCGATCACTTTCTACAAGAGTGTGAGCGACCTCCCGCCGTTCGAGGACTACGCGATGAAGGGGCGGACGTATCGTTACTTCACCGGCACGCCGCTCTATCCGTTCGGCTACGGCCTGAGCTACACGACCTTCGCCTACAAGAACCTGCGTACGAGTGCCGAGCAAGTTTCGGCGGCGGGGACGATCGGCGTCTCGGTCGACGTCACGAACCGCGGTGCGGTCGCGGGCGACGAGGTCGTGCAGCTCTACGTCTCGTATCCCATGTCGAACGTGCCTCGCGCGATCAAGGAGCTGCGCGGCTACCGGCGCGTGACGCTCGCACCCGGGGAAACGCGCACGGTGCGCCTGTCCATTCCCGTGTCGTCGCTGGCCTACTGGAACGAGCAGACGCATGGCTGGGTCGTCGAGACGGCGCCGGTGAAGCTGCAGGTGGGCGCATCGTCGGCCGACATCCGTGCCGAGCACACGATCCAGGTCATGGGTGGAGGGGTGTCGCGCTGAGACAGCTCATGACACGCGCCGCGATGCCGTGGTGCGCACTCGCCGTCGCTGGTGTCGTGTACGTACTGACGCCGGCGAGAGGGCTCTCCGCACAGCAGGCGACGACGACGGTCGCGCGAGACGATGCGCGCTTCTCGTTCTACGATCACGGCCCCTATCGGGCCGGCGTGCCCAGGCCCGAGGCCCTGCTGGGCTATCCCGTCGGCGAGCAGAACACCCAGTACGCCGCGCAGGAGCACGCGCTGCTCGCGATCGCCGACGCGGCGAAGGATCGCGTGCACGTGGAGGAGTTCACGACGACGTACGAACGACGGCCGATGCGTCTGTACGTCGTCTCGTCGCCGGAGAACATCGCGCGGCTCGACGCGATCCGACGCGACCTCGACCGGATCGCCGATCCGCGCACCGGCTCGCCCGCAGACATCGATGCGGTCGCGGCGCGGGTGCCGGCCGTGGTGTGGATCTCCGGCTCGGTGCACGGCAACGAGTCGCCCGGCTTCGAGACGTGCATCCAGCTTCTCTATCAGCTCGCCGCGAGCGAGGAGCCGGCGACGCTCGCCGCGCTCCGCAACACGATCGTCGTCATCAATCCGAGCTCGAACCCGGACGGACACGAGCGATTCACCGTGTGGTACAACTCCGTGAGCGTGGGCGCCGCCGATCCGCGCGCCATGGAGCACGACGAACCGTGGAGTGTCTACGGTCGGTTCAACCACTACCGCTTCGACCTGAACCGCGATCTCATCGCCTCGACGCAGCGCGAGGTGCAGGGGATCATGCGAATGATGCTCAAGTGGCACCCGATGGTCGCGGCCGATCTGCACGGGCATGTCGCGACGTACTTCTTCCCGCCGGCCGCGCGCCCGGTGAACGCGAACATCGTCGGCGACGCCGCCAAATGGCTCGACCTGTACGGCCGCGCGAACGCGGCGGCATTCGACCACTACGGCTGGATGTACTTCTCGCGCGACGTCTACGACCTGTACTACCCGGGCTACTTCGACACGTGGCCGTCGCTCAACGGCGCGATCGGCATGACGTTCGAGACCGACGGCGGCGGACATCGCGGCGTGCTCTGGCGCCGCCCCGACGGCACCCTGCTCTCCCTGCGCGACGGCATCGCCAAGCACTTCGTCGCGTCGCTCGCCACGATCGAGGCGACCTCGTCGCACGCCGCGGAGCGCGTGCACGACTTCGTTGCCTTTCGCCGGCGCGCGATCACCGACGGCCGGACCGGAGCGATGCGTCGCGTGATCATCACGCCGGCCCGCGATCCGGGCCGCGCCGCGGAGCTCGTGAGCGCGCTGCTGCGCGCCGGCATCGAGGTGCGACGCGCGAGCGTGGGCTTCTCGTCGCGCGCGCACGCGTTCGCCGACGACGCCGTCGCGACGCACCGCTTCGATGCGGGAGCGTACCTCGTCGATCTCGCCCAGCCACAGGGCAAGGTCGCCAAGGCGATCCTCGAGCCGACGCACGAGCTCGACCCGGCGTTCGCCCAGGCGCAGATCGCGAAGTTCCAGCGCAACAATCGACGCGGCCGCCGCGCCGAAGGTGAGGAGTACGAGTTCTACGACATCACCGCCTGGTCGCTCCCCGTCGCGTTCGGCGTCGACGCGTACTGGACGGACGACGTGGGCGCGGTGGGGGGCGATCTGCTCACTCTACCCGCCGAGGAGCCGGCGCTGCCGCAAGGACAGCAGCAGTCGCGTCGTATCGGCGGTGAGCTCGTCGCGGTCGACGTCGGTGGAGGCATCGTCGCGGGTCGCGGCGCGACGTCGGCGTATCTGTTCAGCCCCGAGCGCAGCGGTGCACCGGAGCTCGCGTATCATCTGCTGGCCGAGGGCTTCCGCGTCGCCGTGGCGTCGCAGCCCCTCGAGGCTGGAGGACGTCAGTGGCCGCGCGGCACGTACGTCGTACGCGTGGCGCGCAACGACTCCACACTCGCCGCGCGCCTCGACGCGCTCGCGCGCGCCAGCGCGGTGGAGGTGACGGGGGTGAACACCGCGCAGGCGGGCACGGGGCAGTACGGCATCGGCTCCGAATCCATCATCGCCATCCCCGCGCCGAACATCGCCGTCATCGCCGACGACGGCGTTTCGCAGACGGCGTACGGCGCCATCTGGTACTCGCTCGAGCGCCGCTACGGCGTGCACTTCACCCCGATCGCCATGCAGGAGCTCGATCGCGATCTCTCGCGGTTCACGGCGATCCTCTTGCCACCTGGTCGCTACTCACGCGTGTCGAGGGACGCGCTCGAGCGACTCAAGACGTGGGTGCGCGGCGGCGGGACGCTCGTGACGATGGGATCCGCCACGGCGTGGGCGGCCGAGGACGGCGTCGCGCTCACAAGCGCGCGGCGCGTTGCCATCGAGCCGGAGTCGAGCTCCGTGAGAGCGGAACCTGCGCCCGCCAAACCGAGCACGCCCGCTCCCGCACCTGCGCCGGCCCCCGCACGCAACCGACCCGCCACGCCCGTCGCGACGAGCGACCGACTCGCGCAGGAGCTGATCCCGTATCAGAGTACGTCGGCCAGCCCCGACGCCCCCGAGTCGGTGCCCGGCATCCACGCCGACGTCGTGCTCGACCGCACCCACTGGCTCACCGCCGGCTACGATGCGAGCCGACTCACCGTGCTCGTCGAGGGGAATCTCTTTCTGCGGCCGTCGAAGGAGGGCGAGAACGTCGCCGTCTTCCCGACGACCGGCACTCTCGTGCGCGCGGGATTTACGTGGCCCGGCAACACCGAGCGCCTCCTCCGAGGCACCGCGCTCCTTGTCGACGAGCCCACGGGCGCCGGCCACGTGGTGCTGTTCACGAACGAGCCGATGTTCCGCGG
This sequence comes from Gemmatimonadota bacterium, assembly GCA_003223455.1. Classification (GTDB taxonomy): domain Bacteria; phylum Gemmatimonadota; class Gemmatimonadetes; order Gemmatimonadales; family Gemmatimonadaceae; genus AG11. Next base: position 1,887 of record QHVE01000039.1, on the reverse strand, counting down.
CTGGTGGCGCTCGCTGGACAAGCTGGTGCTGAATGCGCTCGTGCTGGGGGCGGCGAATTGAGAGTGTGGGGGGAGTGGGGAGTGGCGACTGGTTTGTGGTTTGTGGTTAGTGGTTAACCACAAACCACAAACCACAAACCACTACACCACCAAACTCCCAAACCACACCGGCGCCTTCGTGCGAATCCGCTCGAGCTCCGGGCGGAGCTTGTCGAGCTGCGTTCGCATGCTCTCGAGGCTCTCGCCCATCCCGGGGCTCAGCTCGAACCGGATGGGACCGAAGTTCTCCATCGTGCGGAAGACGCCGCGGGCACCAGGAGGCATCGCCGGCATCGCTGGCATCGCGGGCATCACCGGGAAGTCCGGTCCGCCGAAGTAGGTCATCCCGCGCGAGCGTGGCAGGTCGCCCGCGCGCGCGACCTTCATCGTCACGTCGCGGAACTGCCCGTTGGCGTAGAGGCGCAACGTCACGTTGTCACCCGGCTTGAGCTGCGACACCTCGCGCATCAGCCGCTGCGCCTTCGTGCGGCCCAGGCTCGGATCGTCGGCGTCCTCGTGGGCAACCCGCAGGTTCACGCCGTTGACCGCCGCGATGCGATTTCCCTCCTCCAGCCCCGCGCGCGCCGCCGGGCTGGAGTCCTGCACGCTCATCACGAGCACGCCAAGCGTGTCGCGCCGGCTGCCCGTGCTTCCCAGGCCGATGCCCAGCGCCGGTCGGTCGTCCATCTCCTCGCGCGACACGCGCCGGAAGGTGCTCGCGCGCTTGAACAGGGAGTCCGAGCTCACCGTGCGTACGCGCAGGTTCTCCGCGCGGCCTTCGCGATACACGCGCAGCTCGACCTCGTTGCCGGGCTTCACTTTCTCCAGCTCGCGGACCAGACGGCGGGAGAGCGTGCCCGCGCTCTCGTAGTCGTCGATGTCGACCGCGTTGGCGCGCAGACTCACGCCATTGATCGCTGCGATCCGGTTCCCTTCTTCGAGACCGGCTTTCTCCGCGGGACCGCCGCGCACGATCGACGTGATGAGCAGGCCGAGCGTGTCGCGCCGTGTGCCCGTCGACGAGGTGTTGACGCCGAGCGCCGCGCGCGGGGTCTCGTCGCGGTCGAGCAGGAAGGTGCGCCCCTCCGGGCTCGCGATCTCGGCGCGCGGCGCGGGCGCAGGCCGATCCTGCGCGGCGGCCGGCGCCGTCATCGCGAGCATCGCGGCACCCGCCGCGACCAGTTGCGTGTGTCTCATGGGTTCCTCGATACGGTTGAGTCGGTACACCCCTCTGACACGGGCGCCTCCCGAAATGGTTTCCGGCACCGATCGTCGCGCGCCACCACGCGTACCTGCCATATTTCTCGCATGGCAACCACGACGCGCGCCGAGATCGCCTCCACCCCCGATCTCGACGAGTTCACGCACCATTGGCAGGACGAGGCCGACGCGGCATTCCTCTACCGCCGCCTCGCCGAATCCGAGCCCGACCCGACCAAGCGCGACATCTATCAGCGCCTCGCCGAAGTCGAGGACCGTCACGTCGAGGTCTGGGCGGACCTGCTCGCGCAGCACGGCCGCCGGCTCGGTGCGCATCGACCCACCGGTCGCACGCGCCTGCTCGCCTTCCTCGGCAAACGGTTCGGCCCGGGCTTCTTGCTCCCCATGCTCCTCGCCGAGGAGGGACGTGAGGTCAAGGCGTACCTCGACATGCATCGGACGACGCGCACGGGCGTCGCTGGCCGCGACGAGGCGCTCACGCTCGCCAGGGAGTCGGCGGAGCACGCCACCACTCTGAATGCCATCGCCGGTCGCACCGGGGAGCCCTGGCACCGCACCGGCGCCGGCGGGTTCCTGCGCAACGTCGTGTACGGCTTCAACGACGGCCTCACGGCGAACTTCGGCCTC
>QHVE01000038.1:34724-38445 GCA_003223455.1 Gemmatimonadota bacterium | reverse complement strand
GCGAGTCGGCTTGACTCTCCATGCCGTCCGGTTATTCTACTAGAACTGACGCGGGGTGGAGCAGCCTGGTAGCTCGTCGGGCTCATAACCCGAAGGTCGCGGGTTCAAATCCCGCCCCCGCTATGGACTCGGCCGGCCTGAGAGGGCCGGCCGAGTCGTTTGTCTCCGGGGCGCGGCCTGATCCATGGCCGCGCTCGTCGTGGGGCAGGGTAGCTCAGGTGGTTAGAGCACGGCACTCATAATGCCGGGGTCGCGGGTTCGAGTCCCGCCCCTGCTATAGGATAGATCGCCTAGGCCAAACGGCTTAGGCGGTTTTCTTTTGTGTCACCGACTCTGCCTGGTACACTCGACGTCTTTTCAACTTCACTCGCAGTTCCTCAAGCGCGTTCGCGCGCGAAGCATCGTACAATTCGCCTCTTCACAGCATGCCGTCAGCGACGGCGTCCAGAAGTGCCCATTCCCTCTCGTGCTCGAGATCTCGGAGGGCAACGCTCGATGGCTCGCGCGGTGGGCCTGTCGCATGCTCCGCCCGACTTTCGAATGTCACGGCCGGGAGTGTGTTTGGTGACGTAAGTACCCGACGGCGACCGAACGCTCGTGGGTGGTGAGGACCGCGCGTCAATGACCACGCGGTCGAACGCCCGACGATGTGGATGCTGCATCCACACGGTCGTCAGCGGCGCTTCGCGTGTCCGGCTTTCCGTGCGGCCGCGAATTTGGCGGTTCGCTTCGATCTCGCGCCAATGCGCGGCCGGCATGTAGTCGACGCGACCGTGCTAACGTGCACCCGCCAGGCGCGCGCGAAGCTCCGATACCCAGTTCGTCGTCGCCACGATTCTCATTCTGCTAAAGGTTATCGGCAGCCCGAGGATCCGGCCGTCGTGCGCGATGTCATACGCGCTGCTCGGCAGCACTGCTGTTCGGGTCCGATCCCGTGCGACGACATGATCTGCCGCGAGGTCGAGGCGAACTGCGGCGAGCACGGCGGAAGAAGGAAAACCTTCGCCCTGACTGTAATACAGTCGGCTCCCGTCAGGCGACCAGCTCGGCCAGCTCCCCGCGCCCACCGAAACCGCAACACGCCAGACGCCGATCCCTCCGTCGCCGAGTACGCCAGCCATTTGCCGTCCGGAGACACGCGCGCGTCGCACCGTGAGTCCAACGTTTCGCGCAGCACGGGTTGTTCTGGGCCGCCACCGTTCAATGGCACATACGACAGTTGTACCTCTGCCGTCGACACTGCTCCCATCGAATGCCGACAGATCAGTACGCCCCGGCCATCGGGCGTGACGCTGCCTCCGGTAAGGTTCTCGCCCTCCCGCCCTTCGAGGAGCGGCTCGGGTGGCCGCTCCCCGTTCACGGATTGGCGCCACGCACCCGGATGCTTCCAGATTCCATCGCTGCCCCGCATGAACACGATCGACTGCCCATCCGGAGTCCAGTCCGCTGCGCCGGCATCCCCAACCGACGTCAGTTGCGTCAACGATTTCGCAGCGATGTCGAAGATCCACACGTCCGATGAGAGTGTGTCTCCATGTGTCGCGCCGCGCACCATCGCGATTCGGCGGCCGTCCGGAGAGAATCGCGGCGGACGTGGGTCTTGGCTTGATGGTATCTGAAGCTCGCCCGTGAGCGGCACGAAGTGTCCCGTGGCGTCGCGAATCGCCAGCCGAGCCGTGAGCTCACCCTTCCGGATCACGAGGGTCCCCGCTGGCGAGAGGACGGCATTCCTCGTGTCGTATCGGCTCACTCCCTCGACGACCCGTGCGGGCTCTCCCGTGACGCGGCGATGGCGTCGATCGAACGGGACCGCGAGGATCGCGGCCCCCTTGAGGTAGATGATCCTGTCGTCCACGATGCCAAGCGGTCGACTGGCGAGCAACGGCGTCCGCTCGTACTCTCCCGACTCCGCGGAGCCGATGGCGAGAAAATCGTCTTCGGTGAAACTCGGACCCCAGTCCTCGAATAAGACCGTGGCCCCATCTGCGGACAGCACGGGAAGTCCATGTCCCCAGGTGGGAGACTTCGGCTTGAAGAGCTGCCGGGGCGATCCTCCGCTGGACGCGATTCGCTGCAGTCCCACGCCAGGTTCGACGCGTCCGAGCACGATCCCGTCACGCGACCAGAACGCCTGCCCGTAGAAGAAGATATTTTCAGCGAGCGTGATGGGCGTCGCGCGACCGTCGATGTCGACCTTGAGCAGACGCCGGTCGTGCGTGCCAACGGCGAGCGACGTACCGTCGGGGGAAAAGACGGCGTACGACGCGCCATCGGTGCCGGCGACGCTTCGCGCATCGAGTTCGGAGAGACGCCGCACATACACCTTCGTCGTCGAGTCGATACCGGCCACGAACGCGATTGTCTCGCCATCGGGTGACACGGAGAACGTTTCGATGTACGACGGCGCACTATCGCGGGCCGGTGGCTCGATGGTGAACGTTACGGACTGACCCTCGCGCGCTCGACCAGGGAGACGCCTGGCCGCGAAGACCGCGAGCGCGGCGATCGCCATCGCGGCGATGAGCGTTGACGTAAGTGCGGCCGGTTTCGGCCAGCGACTGGTCGTCGCGGGTGCCGACGGCTTGCTCCATTGTCCTCCTGGCGCGGTCGTCACGCCCTCGTGCGAGGCGAGCGCGGTCGCGAATGCTTGGGCCGTCGGCCAGCGATCGGCGGGAAGCTTCTCCAGCGCACGCGTCACGGCCGCGTCCACGCTCGCAGTGACGTGCGACCGGCTCGCGCTGACCGGTCTCGGCATGTCGGTGATGACGCGCGCGATGACCGCCTGCGCGGTGCTTGCCACATGAGGGGGATCGCCCGTGAGCATCTCGTATAGCATTGCGCCGAGCGAGTAGATATCGGTGCGTCCGTCAATGGCGCGATCGCCTGTGGCCTGCTCCGGGGACATGTACTGCGGCGTGCCGAGCGACAGCCCAGTCTGGGTCACGCGCTCGCCGCCGGCTCTGCTCACGGCGAGCGCGATCCCGAAATCCGCGACCAGCGGTTGCCCTTCGTGCAGCAGGATGTTCTCCGGCTTGAGGTCCCGGTGAATCACGCCGCGTCGGTGGGCATAGTCGACCGCTGCCGCGATCGACATGGCGAGATGCAGCGCCTCCTCGATGGGGAGCTGCCTCTCGCGCTCGAGCTTCGCGCGCAACGACTCGCCCTCGATGAAGGGCATCACGTAGTACAGCAGCCCGTCCGCCTCACCCGAGTCGAACAGCGGCAGCAGATTCGGATGCTGGAGATTGGCCGTGACCTCGATCTCGGCCAGGAACCGTTCGACGCCGAGCACGGCGCCCAGCTCAGGATTCAAGACCTTCAGCGCGACGCGCCGGTGATGTTTCTCCTCATGGGCGAGGTACACCGTGGCCATTCCACCGCGCCCGACCTCGCGGTCGAGACGATAGCGACCGACGAGCAGCCGGTTCAGGTGGGTCAGCGCGTCCATCACGACGAGATCCGAGTCGGGGCGACAAACATACGATCGACTGGTGATTGTCGCCACGACAGCAACGGGCTTTCATGCGAGGCAGCGCGAGTTGACGGGCCGCGGGCGAACGGCCAGTGCTGGTACCACTGTTGGTACACTCACATCGGTCCATTTCCCGCCGTTCCACGCCGCATGGCGTCGCACGTCTCACAGCGCGGAGCGTCGTCAGCCGGTGCCGGCATCGAACTCACAATGCCGGGGTCGCGGGTTCGAGTCCCGCCCCTGCTATCG
>QHVE01000038.1:7654-34719 GCA_003223455.1 Gemmatimonadota bacterium | reverse complement strand
GAGCAGCTCGTCTGGGAGCGTCGCACCCAAAGTGCCGCGTCTAGCTCGCTCGGACAGTCGCCCACTCGACGCGTAGCGGCAGCGCCAATGGCCCATGCACATGCAGCGCCTCGCGCGGCTCCCATGGCTCGGGCGTGGCGAGCTCGAACCGCCGGAATCGGGACAGCAGATGTGGTAGGGCCACGCGCGCCTCGGTGCGTGCGAGCGCCGCACCCAGGCAGGCATGAATGCCGTGACCGAACCCGATGTGGGGGTTCGGTGTTCGCCTCACGTCGAACCGGTTCGGGTCGGGGAAGAACGCAGGATCACGGTTCGCCGACCCGATCATGAGCAGCACGAACTGGTCGGCGGGAATGGATCGCCCGTGTAGCTCGACGTGCCGCGTCGTCTGGCGGAACATCACCTGTCCGGGAGAGCGAAAGCGCACGACCTCCTCGATCGCGGATCCGATGAGGTCGGGGCTCGCACGCAGGATGTCGAGCTGACGGGGCTCCTCCAGGAAGCAGAGCATCGCGTTGTCGATCAGGTTCCCGTGGCCGCAGAGAGGAGCAGCTGGAAGAAGCCCACGATCTCGTCGACGGTGAGTCGCTCCCCATCCACATCGCCCGTCACGAGGCGCGTCAGGACATCATCCTCGGGCGCGCGGCGCCGTGTGTCGATCAGCCGACTCAGGTACGCGGTGATGTCGCCCTTGGCCGCCATGTATTCCCGGAGGGCGCGCGCGCCGGAATCGCCGCCGGTGATCGCGTAGCTCAGGTTGACGATCGCGTGACTCCAGCCCGCGAACATCGGATGGTCATCGGGCGGAATCCCCATCAACTCGGCGATGACCTGCACGGGCAGCGGGGTCGCGTACTCCGCCACGAGGTCGATCTCCTCGCGGTCGCGCAGTCCGTCCAGCAACTCGGCCGACAGCGCCTCGATGCGCGGCACCAGCGCGGCGATCGCTCGCGGTGTGAACGCACGGCTCACCAGCGCGCGCAGCGTCGTGTGCTGCGGGGGATCCATGAAGACCAGCCACTCTGGGGCCCGTCCACCGGGATGTGTCACGCGTGAGCTGAAGGTCACATGGTCGTCCATCGCCCGTTTCACGCTCGCGTAGTCGAAGAGCATCCACGCGCCGGACCGAGCATCCTGCAGCACCGGCGACGCCGAGCGCACCTGGTCGTACCACGCGAATGGTGCGCGGCGGACATCCTCGGAAAAGAAGAAGTGCATCATGTCCGGCGCCCCCGTGACGCGGCTGTGGGTGTTGGTGTTGGTGGGGCGAAGGCGCGCAGGACCCGGCGGACCAGTTCGACGGTGTATGTCTCGTGTATCACTTCGCCGCTCATCAGGGAGCGCCAGAGCATCGGGCCGGTCAGGAGGTCGCACGCGAGCTCGACGTCGGTGCCGCGCGCGAGGTCGCCGCGGCGCACCCCTCGTCGCAGTGCTTCGCAGATGGCTGCACGGCGCACTCCGATGAAGCCATTTCGAAGTCGCTCGGCGATCAGAGGGCTGCGGGCCATCGCCGCGATCAAACCCGTGAGTAACGGAGGCGTGGCCGGATCCTGGTACATCGTCATCGTGGCGCGCATCAACACGAGGAGATCCCCCGCCGTCGTGCCCGTGTCAGGGAGCGGCACTCTCCGCACGATGGCTTCCACCGCCTCGGCCATCAGCAGCTCTTTGCTCGACCAATAGCGGTAGATCGTCGCCTTCCCGACGCCTGCGCGCGCGGCAATGGCGTCCATCGCCAGCGCGTCGTAGCCTACCTCGCGCGTAAGGCTGATCGCGGCGCCGAGGATGGCGGCGTGCGCCTTCGCGTCGCGCGGCCGCCCGGGGCCACGTCCTGGCGCCTCGATTACGGTACGCTTGCGTTTCATAAAGGAACGCTAGCGTCTTCCATTATGAGACGCAATAGTATCGCATTCCAGCATCGCGTCTTCACGCGGAGTCCCGAGGCATCTCCGGCTTGAGCGAATGCCGGCCGCGTCGTACGATGAGCGCCAGCCCGCAACGGTATCTCTGCCATGTCGGATTCTTCGGCGGTCTCGCGCTCGTCCGCTCACGCGTCGCTGGGCGGCGTGACTCCCATCCTTCGCGTCGCCAGTCTCGATGTCAGCGTCGCGTATTACGTCGAGCGGCTGGGCTTCGAATGCGTCTGGCGCAGCGATCCTGTCGCGTCGGTCAGGCGCGACGGCACCGCGCTGATGCTGTGCGAAAACGATCAGGGGCATGCGGGGACGTGGCTTTGGATCGCCGCGAGTGACGTCGACGCACTCTACGCCGAGCTCGAAGCACGCGGCGCCAAGCTGCGGCACGCTCCGGCGAACTACCCGTGGGGCTCGCGCGAATGCCAAGTCACCGATCCGGACGGCCACGTGCTGCGCTTCGGATCCGACTTGCGGGTGGGCGAGCCTCTCGGAGACTGGCTCGACGGCGAGGGGCGGCGGTGGGTGCCTGCGGCGAGCGGCGGCTGGCGCGCGGCAGATTGATCGTCCGACTCGTGGCTCCGTTTTGGGCTACCTTGGACCCCGACCCGATCCCTTCTCCGAGCGTCGGGCCACCGAGCTCGGGTCTCCTGCAACCATGACCATGCGCACAACCCTGATCATCGGCCTCGTCTCCTTCGCCGCCGTCGCCTGCAGCACCGCCCCGGCAGCGCGGACCGTCACGTCCCCGCTTCCCACCGCCGCCGTACGCCACGTGGTCGTCTTCCGGTTCAAGCCGGATGCGAGCCCGGAGCGGATCCGCCAGATCACGCAGGCATTCGCGGCGCTCAAGGATCAGATTCCGGGAGTGCTGACGTTCGAGCACGGGGTCAACAACAGTCCCGAGAAGCTCAACCAGGGCTTCACGCACGTGTATCAGCTGACGTTCACCGACGCCGCCGCACGCGATGCGTATCTCGTGCACCCCGCACACAAGGCGTTCGGATCGCTGCTGGGCAGCCTCGGCGTGTTCGATGCGGCGTTCGTGGTGGATTACACGCCCACGCCCTGACGGCGGTGATCGAGTCGCGGGCCGAGGAGTTTTCCCCACACGACTGATTGCGCTCTCCCGACGGTGCCGCGGTTCACACTGGAGTGATGGGCGACGCGTTGGCGCCACGCAGCGGCTTCGTCGCCAGCGCCGCGAACGCGGCGTAGAACACCTCGTCCGGCATCAGCTCGGGGGTGAGGAAGCGCTGGAACAAGAGCCCCTCGATGAGGGCGTTGATGACGCGGACCATGATCACCGCAGGCATCGGAAGGTCATCGGCCGCGAAGACGGCCTCGAGCCACGCTGCGCCAGACGCGAAGCCCCGTGCCATCTCTTCGCTGAACGCCGCGCGCACGTTCTCGTGACGCAGCGCGTACGCGCGAAACGTCAGCGCGCCCACGGCGGCGGGCTGCCGATCCGGAACGACGGCCAGCACCGCCTCGGCCATGGCGCGCATCAGCTCGGCGAAGCTCGCACCGGGCGTGAACCGGGGAAGGATCTTCGCCCACTGTCGCACGGCCAGCGCCATGAAGAGCTCGTCGCGGTTCTTGAAGTTGCCGTAGATGGCGCCCGTGGTCATACCGGCCCGCTCGGCGACATCCTGAAGCGTCGTCTGCTCGAAGCCCTTCTCCCGCGTCACGGCCAGCGCCGCATCGAGCAGTGCGGCGCGCGTCCGCTCCCGTTTATCTCCCTTGGGCCGGCGGCGTGGCGAACCTGATCTCGTGCCGGTCGACGTGACAGCGGAACTCATTCTCCCTCGCAATGTCCCTTGACAAAATTATATGCAAGTTATTTTATAATCGCAATATCTAATCATGCGGAGCGTCTTGATGTCGCAGGTCGACCACGTGGCAGCCATGCTGAACAAGATCGTCGGTGCCGGCCAGCTCGCCGGTGCGACCGCGCTCACCTGGCGAGACGGACGCGTCGTGCAGTTCGCCGCCGTCGGCTGGCGTGACGTCGCCGCCGGACTTCCTGTCGAGCGAGATACGATCTTCCGGATCGCGTCGCTCTCGAAGCCGATCACGTCGGTGGTCGCGCTGACGCTGCTCGAGGAAGGACGCTTCGCCCTCGACGAGCCGATCACGCGATGGGCGCCCGAGTTCGCGGACATGAAGGTGCTACGTGCGGTCGATGGTCCGCTGGGTGCGACGGATCCGGCCGCCAGGCCGATCACCTTCGAGGACCTGCTGACCCACCGCGCGGGACTCACCTACGGTGACTTCCATCGCGGTCCGCTGGCTCGCGCATTCGCCGAGTCGCTGGGCGGCACGATCGACAGCGACGTGTCTCCCGACGCATGGATCGCTGGCCTGGCCAGTCTACCCCTGATCGACCGACCGGGGGCGGGCTTTCATTATGGTCATTCCACCGACCTGCTCGGATTGCTGCTCGCCCGGATGGAAGACGCTCCGCTCGGAGAAGTGATGCGACGGCGCCTGTTCGACCCGCTCGGCATGCGAGACACGGGCTTTACCGTTCCTGTCGCGCAGCGCCATCGGCGCTCCAAGGTGTACGGCTTCGACGAGAGCGACCGTCTGGCCGAGCGAACGACCGGTCCAGGCGGTGCGTTCATGGCCGAACGGCCAGAGCACATGACGTTCGAATCCGGTGGCCAAGGTCTCTGGTCGACGGCGGACGACTTCCTGGCCTTCGCGCGCCTGTTCACAGGCGCCGGAGCGGTCGACGGAGTTCGCATCCTGACGCCCGATACGATGGCGCTCATGACCACGAATCGGCTCAGCGAACGTCAGCGCGCGTCAGCGAGAATGTTCGGCATGTCCGTCTTCTCCGCGCATGGCTTCGGCCTGGGGGTCGCCGTGGTGATGGACCCACAGAAAGCAGCGCCAACGCTGTGCAAGGGTGCGGTCGGCACCGTGGGCTGGCCCGGGGCCTTCGGCGGATGGTGGCAGGCCGACCCGGCCGAACAGTCGATCATGATCTTCCTTGCGCACAACGCTCTGGAGGTCTCGCAGATGGCACGCGGCATCGGGCTCGACGTCTGGATCGCGATCTCCGAGTTCCACGCGATGGAGTCGCGCTCGACGTCGGACCGCGCCAGCCTCGCGCATCGAGCGCCGAGCGCGGTCAACGGACCGACGGAGACGACTCCTGCATGATCTTCACGAGCTCCGGATCCAGCCGTCCCGTCGCGGCTTCGGCGCGCAGCATCTCGAGCGCCCTCTCCACCGAGACCGACGGCTTGTACGGACGATCGGCGGCGGTGAGCGCGTCGAAGATGTCGGCCACGGTGATGATCCGCGTCTGAATCGGGATCTCGTCGGCCGTGAGGTGTTCGGGATAGCCGTCGCCGTTCAGCAGCTCGTGGTGGCCGTACGCATACTCCACCATGTGCCGCAGGTCATCCGGCCACGGGATGTTCGAGAGGTATTCTCGCGTCGCGGTGACGTGCGATTCGACTTCGGCGCGCTCGCGATCGTCCAGCGTGCCTTTCGGAAGACGGAGGTAGTGCAGCTCGTCGGAGGTGAGGTAGGGCGCGACGGTGCCGTCGGGTCGCTCATAGGTGCGCGCGGCGATGACGAGCAGCTCGGAGGCGGTCGGTGCGTCCAGAACGCTCGGCTCGTTCGCGGCGCGCACGATGCCACGAAAGCGCTCGAGCTCATTCAGCCTGGCGGCGAGCTCCGCGTCGACATTCGCGGCGCTCGCGCGGGACCGAGTCCGGCAGCATTCGAGCTCGATCGTCCGACCGATCAGATCGAATCGCGCGTCGATGCGCTCCCACAGCGCCGGGGGCAGCTTCTTCGACTTGAGCAACACGTCTTCGCGCACGGCGACCTTGCCGAAGTCGTGCAACAGCGCGGCGACGTGCAGCTCACGCATCTGAGCTGGCGTGAAGTGAACGTCGCCGTACGGACCGTCTGCCTTGCGATCGATGTCCTGGGCGAGCCGGGTCGCGAGGGCGGCGACACGAAGTGAATGACCCGCCGTGGCCGGGTCGCGCAGATCGATCGCGCTCACGGACGCTTCGACGAATCCATCGAGGGCGCGTTCGATCTGCGCGTAGAGCCGTGCGTTCTCGATCGCGACCGCGGCCAGACTGGCCAGCATCCGGGTGAGGCGAACCTCGCGCTTCGTATACTCGATCACATACCGGTCGGCGTCCTCCTTGGTCCTGATCTTCGCGTCCGGATCCGTCTTGCGATTGACGCAGAGGAGCAAGCCCAGCACGCGATCGAGCTGGTCGACCATCGGGACGACGAGCATCGAGCGGCGCCGATAGCCGAATCGGAGGTCGAACTCGACGTTCATCTCGAAGAGCGCGTGCGGCGGCAGGTCGTAGGCATCGGCCACGATGACTGGCTGTTTGATGAGCGTCGCGTGCCCGACGATGCTCGTGTCGTCCACCAGATGGCGAACCGACGGATCGAACAGCTCACCCTTGATCGAATCGAAGTCGTACACCGCCGGACGCAGCCACTGGCGACCATCCTCGTCCTGGCTCGCCAGCAGCAGACCGGCTCCGTCGCTCTTCGTGAGCCGCTTGCACCGGGCGACGATCAGGCGGAGCAGCGCAATGCGATCGTGCTCGCGCATCAGTCCAATGCCGATGCCGCTCAACTCCTGAAACTCCGCCTCGGATGTCGTGACGGCGAATCGCGCGATCGCCAGCTGACATGCGGCGTGGATCATCGCGCGCCGGGCCGCGCGGTCGGCGATTCCCGCGAGCGACAGCTCGGCGCGACGGCCGAGTGCCGCGGTCGCGCGCTCGTCGGTCGCCACGATCACCACGTGCTCGGGCAGGGCGCTCGCATCGCCGACGCGATCGACGAGGAGCGCGTCGACGAGGAGCACGGACGCCGTCGTGCTACCGTTGCCGGCCGTGAGGAGCTGGTCCGCCGGTTGGTGCGGCGACTCGCCGTCGGATGCGACGCCGGGTCCACTGAACAGCACACACTCGGGCGTGTCGATCTGCATGTCAGGGCTCTTCGCTCCGGCCGCTGCTCAGACGAACGGTCTCACGAGCGTCATGAGCTCTTCCAGGTCGAACGGCTTGCGCAGACAGCCGTGGGCGAGACCGTTGCCGTCGAGCGATGCCAGCAAGTCCTCGTGCGCGCTGAGGAAGATGGTGGGCGGCAATGGCGGCCGCTCGCGGTCGAGGAACTGCGCCAGCTCCAATCCTCTCATGCCGGGCAGTTGCATGTCGAGCAGGAGGCAGCACGGCTCGCACGGGACCGAGTGCTCGAGAAATTCTTCGGCCGAGGCGAACGTGACCGTGCGGATGCACTCGAGCCGGAACGCGCGCGCGAGCGACGACCGCATCGACGCGTGGTCGTCGACGATCGCCACCCATCTGACCTTCGCTGCCCCCGATGAGAGGGCGCCATCACTTCGTGGCGGCAAGGCGCGACCTCGCCCCCGCGGCCCGGGGTTTCACCGCGGAGAATGAGTTGAGTGTTCGAAGCCTTCACGAGACCGCCGAATGCCAGTGACACGCCGATCCTACTGCGACACCGACGACTCCGTCTCGAAATGCATCAACCGCGCCTCGCTCGACCTACCTCGAGAGCTCCGCGTGCACGGCAATGCGAAGCGAACGATCGCGCCGCCCGTCACGCCATTCTCGGCCAGAATCCGCCCGTGGTGTCGCTCGACGATCGAATGGACGATCGTGAGCCCAACGCCCAAGCCATGTGCCTTCGTCGTGAAGAACGACTCGAAGAGATGAAGTCGAGCGCCCTCGGATAGGCCGGGCCCGTTGTCGCGCACCTCGACTTCGACTTCGTCCTCGCGAGCGATCGTGCGAATCTCCACGCGCGGAGCGATCGACGACCCGCACGCCTCGAGAGCGTTCAAGATCAGATTCAAGACGACCTGCTGGAACTGAACCGGATCGCCGGTAACGGCAGGAAGTTGCGGAGCGAGCGACAGGATGATATCCCCGCCGCGATGCAACGCGTCGTACTGCAGCAGCCGCGCCGATGTGCGACACACTTCATTGAGGTCGACGGGCTGCTGCGGCAGCTCCTCCTTTCGCACGAGCGCACGCACCCGCGTGATGATGTCCGCGGCGCGCGCATCGTCGTCGGCGATCGCACGAAAGATCTCGTCACACAGCTCCCTGTCCTCGTCCACCATCACGCCACGGTTACGCCTCACCACGATGCTGCCGGCGTCGGCGTTCGTGCGGATCGCGGCCAGCGGCTGCCGAAGCTCGTGCGAGATGGTCGTCGCCAGCTCGCCGAGCAGCGCCACCCGTCCCATATGCGCGACCTGACGTCTCGCCTCCTCGACGCGATGCTGCTGCTCCTCGGCCGCCTTCTGCGCCCGTTGGCGTCGACGTCGTTCGACCAGAAGGCTCCCGATGAGCAACAGCTCCGCGACGATGACACCAGACGTCGGAAGGACGACCGTGCGGTGGCGCTCCCACGCCGTCGGCTCCCGATAGAGAAGGCGGGTGCCCGGCGGCAGTCGTGTCTCGGACAGTCCGAACCGTCGAAGTTGGCGCCAGTCGGCAACGAACGAGTTGGTGATCGCTTCAATCGAGGGCATTCGTTCGCCGGGGCGACGGCGAAGGACGCGGACGACCAGCCGCCCGGTGCTCTTGCCTTCGTCGTCGAATCGAATCACGGAACCACCGACTACCCCTTCGCCGACGTAGCTCATCAACTGCGCGTACATCGGTGCCGTCGCTGCACGGGCGATGCTCCCGACGATGTCCAGGGGCTCGAAGACGCGACCTCGTCCGTCCTGTCGGTAGTTCGCAAAGATGGCGATCGAGCGAGGAGAGAGCTGGCGAAGCCGCGGGAGCAGCGCATCCAGCGGAAGTCCCTGAAGCACGGTCAGCGCGAGAGAGTCGTGGGAATCCGTCACTGCCCGCACCGCGGCGGCGACCGAGGCCGAGTCGGATGCCCCTGCGCCGCCGATCACGACGACCTCGTGGGCATTCGGCTGGAGTCGCCGCGCCATCCAGAGCGTGGGCTCGAAGCGCGATGCCGACGCGATGCGCCCGGTGACATGCGCCGGGAGCGACTCCGGGTCGGTCTGGGGCGCCGCACACAGTGCGAACACGATGGGCACGTTGGGCAGCACGTGATCCAACTGTTCGACGGCGAAGTGCAGGGCGCGGCCGCCAACCGGCACGACGACGTCGATGCCGAACCGGCGATACTTCTCGTCGAAGTAGCTCGCCAGCCGTGACGAGCTCTCGCGACCGGTGAAGCGATCGAAATCCAGCGCCTCCTGGTAGAAGTCGACCTGTGCACCGAGATCTCTCTCGATCGCGAGACGCAGCTCGTGCGTGAACTCGAGCATCGGCCGGGTCTCGGCCTGCTGCTGGTAGATCACGAGCACGCGCGCCCGACGCGGCAATCGCGTCGCGGTCGCAATCGATGCCGGCGCGCACAGCAGGAGCGTGATGAACGCGAGGAAGAAGTCGCGAGCGACAGGTCGACCCGACACGAGTCAGCTCCCTAGAAGTTGTATCGTACTGCCAGCTGCATCTGGTAGTACGTGTCGAGGTTCCGGTCGTCGTACCGGCGCAATGTCGAATCGAAGCGATAGATCGGCTGCGGGTCGCGGCCGGTCGTCTCCCCGACCTGTGACAGCAGCGGAATCTGACTGGTGGTCGCCAGCACGGTCCCCGTGGGCATCTCCACTCGCCCCCATCGCGGGTTGAGCAGGTTGAGCAGGTTGAACACCTGCGCCTCCACCGCCCACGAGTGATCGCGTACGCTGGGAAAGGTCTGTCGAATGGCCAGATTCGTGAGGTGCATCCAGGGCGTGCGACAGCTGTTGCGCGACATGATCGCGCCGCGCTGTTCGCGCAGACACGACGCGCCATCGACGAACTGCTCGAGGGCGGTCTGCTGCGTCGCCACTTCCGCCGGCGTGCCGGCGAACCGGATCTCCGCGGTGTCGAAGGCGGTGCGCGGGATGTAGATCGGGTCGTTGCCCGTCGCGCCGTCGGCGTTGAGATCCCCGCGGCCCTGTGCGCCGCCCGCGACGTACGTGTAGGGGAAGCCGGAGCCACCAATGTAGGAGAACGACAGCGCCGTCTCGAACCGCCGCCAGGGCGAGTGGAGCGTTCCGGACGCACGCACGCGGAAGGGCTGGTCGAAATCCGACGTGCCGAGCATGAGGTCGCCCTGAAGGCCAGCAACCGGGCGCGCGAACCGCCAGTCATCGATGAGGAGCGCGCTCACCGGGCGCGGACTCTGTACGTCCCGCGATACCCCATAGTCGACCGACGCGGTGAGGTCGGCCACTCGGCTCTCTCGCCGCAGCACGACGCCGAGGTCGTACGAGTAGTCCCGTGACTGATTCGCGACCCTGATGACGTCGCCGAGCTGGGACGCGACGCGCTTCGGAGCAGCGACGCCCGTCGTGCCGATCGTCCCGTACATCGCGCGACCGTGCCGGTCGGACGCGACCGGTGCGCCGAGGTTCATCGGGAGGAACACGATGGCGCGGCGGGCGCGCGTGTAGAGTCCCTCGACGGTTCCGACGATGCCGAACGGCAGTCGTGCATCTGCGGCGAGCGTCGCACGCATCGTCTGCGGAAGGCGCAGATTCGGGTCGAGGACGTCGATCTCCGCCGTCGTCCCGGCGCCGAACGTCTGACCCCCCGCGCAGGCGAGAGGAGGATTGCCGATGTCGGTGCGGAACGCGGGGACCGCCCCGGCGTCGCCGGAAAGCGACCCACACTGGAGCGATCGCGCGGCGAGCCCGTAGGCCGAGAAGCCGCCGAACAGCCAGAACATCGGAGGCCGTCCGGTGAACAGGCCAGCACCACCGCGCAGCTGAACGGGAGATTCGCCGTCGCTGGACAGCCGATAGTTGAAGCCGAGCCGTGGCGACCAGGCGATCGCCCCGGATGGCACCGCGTCGGAGCGGGCGCCGAAGCTCGAATCGACGGCGGCGACGTACGGGGGATGCGCCGAGAGAAGGGAGAGATCGCCGCGGAGGCCGAACGTGAGCGTGAGGCGACGCGACGCGTCCCACTGGTCTCCGAGATAGAAGGCGTGGTACGCGCCGGATGCCGCCGTCACGCTGCCAGTGTCGCGCGTGACGCGGTAGCGCGACGGAGTGCCGCGTTGCAGCGAGTCGAGGCTGGCGAACTCCCAGATGCCGTAGGCACCGCGGAGCTGGAAGGCGTGGAGATCGAACAGCTGCGTCGAGATGCCGACACCGATGCGATGCGCGCCGACGGAGAGGGAGAAGTGGTCCGCGAGCTCCGCCGTCCAGGTCGTGTTTCGCTGCCCCGTCGCGATCTCGTGCGTGCCGGACTGCAGCACCGCCGGCGCGCCACTGGTGCCGGGGACGGTGACGAGGATGAGCGGTTGCATAACGACCGGCCGAAAGCCGGAGACCAGGCCGTCATAGCCGATGACGAGCTCGTTCGACGCCCCGCTCGGAAGATTGGAGAGGAGCTGCAGTGCGAGCGAGCGCTTGTCGAGCCACCTCGAGTGCTGGAGCGACGACAGCGGAAAGCACGCGTTGGGCGGACAGTTCGTCGGTGCGAGCGCCGTCGGCCGCGCGAAGATGGAGCTGTCCGCGTGTCCGTAGTTGCCTCGCAGCGTGACGCGGCTGTTCCAGCGGTCGATCGGCGCGTCGAGACGAAGAAATGTGCTCGACGAGGGATTGGCGTTGGTCACGGCACCGGCCGAACCGCCGTCCAGCATCCGCACGCTCAGCAGCTCCTGAAAGCGCGCGACGTCCGCCGCGCGAACGGGAAGCGCGCTCTGGCTCGATTCCGGTTGACCGATGTACGGGCCGAGTGCGGGGATTCTGCGCCGCTGCACCTCGGACGCGACGAAGAACAGGAGACGATCGCGCACGATCGGCCCGCCGAGCGAGACGCTGTACTGCTGCTTCTCGTAGCGAGTGCCGCGCACGAATGGCACGTTCGCACCGAGGCGCTCGTTGGTGCCGAATCCGACCGCGCTGCCGTGCAGCTCGTTCGTGCCACTTCGCGTCACCACATTGATGCTCGCGCCGGCGAAGTTGCCTTCGCGCACGTCGAAGGGAGAGAACAGCACCTGATATTCCCTCACGGCGTCGAGCGGAATGACCTTGCCGCCATACAGCTGGCCTGCCGCGAGATTGCTCGACGGCACCTGGTCGCCGACGCCATCGATGCGGATGCTGTTCACACGCGTTCCCGCTCCGGACGGTGCGAGCGCGAACCACGTCGACGCCTGTGGGACGAGACGAACGAGATCGTACAGGTCGCGATTGATGACGGGCATCTGGTGGATCATCGAGTCGGACACGAAGGACTCCGTGCCGGTGTGCGAACGCGAGAACAGTCGATCGCGCACTGCACGGGTCTCGATGCCGACGATCGTCACTGGCTGCTGCGCCAGGCCGACGTCCACCTGGAGCCGCTGGCCGAGACTGAGAAAGAACCCGCTGCGTGCCAGCGCCGGAGACCCGACTCGTCTGACCGTCACCGCGTACGGCCCGCCGACCTCGAGTCCGCCGACCAGATATCGCCCCTCGGCGCGAGAGATACCGCGCATCGCGATGCCGGTCGCCTGGTTTCTCACGACCACCTCGGCGCCCTGTACGCCAACGCCTCGATCGTCGACGATGCGGCCGGCGATCGCTGCCGACGTGGGCCCCTGCGCCCACGCCACGCCGACGATCCCGTCGAGCACACAAGTGATGAGCGCCAAGAGCGTGGCACGGAGTGCGAGCTGAAGCATTGAGGGACATCTGGGCGCGAGGCGGCGGGCGATCTGATGATGCCACCCGCGGCGGGCCGAAGTAGTGGACCTTCGGCCAATGCGTCCGTGAGCTCGCCATGTGGCGTGCTCCGTGCTGTGCCCGATGACAGAGGCGGGCATCTCATCCTGCGGAGCAACGGACACGGAGTGGCGACCCAGCCGCAAACAGACGCGCAGCGACGGCCACCGACGCGGCCCGACCAGACGGGCACGCCGCAGCGTGACGCGCCGGGGCCGGCGCAGAAGGTGCCGCCGCGCCGCGCGTGGCTCACCTTCCTGCTCGTCGTGCTGGCGAACTACTTCCTGATGCAATTCTTCTTTCCGCGCGGCGGCGAGCCGGCGAAGGTGCCGTACACGCTGTTCAAGCAGGAGGCCGAGCGCGGAAACGTCGCGAAGATCTACAGCCGCGGCGCGAGCATCACGGGCCGCTTTCGCGCTCCCGTCACGTATCCGCGCGACAGCACGGCGTCGCGGGACACGACGTCGCGCACTGGGCGACGCAGATTCGGCTCGCGTCCGCAGGCGCAACCCCGTCCGGTCGTCGACTTCGCGACCGAGCTTCCCGCGTTCGCCGACCCCGGTCTCGAGGCGCTCCTGATCAGTCACGGCGTGGAGATCAGCGCCGAGCCGATCCAGCAGGGCGACTCGTGGTTCAGTGTCCTCCTCAGCTTCGCGCCGGCGCTGCTGATCATCGGCATGTACGTGTGGCTCTTCCGTCGGGCGTCGAAGCAGGGCGGAGCGATGGCCGGAGGGCTGTTCGGGATCGGTCGCAGCACGGCCAGGCGCTTCGACCAGACGCAGGAGGGGAAGGTCACGTTCGACGACGTCGCGGGGATCGACGAGGCCGAGAACGAGCTCGTCGAGATCGTCGACTTCCTCAAGGATCCGAAGAAGTACACGCGACTCGGCGGCACCGCGCCGAAGGGCGTGCTGCTCGTGGGCGCGCCGGGCACGGGGAAGACCCTGCTCGCCCGCGCGGTGGCCGGTGAGGCCGGGGTGCCCTTCTTCTCCATGAGCGGCTCGGAGTTCGTCGAGATGATCGTCGGCGTCGGCGCCGCGAGGGTTCGTGATCTGTTCAAGCAGGCCCGCGAGCACGCACCGGCGATCATCTTCGTCGACGAGCTGGACTCGATCGGGCGGGCGCGCGGCCAGGTCGCCATCGGCGGCTCGAGCGAGCAGGAGCAGACGCTCAACCAGATCCTCACGGAGATGGACGGCTTCTCGAGCCGCGAGGGGATCATCGTGCTCGCGGCGACGAACCAGCCCGACGTGCTGGACCGCGCACTCCTGCGGCCCGGCCGCTTCGACCGGCGCGTCGTGGTGAACCTCCCGGACAAGCAGGGCCGCGAGGCGATACTCGCCGTGCACACGCGCCACGTGCCGCTGGCGATGGACGCGAACCTGAGCGAGCTCGCGTCGGCGACGCCCGGTCTCGCGGGCGCCGATCTGCGCAACCTCGTCAACGAGGCCGCACTGCTCGCCGCCCGTCGGGAGCAGAGCGCCGTGCGACAGCGGGATTTCCTCGACGCGCTCGAGAAGATCGTGCTCGGCCCCGAGCGCCCGATCCTGCTGACCCAGGCCGATCGCGAACGCATCGCCTATCACGAGGGTGGCCACGCGATCCTCGGTCTCGTCGTCGCCGGCGCCGACCCGGTGCATCGGGTGTCGATCGTACCGCGCGGACAGGCGCTGGGCGTGACGTATCAGCGTCCGGACAGCGATCGGTACAACTATCCGGAGGCGTACCTGCGGGCCCGCATCGTCGGGATGCTCGGCGGGCGTGCCGCCGAGGAGATCGTGTACGGCACGAGGACGACGGGCGCCGAGAGCGACATCGAGCAGGCAACCCAGCTCTCGCGCAACATGGTGACGCGGTGGGGCATGAGCGACGCGCTCGGCATGGTCCAGCTGGCGCCGCGCGAGAATCCCTATCTCGGCACCGTGCCTGGCCAGGAGGGCCCTCGCGCGATCAGCGAGGCGACGGCGCAGGCGGTCGACGAGGAGGTGCGTCGCATCATCGCCGAATGTCACGCCGAGGCCCGGCGACTGCTCACCGACCACCGCCGGCAGCTCGACGCGCTGGCCGAGGCGCTGCTGGCGCGAGAGACGCTGGACGAGGAAGAGGTGCTGAAGGTGACCGGACTGTCCCGCGCGCCGACGTTGGACGGCGCGAGGGTGCCGGGCACGCCCATGGTCCCGTCTGCAACCCGGGACGCCGCGATGCCGTAGAATGAGGTGACCGCAGTCGATCACCGAGATGCTCGGGAGCCCCACATGACGCCTCGCCTCACCGCATTCATCCACGCCGCCGGACCCGTGACGCTCTCCGATCAGGACATCGGCCAGACCATTCGCGACGCCGTCAACGAGGCGAAACAGGAGGCGATGCAGGACGCGCGGGAAGCGCAGCAGGAGGTGCGCGACGCCCAGCAGCACGTGCGCGATGCGCAGCAGGAGGTGCGCGACGCCCAGCAGCAGCTTCGCGACGCCAGGACGGCCGATCAGCGCGGTGCGGCAAACCAGGCGATGATGGGCGCACAGCAGGCGCTCCGTGAGGCCGAGAGAGCGCTGCGCGAGGCGTCGCGGCAATCGAAGTCCGCGCCGCCGTTCGTCTACACATCCCAGCCTCCGAACGACTCACGCCCGATGATTCCGGGCGAGGCGGTCGACATCGCGATCGGGTTCTTCGTCACCTGCGCCGTCATCATCGTCGGCTGGCCGATCTCGCGTGCGCTGGGCCGGCGGTTCGAGCGGCGGGGGGCGCCCGCCGCGATCGAGGTCGGTGTCACCGATCAGCTGCAGCGCATCGAGCAGGCGGTGGAGGCGATCGCCATCGAAGTGGAGCGCATCTCCGAGTCCCAGCGGTTCCTCGCGCGGCTCCAGGAGAAGTCGGCGTCCACGCTGGAGTGACGTCGGTCGATTCGTCGAACGCCAAACGACGCCACCGAGGTTCCTGAACACAGCAACGGCGACGTACGCCCCCCGCGTACGCCGCCGTCACTGCCGCGCCGATCGAAAATCACTCGTGCGCGAGAGCTGTCAAAGATCGTTCAAGCCGTCAGGGACCAGCCTGGAGATAGGGCGACTTCACGAACATCTGATCGATCGCCGACTGCACCATGTTCGTCGTGATGCCCGACTCGAGAAGTGCCGACGCCGTGCCGGCCCAGGCGGCGTTGAGCTGCTTGACGAGCGGGTTGACGCTCAATGTCGGCACGATCGTCACAACGTACGTGCCGCGATCGACTGTAATCACGCCGGTCGAGCTGTACCACGGATAGGCGAGCGTCCAATCCGTCGAGAACCCTGGAGAGAACCACCCCCAGCCGCTGTAGTAGCCGTAGTACGGGTACCAGCTATAGGTCTGGTAGACGGCGTAGTTGGCCGCGGCCGTTGCACCGACGAGCACCACGAAGCTGGGCGTGGTCGTCGCAGGGTTGCTCACCTGGACGTATCCGCGCGCCGTCAGGTTGGCACGCACCTGATCGAGCACCGTGCGATCGAAGTCGCGCGAGATCACGAGCGGCGTCCCAGAGACAGGAACGAAATGCGCCACCGTGTCCGGCATCGCGAAGGTGCGCAGCGTGGGGAAGTTGAAATTCGGATCTCTGGTCGCCGTAACGACGGGGGTGGGGATGACGGCTACGACATCGTTGTCGTCGTCGCACCCTACCAGCGCCATGCTGCCCAGCAACCCGATTGTCGGCACCAGGGTGCACACTCGACGCAGTACCGTGAACATGGGTGTCATGCGCTCCTCCTCCATTCCTGCAAGTTGAGTGAATCGGTGGTTCGCCTCACGGGCGCAGAGTACGAGTGGCCACACACCCACTCCATTGGCCCTTGGTACATGTCATTTCCGGAGGACGACGGCGTAGCGTACGCATCGCGCCGGCACGATGCGTCTCACGCCACCACGCGCGCGTCGGGGAAGCGCCACGTCCCCTGCAGCACCTCCTTTCGCGGGCGATACAGTCGCACCGTGTAGTTCCAGCCGCGCATGATCGGCAAACGATTCGGCGCGTGCTCGTCCGTGCCACCGAATCGAATCGTGACGGTGCCGTTCTCGTCGCGCTTCGCGGTGACGTTGTTGAGCGAGTACGCCCCCGCATCGTTCGCCTCGAAGTATCCGTCGGCGTTGTAGACGCTCACCGACCAGAAGCCGTCGACGGGCACATCTCCGACGACGAGCTCGTGAACCGTCGATCCGTCATTCCGCGCCGGCGTGACGTTGAGATAGAGGGCGTCTTCCTCCGGATTCCCGCCCCACGCCATCGCGGTGCCGATGAGATGTCGTATCGGATCGACCTGCTCTCGCGGGCCGAACATGCGCCTGGTGTCCGGCAACGTGCGGCCGAGCACGAGCAGCGCATCGCGCACGGCCCGCTGGCTCGCGGCATCCCATGGCGGCACGTCGAAGTGCCCGGGGCTCTGCTCCTCGACGCTGATCGCGTCCTGAAGGGCGTGGACCCGCTCGATGTCCTTCGGATCGGTGGGATCGACGAACGTCCGCACGGCGAGCGCCACGTAGCGCGTACCGATCAGCTCTCTCGTCACCGTGAACGCGCCAGCACCGTAGACGACGGCCCGCGCATACTGATCCTCGTCGATCACCTGCATCGACATGAACCGCTCACCCGGGTCGGGGAGCGTGACCGTGACCGGGCCTGCCTCGAGATCGAATACCGCGGAGGAATAGAGCGTGTCGCGATTGAGCCGGACGACAGTCTGCGCGTCGATCGGCGTCAGCGCGCGGTGGTGGTGAAACGCCCCGAAGCCGCCGTCCTTCACCACGGCGGCGAAGTAGCGATCGGATTCGGCGCGCTCGAACGTCTCGACGGTGACCGGAACCGTCGCGGCGGGATCGACGCTGGTGCGCTGGAGGCGAGGCGGTCTCCACGCGCCGTTCAGCGCCGCATCCTTCGGCCAGTAGAGTCGCATCGCGGCGAAGAACGGACCGCGCGGAGCGGGAAGCCAGTTGGCCTCCTTCTCCTTGCCGGGCGAGTCGTGCTGCACGTAGATCGTCAGACCACCATCGTCGTCGGTCTTCAGATCCGTCAGCATCGACGAGTTGATGAGGTAGCGGTTCAGCGGGTTCGCGACGAGCAGCCTCGCCGGCAGCTCGTACATCGTCAGCGACCAGAAGGCGTTCACCGGAGGCAGGCGTCCGGGCGCGAAGCGCAGCGCGTAGCGATTCGCCGATCCGTCGAGCTTCTCACCGCCCGCGTCGACGTAGTAGACCGGATACAGCGCCTCCTCGCTCGAGTTCGCGTAGATCCCGAGCACCGCCGCGGTCATGCGGTAGAGGTAATTGTTCTTCAGGAGCTCGCGCGTCCCGGTGAGCCCTCGGCTCGTCCGCCCCGTGTCGATCCTGGTCGCCTTGAACTCGTCGAACGCCTTCCATGCGTCGCCGACGCCCTGTGCCACGGCGGCGCGAAGCTCGGGAGACCACTCCTCGGCGTCGAACTCGGCGCGCGTGCCGATGCCGAGCCGACTCATGCGCTCGCGGAGCGACCGCTCGGACGGGTGAACGGGGCAGAACTTCAGCACGAAGCTCAGGATGCCGAAGAACTCGAGCGACGTGCGCTCTTCGTCGGGGGTCAACGGCTTCGGGAAATCGATTCTCGGAGCGAGGGGCGGCGTGCCCTTGGCCAGAAAGTGGGACAGCGTGCGCACGGCGTACCCGGCCTGCACACGCTTGACCTGCCCGATGTCGTCGGGCCCGAAGAGCTGCGTGCGGATCAGGACGAAGGCGAACTCCGTCTCGCAGCGAATGACGGTGTCGATCCCCGCTGGTGTCTGTCCGGCCCAGCCCGGGCCAGCGAGCAGGAACGTCCCCGCCTCGTTCCCCGTCGTGCGCGTGCCGACGTAGGCGAAGTTGAACGTGTATGCGTCGATGAACTGCAGCGAGTAATAGCGGCCGCCGGTGACGGCGGGTACGTCGATCACGAGCGGCTCGGCGCGCAGGTCCGCACCGATGAACGAATACGGCGTATCGGAGTTGGGCGACTGGATGGTCCGGTCGTCGGGCGTGTAGACGCGGCAGCTGTTGTAGAGCTGGTTCCACGGCGCCTTGTACTCGTCGCCCATGCGATCGACGAAGTACGAGTACTGGATGCGATAGCTGTCGACGAGCGGGAAGCCGTAGATGTACGCTTCCTTGGCGATGACGCGGGCCTCCGCCGGCGTGATCGGCGGCGGTTCGATCCCCGTCGGATGCGAAGCTGCGCGTGACGCTGACTGCCTGGTCGGCGTGCCCATGTGCCATGCCTTGGAACGGCGGAAGTGATCGTCGCTCGACCGACGATCGGGCGTGACGCGCGCGCCCTGGACGCGCGCTGTCTGCGCCAGGCTACGGTTCGAGGCAGCGTCGCTCCATACGCCCTTGGTACACGAGCGCGCCCGCGGGCGCGCTACTCGTGCACGATCGGCGAAGCCGCACGGTCGGAGCGTCCGCGTCCACGCATGCCGCGTCCGCGGCGCCCGGATGACGCCGCGCCATTCCGGGCGCGACGGGCGATGGCGTTGGCGACCAGCTCGACGATGCGATGCAGCGGCATCGAGTGCACGGCAGCGAGGTGAAGGCTCACCGCGTCGATCCGCGGATCGTATGCGCTGCGCCGCGATCGCCCAGGGCGTACCTCAGCGAGCTGCGCCACTCGCTCGAAGTAGCCGCACAGGCGCATCCCCCCCGCCGCCGGGGCCGTCGTCTCGCTCGTCGTGTCAGCGGCGTTGGCCTCGGCTTGCCGCTCGCCCAGGGAGCCGACGTAGCCGCGCACTCGCTCGACGAGCGCACACACGAGGGGCGAGGGACGCTGAAGCCGATGTGTGGGCGCCAGTGCGGCCACGCGGCCCGAGGACGATATCGGAGTGAGTGCGATCATGCGCCACACGTTGCCCCGCGGCCGTTCGCCCGGACATGGGACGAAGCGCGTGCTCCACACGTCCAATCGTGTCGTGGCGGTGACGAGCCGCTCGAGGAGCGACACGAACCGTCGTCCGGGCAGAGCGTGCAGGTTGACATCGTACTGCGCGCCGCGCGGTGGCCAACGTCCAATGGAATCGGTCGTTGCGGAGGCAAAGACTAGACGCCGAACCGGTCCGCGGGGAGCAATGACATACGACGCCGGTGTGGGAGCCGCACCACTCGAGAGCAAGGACGGTACTGGGTCCCTCCAGATGATCCAGTGGCCACTGGGCGAGCGCGGCGGAGACGCCCGGAGGGTGACGCCGTCGCACTACGAGGAGCTCGCCAACCTGCCATTCGACCACGGCTACGTGCGTCGGCAGGACGCGCCTGCGCTGCTCGACGAGCTGTTCTTCCAGCGCGCGGTGCAGACGTATCTGTGGGCGCTGCCGGCGCTCAACATGTACGCCATGAAGGAAGGAGCGGAGCGGGCGTTCGGCGCCGGTTATCAGGTGCTGTCCGTCTTCAAGGAGCGCGTCAATGCCAACACGCTCATCACCACGCCGAACTCCGACCTCATCTACGCGTTCGGCTTCCTCGACCTGAAGCGTGATGGACCGATCGTCATCGAGGTGCCGGCGGGAATGCAGGGGGTGCTGGACGATTTCTGGCAGCGCCCGATTCCGGCGGTGGGGGTGATCGACGGACGACGGTGGAGGGGAGAGGTCGGCCGCTCCGGGCCCGATCGGGGGAAGGGGGGCGCGTACCTGATCCTGCCGCCCGACTACGTGGGTCGCATCCCGGCTGGCTACTACGTGTATCGCTCGGGGACGTACGGCGTGTTCGTCTTCTGGCGGGCGTACTTCGCGAGTGCCAACAACCTCGCCGAGCCTGTGCGTCTGATCGAGCGCACGCGGATCTACCCGCTGGGCACGCGGCCACGCGGCGTGCAGATGGAGTTCCCGAACGCGTCGGTCGTGCCGGCCAACATGCTGTATCCGCAGGACGGCACGGCGTTCGGAATGCTCGCGCGGTTCATCGATGGCGAGTACGCCGACCCGGCCGATCGAGAGATGCGCGGCATGGCGGCGGCGATCGGCATCGCGAAGGGGCAGCCATTCCTGCCCGACCTGCGTGCGAGCCTGCTGCTCGACCGGGCGGCGCGCACGGCGACGCGCATCGGGCACGTCATAGCGTACTCGCCATCCACGCTTTCGCCGGCCAGACGCTCCTATCCCGATCGCCAGTACGTCGACGCCTTTCCGGCCAACGCGACGTTCTCGAGCGAGTCCATCAACTATCTCGATGCTCGCACGGGCTTCTTCACGTACGCGTACTCCTCCAGTCCGGCGATGCCGATGAACATGGAGACGGTCGGCGGGATCTATCCGTCCGTCTTCACCGACGCGAACGGCGACTTCCTGTCGGGCGACCGCGAGTACGGTCTTCATCTGCCGGCCAACATTCCGGCGGCGAAGTTCTGGTCGGTGACGGTATACGACGCGCTGACCGGGTCCGGGTTGGACAACGGACAGCCATTTCCGTCGCTCAACACGATGGACCATCCGCTGCAGAACGCGGATGGGTCGACGGACATCTACTTCGGCGCGACCCCACCCGGACGGGGAAAGAACTGGCTCGCCACCGTTCCCGGAAAGGGATGGTTCGCGATCATTCGGCTCTACGAGCCGCAGCGGGCCTTCTTCGATCAGAGCTGGATGCCGGACGACATCGTGCGGCTGGACTGAGGCGCGACACAGCCAGGCCGGCCAAGCCGCCCGCTCCACGGCCTCCGCGCGAAACTCCTTGCGCGTGCAGTGCCGTTTCGCGCTACCAGATGCCGTCCGCGCGGGCGAGCTCGAGCGGCTCCGGACGCACGATGCAGCGAAAGCCGACGTGGCACGACGACGTGTCGATCGGCTGGGGATGACGCGCCGCGGGCCGATATCGCCGGCAGTGGTTGGGGGCGCAGAGATGCGATCCCCCCTTCAACACTTTCCGCGGGATGCGGTTGCTCTGCGGACGCGTGTCGTAGCTGCCGTCCGGACACGCCGACCGTGGATTGTGCGGGATGCAGCAATTCTTCTGCGTCGCCTCGTGCCGAGGGCGGAACCAGTCGATGGTCCACTCCCAGACGTTGCCGATCATGTCGCTCACGCCATAGCCATTGGACGGAAACGCTCCCACGGGTGACGTCCGATCGTAGCCGTCCTGCACGGTGTTCTGGTGCGGAAAGCTGCCCTGCCAATAATTGGCCATCGATTGACCGCGTGGCATGAGCTCGTCACCCCAGGCGAATTCGGCCTCCTCCAGTCCTCCACGCGCGGCGTATTCCCACTCTGCCTCCGTGGGCAGCATCATCCCCGCGTGCGCCGCGAAGGCGAGCGCGTCCGCATACGTCACGTGGACGACCGGATGTTGCTCCAGCCCGAGGATCGAGCTCCCGAGGCCGGTGGGGTGCTTCCAGTCGGCGCCGCGTCGGAACCGCCACCACGTCGGTCGGCTCAGATCGACGGGCCCGCGAGCGGGCTCGAACACGAGCGACCCCGGATAGAGCAGGTGCGACGGCGCTCCCGGATAGTCCGACGGATCGGGCGGAAGCTCGGCAAACGTCACGTGGCCGGTCTCGGCCGCGAAGCGTGCGAACCGCTGGTTCGTGACCGGAAACCGATCGATCCAGAAGCCGTCCACCCAGACGCGATGGGAGGGCGCCTCTTCGGGATAGTGATTGTCCGACCCCATCGTGAACTCGCCGCCGGGGATCCACACCATCCCGGGAAACGGTGGGTGCTCTGCGGGCTCGATCGCATAGCCGGGATCATCCCGCAATCTCGCCTCGATCAACGAGCTCATGATGGGCCTCCTCGTCATGCGTCGATGCGAGTTGCCGCGCGCGAGACTGCATTCGCGCGCGGCAACGCTCACGCTCCGCTTCCCAGGCGCGCTCAGGCGCCTCACGCTCCCCTCACCAGCGAGCGCAATGATCGGCGCACGCGCCGGAGCGAGCGATGAGACTTTCGTCCAACAGACGGCCCCGCTTCCGTCAGCCGAAGACGAGCTCGAAGTCGGGAATGCGAGGCGCGCGCGGCGGCGTCGGCTCCGTCGGCATGGCGATGCGCAGGAGTGCGAACCACGCCGAACCGGGCGTCGAGACGATCGAGTTGCCCTCCCAGCCGTTGCGCACGGCGGGCCCGACATAGAGATCGAGCGTTCCGTCCTCGTCGTGGCGGAGTGGATCGCGTGACGAGAGCGCGGCCATGCCCAGCCCGTTGTTCATGAGGACGCGCTGATCGGCGTCGTACACCGTGAGCGACCATTCCTTGCTCGCGAACGATCGCGCGGGAAGACGCAGTCGGTACGACCGGCCACCGTCGAGCGCACGATCCGACGCGTCGCAGTTCGCGACGAGGCAGATGTGCGAGGTCCCGATGCCATCGGCGCACAGGTCGCTCGCCGCAACGGCCTTGTAGAAGTACTCCGCGCGGGCGTCGAGGAGATTGCCCTCGCGCTGCTCCGCCTCGGCGTCGTACGGCAGCACCTCGCGCCAGTGCGTCTCGGGCCGGTAGCGTTGTTCGCGCTCCGAGCCCCGGAACGCCACGGCGCGCGCCATCAGCTCGCCCACCAGCGCCCCATCCTCGAGGATGCGACGCTGCCGCGCGGTCGGCGCGAAGTCGCGCCCGCGCTCGATGCCGAGCGAATGCAGCATCGCCATCATCATCCGGTCGCGCTCGAGCGGCGTCTCGCGCTGGATGATCTCGGAGAGCCGCTCCCAGTAGGCGAGTCCACGCGGGGGCACCTGACTCCAGGCGCGGCCTCCGGGTCGGAGGATGATGGTGGGCTCCGCCTGCATCTGCGTGCCGTACGAGTACATGCGGAAGTGATCGATGAGCGCGTTCGCGCGCGCCGGATCGTGGTCGAGCGGCCGAAAGCCGACGAGGATGTTCTGTGTCGGTGATCGGACGACGTAGTTCGAGACGTTGCTGAGCGCTTTCTGCCCCGGACCGACGACCAGGTAGGTGCCACCGGCGCCGCCATCGGATCCGTTGTCGCCGAGCTCCTGGATGCGACGCTGCCAGAAATCGAGGATCACGCCCACGGAGCTGCCGGCCGGATAGTCGATGATGAGCGCGCCGGTGCGCGACAGCTCGGGAAGACCGATCACATACGGCAGCGTCCCATCGGCCATGAGGATCCCGAGCTGGTCGGCCAGGCTCTCGTAGACGACCATGTCGTAGTCCCGCATCCCGAGCACGGTGCGGGCCGCGTGCTGCCACTGGGCCAATCCGACGAGCGGGAGGCTCCAGAGATAGGCCTGGCACGCACGCTGGAAGTCGGACGCGTCGAGCAGCTGCCGCACGTCGTCGTCCGTCGCGGGAAGCCCCATGTCCAGCTCGATCGAGCCGATTCGCGTGTCGAGGACGGAGAGCTTTCCCGCGGATGTGTCCATGGCGGAGAAGCTCGCCGTCCGACCGTCGCGTCCCCATTGGCCGTGGTGCCGTCCGTTGTGTGGCGACATGACTCGAGCCCGAGGCGAAGGTTCATCGCATCGCGCGAGAGCGCGATGGCCGTGCTGTGCGCTATCGATACGCTTCGCGGGCGGCGAGCATCTCGGCGCGGCGCCGGTTGCTCAGCCGCAGGTACGGTACGCGGACCACGGTCACGACGATCACGTAGAGCAGGATCGCCGGCACGACGAGCTCCTCGCGGCCGAAGTTCGCATTGGCGAGTGCGATCGCCATTCCCGGATGCCGCACCGCGGTCGAGAGCGCGAGCACGGTGCGATCCTCGCGGTTCGGGCCTCCGAGCTGATGGCCGATCCACAGCGCGCCCAGTGCGAGCACGACGCACACGGCGAGCGTGCCATTGCCGATCAGCGTTCCGATCGCCGGAAGTGTCGCGGCGAGCGGGGGCAGAAGCCCGAGGACGAGACAGCCGGTCGCCACCTTGGTCACGACGGGCGACGCGCGTCGGCCGAACTCCGGGGCGATCGCCGCGATCGCCAGGCCGACGGCGACCGGAATGAAGATGCTCAGACCGAGCACCTTCGCGACGACCGACGCCTCGATACCGACCGAGTAGACGGTGACCGCGCTCAGGATCTTCAGCGAGACCGGGATGGCGACGATGGCGAATGCCGCGGCGACGACGAGCAGCGAGATCGCGTACGGGCGGTATCCGCCCGCCTTGTCGGCCTTCCCGGGCAGCATCGGCGGAACCGGTGCGAGGGAGACGAGGACGAGCGCGATCTTCACGCCCACGGGCAGCGGCAGCACCACGCCGGCCAGCACGATCGCGAGGAGCGGTGCGAGCACCTGCATCGCGAGGAGCGAGCGCACGAGCAGTCCGGGCGATCGCAGGAGCCACGTGACGTCGCGGCGCGTCGACGTCATACCGAGTGAGGCGACGACGGCGAAGAGGCTGGTCTTGATCAGGAGTGATGACAGCGCTGCAAGGGTCATCGTTCGTCACCCGCTTCTCTCGGTGTTCGCGCGTGGATCGCCGACGAGGCTCGTCGGTATGGAAAGATCTTGCTGCGCGATCCGCGCGCCGAGTGGGCGAAGGATGTACGCCAAAGGAGAAGGGGGTCCATCGCTGGACCCCCTTCGTCGTGCGCACCGTGGTGAGCTGGCTCCTACGGCTTGCTGCTGTCCGGCGCGTTCATCCCGCGATTGACGAGGACCCTGATCTCGACCCGGCGGTTGAGCGCGCGCCCCTCTTCCGTCTCGTTGCTCCCGATGGGCTTCGACGTTCCCATACCCGTCGGGTTGACGATCTTGCGGAGCGGCACCGACTGTTCCTGCGTGAGATAGGCGACGACCGCCTCGACTCGACGCTGACTGAGCCGCTGATTGTACTCCGCTCCGCCCCTGGAATCCGCGAAGCCGGCGATTTCGACGAGCGAGCCGTTCAGGCCCTTGCCGATCGAGACGAGGGAGTCGAGCGTGCTCTTCGCTTCTGCGGTGAGCATCGCGCTTCCCGTCGCGAACCGCACGCTGCCGGTGAACTTCTCGTCGTAGGCATCGAGATCGGCGATGCGCGTGGCGATCGACGAGAACTCGGCGCGCGCCCGCGATCTGGCTGCGTTCAGACTGTCCGTCGTCGCATTGACCTTGGTCTCGAGTGCCTCGTGGTCCTCCTTGAGCTCCACCTGGCCCGAGCTGATCTGGTTCGTCACCTTCAGCGCGCCCTTGTGGAAGCTGATGCGCTCGGCCACAAGCTCCTTCTGATCGCCGCCATGGCCGCGCACCTTGAGGAAGAGACCAGGCTTGAGCATCGCCATGTCCTGCTTCTTGCGCTCGAGGTTGAGCACCCCGGTCGGCGATTCGATGTCCGTGTGCTCCGTGAGCGTCACGACGCTCAGCTCCTGCGTATTCTGTCGGCGCACGAGCAGCGCGTCGCCCTTCCGGCTCACGATCGTGCCCTCGACCTTGGCGTACTGTCCGGGGGCGTAGCTCACGTTGGGCACGAGCGGATCGGGCGCCGTCACGGTCGGCGAGGCCGATGCCGGAGTCGCATCGGCCTGTGCCAATGCGGGAGCGGGGAGCGCGAGCAACGCCAGGACCGCGAGACGGCAGGCGAGGTGTGCCGTGCTCGGACCGGGATCCTGTAGAGCACTTGCTGTCGAGTGGCGCATTCTAGTCACTACCTCTCGGTCGGTGAAGCGGTCGATGCGACGGTGTTCGCATCGATCCGTACCACATCGTACGAATCACGTATGACGGCACGTCATTGGACCATGATCTCAGCTTCGAGTCCGTGACGCGGCGGGTCAGCGCCACGGCGACCCGATCTGGAAGGAGATCGTCGGCGGCGAGCCGCCATGCCCGCGTCGGAGACCTCCCTCCCGGATCGGTCCCATTGGCCCTCAGGCCGTGGCCGAACCGTCCCAGTACCGGGAGCGCTCCACGCGGAAGATGAATTCCTGTCCCATGAACTGACGCACGCGGCGTCCGCGCTTCTGCGCCGGATAGTAGTGCCACTGACTGAGCGCGAGCTTCACCGAGCGCGCGAACGACGGCCTGACGGAGGGCGGCACCTCGACGGTCGACATGTCGACCCGACCGCTGGAATCGACGACGAAGTAAACCACGAAGTGTGCCTCTTGCATCTGCCGCAGCATGTCGGACGGATACCCGGGCTTGGGATTCTCGGGGAACTGCACGGCACTCGTGTCCATGCTTCCGTCGACGTACGTCGAGGCCACCGAGCCGTCACTGGATCTCGACTGCGGCATCGGCGCGAGCAGGGGCGCGATGTTCAGCTCGTCCTTCCCGACGCTCAGCAGGAGGGGAGCGTCCACCATCGATTCCGTGTCGATCGAGGGGAGCGGCGGCAACGCCGGGACGTCTGGCAGACGCGGTACCGGCACGACGGCCTCGCGCGGTTTGCGCGGCGCGGAGAGCTTGAGCACCGGTGCGCTTCCTACGGCGGGCGGCTGATCGTGCGGCGCGTACGCGATGTTGATCTCCTGCACTCGCTCTCCCGTGGCGCGCGGCACGCTCGTC
>QHVE01000038.1:0-7604 GCA_003223455.1 Gemmatimonadota bacterium | reverse complement strand
TGACGATACCGCGAGAGCTCAGCGGCATCCGCGCTTTGGTGCTGATGAACGCGTCGAACACGAGTCACCTCGGACAAGGAATGAAACAACGTCGCGAGAGTGCCCCTGTGCGAGACATGGTACAATCGTGCAATCCGACGAGCATCGCGTGGTGGCGATGCACGTCGCGGCGCGATCCGCGCGAGCGATGCTGTCGTCGCTCGGCGATGTCGTGGAAGGCGCGCGCGCACACTGACGCGCACGCGCGGCGCCGCGATGTCCAGGCGGCGCCGCGATGCAAAAGGCCGTCGACGCACGAGCGCGAGCGACGCTGCGCCGGGACGCGCACGCGCCCGGCGCTCGATCGTGTGCTACGGCAGGTGGAGCGGGGCGCGCAGATGCACCTGCGCGATCGTGCCTGCCGGGACCGAGAGGTGTCGCTCCTTCGAGACCGCCGTGCCCGCGACGCCGACGGCCCCGCCAATCAGCGCACCGGTGCCACCGCCGACCGCGGCGCCGAGCAACGTGCCGGAGCCGATGTTGGCGACGCCACCGCCGTTCGCCGTGAGCGTAGCCGCGAGCTCCTGCTTGCCGAACTTCTTCCCGCCGGCGGAGCGCGTCACCATGCCGTACACTGTCGTGCCGGCTCGGGCCACGAGCTTGTCGCCGTTGAGGAAGTCCTCCTGCAGCACGGTCTGGAAGCGAGCGCCGGCGTGATGCGTCTTCGTCGACAGTGGTCCGAGCAGCCTGACCATGAACGTGGTGCCCGCGGGCACCACCGCGGCGTGCGCCGAGGCGTGCTGCGACATGGCCGGCCGCGGGACGGCCAGTGACACGATGGCCGCTGCCATCGCCGTGATGCGTCTCATGAGAGGACCTCCAGCATGAATGAGGGCGTGAGCACGGATGAGTGATGGCCGCGCGTTCATTGGATGAGCTGCTGCTTGCGCAGCTCGTCGATCACGCGATCCGCCGACTCGTCCATCAGCTTGTCCGACGAGCTCGCGAGCATGCGCGTGCGCCCAGCCCAGAGCAGCTTGTCGTCGGTGATGGAATAGATGGCCGTCTCGACCGAGACGAGGCGATCGCTCACGACGTAGCCGGGACGCTGGACCATCCCCCACGACGCGCCCCAGTAGCCGTAGAAGCTCGGATAGCCGCTGTACCACGCCTCGGTGGGGACGTAGGTCTGCGAATCCTGCTGGTCGACGACCCGCATGACGATGGCGCCGTCGAACAGCTTCTCGTTGAGCATCGCGCTCGCCGCGGCGTGATCCTTGGCGGAGAGATCCGGCACCGAGCGCCAGGCGGCAAACGAGTTCGGAATGCGGCTGGCGAGCTTGTCCTCCACGCGGCGGCGCGTCGCCTCATCGGTGGTGACGTACGACACCATGAGGCGATGGAAGTGCAGTGTGCTGATGGCGGGATCCTTCCATGATGTCTCGAGGTGTGGCGATCTCCCCGATGCGCAGGCAAGACATCCCGCCAGCAGACCAGCGAACCACCGGATACGAAGCATCGTCCTCCAAGCGCACGGCGTGCGCGCAGACGTTGGGCGGCCGGTCCGACCGTGATGGCAAGTGTGAGCCGCGCCGTGGTGCGTGGACATTGGACCTTGGCACTGGTCGTCTCGGCCGTTGACAGGCCGTCAGGGCCGAGGCAGCATCATCGCATGCACGACGCAGATCGCCTCGACATCGTAGGCGCGGAGATCGAACCGGGCGAGTCGACGTGGAGTCGTCCGCGTCTCGCGCTCGCCGTGGCGTTGACCACGTTCGGCTACTGGGCCGGCGCGAGGCTCGGTCTCGCACTCACGCCGGGCCCTCAACCCGTGGCGTCGCTGTGGCCGCCCAACGCGATCCTGACCGCGTCGCTGTTGCTCGTGCCCGTCCGCTACTGGTGGATCATCCTGCTCGGAGCGTTGCCGGCGCATCTCGCCGTCGAGCTGGCGGGAGGGGTACCCCTCCGCATGGTGCTGAGCTGGTTCGTCAGCAACGCGTTCGAGGCAGCGCTGGGCGCCGGACTCGTGCGCCGCTTTCGCGGACCCACGTCGCGCATCGACACCGTGCGCGCCCTCGGCGTGTTCGTCCTGAGTGCCACGCTCTTCGCCACCTTCGCGTCGTCCTTTCTCGATGCGGCGTTCGTCGCCCTGAACCATTGGGGCCAGAGCGAATACTGGCCGGTCTGGCGCGTCCGCTTCTTCTCGAACGTCCTGTCCACCCAGACGATCGTCCCCGTGATCCTGGCCTTCGACGCCGACGTGTGGCGCGCGATCAGGACGGCGCCGGTCCGGCGTTACGTCGAGGCGGTGGTGCTCGCGCTCGCGATGCTGATCGTCTGCGGCGCGACCTTCGGCGCGCCGGCGGATTGGCCGAATGTCGGACCGGCGCTGCTGTACGCGCCGGTGCCGCTGCTGCTCTGGGCGGCCGTGCGGTTCGGCGTGTCCGGCGTGAGCCTCAGTCTGCTTACCGTGACCGTCGCTGCGATCTGGGGTGTCGTGCGGGGGCACGGGCCGTTCACCACGCTCGCACCGTCGCAGAATGCCCTGTCGGTCCAGCTGTTCCTGTTCCTGACGGCCGTGCCACTTCTGATGCTCGCGACGGTCATCCAGGAGCGGCGGCGCGCCGAGGAGGTTGCGCATCTGGGTGAGCGGCTGCTCTCGCTCACCATCGGTGCCGCGTCCATTGGCGTCTGGAGCTTCGACATCGAGCCAGGACAGCCGTTGTCGGATGGTCCCGTCGAGACCTTGCTCACGCCGCCACCCGCGTATGCGAGCCGCGCCTTCACCGACTGGATGCAGCGCATGCATCCGGACGATCGGGCCCAGGTGGAGGAGCACTTCGGGATGGCGGGATCCCCCGACGCGCCGCGGGACGAGCACGGCGCCAGCCCGATCCGCGAGAGCATCGTCCGTGTCCGCCACATGGACGACACCATCCACTGGGTGCTCATCCGCGGCACCGTGCTGCGCCGGCCCGATGGGAGCCCGTTCCGCGCCACCGGGGTCACGATCGACATCACCGAGCGTCGGCGCGTCAGTATGGTCCTGAAGGAGAGCGACGAGCGGATGGAGCTCGCCGCGGCGAGCGCGAAGGTCGGCTTCTGGAGCCTCGAGCTCGGGACGGACGTGTTGTGGTTGAGCAAGCACTGCTACGCGCTGCTCGGCACGGAGGAGCGAACGGCCAAAGCCAGGGAAGCGGTCGAGGCGCTGATCCGCGCGACCGCCTCGCGCGAGGACGCCGGCGACGAACGCGGCACGCTCCACGGGCTCACGATGCAGGAGTTCGAGCTGCCGATCGTCGGCGGGGACGGCTCCGAGCGGTGGATCGCCGCGAGCGCGCGACGCGTGCGCGGCTCCGACGGGCGCACCGCGCGCATCATCGGCGTCATTCGCGACATCACCGAGCAGCGGCGCGCCGAGCGCGAGGTGCGGCAGCGCCAGCACGAGTTGACGCATCTGTCGCGCGTGTCGCTCGTCGGCGAGCTCGCCGCGGCGATCGTGCACGAGGTCGGTCAGCCCATCGGCGCCGTGAAGCTGAACGCGCAGGCGGCCGAGCGGCTGCTTGAGCGCGACAGCGCGAGCCAGGAGATGCTCCTCGAGATCGTCCGCGAGATCCAGCGCGACAATCAGCGCGCCTGGGTCGAGATCAGGCAGCTGCGCGACCTCGTGCGGCGCGCCGAGACCGAGCGCGAGCGCCTCGACATGCGGCAGGTCGTGCGCGAGGCGCTGGTCATCGCGCGCCGCGAGCTCACCGACGACGGCATCGAAGTCGGATTGGTCGTCACCGACGACGTGCCGCCCATCCTGGGGAACAAGGCGCAGCTGCAGCAGGTGTTGCTCAACCTGATTCTCAATGCGCGCGATGCCATGACCGACATGCCGCCGCCGCTCCGGCACCTGAGCGTGACGGTGGAGCGGGGTGAGGGGCATACCGCACACGTGGCCCTCGCCGATGTTGGATCGGGGATCGCGTCGGACAACGT
Organism: Gemmatimonadota bacterium; assembly: GCA_003223455.1. Classification (GTDB taxonomy): domain Bacteria; phylum Gemmatimonadota; class Gemmatimonadetes; order Gemmatimonadales; family Gemmatimonadaceae; genus AG11. Next base: position 3,641 of record QHVE01000038.1, on the reverse strand, counting down.
CGACGAGATGTTCCAGCCCTTCGTGACCTCCAAGCGGCACGGTCTGGGGCTGGGGCTCGCGATCAGCCGCTCGATCGTCGTCGAGCACGGCGGGGCGCTACGCGCGGAGAAGGGCAGTGTGGGGGCGATCCTGCATCTCACGCTTCCCTCGATGGAGGCGCACTAGGCGTCGCGCCGATCACGCCCGCGGTGCGCCGAACAATCGGACGACGCCCAGCGCGCAGGCTCCGAAGGCAATAAGCAGCATCGCCACGCGAAGCCTCGACACATGGCCCTGCTGGGCTGCCCCGGCGAAGAACAGCACCGTCGCCATGATCACGGCGTCAAGGACGTAGGTATCGCTGATGCGATTGGCGGACTGGCTTGCCGCAGATTCCTCGTCGGCGGATCGCTCGAGTCGCGCCGCCACAGTATCCTCGGCGACGCGATAGGCGGGGAGCGCGAAGGGCGTCGACGCCGCCATCGGCGACGTGAAGGGACGGCTCGCCATCCATTCGTCGAAGGCCGGCTTGAACTCGGCGCGGAACCGGGACGCGAGGAACCGCGCCAGCGTGGAGTCGCCGTGGGACGCCGCGTCCATCCAGTGGGCGAACAGCCCGATGTCGATCATGCGGAGCTGCCCCGCGCGCGCCGAGGCCCGCGTCGACTTCGCCCGATACGCCGCCGAGCTCGCGCCGCGCACGGATTGCTCGCCGCTCCACAACGAGGCCTGGTAGCTCGCCCAGGAGGTCGCGAGCGCCGCGAGCGACATCAGCACCGCGGACCAGGTGCTCAACCGAGTCGCACGCCTCGCGGCAACGCCGCGCGTCGAGCTCTCCAACTGGCGCCATCCATCGTCGGAAGTCCCCGCATCGCACCGTCCGTCAGGGCCCCCCTCCGGAGGGCGCTGTTCGCCAGCCCGCCGTCGGTTCGCGCACCGTCGGTCACGGCGCTATCCGTCGCCCCGTCGCGTGGCAGCCGGAGCGTGAACGCGGATCCCCGTCCGGGGTCGCTCTGCACCGTCAGCGAGCCATGCATCCCCGCGGCGAGCTCCCGACTGATGGCGAGGCCAAGTCCCCACCCGGAGCTCCGCGGCGTGGCAGGCGATTCGAGGCGCACGTACGGCTCGAAGATGTCGCTGAGCTTTTCCGCTGGGATGCCCGGGCCATTGTCGACGACGTCGAACGCCACGCAGTCGGCGTCGTTCCGACATCGGAGCGTGACCGTCGCTCCAGGCGGCGAGTACTTGATCGCGTTCGCCGCGAGGTTGACGAGGACCTGTTGCAGCTTCTCCGCATCGGCGTGCACCACGGCGTTCGGTGGGGCGGGCTCGAGCTGCAGGGAGACCTTCTGTTGCAAAGCGAGCGGCGACAGCACCCCCTCGGTCATCTGGAGCGCCGTCGTCGCCGAGACGGGAGCGAATCGATAGATGATGTCCCCCGCCTCCATCCGACTGAACGAGATGAGATCGTCGATCAGATGCACGAGAATGCGCTCGCTGACGACGATGCGATCGAGCATGCGGGCCTGGTCCTCCGACAGCTCCTTCGGCCGGCCCGTCTGCAGCAGGTTCACGTAGCCGGCGATGGACTGCAGCGGCGTGCGCAACTCGTGGCTCATCCGCGCGACGAACTGCACCCGGCCCTGCGCGGCCTTGGCGATCTGCGCGCGATCGTGCTCGGCCCGCAGGTGCTCGTGTGCATGTGCAAGGGAGACGGCAAAGATGTTCGCGCAGTCGGCCGCGATGCGGGCCGCCTGTCGGCGACAGCAGGCGTTCGTCCGGTAGAGGATGGCGAACACCCCGAGCGCCTCGCCGCTCGGCCGGAAGAACGGCAGGATCTCGATGTGCCGGAAGCCGAGTCGACGTGCCGTCTCCGCCCACAGCGTGTGATCCTGCCAGGCATTGCGTACGCGGACGAGCCGATGCTCGGTGAGGGCGGTGGCGAACGGCCCCTCACCGTCGCGATGGGCGCCGAACAGGTCGCGTTGTGAGTCGGTCAGTCCGTGCGCCAGTACGGGATGCAGCACGTGCTCTGCGTCGTCGTGCAGCATCAGGATGGCCATGTCGGCGTGGGCCACTGTGGCGATAACACGAAGCGCAGGGCGCAACTCGTGCTCGTCCAATGGCCACACATGTCGAGTGGAGTCTGGCACGGCTGCCTCGGTGTAAGTCGTTGCACAGGCTACGAGTCGCAACCGCTGGTCCGAAGTTGTCCAATGGGGCTACGCCTAGATGCGTATCACATTGTCGGCCGGCGATGACATCGCCGGCCGTCGGAAGTCTTCCATCGTGCGAACGATGATGCCGACTGTCGGTGGGCATGGCACATCGATGCCGTCGACGTGGACGGAGTCGCGGTGCGGCTCGGTCACGAGGCGATCGATGAGTCGAATGAGCGCGGCGAGCGACGGCACGCCGAACTTGTGCATGACGCGACCGCGGTGGACCTTGACGGTCTTCTCCGTCGTGCCGATGCGGGCGGCCACGTTCTTGTTCGGCAGCCCGACCGCGACGAGGGCGCAGACCTCGGCTTCGCGCGGGGTGAGCAGCCCGACGAGGCGCCACAGCGCGACGAGCGAGCGATGCGCATCCACGGTGCGACGGCTCTCCTGCAGCGCCCTCTCCACCACGGCGAGCATCGCGGCCGCGGTGAACGGCTTGGCGAGGAGATCGAGCGCGCCGAGCTTCATCGCCGTCACCACGGTGTCCACGTCGTCGGTGCCGGTCATGAAGATGATCGGTGCATCGAGATCGGCTTCGCGCAGTGCACGTGCCAACTGGATGCCGTCGACGGACGGCATGCGAATGTCCACGAGCACGCATGCGGCCTCGATGACGTCGGCTTCGGCGAGATAGTCCGCCGCGCGGTTGTAGGTGCGCACCTGGTACGCGGCGTTGGACAGCACGCGCACCAATGCACGACACAGACTCTCGTCGTCATCTATGACGACGATGAGTGGATCATCGCTCTCCACGCGTCCTCGCACGGTGCACGCGCCCCGACTCCATCTGGTATGTGGTTCTTACACACGGAGATGGTGCGAGTCTCGGGAGATTCGCAGCATTGGCTCTAGGGCCAATAGAGTGCGCGCGCGAGGGGGGCAATGATCCGTGCCCATTCCGACTCTTTGTGCTGTGCGAGGTTGCCATGCGAGCGGGCGTCCAGTCTTTCGACAATGCGTGCGCGATTCCGCTGACCGTCGTCGGCGGTCCGTCGGGTGCTGGTAAGAGCGCCGTCATCCGTCACCTCATGGAGGCGCAGGCTGGCCGGCGTGTCGTGGCGATCGCCCGCCCGCACGCGAGCTCCGCCAGCATCGACAATGATGCCGTCGCCGCGAGCGACGCGCCGCGACAGTGGATCGGCGGCTGCATGTGGCTCCCGAGCCGCGACCCCGTCGATGATCTCATCCAGCTCGTGCGTATGGAGCAACGCCCCGATCACGTGATCGTCGAGGCGCACGGTGACGAGAGCCCGGCGAGGATCGCGGGGTATGCGTACATGCCCGGCTTCAAGCCGAATGGCGTCGTCATCGTCGTCGATGCGGCCACTGGCGCGCAGATGGAAGCCGGGCTCTCGCTCGGCACCGCGACCGAGGCGCAGCTCCGGCGAGCCGATCTGGTCGTGCTCAACAAGGTGGATCTCGCCGGCCCTCGCGCTGCC
>QHVE01000037.1:26979-39015 GCA_003223455.1 Gemmatimonadota bacterium | reverse complement strand
GTAGACCAGTCCGGCCACTCGCTCGGGATAGCGTGAGCCGATGGAGCTCAACTCCTCTCCGGCGATGGAATGGCCGACAAGCACAGGGCGTCTCGCGCCCGTGAGTCCCAGCGAGTCGAGGACCGTGAGGACGTCGTCGGCGAGGCTGTCGGCGAGGTAGCCCGAGGTCGCGATGGAGGACGGCGCGAAACCGCGGCGCGTGATTCCGTAGACGTGGTAGCGCTCGATCAGCTTCGCCGACCGCGCCGCGATGATCCGCTCCCTGACCGATTCCACGCTTCCGGTCCTCGAGCGCGATCTGCGGAAATGGGCGACACGACTGGAAGCACAACCCACGGCCTCCGTGCGCCCGACCGCGCTGCGCCGCGACCCGGTCGCCTCGGCGCTCTTCGCCGGAGCGCAACGCTACACGACGATCAAGGGGCCAGTGCTCGCGATCTACGCCGCTCCGCGCCCGCTACCAGCGGACGCGCCGAGCGACTCCTCGGCACGTGCACGAATCGACTCCGTCGCCCTCGCGGCGATGCTCCCGCAGATCACCGCGTTCCAGCGGGGCGTGCCGCAGGCACGCGTGATCCGACTCGCGCACGCGACTCACTACGTGTTCCGATCGAATACGGCCGACGTCCTGCGCGAGCTGCGCGCGTTCATCGACGCGCTGCCGCACGCGCCCTAGTCGCGTGCCTCGGCCCGCGCGGCGTCGATGATCTCGAACAGATAGCCGTTGATCGGCTCACGAAAGAAGAACCGTTCGAACGGCGTGGCGCGGAGCGGCTCGACGAGCTCCGCACCTTCCGCGAGCAATCGTTCCTTGACGTTTGCGAAGTCGGTCAGCGGATGGAACAGCGCGATGTGCCGCCCGAACTCGCTCTCGAACGGCGACACCTCGAACTCCTCGACGTAGAACACGTGCAGCGACTGCCCATGGCCGAGGTCGAGCCAGTACACCGGCACCGGCGAGTTCTCCGGCGTCGGCAGGCGCGGGAGCCCGAGCGTGTGCACGAGAAACGCACACGTGCGCTCGACGTCGCGGGTGGGCAGGGTGAGGTGTGCGAGATGCATCGCTCCTGATTCTGGCGGAAGGAATGCTCGGAGACTCGCGACCGCCCGTGGCGGTCGCAAGCTCCGAATCGAACATTCACTTCGCGAGATCGATCGTGCCGTAGAACCATCCCGAGGAGAGCGGCGACGACAGGTCGCGGCGCCGCACGATCGTGAGGCCGCCGGTGGCGCCCGCGAACCGCCCCGTACCGCCGGTGACCGTCGCGTAGTCCGTGATCTCGGCGATGCCGTCCGTGATGGCCGCCAGCCCCGTCTCCGTCGCCGTGAAGCTGTCCCCGTTCGCCGAGAAGAAGGTGACGCTCCCCCCTCCCGACGACGTGCTGAGGTAGGCAATGCCGTCGTCGACCATCATGAATCGGCCGAGATGTGATGCCGTGCCGGTGCCGACGGCGTGCACGAGAAGACTGTTCGTCGCCGGCTGGTACGTATCGGTTTCGCACACCTCGAGCGTGCCACGGACGTTGAGCGAGGTCGTCGGGGCGCTGCCGCCGGTGCCGACTCCCGTGGGCTGCTGGAGGTCGATCTGACACAGCTGCAGTGGATCGCGAATGCTCTCCGCCACCGCTGAGGGAAGCCTGGCACCAGATAGCTTCGGCGACGTCGGTGCCAGCGAGTCGCGCGATGCATCGGGGTTGTTGCAGGCGGCGAGGGCGAGGAGGGTGCCCAGCGCGCACGCCAGGCGGAGCGACGGGGCACGATCTGCTGACATGGAGTTCCTCTCGGATTCAGGGTGACGAGTGGGCCGGGGAGCCGTGCACCCTGGAGTGCGGAAACGCCGTCCGGATTGTCTCACGCGCCCTCGCATTGCCCTCGTGTGCGGGGAGAGGTATCGTCGGGCCACACGAGCGCTGGCGAGTCGTCGGCGCGCATACGCGGAGGGGTGCCATGCCGGCGTCGTTGGAGCCCCCGTCGCCCGGGACCCCGGAGCCCCACGACGTCACCGCTCTCCTGCTGGCCTGGGGCGCCGGAGACCGTGCGGCCCTCGACGCGCTCGTGCCGTCCGTGTACGACGCGCTGCGCCGTCAGGCCGCGCGCATCCTCCGGCGCGAGGCTGAGGGACACACGCTCTCCACGACGGCCCTCGTTCACGAGACGTACCTGCGGCTCGTCGACCAATCGCGCGTGCACGCCGACAGCCGGAGTCACTTCTACGCCATCGCCGCGCGAGTGATGCGGCAGATCCTCGTCGACCACGCGCGCACCCGGGGCGCCGCGAAGCGTGGCGGTCATGACGGCGACGCCGTGCGTGCCGTCACCCTCGGCGACGCCGACGCCGTGGCCACCGAGCCGGCGGCGGAGGTGCTCGCCGTGCACGAAGCGCTCGACCGCCTCGCCGCGCTCGACCCCGAGCAGGCACGGCTCGTCGAGCTGCGTTACTTCGCCGGTCTCACCATCGCCGAGACGGCAGCGGCACTCGGCGTGTCGCCCGCCACCGCGAATCGACGGTGGTCCGAGGCGAGTGCCTGGCTGCGGCGCGAGCTGAAGGCGGGCGCGGCGTGAGCGCAGACGAGGAACATCGCCGCGATGAGTCGCCGCCCAGTTCGGACGACAGTCTCAGAATCCCGAGCGCGTGGCGGGCCGAGGCCGTCCGCGCCGACATCGAGCATGCGGAATTCGACGCCACCACGGGGCGCATCGCGTCCGACATGACGCGGCTCGCCACCGCGCTGGAAGGTCAGTACGTCCTGGAGCGCGAGCTCGGCCGCGGCGGAATGGCCACCGTCTACCTCGCGCGAGACGTCCGACATCGCCGCCCCGTCGCGCTCAAAGTGCTCCATCCGGACGTCGGTGCGGTGCTCGGGCCGAGCCGGTTCCGCCGCGAGATCGAGACGGCGGCCAACCTGCGTCATCCACACATTCTGCCGCTCTTCGATTCGGGCGACGCGGACGGCCTGCTGTACTACACGATGCCGTATGTCCCGGGTGAGTCGCTCCGCGATCGCCTGCAGCGCGCCAGTGGGCCGCTGCCGCTCGCCGAGGCGCGACGCATCGTGCGCGACGTCGCCGATGCGCTCGCGCATGCCCATCGGCACGGCGTCGTGCACCGGGACGTCAAGCCCGAGAACATCCTCCTCGCCGACGGTCACGCCGTGGTCGCCGACTTCGGCATCGCGCGCGCCGTACGCCGTGCGCGCGACAAGGAGCGGACGAACGACACGGCAGCCGACCCGATGACGACGCTCACCTCGGTCGGCATGGCGCTTGGCACGCCGGCGTACATGGCCCCGGAACAGGCCCTCGGCGACGCCGACGTCGACCATCGCGCCGATCTCTACGCGCTCGGGGTCGTCGCCTACGAGACGCTCGCGGGCGCACATCCGTTCCGCGCGCGCACGGCGCAGGCGCTCGTCGCGGCGCATCTCTCGGAGCTCCCCAGGTCGATTTCGGAGACGAGTCCCGGCGTACCGCCGGCGTTCGCCGCGCTCGTCATGCAGTGCCTCGAGAAGGATGCCGCGGCGCGCCCGCAGTCGGCCGACGACGTCGTCGCCACGCTCGACGCGATGCAGTCCGCCGACGAGACGACGACGGCGATCACGCCTCGCGCCCCGCGGCGGCGGGTGCCCGCGCGGTTCGTCGCCGTTCTCGTCGTGCTGCTCGTGGCGATCGGCGCTTTCGCCGTCGAGACGCGCCGAACCGGTCGCGCGTCGCAGGGCGCGCGCGGTGGGCTCACCGGCGGAGTCCAATCGGCCGCGCCCCGCACTCTGGCCATTCTCCCATTCGTGAACACCAGCGGCTCGCAGGGCGACGACTACTTCAGCGACGGTCTCACCGACGAGCTGGCGCACGCCCTCGGTCGCCTGCCCGGCCTGCGCATCGCGGGGCGCACAGCGAGCTTCCGGTTCAAGGGTCAGACCCCGACGGCGCAGGAGGTCGGCCGCGCGCTCGACGTTGGCGCGTACGTCGGCGGTACGGTGCGACGCGCGGGCGAACGGATGCGCGTCACCACACAGCTCGTCAGCACGGCCGACGGCAAGGTGCTGTGGGACAGCGTGTACGAGAGCCGCTCGAGCGACGTGTTCGCGGTGCAGGACGAGTTCACGCGCGCCATCGCCGCCGCGCTCGCGCCCGCGCTCGGCGGTCGATCGACCGGACGAAGCGCCGATCGCGCGGCCGACGTCGCACGCGGCACGACCGACCAGGTGGCGTACGAGCTGTTCCTGAACGGGCGCTACAACTTTCTGATGCGCAATCCGACGCGGTTGGCCCGCTCGGTCGACTTCTTTCAGCAGGCCATCGCGCGCGACCCTACGTTCGCGCGTGCGCATGCCGGCTTGGCGATGGCTTACACGCTCTGGCCGTTCTACTTTCCCGGCGTCGACTCGACGGTGGCACTCGCGGCCGCAAGCGCCGAGCGCGCGGTGGCGCTCGACTCCACGCTCGCGGACGCGCAGTTCGCTCTGGCCAGTGCGCTCGAGGATGAGCTGCAGTTCGCGAAGTCTGAGGCGCACTTCCGCGCTGGGCTGGCGCTCGACCCGTCGTCGGTCACCGGTCATCACTTTCTCGGCGCCGCGCTGCTGAACGTCGGACGCACCGACGATGCCCTGGTCGAGCTCCGCCTCGCGACCCAGCTCGATCCACTCGCCCACTCGGCCGCCGGCTCCGTCGGCCTGGCACTCCTCCAGGCGCGCCGGTTGCCCGAGGCCGAGGTCGCACTTCGGCACTCGCTCGCGATCGATTCGACGTTTGCTGGGGCCATCGGGATCCTCGGCATCACGCAAACACTCCGCGGACAGTTCGACAGCGCCACGCGCACGCTCGAGCGAGGTCTGAAGCAGTACCCTGGCCATCCCAGGCTCACACTGTCTCTCGTGTTCGCGCGCGCGAGAGCGGGTAGCTGGGCGGACGCGTCCCGCCTGCGCGATCAGCTACGCAGCACAGAGGGCGGCGGAGCGGGTGGAGTGAACAGCGCCGTCGCGGACCTGATCTTCGGCGATCGGGAGCCATTGCTGCGCCTGTTGACGAGCGAAGAGGGGCAGCGTCGCTGGGTCGACTCGGGAAACTGGTTCGGCTGCAATCCGATGATCGACCCGCTCTGGTCCGATGCCCGCTTCCTCGCTGCGATGCGGAAGATCGCCGTGCCGGTGTGTCCGTACGCCAAGCCGTGGCCGCTGCCGCCGCGCTGACAGCACTACTCACGGCACTGCCGCACTCTGTACTCCGGTTACGGCACTGCTGGTTTGTGGTTTGTGGTTTGTGGTTTGTGGGCGAAGTGGCAACGGCCTCGGGCGGCAGTCGCTTCCCGAGGCCGTTGCCACTCCCCACTCCCCAGTCCCCACTCCCCACTTCACCCCGGCGTCGGGATTCGTTCCCAGCTCGCCGCGTCATCCGCCTCGCGCTGTGCATCGGCCAGCCGCTTCACGTCCTCGCCGAGCGCGCGCGCCGCATCGATCAGCGTCGTGAGCGGCGCGAGGTCCCCCGCGCCGGCATACAGCCGCAGGAGATCGAGCCTGATCCCCTCCAGCGCCGCGACGCTCTGAGAGAGCTGTGCCGCGGCCGCCTTGCGCCGCGCCTCGAGCGCGTCGGCGCTCGTGCCCGACGACGCGAGTGCGGCGAGCATCTCGACCTCCGAGCGAGCCTCCGCCGCGCGCGCCTCGAGTGCCTCCACGGTCGCCGGCAAGTCGGCGAGCTGCGCGCGGTACGACTTCGGCAACGCGGCGAACAGCTCCGACGCCGCGACGCCGAGTGCCGCCTCCGTGGCGCGAAATGCGCCGGCGCCGACCGCACGCGAGCGCTCGGGAGCGCCGAGTCGCCGTGCGAGCCATTCTCCCGCGCGGCTGTTCCACAGGCGATCACGGATCCCCGTCTGCCACCAGTCGCGCAGCTTCGTCGGGACGAACTGGACGTCTAGCGCATTGCTCACCGCGCCGAGCACCAGCGTCGACAGCACAGGGCCGAAGATCCACACGAGGTTGGTTCTGTTTTCGTGGAACACGCCCTGGAAGATCAGCACCACGGTCACGGCGAACCACGTCGTCGACGCGACGGTCGCGAGTCGCAGCACGCGCTCCCAGGCGGATTCCCCCTCCTCGCGCACGAGCGCCTCGCTCTCGATTCGCTCCCGCCGCGCGATGTCGAGCGCGGAGCGCAGATCCGCCAGCGTGTGTCCGGCCCTGAACTGCCGACGCGCCTGATGCAGATGGAAGCCGACGATGGGGAGCAGCGGCGCCGCCGCGATGCTCGCCAGCATGGCAACGTCCCTCCACTTCGAGCCGGGATTGCCGATCATGTTGGCGTACACGTTTCCCGTCGTGAGCACGCTGAAGAACGCCGACCATCCCATGTACGGCACGAGAAGTGGATTCCTCGCCGCGAGCCATGCGCGCAGCGTCGTCGGCAGCGTGGGTCGCGCCTCGGCCCTCGGCGCGAGCGCAGCCGCGAGCGTCTCGCCGTCGGCGAAGCGGTCGGCGGGATCGCGCGCCAGGCAGCGGTCGATCGCGGCGCCGAGCCTTGGCGGCAGTCCCGGCGCCGCGCGGAGCACACTTGGCGCTGCTTCCGTCGCCTGTCGCACGAGCAACGCGGGAAGGTTCGACGCTTCGAAGGGCAGGCGCCCGCTCACCGCGAGATACCCGACCACGCCCAGCGCGTAGATGTCGCTGCGCCCGTCGATCGCTTCCCCCGCCGCCTGCTCCGGACTCATGAAGTTCGCCGTCCCCATGATCCGTCCCGGATCGGTCTCGTCGACGGTGGCGCTGCCACGGGCGATACCGAAGTCGGTGACGAGCGCGCGTCCCGTGTCCGCTTCCAGCAGGATGTTGTCCGGCTTCACGTCGCGATGGACGATGCCGCGCCCGTGTGCGTAGGCGAGCGCCCATGCCACCTCGCGCAGGACGCGCGTCGCGTCGTCCGCCGCGAGGGGTCCGGTGCGTCGCAGCCGTTCGCCGAGCGTCTCGCCCTCGACGTAGCTCATGACGAAGAAGACGAAGCCGCTCGTCTCGCCGACGCGATGGATCGGAACGATGTGCGGATGCGAGAGACCGGCCGCCGTGCGCGCCTCGTGCAGGAATCGCTCGCGCGACGCCTCCGTCAGCGCGAGGTGCGACGGGAGCACCTTGATCGCCACGTCACGATCGAGCTGCACGTCGCGCGCGAGATAGACGATCCCCATTCCGCCGCGGCCGAGCTCCCGTTGCAGGGAGTACTCGCCGGCAAGAGCGGTCTGGAACGCGAGGAATTCTTCGGCAGGCTGCGTCATTCAGGAACTTCGCACATCTGAGGAGTTGAATGGCGCCGCGAGCTGTCCGTTGGCGAACGCCCTGTGGGTGAGGATTCTGACTTTATGATGTAAAGTTCTTTGGCAGATGTCAACGCACCAGGCTCGCGGTCGTTGCCTCTCGCGACAGACGTGGGTTCACGCGGAGCCGCGGACCCGCGGGATGCAGCTTCAGGTGAACTTGCAGTTGGCCGCGGGATCGTGGCCTCACCACAGCGCGCTTGACGAGCGGCGTGCGCTCCGCCAATACACGGCGATGATACGTCTCGCCGCGCGCGCGGCCTTCGTCGCGATCGCCCTCGCCGCCCCGCTGAGCGGTCGCGCACAGACGCGGCCGCTGGAGCGCGCCGAATACGAGGTGAAGCTCGGCCCGCTGAGCGCCGGCACGGGCGTCATGGAGCTCCTCGGCCGCGAGAAGGTCGACGGCCACGACACCTATCATGCAGTGCTCCGCATCGAGGGCGGCGTCGGGCCGGCAATGGTGGAGGACCGATTCGCATCGTGGATCGACGCCGCCGCATGGAACGATCAGCGGAAGGTCGTCTCGAGGCGATTCGTGCAGGATCAGCGCGAGCTCGGCAACCGCCGCCAGCGGACGTACGAGCTCTCGCCGGAGCGGAAGCAGTACCGGCGCGTCGACACCGATGAGACGCTCCCGCTGAACACCGATCAGCCGCTCGATGACGTATCGATGCTCGTCCTCGCGCGCAGTCTGCCGCTCAAGGTCGGCGACAGCTACACGATCAGCCGCTACTTCAAGGCGGACGCGAATCCCATCGTGCTGCGAGTCGTGCGGCGCGAGACCGTGACGGTGCCGGCGGGCACGTTCGAGGCGGTCGTCGTGCGTCCGACGATCAAGACGTCGGGACTGTTCGGTGAGGGGGGCGAGGCCGAGCTGTACTTCAGCGACGACGAGCACCACACCCTCGTCAGGATGAGCAGCAAGGTGCCGATCATCGGCTCGCTCTCGCTGCACCTGCGTCGACTCGATCCGCCTGCGACCGAGGGCGGTACGGCCCCGACCAAACCGCGCCGATGAGTGCCGCGCATCACGACCGCCGCAAGCGATAGACAGTTCATGAGGAATTCCGCCATGACGACGATCCGCACGATGACGCTGGCGCTGCTCGGGCTCACGCTCGGCGGCTGCGCGACGGCCGCTCGCCGGGTCGACGGCGGCCCGCCCACCTCGGTCGCCTCGAAGCCGCGCGTCGTCGTCACCACGGACCCCGAGCTCGACGACTCGAACTCGCTTCTCCGATATCTCCTCTACAGCACGGACTTCCGCACCGAGGGACTGGTCTACGCCAGCAGCCAGTTCCACTGGAAGGGCGACGGCACGGGCCGGAAGTTCGCCGTGCCGAACCGCGAGTACTTCCGCTTCGGACAGAAGCTCTGCCCGTGCGAGTCGTGGCGCTGGGCGCCGAACGAGCGGTTCATCGACGACGCGGTGGACGTCTACGAGAAGGTCTACCCGAACCTGCGCGTGCATCACCGCGATTACCCCACGCCCGCGATGCTGCGTTCCAAGATCCGGTGGGGGAACGTCGAGTTCGACGGAGACATCTCGAAGGACACGCCGGGCTCCGACCTCATTCGCGATCTCCTGCTCGACGACGATCCCGAGCCGGTCTATCTGCTCGCGTGGGGCGGGGCGAGCACGATCGCGCGCGCGCTCAAGTCGATTCAGGACAGCCGCGCGTCGTCAGCCGAGTGGCCGACGATCCGTGCGAAGGTCTCGCGCAAGGCGATCCTCTCCCTGTCGGGCGATCAGGACGACACGTACGCCAACTACATCAAACCCAACTGGCCCGACATCCGCTCGCTGCGCGCGGGGCAGGGAGGGGTCGGCGTCGGCTACGGCGCGTTCGTCTTCGCGTCGGCCGAGAACGCGCCGTACTTCAACGTCGACTGGACGCGCGAGAACGTCTCGTCGCGCGGGCCCTACGGTGAGCACTACCGCGTGTGGGGCGACGGAAAGCAGATGGCGCCCGGCGACAAGTACGACTACTTCGGCGTCTCCGGACTCTCCAGCGACTCGCTCCGGAAGCTCGGCTACGTCGTGTGGCTTCCACCGCGGCCGAAGGGCGAATTCCTCGGCGAGGGCGACACCTTCACGTTCTTCAACCTGATCGGCAACGGGCTCGACGCGTATCGCGACGAGACCCCTGGCGGGTGGGGCGGGCGCGTCGTCGTGAACCCGGGGTCGCGGCGCGCTGCCCCCGCCGCGGCTCCGGGCGGCGCGGCAGGCGGCATCGAAGCGTTCATGAAAAGCCTCGAGGGCGTCGGCGCGGAAGGTCCGTCGACGCGGCCGCCGTCGCCGCACCCCAACTTCGTGCCCGCGGCGCAGAACGATTTCGCGGCGCGCATGCAGTGGACGGTCACGCCGACGTACGCCGGCGCCAATCACGAGCCGGTTGTCGCGATCCACGGGAGCGCGCACATCACTGCGCGCCCCGGCGGGACGGTCCGCCTCGAGGGCACGACGTCGGACCCCGATGGCAACGCGGTGAAGGTGCGGTGGTGGCGATGGAAGGACGTCGACACGTATCCGGGCGACGTGAGCCTCTCGAGTCCTGCTTCGCTCGTCACGAGCCTTCAGGTGCCCGCCGACGGCTCGAGGCCACCGACGACGGACGCCCCACGCTCACTCGCTACGCGCGCGTCGTGGTGTCCGTGGCGCGCTGAGCCGGCATCAAGAACGCAGTGCCTGAAGGATCAGTGCGGAGTGGAGGGATGCACGGCCAGCTGCTTGATCGGGTCCGCCACAACGATCTCTCGCGCCGGACCCCGAAGTGTTTGCTGTTGCTCGTGCATCCGGTAAATCCGCCTTGATCCCTGTAAACCCTGCTTTCTTGACGCCTGCCAGCTGGCCCTGTTTGCCGATGCCTATTCGCCTGCGCGACGGGATTCCAGCCGATAGAAGCACGGCTCCGGCCCGAAGTGCATCAGGAGCCCGACTTGAAGCCGAGTCGCGCGCAAGTAGTTGTACACTTGCCGCCTGGCGGACTTGTGCAATTCCTGCGTCGCCTTCGCCTCGACCACGAGCCGTTCATCGATGATCATGTCGATGCGCTGCCTCGAGATCTCATCCCCTTTGTAGATCACGGGCACAAAGACCTCGCGACCGACGGCGTGTCCTCTGGCGCGCAGTTCGCGCTCGAGCGCCGAGATGTACACCTGCTCGAGAAATCCAAAGCCCAGCGCGTTGTAGACTTCGTAGAACGCACCGATGACTGAGTGCGTCAACTGCTCCTCGACGAGCCGAAGTTCCGACATTCCGTACGATCGTGTCGGTAGCTCATTCGGGCATGATCGAACTAGCGCGACTCTCGTCCTTTCCAAAAGGCATCGCAGGCATCAGGAACGGAGGGCTCAAGGGGATCACGGCGGATGAAACGGATGCCCGAGCAACAGCAAAGACTTTTGGGGTCTGCCGCAAGAGACTCGACGTGGCGGACCCCAACAAGCAGTTGCCCATGCATCCGTCAAATCCTCTAAATCCCTTGAACCTCCGTTCGTGATGCCGGCTCAGCGCGCAGGGCGCCTCACTGCCGAGCTCCTCGCCGCGCGCAGATGGTCGATCAACGCGCGCAGTGCCGGGGACGCGTGCCGACGCTGAGGGTAGAACAGGTAGTATCCCGCGAACGGCTCGCAGAACTTCGCGAGCACCGGCACCAGATCGCCGCGCGCCACTTCCTCCCGCACCTGGTACTCGTACACGATGGCCAACCCGAGGCCGGCGAGCGCCAGGCGAATGTTCACCGCCGAGTCCGTGGACAGCACGCGCGTCGGCACGGCGACAACGATCTCCTTCGCGCCCTCTGTGAACTCCCATCGGTAGGCAGGTGTCCCCGCCGCCGGGTGCCAGTTCAGACACTCGTGCTGAACCAGATCGCGCGGATGCTTCGGCTTCTTGTGTCGCGAGAAATACGACGGTGAGCCCACCACGGTCATCCGGATGTCGCCCGTAACGGGGACGGCGATCATGTCGCGGTCGATCACTTCGCCGAGCTGGATGCCGGCGTCGTAGCCCTCGGCCACGATGTCGCCGACCGCGTCGCTCACCACGAGGTCGAGCTTCACGTGCGCGTGCGTGGTGAGGAAGTCGGCGAGCAGCGAACCGGTCAGCACTGGATCGGCCGCAGTCCCCACGAGCAAGCGAAGCGTGCCGCGCGGCGCGTCACTCAACTCGCCGACGGCGGCCACGGCGGCCTCCACTTCCTCGAGCGCAGGACGCACCGCGGCGTAGAGCCGTTCGCCCGCCTCCGAGAGACGCACGCTCCGCGTCGTGCGGTGCACGAGAGGAACACCGAGGCGCTCCTCCAGCTTTCGCAGCGCCTGGCTCACGGCGGACGCGCTCACACCGAGTCGCTCACCGGCGACTCGAAAGTTCCTCGCTTCGGCCACGGCGACGAAGACCGTCATCCCGTCGAGCGCATCGGGCATCATGTAGTAATGCTTACTGCCGCATGAAGCACCGTCAAGTAGATCGAAACGCCGCGGTACGGTTGATTGAGATGCACGCGGTACGTCTCACCGACCACGAAGCACGGAGCATCACGAATGAATGCAACGCTCGATGTCGCTGCCCCTGCGCGTGCATCGCGGGAGTCGAGCGCAGCGGGCTGGGGCGCCGTGTTCGCCCTTTCCCTCTGCGTAGCGACGCTGATCGCCTCCGAGTTCATGCCTGTCAGCCTGCTGACGCCGATCGCCGCAGACCTGCACGTCACCGAGGGGCAGGCCGGCCAGGCCATCGCCGT
>QHVE01000037.1:0-26800 GCA_003223455.1 Gemmatimonadota bacterium | reverse complement strand
CGGGCGCTCGGCGTCCTGAATGGCGGCAACGCGCTGGCGAGCACCGTTGCCGCGCCGCTCGGCAGCTTCCTCGGTCAGTACGTCGGATGGCGCGGCGCGTTCTTCGCCGTCGTGCCGCTCGCGGCGCTGACTCTCGGCTGGCTGTGGGTCAGCCTGCCCTCGATGCCTGTCACGCGTCGCGATGGAGATGGTTCCGTCTTCCGCGTACTGCGCCGACGCCACGTTCCCCTCGGGATGTTGGCCGTCGCGCTCCTCTTCCTCGGGCAGTTCGCGCTCTACACGTACCTGCGTCCATTCCTCGAGACGGTGACACGCGTGGAGGTCTCGACGCTCGCGCTGCTCCTTCTGATCACGGGCGGTGCAGGGCTGCTCGGCACCTACGTGATCGGCCTCGTCCTTCGCACGCGGCTCTACAGCGTTCTCCTTGCGCTGCCGCTCGCGATGGCGGCCGTCGCCCTCTCGCTCACGGTGTTCGGCCACTCGCTCGTCGCGGTCGGCGTCCTGCTCGCCGCGTGGGGGTTGCTCGGTACCGCGGCGCCTGTTGGGTGGTGGACTTGGCTGAGCAAGGTGCTTCCGGAAGACGCCGAGGCCGGTGGCGGACTGATGGTCGCAGTGATCCAGCTGGCCATCGCCGCCGGCGCGACGCTGGGCGGCGCCCTCTTCGACGCGAGCGGATACCGGCTCACCTTCGCCGTCGCCGCGGCCGTGCTCGGTGCGTCGGCCCTCGTGTCGGCGACTGGCCAGCGCGGAGGGCACTGAAATGCACTGCACCATCCCCGTCGTCGCAGCTCTCGCCGCGCTCGCCATCGCGGTGCCTGGGGCGGCCCAGTCGACCACACGCACCAGCGATTCGGCGAACACTGCTTTATCCCCCCCAACGAGAAATGCTTCCATGACCATCACTCGCGCGGGCTCACAGCCCTCGAACAAGGGGCCGGCCGACTGGTTCACCGGCACCGTCCGCATCGATCCGCTCTTCACCGCGCCCGCACCGGCGCGTGTTGCCGGCGCCACCGTCACCTTCGAGCCCGGTGCACGCACGGCGTGGCACACGCATCCGCTCGGGCAGACCCTCATCGTGCTCTCCGGTCTCGGCCGCGTGCAGCTCGAGGGCGGATCCATCGACGAGATCCGTCCGGGCGACGTCGTGTGGTTCCCACCGAACGTGAGGCACTGGCATGGTGCCTCCCCGAAGACGGCGATGACGCACATCGCCCTCCAGGAGGCGCTCGACGGCAAGATGGTCGAGTGGCTGGAGCACGTCACCGACGAGCAGTACTCGGGAGACCGATGATGAAGGCAACGATTCTCTATGGTCCGCGCGACGTGCGCATCGAGGACCGTCCCGACCCGACCATCGTCGCCCCGACGGATGCGATCATCCGTCTCTCGGCGAGCTGCATCTGCGGGTCCGATCTGTGGCCGTATCGCGGCGCCAACGTGGTGAAGGAGCCGGCGCCGATGGGCCACGAGTACTGCGGCATCGTCGAGGAGGTCGGCAGCGCGGTCAGGTCCGTTCGGAAGGGCCAGTTCGTCATCGGATCCTTCTTCGCCAGCGACAACACGTGTCCGCACTGCGCGCACGGCTACCAGACGTCCTGCCAGCAGAAGACGCCGGTCGTCGGCGCGCAGGCTCCTCTGCTGCGCGTTCCGCTCGCCGACGGCACGCTGGTGGCGACGCAGGACGTCCCGTCGCCCGACATGATCCCGAGCATGCTCGCCATCAGCGACGTCCTCGGCACCGGCTGGTTCGCGGCCGACGCCGCGAACGTGAAGGCTGGCGCAACGGTCGTCGTCGTCGGCGACGGCGCGGTCGGCCTGCTCGCCGTGCTCTCGGCGAAGTGCATGGGCGCCGAGCGGATCATCGCGATGAGCCGCCACGAGTCGCGGCAGCGGCTCGCGCGCGAGTACGGCGCAACCGACATCGTCACCGAGCGTGGCGACGAGGGCGCGGCGCGCATCAAGGAGCTGACGAACGACGTCGGCGCCGACTCGGTGCTCGAATGTGTCGGAACGCAGGAGTCGATGTGGCAGGCGATCCGCGCCGCGCGCCCCGGCGGCTACGTCAGCTACGTCGGCGTCCCGCACGGTGTGCAGCTCGACGGCGCGAAGCTGTTTTACACCCACGCGCACCTGCACGGCGGACCGGCGCCGGTTCGCCGCTATCTGCCGAAGCTGATCGACCTCGTGGAGCGCGGCGAGATCGACCCTGGCAAGGTGTTCGACCTCACGCTGCCACTGGAGCAGGTTGCCGAGGGCTACCGCGCGATGGACGAGCGGCGGGCGATCAAGACGCTGCTGACGACCTGAGGCATTGAGGCCCGCCGCGCGGGCGCGCCTCGTGCAGCACAGCTCACCTCCCCAGTCTCGGAGGCGATGGCCGCGTGACGTTCCAGCTCTACGCACCGAAGGCGCGCTCGGTGGAAGTCGTCGCGTGAGCAAACTGAAGCATCGCACGCTCTCCGCGGGGGTCGTGGACACGGCGCTCGCATCGCTGGCGACCTTTCTGGTCGGACTCTTCGCCATCCGGCGCCTCAGCCCCGCGGCGCTGGGCGCGTATGCGCTCGCCTTCACGGCCGTCTCGCTCGCCGGAATCATTCCGGCGCAGCTGCTCTTCGCGCCGCTCGAGGTCGCGGCCGTCTCGCGCCCCGCGTCGGGCCGATTGCGGTTTCTGCGCGCGACGCTGCGCCTCGCGCTGCTGCCCACGCTCAGCGTCGGGCTGCTCGTTGCGGGGTGGACTCCGTTCGCTCCAAAGGAAGTCCCGGGACCGGTCATCCTGGGACTGACCGTCACGGGGATCGTCTTCGCGGGGCTGTCGCCGGTCCAGGACCACGTGCGCAGCATGCTGCACATCGCCGGTCAATCCTGGATCGCGGCCACGGTATCCACGATTCACGTGCTCGTCGTCGTCGTCGGGATCCTGCTCTTCCTCGAGACCGGCATCCCGCCGTGGTGGTGCCCGTTCGGTGTGCTCGCGGTGGCGAATCTCGTCTCGCTCGCGGCCGGCGTGGCGATGGGCCGCGGTCGCGAGCCGGCGCCGTCCTCCGCGTCGGTGTCGACGACGGCCGCCGCGTCGCCACCCGACCCGCGCTTCCGTGATGTGTCTCGCCTCGGCGGGTGGCTGCTGCTGGTGGGATTGATCCCCAACGTCGCGACCTTTTTCGCCTCCGCTCTCGTCGCCCGCCTCGCTGGCGCTGCCATGCTCGGCTACGCCGAAGCGGCGCGCCTCGTCGCGATGCCGATGCTGGTGGTCGCGCGAGGCCTCAGCGCGGTGCTCGGCCCGCGCCTGATGGACGCCGCGCGCCTCCGCGACCGGAGCGCAGCGCACCAACTCTCGGCGCTATTCGTTCGACTGATGGTCGGCGGCGGCGCCCTTTACTTCGTGGTCGTCGGCCATGATTGGGTGCTCAGCCCGTTCGCCTGGCTCACGCCGAAGGCGTATCGACTGGCGGGACTCGTCGCGCTGGCGGTCATCTCGCATATCCTGCAAGGGCTGGCGTATCCGGGCCGCGTCCAGATGATGGGGACCCATCAGGGGGCGGCGCTCGCGAAGCTGGAGGTCCTCATCAACGCGCTCCGCATCGCCCTCGCGCCGCTCGCGGCGCTGATCGGGCCCTACATCATCCCCCTGAGCGACTCGATGATGGCGCTCATGCGCGTGACCGCCTACGGCATCAAAATGAAGGCGCACTTCGCGAGTGTTAACATGGACGAAGGGGAGGGCGAGCCGACCAGGCCGGAGCGCGACGACGCGGCCAACCTCCTGGCCGCGCGGCCGTCCGCGTGAGATGGCGACGCGAAGCAAGCGAGGAGACGATGAGCGGCACTGAGCAGAACCGGCGAATCGTGGATTTCCTGCACGTGCTCGACGACCGCGCGGTGGCCCGTCAGGTCCTCATGCGGCACGAGCAGTTCATCCGCATGGGCCATCGGCCCGTGCTCATCTGTGCCACTCGCGACGCTTCGGCCGAGTCGTGGATCCCCGAGGGAGCGGAAGTCGTGGAGCTCGGCATCGGTCGCGGCCGGACGGTCAACGCGCTCCGGCGTCTCGTCGTCGCGCTCCGGGCGATCCGGCCCGACGTGCTCTTCGCCCAGCATACGGGACCCAACCGCGCGGCGATCCTCGCCCGGATGATCGGCCGCATCGACACTCCGGTCATCGTGTCGGAGTGCACGCATTACTCGACCTTCGGCTGGGACCATCGCGCGATCCGCAACCGCATGACCGCCGCGCTCTACCCCCACGCGGACCGCGTCGTCGGCGTGTCCGCGCGCGTGGTCGACGACCTGGTGGCGCACTTCCCGGCGATCGCGGGCCGGACGGCCGTGATCCCTCCGGCGGGTCCTGACCCTGCGGCGCTGGAGGCACTGTGCGCGCCCGTTCCGGATCACCCGTGGTACCACGACGACGTTCGCCCGACTCTCCTCTGCTCGGTGGCGAACCTCGTACCTCGCAAGGGGCAGGAGACCCTCGTCGAGGCGCTGCCGCTCATTCGCGAGGCCGCCGGTGACGTCAGGCTGGTGCTGGTGGGTCGACCTGACGACGAGGGCTTCGTCGCCCGTCTGCACGCGCGCGCCGCCGAGCTGGGAGTGGGGGATCACGTCTGGCTCGCGGGATACCGTGACAATCCCTTCCCCTTTCTCAGCCGATCCGACCTCTTCGTGTTCGCCTCGCACACCGAAGGATGCCCGACGGTCATCACCGAGGCACAGGCCTGTGGTGTGGCCGTCGTCGCCTGCGACTGCCCGGGAGGCGTTGCCGAGGCGGTGGAGCAGGGGAAGAGCGGCGTCCTCGTACCGCTGGAGCGCCCCGACTCGATGGCCGAGGCAGTGGTGCGAGTGCTCCGCGACTCGGTGCTGCGGGGCGAGTTGATCGCGAGCGGACGAGAGCGGGCGAGCGGTACCACGCCGCGGCGGGTCGCGGAGGCTCACCTCGCGCTCGCCGAGGCCTGTATCGCCGAGCGCCGCGCCGGGAGACGGCGCGCTGGCTGACGACATGATGTCCGACCGGAGCGACGAACGACACTCCCAGCAGCGCTCTCCTCTCCACCGAGAGCAGCGCGGGGCCGAACACCGGCCGGTCGACGCGCGCCCACCCCTCCGGGTCGGCGTCGTGCTGGATTCACTCGAGCCGCCGCGGTGGATTCACCGGCTCATGGAGGAGTTGGCGCACGCGCCATTCGCGGCACTCGAACTGGTCATCGTGACCGCGCCGTCACCGTCCGGTGCGCGGTCGGCGAGCCCGGCGCGGGGCGGCCTGCTCTACCCACTCTACGCGCGCCTCGACCGTCGTCTCTTCCCGCTGCACTCCGACCCGCTGGAGCCGGTGTCGCTCGATCGTCGCGACGGCGAAGTCGTGCCCCTGATGCATGTCACCGGCGGGACGCGTTCGCCGCTCGCGCCGGACGAGTCGGAGGCGATCGCCGACCGGCGGCTCGACGTGCTCCTCTGCCTCGGCGCCTCACTTCGTCCGCAGGCCGCCGTCGGACTCGCGCGCCTCGGCACGTTGTATCTCCAGATGGGCGACGGCGAGCTCCCGGCCGGTGTGCGCGAGGTGTTCGACGGCGTGCCTGCTACGCGGTCTGCCGTCTACGCCGTGCCCGACGACGCTAGCGCGCCGCGCCTGGCGGCGGAGGCGTACCGCAAGACGCACAAGCGCTCGGCCCATCGCACTCGCGCGGAGCTGTACCGCAAGGCGCCGGGACTCCTGCTGCGCGCGCTCCGCGATCTGTATGACTCCGGCGAGGAGGTCGGCGGCGATGGCCTCGAGACCGACGGCGAACGCGCGGCACGGCGCGAAGCCTCGGACCCGACGGTCGTGGCGCCGCACCCGCGCCTTCCCACCGACGCGGAGATGACGCGCGGCCTGCTTCGTGTCGGTGGTCGACTGCTCGAGCACACACGACACGAGGTGGGGACGTTCGAGCAGTGGATCCTCGGATTTCACCTGCCGGACCCGGGGACGCCGCACGTCGCGTACGACCGCCTCGCGTCGCTCGCCTGGCGAACTGCGATACCGCCGCGCGACCGGTTCTGGGCCGATCCATTTCCAGTGCGCGTTCCGGGTGGCCACGTCGTGTTCGTCGAGGAGTACTTGTACGAGCGCGGCCGCGCGCACATCTCCGCGCTGGAAGTGTCCGCGAGCGGCGCCACCTCCACGCCGGTGCCGGTCCTGGAGCGGGAGTACCATCTGTCGTACCCCCTCATCCTCGAGTGGCGAGGCGAGCGCTTCATGATTCCCGAGAGCAGCGGGGGGCGCACGGTGGACGCGTACCGCGCGACGTCCTTCCCCGACGCATGGACGCTCGAGGCCCAGCTGCTCGGTGACGTACGTGCCGTGGACGCCACGCCGATCGAGGTCGAGGGCCGCTGGTGGATGTTCGCCGGGGTGGCGCCCGAGCCGCATTCGCATGCGTCCGACCTGCAGGAGGAGCTGCATCTATTCCACGCCCCGTCGCCGCTCGGTCCGTGGACGCCGCACCGGCGGAACCCGGTGAAGAGCGACGTGCGTGGCGCCCGCCCCGCCGGATCGCTCTTCTGGTGGAACGGAGAGCTCATTCGTCCGGCGCAGGACTGCTCCGTGCGGTATGGCTACGCCATGACCCTGCATCGAGTACTTCGGCTGAACGCGAGCGAGTTCCGAGAGGAGCCTGTCGCGCGGATCGATCCCTGCTGGACTGCCGGACTCCGCGGAACGCACACGCTGAACACGGCGCCCGGGCTCGTCGTGCTGGACGGACGTCTCGTCCGTCGCAAGGCCGGCGACAGCTTCGACCGACAAGTGGCGTCGCCGCCACCGCGCGCGTCGAGCCCACGGCCCACCGGTCACGTCGACGCGCCGTTCGATCACGCGTCGGCACCAGCGGCGGCCGATCGAGTGCGGGAGGTCCGATGAGTTACACTGCGCCCGGCACTCGCACGGAGCTCTGGCTTCCGCTGCTCCACACGCTCACGGCGGCGTGCCCGGGGTGGCTCCTGTGGAAGAATGCGGAGTCGGCATTCACCGGGGTGGGTGACATCGATGCCGCGGCGCCGGTCGGCGAGTGGCCCGTCGTCGAGCGCTGCTTTCGCGAGTGGGCGGAGGAGCACGGCGTCGGTCCGGTGATCGTGTGTCATCACATTCCCGGCGGGCTCAATCTCGTCGCGGTTCCCTCGGATTCGGCGACGTTGCTCGAGATGGGAGTGAAGAACGACAAGATTTGGCGCGGGTCGCCGCTGTTCGAGTACGAGGACCTGCGGCCGCTCGCCGGCATGGACCCGCGCGGATTCCGGCGACTTCGTCCCGGCGCCGAGGGATTGTTCAAGCTGATGCTGAATGGCAGCCGCTGGAACGGGCGACCGAACGACGAAGGGCTGCGCGCGAAGCACGTCGTGAACCTGCTGCGGCAGGATCCGGAGGGCGCGCGTCTGGCGGCGAAGACTTTCGGCCCCGCGGCGCGGGCCGCGGTCGCGGCGGCGGAGAGCGCCGCGGCGGGCGACTGGAACCGCGGCGCGATGCTCGCCGTCACCGCATGGGCGCTGCTGCGCACCCTGCGCCGGCCGACGGTGCTCGCGCAGCGGCTGAAATTCCGTCTGCTGGCGAAGCAGAGGTGTCCCGTCGTCGCCGCTCTGCTCGGCGACGAGCGCCGGATTCCAGCCGACCGCGAGGCGTGGCTTCGCCGGGTCGCGGCAACGCACGTGGTGTACTCCAACAAGACAGTACAGACATGACGAGCGCTCGAGAAGCGATTCAGCAGGCGGAACGGACGACGTCGGCGCCATCGCCCACGCGGCGTGGGCGACGCGTGTTGATCACCGAGGGCGCCGGCGGCCAGTCGCGCGCCGCGGTCGCGGCGGTTCGCGCCCTGGCGCAGGAGGGCTACGAGCCGATCGTCACGGTGACGGGCGATCTGTGTCTCGCGGCATCGTCGCGCTACTGCGCTGGCCAGGTGCCGGTGCCCTCGGCGCTCGACGATCCCGAAGCGTACGCCGATGCGGTGCGGGCCGAGCTCGCCGCGCACGATTACGTGGCCGTGCTGCCGGCGAGCGATGCCGCCATCCTGGCGCTCGACATGCCGCTCCGCCACCTGCTCGACAAGGCCGCATGCGCGGAGGCCGCGCAGCGAGTGGGGCTGTCGGTGCCGCCCACTGAAGTCTTCACGTCGCTGGAAGAGGTGAAGGAGCGTGCGGATCGGCTGGAGTATCCGGTCGTCGTGAAGCCGGACCTCAAGCGCCTGATGGCGGCGCGCGCGGATTCGCCACCCGAGCTCGTCGCCGCGGCGACCGCCGTCCTCGCTGCCGGCGCGCGAATCCTCGTCCAACCCTACCTCGCGGACGTCCTGCACGGCGTGGTCGGCACCGCGTGGAAGGGTCGCATCGTGGTCGCGATGCACATGCGCTATCGCGGCATCTGGCCGCAGCCGTGCGGCACGGTTGCCTCCGCGGAGACCATCGCGCCCGATGAGGAGCTCGAAGGCCGCCTCGCCGCGCTGCTGCGGGATTACGACGGCGTCTTTCACGCCGACCTGGCCGGCCCCTATCTGCTCGACCTCAACCCGCGCATTCACGCGACGCTCCCGCTCGCCGTCGCGACCGGAGTGAATCCGGTCGCGCGCTACTGCGATCTCGTGCTCGGAGTCGACGTGGCGACGGCGCGCTCTCGACCGGGCGTCTTCTTCCGCTGGATTGGCGGGGATCTGCGGAGCATCATCTATCGGGTCGGACGCGGAGAGCTCGGTTGGGGCGAGGCGCTGCGCCTCGCCGCGCCGCGGTGGGGCGCGGTGCACAGCCTCGAGTCGTGGCGTGATCCCGGCCCGATGCTCACGCACGCGCGACGACTCGCGCGGCGTCTCGCGCACCCCGACGCGATCCGCTGGTGACGTCGGGCGGCGATCCGGCGCGCGCACGCCGTGCAGTCGCTCACTGCCGTGCAGTGCGAGTACTCGCTCTGGACGCGTGACCCGGAGCAGAACGGCGTGCTCGCGACCTGCGAGGAGCTCGGGATCGGCTTAATCGCTTTCACCCCGCTGGGCGCCGGCTTCCTCACGGGGAATGCCGTGGGTCGTGCCCATCCCCGGCACGAAGCTGACGAACGGCTGACCCCACACGACGAAGGAGCAACGACGTGAAGACACGCGCATTGGGCCGCAGCGGCCTCGAAGTCTCCGCCCTTGGCCTCGGCTGCATGGGGCTCAGCTTCGGGCTCGGTCCGGCGACCGACCGCCAGCAGGCGATTGCTCTCATCCGCGCCGCCGTCGAGCGCGGCGTCACGCTGTTCGACACCGCGCAGGTCTACGGTCCCTTCACGAACGAGGAAGTCGTCGGCGACGCGCTCGCGCCATTCCGCGGCCGCGTCGCGATCGCCACCAAGTTCGGATTCGACTTCGACGATGCGGGAAAGTCGCGCGGCCTCAACAGCCGCCCCGAGCACATCCGCCGGATGACCGAGGGCTCACTCCGCCGGCTCGGCGTCGATGCGATCGACCTCTACTACCAGCACCGCGTCGACAAGAGCGTGCCGATCGAGGACGTCGCCGGCACGATTCGGGAGCTGATCGCCGAGGGGAAGGTGAAGCACTTCGGCCTCTCCGAAGCGGGTGCAGCGACGATCCGCCGCGCGCACGCGGTGCAGCCGGTGACGGCGCTGCAGAGCGAGTACTCGCTGTGGTGGCGCGAGCCGGAGCAGGAGATCCTCCCGACGCTCCAGGAGCTCGGGATCGGCTTCGTCCCCTTCAGTCCATTGGGCAAGGGTTTCCTCACCGGGAAGATCGACGAGACGACGACGTTCGATTCGAGCGACTTCCGTAACACCGTGCCGCGCTTCAAGCCGGAGAACCGGAAGGCGAACCAGGCGGTCGTCGAGCTGATCGGCGCCATCGCGGCGCGGAAGGGCGTGACGCCCGCGCAGCTCGCGCTCGCGTGGGTGCTCGCGCAGAAGCCGTGGATCGTGCCCATCCCGGGCACCACGAAGATCCACCGCCTGGAAGAGAACCTCGGCGCGGTCGACGTCCAGCTCACGCCGGCGGACCTGCGTGAGATTGACGCAGCAGCGGCGACGATCGCGGTGCAGGGCGAGCGCTACTCCGAGAGCTCGCAGAGCATGATCGACCGCTGACTGCGAAAAGCTCCCCCTGCACGCGATGACCTTGCGTGCTCTCTCGTTCACCCGGCGCCTCGAATAGCTCCCGGTAGTCCCTGCCGCTTGCCTTCACTCTCGAATGCGCGATCGATGACACCAGCCGCCGCTCGCCCGCGTGTGATCTGCCACATGGCCGTCTCCGTCGACGGCCGCATCGTCGTCGATGGCTGGCCCGCTTCGGCCGCGACTGCGGTGCGTCGACAGTACGAGCAGATCCACTCGAGGTACGAGGCCGACGGCTGGATCTGCGGCCGCATCACGATGGAGCCGTTCGCCGGCGGCCTGCGTCCCGACGCCGAGGTCGCACGCCAGCACACGGGTGGGCATCGCGACGACTTCGTCGCGCCGGGCGCGCACGACTCCTTCGCCTTCGCCATCGACCCGAGTGGCCGCCTCGCGTGGGAGACGAACGACATCGACGGCGATCATGTCGTCGCCGTCCTCGCCGGGCGTGTGTCCGACGAGTACCTCGCGTTCCTGCGCGAGCGTGGCGTGTCGTACGTGTTGGCCGGCACGCGAGACGTCGATCTGGCGCTCGCGCTCGAGAAGATCGGCGCGCGCTTCCGTGTACGAACGCTCATGCTCGAGGGTGGGGGAAGGATCAACGGCGGCATGCTGCGCGTCGGGTTGATCGACGAGGTGAGCATCCTCGTCGCGCCGGTGGCGGACGCGCGCATCGGCACGCCGGCGCTGTTCGACGTCGAGGGTGACGTGACGCCGTTTCGACTGGTGCTCGAGGCGGTGGAGCGGCGCGACGACGACGTGCTCTGGCTGCGCTATCGCGTCGATGCGTCCTAGCCACCACCGTTATGGCGATCGAAAACGGTGCCGAGCGTCGGATGTGGAAAGCGCTCGGCTTCATTGCGTGACCACTCCATTGGAGAACACTGCGATGCGAACGACGTGGCGGAGAACGGTGACGCGGCAGCGCGCCGTTGCATGGACCGGATTGCTGAGCCTCACGATGGCCGCCACCGCGACGTCGCAGGCGCCTGCCGCACGCCCGCGGCGCGTGCAGGACACGCTCACTTCCCCGAGCATCGGCGCCGATGGCCGCGTCACCTTTCAGCTCTACGCGCCGAAGGCGACCGAGGTGCTGCTCCGCAGCGAGGGGCCCGCGCCGTTCGCCAACCAGCCGCTCACGAAGGCAGACTCCGGCGTCTGGAAGCTCACCGCACAGGTGCCGGCGGATCTCTACATCTACTGGTACGACGTCGACGGTGTCGCCGTCGCCGACCCGCGGAACAACCGCCCGCGCGTCAACATGACCACCGTGCGCAGCCTGCTCGAGGTACCGGGCGCCGCATCCGAGTTCTTCGCCGAGCGTGCTGTGCCTCATGGAGAAGTCGCGGCGGTCCACTACCAGTCGCAGGCGCTCGGCGTGCCGCGTCGCATGCACGTGTACACGCCGCCGGGTTACGCCACGAGCGGCCAGCGCTATCCCGTGCTGTATCTGCTGCACGGCGCCGGCGACAACGATCAGTCGTGGCTGATGGCGGGGCGGGCGAATTTCATCTTCGACAATCTCATCGCCGCCGGAAAGGCGAAGCCGATGATCGTCGTCATGCCCGCCGGCCACACGCCGACGACGCCGGGCGCCGCACCGGCGCCGGATGCGTTCGCACGCGACCTCCTCACCGACGTCGTGCCGTACGTCGAGCGGAACTATCGAACCCTTCCCGGGCGCGAGCGCCGCGCCATCGCAGGCTTGTCGATGGGTGGCCAGCAGACGCTCAACATCGGACTGACCAATCTCGACAAGTTCAGCCAGCTCGGCGTGTTCAGCTCCGGGTGGTTCGGTCAGGAGGGCGCAGCCACGTTCGCCAAGAACAACGCGGCGGTGCTATCCGATCCCAAGGTCAACGATCGAATCCGGCTCTTCTGGTTCGCGACCGGCAAGGACGACTTCGTGCTGCCGAGCACCAAGGCGGCACTCGCGCTGCTCGACCAGCACAAGATCAAGTACTCGTACAAGGAGACGGAGGGCGGACACACCTGGCCCAACTGGCGCGCCTACCTGAACGAGTTCGCGCCGCTGCTGTTCCGATAGCGGCGCGTCGAGGGAGGGGCTGCGCGAGCGGGAGAAAGCTCAGGTGGTTGCGTCGAGCGCCGATACCGACTAGACTTCGTTCCAGCGAAACACGCGCGCGCGCGTGGACAAGTTCCGGACGAATAGGGGCCTGCCGAGTTGCGAGCAGGCCCTTTTTGCGTTCTGACGTCCCGCACCGTGCGGGTACACCCATCGTGAGGGTTTCGATCACGAACACGTTGTGTCGGTCCGTTGCAGCATCGCACTCCGAACACAGCACACACAATTCCAGACAGGAGTAGCACGATGCGTACAACCGGCACCGTCAAGTGGTTCAACGACACCAAGGGCTTCGGCTTCATCACGCCCGAGGGCGGAGAGAAGGATTGCTTCGTCCATCATTCGGCCATTCAGGGCGGCGGCTTCAAGTCGCTGGCTGAAGGCGAGCGCGTGGAATTCGATGTCGTGCAGGGCCAGAAGGGTCCCGCAGCCGAGAACGTCTCCAAGCTCGGTCGTTGATCACCGCCTCCCTCGCCCTGCGAGGGAGCGGATTGGCGCCGCGCTGCCGGGTATCTTTCGGTCCCGGTAGCGCGGCGCTTCATCGTCTCACCCCTGTCGAGGAACGATGGTCGAAATCCACCTGACCGAAACGGATCGCATCGACTGGGCGCTGAAGAGCTTCAAGCGCAGTGTGATGAAAGCCGGCATCCTGCGCGAGATCCGGCGCCGCCGTCACTACGTCAAGCCGAGCGAAGCACGACAGATCAAGTCCAAGGCCGCACAACGCCTCCGCGCGAAGGCGGCACGCGGCCGTCCGGAGCGCTAGCCGCACGCATCGCTGGCCGCATCACCTTCCGTCACGTAACCCGATAACCGGAGGTCGCTGAATGTCGAAGAAACCGAACTACGATTTCCAGAAGCGCCAGAAGGAGCTCGCACGGAAGCAGAAGCAGGAAGAGAAGCGCGCTCGAAAGCGCGAGGAAGAGCAGCAGGCCGACGCGACTCCTGAGTCAGCGCCCGAGGCGCTTCCGGAGCCGGCGACGTAGGGTCGGCGCTCCGCCGTTCACCGTGGCGGCGCACGGCGCCGCCGCGTCCCTGCATTCGACGTCGGCGGAAGGAACCACGTTCACCATCCGCCTGCCGCGCAAGTCGTGGCGGTGGCCTTCGCGCGGGGAGCCACCGCAGATTCGCTCAGGTTCGCGATTCCACTGCTGGCGATGCTCTTCCTGCTCGGTGCCGTGTCCGCGATGATCGCCATCGCGATCGGGTTGAAGTAGCGTCAGGGAGTCGGCGCCGGCCCCTCGTGTGGCGGCTCGACCACGTCTCGTACTCCGCGCTCGGTCGCGACCAGCAGCACGCCCGCCAGCACGAGCGCCGCGCCGACGTAGCCCAGTCCGCGCAGCGCTTCCCCCCACACCGCGTACGCGAGCGCGGCGGCGGCCACCGGCTCGAGCGTCGCCACGGTCGCCGCGCGTGTCGCCTCCACCCGCGCCAGGCCAGCGCTGTAGAACAGGTACGCGCCATACGTCGGCACGACGCCGAGGAAGACCAGCACGAGCCAGTCTGCGGCCGATTTCGGTGCGAACGCTACCGCAGGGAGCAGCAGCGCGGCGCCAACCGGAAGAGCGTACGCGAAGAGCGTCGACGCCTCGTAGCGCGCGAAGTATCGCTTGCCGAAGAGGTAGTAGACCGCGTACGACAGTCCCGCGAGCAGCCCCCACGCGAGCGCCGATGCACGCGTCGCCGAATGGCTCGCATCGCCAAAACCGCTCGAGCCACTCCCGAGCGCAACGAGCGCGATGCCGGCGAGCGTCAGCGCGACGGCGAGTGCCTTCCGCATCGTCAGGCGCTCGCCGAGCCACAGCGCGGCGGCGAGCGCCACCCACGCCGGCGCTGTGTAAAGAAGGATGGCGGCGAGCGCGGCGCCCCCGAGCTGCACGGCGCGGAAGTAGGACCAGTAGAGGACCGTCACGCCGAGCAGCGCGAAACCGCCGACCGCCGGCAGGTCGTGCCGCGCGATCCGCAGACGGCGCTGCGCCGCCGCATGCACGACGAACAGCAGGCCGCCGATCGCGGCACGCCAGAAGCTGATCTCGAGCGGCTGGACGCCCGCCCGCAGTGCGAAGCGAGCCGCCGGACCGATCGTCGCCCACAGCAGGGCGGCGGCGATGATGTGCGCGTATCCCCAATGGGACACTCGGCGTGCGGACGCGGTGTGCATCGGTGGAAGCTAGGTGGCGGCGACGCGGGTTCGTTTACTTCGGCTGGAAGCGGCCGTATGTTGGCCATCCTGCCGCGCCCGTCTGAGGCGATCATCGCTCGACTCCTTTCCTCCGAGCGCCACCCGTGACCGACGCGCTCCGCCCCTCTATCCCGCAGTCACTGCGCGCACGCCATCTCCACGCGACGGTGCGATGAGCGAGTCGCCCGAGCGCCTGTCGGTGGCACTCTCCGGCCGCTACCGGATCGAACGCGAGCAGGGCGCCGGTGGCATGGCCACGGTGTACCTCGCGCACGACCTCAGGCACGACCGCGACGTCGCGATCAAGGTGCTGCATCCCGACCTGGGGGCAGCGCTCGGCGGTGAGCGGTTCCTGACGGAGATTCGCACCACCGCACGGTTGCAGCACCCGCACATCCTGCCGCTGCTCGACAGCGGCGACGCCAACGGCCTGCTGTACTACGTCATGCCGTTCGTGCACGGCGAGACGCTGCGCGCGCGGCTCGAGCGCGAGCGCCAGCTGCCGATCGCCGACGCGCTCCGCATCGCGCGCGAGGTGGCCGACGCGCTCAGCCATGCCCATGTCCACGGCATCATCCACCGCGACATCAAGCCCGAGAACATTCTGCTGCAGGACGGCCACGCACTGGTCGCGGACTTCGGCATCGCGCTGGCGGTGCAAAGCGCGGGGGGCGCGCGCATGACGCAGACGGGCCTCTCGCTCGGCACGCCGCAGTACATGTCACCCGAGCAGGCCATGGGCGAGCGCGCGATCGACGCGCGCAGCGACGTCTACGCACTCGGCGCCGTCACGTACGAGATGCTCGCCGGGGACGCGCCGTTCACCGGCAGCACCGTGCAGGCTATCGTCGCGAAGGTGCTGACCGAGAGACCGACGCCGCTGCACACGGTGCGCGACACGGTGCCCGACGCCGTCGAGCGAGCGGTGCTCACGGCACTCGCCAAGCTGCCGGCCGATCGGTTCGCGACGCCGCGGGCCTTCGTCGACGCATTCG
Organism: Gemmatimonadota bacterium; assembly: GCA_003223455.1. Classification (GTDB taxonomy): domain Bacteria; phylum Gemmatimonadota; class Gemmatimonadetes; order Gemmatimonadales; family Gemmatimonadaceae; genus AG11. The sequence continues at coordinate 11,417 of QHVE01000037.1, read as the reverse complement.
AGCACACCACGGCCGAGACGCCGCGGCCGACAACCGGCGCGCCGCTCGCACGGCCGAGCCGTGCTCGGAATGCCGCGCTCGCGGCGACCACGCTGTCGCTGCTCGTCGCGATCGTGAGCGCTGCCGGTTGGTGGCGCGCCTCCCACCGCGCTGTCGCACTGGTGCCAGTACAGTTCAGCCTGACGCTTCCGGACGGCGTGCACGTCGCGAACGGCCAGGAGCCCTTCGCCTTGTCGCCGGATGGACGCATCGTGGCTGCGGTCACCGAGGGCCGAGACGGCAGGCACGTGTTGTACGTGCGCGCCATCGATGAAGCGAACGCGGTGCCGCTCGCTGGCACCGAGGACGCGGTCCAGCCGACATTCTCGCCGGACGGCGCCTGGATCGCATTCGTCGCCGGCGATCAGCTCAAGAAGACGAGAATTGCGGGCGGCCCCGTGGAGACGCTCGCCGAAGTCGGGGACACACAGGGACTGAGCTGGGGATCGGCGGGGTTGATCTTCGTCGCCAACAACGGGCGGCTCGCGGTCGTGCCGGAGAACGGAGGATCGCTCCGCGTGCTCGGCGGGAGCAACACGGCGAGCGGCACCTCCGAGCGTTATCCCATTGCACTGTCCGACGGCAGATCCCTGCTCTACACAGCATGGACCGGCAATCTCGTGGGTGCGCGCGTCATGCATCGCACCATCGAGTCCGTGCCCGGCGTCGCGATCGGCGTCGACTCGGCCATGGGGCTCGGCGTCGTGCACGGTTGGCTCGTCAGCGGCGGCAGTGGTGGCATCGTGTCGGTGGCGCCACTCGACCGCGCGTCGACTCACGCCACCGGGGCGTCGCGACAGGTCTTCCAGGGCGTCGCGCTGTGGGGTGCAGCCACGGCGGCGACCGTCGCATCGAACGGCACGTTTATGTACGTCCCGGGGTCGAGTCTCTCCGACCTTGTGCTCCTCGGCGCGGGCGGTGATACGACGGTGGTGACTGCGGATCGCCTCGACTATCAGGAGCCGAGACTGTCGCCCGACGGCAAGCGCATCGCCACGACGGCGGCGGGGCGGAACGGTATCGACCTCTGGATCATCGATCGGGCGACGCGCGTCAGCACGCGGCTCACCACCGACGGACGACGCTACGGACGGCCGGAATGGATGCCCGACGGCACACGCATCCTCTTTCGCGCGCTCGGCGACAGTGTGACGGAGATCCAGTCGCGCCGATGGGACGGAAGCGACTCGCCGGTGCGACTGCAGGCGGATCCGCGTCTCGCGTTGTGGGAGGGCGCCGTCTCCCCGAACGGCGAATGGCTCCTGTATCGGACCGGTACCCTGGGCACTGCGGACATCTACTACCGGCGATTGTCGGGCGACACCACCTCCCACCCGTTCGTCGCGACGGCGGGCGCGGACCTCGAAGGGCGGTTCTCCCCCGACGGTCGGTGGGTGGCCTACACGTCCGCGGAGTCGGGGCTGACGCAGGTGTTCGTCCGCGGGTTCCCCACCGGCGACGTGCGCGTGCAGGTTTCGGCGAACGGTGGCGAGCAGCCCGTGTGGTCGCCGGACGGGCGCTCACTCTACTACGCGAACGAGCAGGGCAGCCTCCTGATCCGGGCGAAGGTGTCGCTCGCACCCACGTTCGCCGTCGTGTCGCGTGACACCGTGCTGCGCCGCGGTTTCGAGATCCCGCCGCGCAACGGGCATGCGACGTACGACGTCGCGGCCGACGGGCGACTGCTGCTCGTGCGCCGCGTGTCGGCTTCCACGCCGCCCGTGTTGGCGATCGGGTGGTTCGACCAGGTGAGGGCAGGGATCGCGAAGTGAGCGGTGAACGGAGACGGTGCATCGACGCATCGCGGTGCTTCGCGACGCTGGCATTGAGCCTCGCGTGTCTCGGCGTGTCGGCCGCGCACGCCCAGACGCCGCGCACGTGGACCGCCGACAACGGGAACGGCACGTTCACCAACCCGCTCTTCTTCGACGAGTTCTCCGATCCGGACATCATCCGCGTCGGGAACGACTTCTATCTCACCGGCACGACGATGCACGCGATGCCGGGCCTCCCGGTGTTGCACTCGACGGATCTCGTGAACTGGGAGCTCGAGAGCTACGCACTCGACCGGCTCGATCTTGGCCCCGCGTTCCGGCTGGAGGATAGCAAGGAGATCTACGGCCGCGGAATCTGGGCGCCGAGCTTCCGGTATCACGGCGGCACGTTCCACATCTTCAGCAACGTCAACGGGCAGACGACACAGCACTTCACCGCGACGACTCCACGTGGGCCGTGGACGCGCACGCCGATGAAGGTCTCGCTGCACGACCTGTCGGTGCTGTTCGACGACGATGGCAAGGTGTGGGTCGTGTGGGGCTACCGGGACCTGCACCTCGCGCAGCTCGATGCGACGCTCACCGACACCGTACCCGGCACGACGCGCCCGCTGTTCGGCAAGGACGCGCTGATCGGTGAGGGATCCCACCTCTACAAGATCGACGGGAAGTATTACATCACGAGCGCGTGGTACGCGGGGCGTATGCGGATGCCGGCCGCGCGCGCCGACCGGATGGAAGGGCCGTGGGAGATCAATCCGTCGATCAGCGCCGATGAGGCGTTCGGTCTCCGCCAGGGTGCGCGCCTGCGCAACAACGGCAGCTCGCCCGACATCGTCGTGAACCCCGGCAACCCGAAGGCGCGCGGCGGCATGGCGATGCATCAGGGCGGCATTGTGCAGACTCCGGCCGGCGAGTGGTGGGGCTGGTCGATGTTCGAGGGGAACTCCGTTGGACGTCTCACCGCACTCTCGCCCGTGACCTGGAAGGACGGCTGGCCGTACTTCGGCCTTCCGGGAAATCTCGGTCGCACGCCGCGCGTGTGGGTGAAGCCGAAGACCGCTCGGCCGAGTGTCGCGCACGCGCCGTACGTGCGAGGCGACGAGTTCAGTGGACCAGCGCTCGCCAACGTGTGGCAGTGGAACCATGCGCCCGACGACACGAAGTGGTCGCTGAAGGAGCGTCCCGGCTTCCTGCGCCTGCACTCCCTGCCGGCGAGCGACTTCTGGTCGGCGCGCAACTCGCTCACCCAGCGTGCCGTCGGTCCGCAGTCCACACCGACGACGGTGCTCGAGACGGCTGGCATGAAGCCGGGCGACGTCGCCGGCCTCGCGCTGCTGAATCGGCCCTTCGCCTGGATCGGCGTGCGCCGTGGCGACGACGGATTCTGGCTCGAGCGGTTCGACCAGCTCACGCGTGACACGGTGCACGCACGCCTCACCGCTGGTCGCGTCTGGCTGCGCGCCGAATGCGATTTCCTCGTCGAGCGCTGCGCCTTCGGCTACTCCACCGACGGCGCGCGCTTCACGACGTTCGGCGCGCCGGTCGCGACCATCTTTCAGCTCAAGACCTTTCAGGGCGTGCGCTACGCGCTCTTCCACTACAATGCACGCGGCGCGGCCGGCGGCTACGCTGACTTCGACGCGATGCGCGTTCACGAGCCGAGCCCGCGCGGCCTCACTCGACCCATCCCGGTCGGACGCATCATCACCCTGCGCGCCGCGGGACGCGACACGCCGTTCGCCCTCGATGGGCAAACGCGATTTACGGTCGTCGACCGGATGCTCGGCCGCGTCGCGCTTCGCGCCGGAAGCCGGTACGTCTCCGTCGCGCCGGTCACCGACACCACGAGTACGGTATCGCTGCGCACGGGCCCTCCGCGTGACGGCGAGACGTTTCAGTGGATGGAGACGCCGTACGGAGATCTGATCCTGATGTCGCTCACCACCCACCGGTACCTGCGGCTCGAAGTCGACGGCGCGGTGACCGGCGACGGGCTCGGCGCGGAGCCTGATCCGGCAGATCCGGTGCTGCTGCGCTGGGTCCTGGCTGCTGCTCGCTGAACAGTGCGCGGAGAACCTCGGCCTCGATCGGGCGCGCTCTCGGCCTGGGAGTTAGATTGAACGATGCTGGCGGGCGCCTCGTACGGGCGCCCCCTTTGGCGCCCTGCCGCGATCGCTCGCAGCGCCCCCGAGCCGTCCCCGGTCAGCGTGCTCCGACGTTGAGGATGCACCATGGACCGGCTCCCCCCCCGCCGCGCGGCCACGCGCACCCTCGCCCAGCACCGCGACGCCCGTGACCTGCGAGCGGTGATCGTGGACGCGCTCGCCACGCAACCCGTGGATGAGCGGGTGCTGCGCGACGGCGTCTGGACCTACGTTCGCGGAGAGCGCGAGGTTGGCGTTGCGCCAGCGGTCGTGATCCTCGCCCTCACGGACATGGTGGAGCGCGCGAAGATCGTTCCCGACGTCGCCCGGATATCATGGACGCGCGAAGTGATCCTCTGGTGCGTCGAGGCGTACTTCGGGCAGCTCGGTGGCGCGGCGGTCAGCCGGGATCGCGAGGCATCGGTCGACGGGCCGGTGCAGACCTCGGCGAAGACGGAGCCGTGAGCGCGGCCCCGCGCGACGCGCTGCAGCTGGCGTCTCCGCCACCCGCGCCGCGCAGGCTCTCGCGCTTCATCCGCGATTACACGGAGCCGATCCTCGCCGAGTGGGAGACGTTCGCCCGAAGCCTGCCCGGCGGCGGCACCATGGATGTCGTGGCACTACGGGATCACGCGAAGGAGATGCTCCTCGTCATCGCCGCTGATCTCGAGCGGCCGCAGTCCGACCGAGTGCAGGACGAGAAAGCGCGCGGTGAGCGTGACGCGATCGACGCGTGGGACACGACGGCGGCCCAGGAACACGGCACCGGCCGTGCCGGCAGCGGGTTCACGGTGGGCCACATGGTGGCTGAGTTCCGCGCGCTGCGCGCGAGCGTCACGCGGCTGTGGCTCGCCGAGGACGGGAACGCGGCGCGCACGGACCTTCCCGATCTGATCCGGTTCAACGAGGCCATCGATCAGGCCATCGCCGAGTCGGTGTCCCGATTCGGCCAGGCCGTGGGCCGAACCCAGGAGCGCTACCTCGCGATCCTCAGCCACGACCTGCGCACGCCCCTCGGCGCCATCATCACCGCTACGCGCTTCATGCTCGACGCGGGCGGGCTCGAGGAGCCGAATCGCACGCTCGTGACGCGCGCCTCCAGCAGCGCGCGGCGCATGAACCAGATGGTGCTCGACTTGGTGGAGTTCACGCGCACTCGGCTGGACGACACCATCCCGGTCGTGCGCTCGGAGGTGGACGGGCGGCGGCTCGTGCACGACGTGGTCCTGGAGATCGCGGCCTCGTATCCGGACAGCGTGGTGCGGGTGCAGACGAGCGGCGACCTTTCAGGCGCATGGGACGCGGACCGGCTTACCCAGGCGCTCACCAACCTCGTCGGGAACGCGGTGCAGCACGGGGCGGCCGGAACGCCCATCCGAGTGTTCGCGCGCGGTGTCCCCGGTGAGGTCACGTTCTCCGTCCAGAACGAGGGACCGCCCATTCCTGCGGACCGGCAGGCGGCGATCTTTCGGGAAGGACAGCGCGTCGGCGGTCGCGATGCGGCGTCCGACCGGCGACACCAGGGGCTCGGACTCTACATCGTCGAGCGTATCGTCGCGGCGCACGGCGGCAGCGTGACCGTGCGCTCCTCCCAGACGGAGGGGACCACATTCACCATCCGACTCCCGCGCAGACCGTGAGAGCGGCGGCGGCGTTGGACGTGAAAGGCGACGCCCATCACGCCGCGGCGCTGCTGCGCGCCGGCGCCCTCCAGGCGGCGATCTTCAACAGCGCCCACTTCTCGAGCATCGCCACCGACGCCGCCGGAGTGATCCAGATCTTCAACGTCGGCGCCGAACGCATGCTGGGGTATGCGGCGGCGGATCTCGTCAACCGGAACACGCCGGCCGACATCTCCGATTCGAAGGAGATCGTCGCGCGTGCGACGGCGCTGAGCCTCGAGTTCGGCACGCCCATCGCGCCCGGCTTCGAGGCGCTCGTCTTCAAGGCGTCGCGGACGATCGAGGACATCTACGAGCTGACCTACATCCGGAAGGACGGCAGCCGGCTGCCCGCGGTCGTGTCGGTGACCGCGTTGCGCGACGAGATGGAGAGCATCATCGGGTACCTCCTCATCGGCACCGACAACACGGCGCGCAAGCACGCCGAGGAGGAGCTGCTGAAGGCGGGTGCGCTGCAGAGCGCGATCTTCAACAGCGCGAACTTCTCGAGCATCGCCACGGATGCGGCGGGGGTGATCCAGATCTTCAACGTCGGCGCCGAGCGAATGCTGGGCTTCGCGGCCGCCGACGTGGTGAACAAGATCACCCCCGCGGCGATCTCCGATTCGCAGGAGATCGTGACGCGGGCGAAGGCGTTGAGTGTCGAGCTGGGGACGCCGATCACCCCGGGCTTCGAGGCGTTGGTGTTCAAGGCGTCGCGCGGGATCGAGGACATCTACGAGCTGACCTACATCCGCAAGGACGGCACCCGGTTCCCGGCCGTCGTCTCAGTGACGGCGCTGCGCGACGCCCAGGATGCGATCATCGGCTACCTGCTCATCGGGACGGACAACACCGCCCGCAAGCAGGTCGAGGACGAGCGCATGCGGCTCGACCAGCGGCTGCGCGACCAGCACTTCTACACTCGCTCGCTCATCGAGTCGAACATCGACGCGCTGATGACGACCGATCCGCGCGGCATCATCACCGACGTCAACACCCAGACGGAAGCGCTCACCGGCTGCACCCGCGACGAGCTGATCGGCGCACCCTTCCGCAACTACTTCACGGACGCGGACCGCGCCGAAGCGGGAAACAAACGCGTGCTCGCCGAAGGGAAGGTGACGAACTACGAGCTCACGGCACGCGCCAGAGACGGCAAGCTCACCGTCGTCTCGTACAACGCGACGACGTTCCACGATCGCGACCGCCGGCTGCAGGGTGTGTTCGCCGCCGCGCGCGACGTGACGGAGCTCAAACACTTCGAGCAGACGTTGCAGCAGAAGAACGCCGAGCTCGAAGACGCGAGCCGGATGAAGTCGGAGTTCCTCGCCAACATGTCGCACGAGCTGCGCACGCCGCTCAACGCGATTATCGGCTTCTCCGAGGTGCTGCGCGACGGTCTGGTCGGCGCGATGAGCGACAAGCAGCGCAGCTTCACCGGCGACATCCTGCGCAGCGGCCAGCATCTCCTCTCGCTGATCAACGACATCCTCGATCTGTCCAAGGTCGAGGCGGGGAAGATGCTGCTCGATCTGGACCCGGTGGAGGTCTCGTCGCTGTTCGTCAACAGCCTGACGATCGTGCGGGAGAAGGCGGCCGCACGGAATCTCCGATTGACGCTGGAGGCGCAGGACGGGCTCGGGTCCATCATGGTCGATGCGCGCAAGGTCAAGCAGATCGTCTACAACCTCCTGTCGAACGCGGTGAAGTTCACCGCGGATGGCGGGGCGGTGACGCTGCGCGCGGCAAAGGTGGAGCGGTCGCACGTCGGTACGCTCGGCGGCCGCCCGGGGCGCGCGTTCATGCCGAGCGAGAACACCTTCGAGGAGTTCCTCGAGATCAGCGTCACCGACAGTGGGATCGGGATCGCGGCAGACGATCTCGAGCATCTCTTCAAGCCGTTCAGCCAGATCGACAGCGGTCTGTCGCGGAAGTTCGAGGGAACCGGATTGGGCCTCGCGATGGTGAAGCTGCTGGCCGATCTGCACGGCGGGTCGGTGGCCGTGGAGAGCGGAGTCGGGACTGGGTCGCGGTTCACCGTCTGGCTCCCGCTCCGGCGACTCGAGCGACACCCGGCCGTGGGAGCGGTCGCGCCAGCCAGGGCGCAGCGTGCATCGGACGCGCGCGTCGCCCTCGTCGTGGACGACGATCACACCTCGGCCGGCCTCATCCGGATCCAGCTCGAGGCGGAAGGGTTCACGGTGCTGCACGCGACGTCCGCTGAAGAGGGACTGCTCCTCGCGGCGAAGCAGCCGCTGTCGCTGATCACGCTCGACATCGCGCTGCCCAGGATGGACGGGTGGGACTTCCTCACGCGGATCAAGAAGGTGCCGACGCTGCAGCACGTGCCGGTGGTCATCATCTCGATCCTCGCGGACTTCACCAAGGGGTTCGCGCTGGGCGCTGCCGCGGTGATGCAGAAGCCGGTCACCCGTAAGGAGCTGTACGGGTCGCTCGCGCAGCTCGGATTGTTCGCGCCCGCCGAAGGGCAGACGCTGACCGTGCTGGTGGTGGACGACGATCCGAAGGCGGTGGACCTCGTCGCCGTCCGGCTCTCGGCGATCGGGGCCTCGGTCCTGCGCGCGCATGGCGGCCAGGAGGCGATCGACCTCGCCCGCGCGCAGCTGCCCGGGCTCATCGTGCTGGACCTGATGATGCCCGCGGTGAGCGGCTTCGACGTGGTGGAGGCACTCCGAGAGCGCCCCGAAACGGCGCGGATCCCGATCATCGTGATGACGGCGAAGCGCATCAGCGCGGAGGATCACCGCCGGCTCGATGGCGCCGTCACGACGATCATGGAGAAGGGGCAGTTCGATCGCGAGCGCTTCACCTCGGAGGTCCGGCGCGCGATGTCGGGCCGCGAACCGGCGCAGTAGATGGCGACGATCCTGATCGTGGAGGACAATCCCACGAACATGACGCTCGCCGTCTACGTGCTCGAATCAGCGGGGCACGTCGTGCTCACGGCGACCGATGCCGAGGCCGGGCTGGCGCTCGCGCGCTCGGCGCTCCCCAGCCTCATCCTGATGGATATCCAGCTTCCCGGGATGGACGGGCTCGAGGCCACGGCGCATCTCAAGGAGGACGCGACCACCAGGGCAATCCCGGTGATCGCGCTGACGGCATTGGCGATGAAGGGCGACGAGGAGCGCATCCGCGCCGCGGGATGCGACGGCTACATCGCCAAGCCGATGAACTACAAGGATTTTCTGGCGACCGTGGCCCTGCAGCTCGGCGCATGACTCGCGCCGCACCCGATGCCCGCTCCCGCAACGCCGCGCGAGCGGGCATCTTGCGCGGACCAACCTTGTGAGGCACATGGCGCGACATGAGCTCGGCGCCGCGGAGCGGCGCGCGCGGATGGTCGGCTGGCGCAGCGGCGACGTGCTGCGCGCTACCGCGCTCGTGACGAGCTATCTGCTCGCGCTGGCGCTCGCGTGGGTGGCGCGCGACATCGTCTTCACCGCGTTCCTCGGCATCCTCTTCGGACTCGCCGTCGGAGCGGGCGCCGATCGCCTCACGCGGCTGCGCATTCCACGCGGCATCGGCGCGCCGCTCGTGGTGATTGCGTTCCTCGGCGCATTGTTCGGCGTGGGTGCCGCGATCGCCCCGACCGTGCGGACGCAGATCGTCGAGCTCCGTACTCGCGTGCCGGAGGCGGTCGATCGGATCGAAGCGTGGGTGAATGCACGGCCGGGTGTCGCCGCGCTGTTCCTCGGCGGCCATGAAGTCGCGGCGCCGGCGGCGACGGCGCCCGCGCCGAGTGTCCAGGGGCGGACCCGGGCGAGCGTCGCGACTCCTCCCGTTGCACGCGGGCCGACACTGCGCGAACGGATCACCGAGCAGTTGAGCGGCACGGCGCGGTATCTCTTCCCGTTCCTATCGTCGACCCTCACCGTCGCCGCGGGACTGTTCCTGATCCTCGTGCTCGCCATCTACGTCGGCGCGGATCCGGGGCTGTATCACGCGGGCCTGATGCGCCTCTTCCCCCACGGCGCGCGCGACCAGGCCGGAGTGGTGCTGACGCGCATCGCGACGGTGCTGCGGCGATGGCTGGTGACGCAGCTCGTCGCGATGGTGGTGATGGGCGTCGTCAGCACCATCACGCTGCTCCTCCTCGGCGTGAAGGCGGCGGTGGCGCTCGGCGTGATCGCGGGCCTGCTGGAGTTCGTCCCGACGGTGGGTCCCATCCTCGCGGCGGTGCCCGCGATCGCGATGGGCTTCCTCGACTCACCGGAGAAGGCGCTCACCGTCGGCCTGGCCTACCTGGTGATCCAGCAGCTCGAAGGGCACGTGCTCATCCCCATCCTGATGAAGGAAGGAATGGACCTGCCGCCGGCGCTGACGATCGTGACCCAGGCCGTGATGGCCCTGCTGTTCGGGTTCATCGGGCTGATGGTCGCCGTTCCGCTGCTCGCGGTGGTCATCGTGCCCGTCAAGCTGCTCTACATGGAGGGCGTGGTCGGGGACGCCGAAGCGGACGACGACGTCCCCGGTATCAGCGGCATGGCTGTGCTCCCGCTCGCACCGGCATCCGCCGCGCGGCGCCCGGACGACGGCTGAGCCCAGCGGAGGTCATCTCCCGATCACGGAGCGGAGTGCGCGTACATGCCCACCACCACGCCCGTGAAGTTGAGACCGCCGCCCGCGCCCTTGGTGCTCAACATCTTGCCGTCCGCATTCTCCAGCACGGGGTTCCACCGGTCGCGCTCCGTGGCGAAGGAGAACGCGTAGCGATCACGGTCGGCTTCGATCTTGAGGTATACCGCCCGGCGCGCTCGCGGGTACGGATCTGCGTGAGACCTACGCGTTGCACGTCGGCCCGGCGGTCCACCAGGCCGCCGCCACGGTCGAGCCGTCCGCGCCACCAAAGGTGAAGGCGAAACCGAAGGCGAGAGGCGTGCGCTGAGGCGATCAGGGTGATGGCCCGTGACCGTCAGGTCGGCTCGTGATGGAGCTCGCCGGCGAAGTTGTATGCCGCCGTTCCGCACGCCGTTGGATTGGCGGGGTCGGGGGCACTGCAGAACCGAAGCGTGGCCTTATCGGGGTCGCTGGAACGGTCGGGATACCCAGTCGATTTCAGGATGAGCAGGAACTTGGTCGCCTTGGCATTCACCACCGCCCCCCCGGTCACCGTCCCCTCCTCTGGAATTATGACGGGGAACGGGGTGTAGCCGTCGGCGGCTGGGTCGCACGGCGTACCCCAGGGGACACACTTCCCATCCCCGACGAAGGACGTCGGTTGAAGCGTACCGCTGAGCTTGGGCCCGGGAAGGGAGAAGGAACCGCTGCCCGTGACCTTGTTCGGAGAGGCGATCGTCCCGACCGGGTCCTGAGTCCCGGCGGTCGTCGGGTAGTGAATGACTTTGACGTTCATCGACCCATCGCCGGAAGAGCTATTGAAGTAGAGCGCCCACTGCGCGCCCCGGGGGAGCAGCAACCACGTGAACAGGCCCAGGTCCGGCGCGTCCGGCGTCGCCATCGGCGCGGCGGGTGCGATGGGGGAATCCGAGCACGCGGAGACGGTGAGCATCGCTGCTGGAATCAGCAGCCGGACGAGGGGACGAACTCGCAGCATGGTGCGCCTCCGAGGGGTGGGTAAACATTTGGCGCACCGACTCTAATATCCCCTTGGTGGTGCCGCAAGCGTTGCCAACCGCCACTGCGCAGCGCCGCTTCTACCGGCGCAGCGGGCTCCCGTCCTTCCACCTCGGCGCAGCGTCCTGCCCGGCCACGCGCGCTACGAGCGCGGAGTAGAATCGGTTGAAGTCCGCCGCCGCCTTCCAGTCGAT
>QHVE01000036.1:87289-93962 GCA_003223455.1 Gemmatimonadota bacterium | reverse complement strand
CCGGACGCCGCGCTGGTCAAGGAGGCGACACCCCCGCGCGCGTTCGGCCTGGCCATGGCCAACAACGAAAACGCGGCGACGTGGCGCGCCGAGCTGGCGAGGCGCGCCGACAGCGTGTGGGCGGCGGGCGGTCGCGTGTGGATCTCTCGGCGCGCGTTCGTCACGTCACCTCCGTCGAATTGGAAGTGGGCCGAGGGGGATGACCCTCGGCTGCACTGGAAGGACTTTCCGGAATACTTCGCGCAGGTGGACGTGGGAGCTCCGATCGGAGGCGAGGATGGATTCGTCGAGGTGCTGCCGACGCCGCGCACGCGCGAGACGGTGGCCCGCCTGCGCTCGGCGGTCTCGCGCCCTGAGTGAACGACGCGGGTCTACCGCTGGCGTAGCGGCGGCGCGATATTCAGCAGGTCGGCGTGCCAGACACGTGTTCGGTCAGGTCGACACCCTGCGGGCGTAATTCAGTTGGTAGAATGCCAGCTTCCCAAGCTGGACGTCGCCGGTTCGAGTCCGGTCGCCCGCTCTCGTAAGTCAGCGCTCCTGCTCCAATGACAAACCGCTTCCCGCATGGCTGGGAGCGGTTTTGCATATTGGGGCACAGATTGAAGCACACGACGAATCGTGGAGAGGCTCTCGACAGGGGCTAGCAATCGCGATGAGTGCCACGGGACTAGGCGTCAGCGGCAAGCCGCTCCGAATTGATTTCGCAAACGCCGACACCTTCTCCCTCGGCACGAACAAGCGGCGAGTTTCAGACGTCGTGAACGTTGGGCTCACGCCGCACGCGACACGGTAGTGAGCCGGCGCGCGTGCACGTGACGATGGACGCCGAACGGGAGCGGCTCGCGGAGGCGCGGCGCGGGTCGCGGGCATGGCGGCTGTGGGGACCGTACGTCGCCCAGCGCGCCTGGGGAACGGTGCGCGAGGACTACAGCGCCGACGGCGACGTGTGGCGCTACTTCCCGCACGCGCAGGCACGGAGCCGCGCCTATCGCTGGAACGAAGACGGGCTGCTCGGCGTGTGCGACGAGTCGCAGCGGCTCTGTCTCGCGCTCGCATTGTGGAACGGCGCCGACGAGATCCTCAAGGAGCGGCCGTTCGGGCTGAGCGGGCACGAGGGGAACCACGGCGAGGACGCGAAGGACTACTGGTGGTTCCTGGACAACGTGCCGAGCCACGCGTACATGCGCGCGTTGTACAAGTATCCGCAGTGCGCCTTCCCGTACGCGCGGCTCGTGGAAGAGAACGCGCGGCGCGGACGGGATGACCCGGAGTTCGAGTTGCTCGACGCGGGTGTCTTCGACGACGACCGCTACTTCGACGTGACGGTGGAGTACGCGAAGGCATCTCCGACCGACCTGCTAGTGCGGATCACGGCGGTCAACCGCGGCCCCGAGCCGGCGCCGCTCGAGCTGTTGCCGACGCTCTGGTTCCGGAACACCTGGTCGTGGGGGCAGCGCGGCTACCGGCCGTCGCTCTCGGTGCGCGAGGGCGTGCCGCCGCGCGTGCTCGCCGAGCACGAGACGCTCGGTCGATACCACCTCGCGTGCGATGGGGCGCCGGAGCTGCTCTTCACCGAGAACGAGACGAACGCCAGCCGGCTGTTCGGCGCGCCCAACGAGAGTCCGTACGCGAAGGACGCGTTCCATGAATACGTGGTGCACGGGAGGCAGGCTGCGGTGAACCCGGCGCGGCGCGGAACGAAGATGTCGGCGCGCTATCGCGAGACGGTGCCAGCCTACCGAGTGCGACTGACGTCCGCGCTGCCCGACCCCGCGACCGATCCGATCGCCGACGTCGACGACGTGATCGCCACGCGCCGGGCCGAGGCGGACGAGTTCTACGAGAACATCACGCCGCCCTCGATCACGGGCGACGCAAAGGCGGTGATGCGTCAGGCGCTCGCGGGGATGCTGTGGTCGAAGCAGTGCTACTCGTACGACGTCGACCAGTGGCTGCGGGAACGCCGGACCCATCCCTTGCGCCCACCCGGTGGCACCGGATCGCGGAACGAGTCGTGGTTCCACATGGCCAACCACGACGTGATCTCGATGCCCGACACGTGGGAGTACCCGTGGTACGCGGCGTGGGACCTCGCCTTTCACGCGGTGGCGCTGGCGATCGTAGATGCCGACTTCGCGAAGGAGCAGCTCATCCTGCTGCTGCGCGAGTGGTACATGCACCCGAGCGGACAGCTCCCGGCGTACGAGTGGGCGTTCAGCGACGTGAACCCGCCGGTGCACGCCTGGGCGGCGCTGCGGGTGTACCAGATCGAGCGAAAGGAGACCGGGGTCGGGGACGTCGCGTTCCTAGCGCGCGTATTTCACAAGCTGCTGATCAACTTCACGTGGTGGGTGAACCGGAAGGACGCCGAGGGGCGGAACGTGTTCCAGGGAGGTTTCCTCGGTCTGGACAACATCGGGGTGTTCAACCGGAGCGAGTCGCTGCCCGGTGGCGCGCGGCTCGACCAGAGCGACGGGACGAGTTGGATGGCGACGTACTGCCTCAACATGCTCGCGATCGCGCTGGAGCTGGCGTGCCACGACGTGGCGTACGAGGACGTCGCGACGAAATTCCTCGAACACTTCTTCCACATCGCCCACGCGATGAACGACCGGCCGGCGATGACCGACGACGACGAGGCCGATCTGTGGGACAACGAGGACGAGTTCTACTACGACCTGCTGCGTGGCGCGGACGGCAGCTCGACCTACCTCCGCGTGCGCTCGATGGTGGGTCTGGTGCCCCTGCTCGCCGTGGAAACGCTCGAGCCCGCGCTGCTGGAGCGGCTGCCCGGGTTCCGCGCGCGGTTGGAGTGGTTTCTCATGCACCGCGCCGACCTCGTCGGCGACGCGGCGTCGGTGACACGCGTCGGGGTGCACGACCGGCGCCTCTTCGCGATCGTGAGCGCGCCGCGGCTGCGCGCGATCCTGCGCCGGATGCTCGACGAGGGTGAGTTTCTCTCACCACACGGGCTGCGGTCCGTCTCGCGGTGGCACGCCGAACACCCGTACGTACTCGTGGTGGACGGGCACGAGGTCGGGCGGGTGGACTACGCGCCGGCGGAGTCGCGGAGCGGGTTGTTCGGCGGCAACTCGAACTGGCGCGGTCCGGTGTGGTTCCCCCTCAACTACCTCATCATCGAGGCGCTGCAGAAGTTCGACTGGTACTACGGTGAGGTCTTCCTCGTGGAGCACCCGACGGGCTCGGGGCGGCAACTGCGGCTCGGAGAGGTGGCGACCGAGCTTTCGCGGCGTCTGATCCGGCTGTTCGTGCGCGAGGACGGGCGACGTGCGGTGTTCGGTGGGGTGGAGCGGATGCAACGCGACCCGCACTGGCGCGATCTGATCGCATTTCACGAGTACTTCCACGGCGACGACGGCGCCGGACTCGGCGCATCGCATCAGACGGGGTGGACGGCGCTCGTCGCGAAGCTCGTGCAGCAGAGCGGTGTACCGGCCACCTGAGCGCCAGGGGCCCAAATCACGGAGGCGTGACTTTCGCTGGGCAGCGACGCACCAGCGTGGATGTTGCCATTGCCAACGTACGCTGGATCAAACGGAATGTGCTGCTCATGCTTCCGGCGCCGAGATCGTGACATGGTGGTTCGCGGCGGTATAATAGGCCGACGCCAGCACACCATTTTCCCGCCGTCGGTCACTCCTCATGCCCATCGATCGTCGTCGCCGCGAGGTGCGCACCTCGCATGCTCGGGCCGCACACGTTCTTCTGGCGTGATGCTTCTGATCACTCTCGTCGGATCGTACGCGCTCGGCTGCTTCGTGAGCGCCTACTATCTGGTCCGTGCCGTCGCCGGCGCAGACGTGAGAGGTGTCGGGAGCGGAACGGCGGGGGCACGCAACACGCTGCGCACCCATGGACGCGCGCTGGGTCTCGCCGTCCTTCTCCTCGACGCGGCGAAGGGAGCGCTCGCCGTCGCTCTGGCGCACCGACTCGTCGGGATGCAGTGGGCGGAGTATCTCGCCCTCGCGTGCGTCATCGCCGGCCACGTCTGGCCCGCACAGCTTCAGTTTCGCGGCGGCAAGGGCGCGGCGTCGGTTGTCGGTGGGCTGGTCCTCGCCGACTGGCGAGTCTCGCTGCTGACACTCGCGATCGCGCTCGTGCTCCTCGTCACGACGCGACGCGTCACTCGGAGCGGATTGACGGCGCTTGCGTTCGTTCCTCCATTGGTCCTCATCGGTAGCGGCGTTTCGGTCGCCGTCGCGAGCATTCTTCCCATCGGTCTGGTTCTCTTGGCGCATCGACCCCATTTTGGCACGTCGCTTCCGGAGGTGTCTCCTTGAAGGTCGCCGATCGTCTCGTGTACCGGCGCGCGCGCGCAGCGTGGGAGCTGGACCAGATTCGACGTCTGAACTACGCCACGTTCGTAGAGGAGATTCCGCAGCACGAGCCGCGAGCATCGCGTACGCTCACGGACCGGTTCGAAGACGAGAATCGGTACTACGTCGCCTGCCGCGGGAGGCGAGTGCTCGGCATGGTGGCGGTACGCGAGGCGCGACCGTGGTCCATCGACGCGAAGCTCGAAGACGTCGACAGCCTGTTGCCGGCGGGCGAGCACTTCTCCGAGGTGCGCCTGCTGGCGATCGCTCCGGAGCATCGCGGCGGGATGATTCTCGAAGGCCTGCTGCTGGCGATCGCACGGGACGCCAAGCGCCGAGGGATCACTGGCGCCGTCATCTCCGGGACGACGCGTCAGATTCGCCTCTATGAGCGGCTCGGCTTCATTCCGTTCGGACCGCTCGTGGGACGCGAGGGCGCATGGTACCAGCCGATGTACATCACCGTCGCCCGGTTCCGTCAGCTGCGCGCGTCACGTGCGCCGCGGCGACGCGCCGCCGGCGCGCTCTCCGGGAGGACCGCGTGACTCGGGCGGCGATCAGCTTTCTTCCCGGCCCGGCACAACTCCACCCCGACGTACTCGTCGCGCTGAGTCGCACTCCCGCACCGCACCGCGGCGCGGCGTTCCTCGAGGATGTCGCGTCGATCAAGGCGGAGCTCCGCGCGCTGACCGGTGCGAGACATGTGAGCGTGATGCTCGGATCGGGCACGATCGCGAATGACGTGGTCGCAGCACAGCTGCGTCGCAGCGATGAGCGGGGGCTCGTCCTCGTGAATGGGGAGTTCGGCGAACGGCTGTCCGACCATGCGAGGCGCGCCGGCGCGACGTTCGACGTGGAACGGCTGCCGTGGGGTGTGCCGTTCGACGGAAACGCGATCGAGCGCGCGCTCGCCGCTCATCCCGCTGCGACCTGGGTGTGGATGGTCCACCTGGAAACGTCCACCGGCGTCGTGAACGACCTGCCGCGCCTCACCACACTTGCCCACGCGCGAGGAATGCGCATCGCGGTGGATGGAGTGAGCGCCATCGGATCCATCAGCGTGCAGGTGGGGGACGTCGACTTCGCGACCGCGGTCAGCGGCAAGGGCATCGGCTCCGTGCCCGGTGTGGCGATCATCTGTCACCGGGAGCGCGTCACGCCCGACGAGCGCATCGCGCGCAGTCTGGATCTCGGGCTGTACGCCGGCGCCGAGGGGGTACCGTTCACCTTGAGCTCCAACCTCATCTGGGCCCTGTCGGCGGCGCTGGGGCACGCGGCGAAGCCCGGGCGAATGGAGCGGCTCGCCACGGTGGGGGCGCAACTGCGCGTGGAGCTCGAGCGAAGAGGGCATGTCATCGTCGCACCGGTCGAGAGTGCTGCTCCCTCGGTGGTGACGGTTGCGCTCGGAGCCGACGAGTGCGTGCAGGCATTCGGCGACGCGCTCGCTGCGCGCGGCATTCTGACCAGCTATCGAAGCGACTACCTCGTGCGTCGCAACTGGATCCAGGCAGCGGTGATGGGTGAGTGCACTCGCGAGCAGGTGGACACGCTGCTGGCGGTGTGGGACGAGGTCGGGAGCCCGTCAGGGACGAACGAGCTCGTAGGGGACACCACCCGCTGGGCGGAGTGGCAGCCCACCTCTGAATCCTCGGCGTCTGAGCTCCGTCGCCAACACGTGCATGAACAGTCCGTGTGCGACGATGAGCACGCGCGCGTCGGGCCGGTGCGCGAGTCGATCGTCCCCGAGTACGACGTCCGCGACGGCAGCCGCACGGGCTCGGGTTTGGCGTCGCGTCTCCGGCTGCGAGGCGTGTCCGGACCACCACGCGATGCGCGCGAGCCCCTGCCAGACCATCAGCGGCAGCGTGCCCCCCGAGGCGACCACGCCGAACGGCACCTCCCGCAGCAACGGCGTCTCGCATGCGACAGCGTCGTGCAGGCACTCCGCCGTCCGCTTCGCGCGTGGGAGGTCGCTCGTCCAGCAGAGGTCCCAGTCCGTGCTCGGAGTATCGGGCAAGACGGGTGCGCAGGCGGCGTCATACCAGGCGCACCAGGCGGAAAAACCAGCCGCGTCCACGAAAGCGGTGCGGCGGTGCGGGACGAGGTGGTGACGCGCCAGGGCAATCTTCATTCGCCTGGAACGATACGGTGTCGCACTTCGGCGGAGCAAGGACGCGATGCGCGTGGAACCGGATCCCTGCGCCTCGCCTCCACGCCCAGCGCGACTCGTGCTGAACGTGCGTGCCGTGCACCGGTTGGGTCGTGCTTCCAGCTCTGCTTCGGTCGAACCGAGGCGAGCGAGAACGGCACCGCCGACGGGGCGAGGTCCGCCGTAG
>QHVE01000036.1:84321-87269 GCA_003223455.1 Gemmatimonadota bacterium | reverse complement strand
CGAGCGCCGCGCTCGCGAGCGACATCCGCGCGATGTCCGACGTGACGGCGCGCCGCCGGACCGAATCGTATTCGTTCGCACGAATGACGTCGTGGATGCCGCGATACACGCGGGACGCCACCGCGACGGGCGCCCGGAAGAAGGCTGGGAGATTCGCGATTGCCTCCCCGGCCTCGTCGTAGCGAGCGTCGGCGGCGGTCATCAACTCCTCGAGAAGCCGAGCGTACCCCGCCGGCAGAGCGGCGTCACTCCGTCGAACCCGACCGATCATCTGCCCGGTGACGCCATGGCGCTCGAGCATCGACTGCGGGAGGTACAGACGTCCGCGGTCCCAGTCCTCGCCCACGTCGCGGGCGATGTTGGTGAGCTGCATCGCCACGCCCAGCGATGCGGCGCGGTCGAGGGTCCACCGATCATGCACGCCGAACAGCTCCGTCAACCAGAGTCCCACGACGGACGCGACGTCGTAGCAGTACCCGTTCAGATCATCCAGCGTCTCGAATCGCGCACCAACGGCATCCGTGCGCATCCCGCGGATGAGGTTGGCGGCATAGGTGAACGGCACGTTGCACCGCGCCATGTCGCCCATCACGAGGTCGAGCAGCTCGATGCCGGTCGCGTTGCCCTCGTATGCGGCGCGCGACAGTGCTTCCCACTCGCCCAGCACTCCGAGCAGATCGGGGCGCGAGCACGTGGCGTGGTCCACCAGGTCGTCGGTGTACCGACACCACGCATACACGCCGGCGAGCTGCGCGCGTTCGGGGGTCGGAATCAACCGAGCGGCCATCCAGAACGACTTCCCGTGCCGAGAGAGATAGGCATCCCATTCGGCCTGCCGCGGCGGGAGGGCGACTTCCACCGCGCCGAAGATCGGCTCTCCCGACGTGCGAACGGAGATGGCCGTCATGTGGTGCTCCACGTGTGCGCACGGTCGGCGATGGCCGCGAGCGCGATCGGCGCGACGGCGAGCGCACACGCCGGCCACAGGCCGGCGGCGGCAGCCATCAGGACGGGCAGGGCGAGGTTGGCGGTGTAGATGCCGAGCAGCGAGGACGTCGGCACGCGGTCGAGCCAGCGATCGACGTTCAGCAGCGCGAGCGCCGCCATCAGCGCGAGGCCCGTGAGGTACCAGCCGACGAGGTTGAGGAGCGGCATCCCGTAATAGGGGCCGTCGCTTCCCCAGACCCAGTACGGCATGAGGTGACTCATCGCCGGATCGAGCGCGAGATCCCAGCTCACCAGCAGTCCAGTCGCGGCGACGAGGCGCCAGGTGCGATGCGTCGTCACCCATCGCGTGGCGAGCGCGAACGACGGAAGCGCCATCATGAACCAGCTCGCCGGGACGAGGACGGGAACGTGCGCGAACCACTTGATGGCGAGGCCGTCGCCGTAGCGATACGGGCCGAACGGAATACCGGCCGTGGTGCCGAGCAGCTCACTCGCGAGGCTGACGAGGTAGAGCGTGATCGCCGCAGGCATCCATGTCGTTCCGACGCGTCGAGAGAGGATGGCGCAGAGGACGACGAGGCCGACGATGATGTGCGCGGGCGGGAAGAGGCGGAGTGCCTGCCCGTAGACGGCGGCTGCACTCGGCACGCGGGCGAGCCGCTCGGGGTGAAGCGCGAACACGGCATAGCCGGCGGCGGCCATCGCGGTAACGACGAACAACGCGCCGACGAGGGCTGGCTCGACCCGGGAATGGCGACGACGGAGCGATCGCGCCGTGCGATCCATCGGGGAGGCGAAGGAAACGGTCATCGACGGAGAGTCTCGCGCATTGTATAGTTATCATCAAGCTTCGACCGCCAATTCCTATACAAGACTTCTACATGGCTCGCCTCACCGCTCCGGTCGTCTCGACGGCGCCGCGCTATCCGATGCGGGTCGTCGCGGGACGCGTCGGGCTCACGGAGATGACGGTGCGCGCGTGGGAGCGGCGCTACGCCGCCGTCACGCCCGCTCGCACCAAAGGAGGGCAGCGGTTGTTCTCCGACGCCGACGTCGAGCGCCTCCTGCTACTGCGCGCCCTCACCGCACAGGGCACGGCGATCTCCGCCCTCGCGCCACTGTCGACGCCGGCGCTCCGGCGCATGGCGCCGGACGTCGCTGCCGCTGCTGCGACGAGCTCCATCGTCGGCGGCGCCACCGCGCGGGAGATTGCGGGAGAGCTGACCAGCTGCCGACGCGCCGTTGCCGCGCTGGACGCCGACGGCCTGCACCGGACGTTGATGCGCCTCGCGCTCGAATGCGGTCCCCTCGCGTTTCTCGAGGACGTCGTGTCCCCACTCTGCGCCTGGATCGGCGACGAGTGGAGTCGGAACCGACTGAGCGAGACCCAGGAGCACTCTGCCTCTCAAGTGTTGCGACAGGTACTGGGATTCATGCTTCAGACACTGCGGCGGGAGCAGCGCGAGCATCACGTCGTGCTGACCACGCTGGCCGGCGAGCGGCACGAGTTCGGCGCCATGATGGCCGGCATCATCGCCGCGCACGATGGCTGGAGCTATCACTACCTCGGTCCGGACCTTCCCGGCTCGGCGATCGGCTCGATGGTCAAACGCGTGGAGGCACGACTCGTGGCGGTGAGCATCGTGGCGCCGATCGGTGTGGCGCAAACGGCGCGCGAGCTGCTGGCGCTCCGACGCGCCGTGGGTCGCCGAGTGGAGATCGTCGTCGGCGGACCATCGGCGGCGGTCGTGGACCATGTGCTCCTCGAGGCACGCGCGATTCGCCTCGACAGTCTGCGCGCCTGGCGCGAGCTGCTGGCGGAGCGACGGGCCGACCCGGTCTAGCGGCGCATGTTGGCCTTCATGTCGGGTGCACTGCTGGCCGCCCAGAGCATCGCGATGCTGATGCTCGCCGTCCGGCTGTGGCCCGGACGAACGCGCCGGCCGCCGGTACCGCCGCATCCGGGTGCAGTCGAGGACACCACGGTGAGCGTGATCGTG
>QHVE01000036.1:83016-84270 GCA_003223455.1 Gemmatimonadota bacterium | reverse complement strand
TCGGCCGATGGAACGAGAGAACTCGTCGCGGCGGCCGCCGCGCTCGACCCGCGAGTGCGGCTGCTCACCGACGATCCGCTCCCCGACGGCTGGGTGGGCAAGGTCTGGGCGCTCGAGCACGGTCTACGTGCGGCGCGCGGGGAGTGGATCCTCGGAATCGATGCGGACACCGAGCCGGTGCCCGGACTGGTCGCGGGGGCGGTCGACGCCGCGCGCACCAACGGGTATTCGGTCGTGTCCTTCTCACCGATGTTCGCGGGACAGACCGCGTTGGAGCAACTCATCCAGCCGGCGATGCTGGTCACGCTCGTCTACCGCGGCGGAGCGGTGGGAAGCGACGCCGACGCCGAGCGTGTGCTGGCGAACGGACAGTGCTTCCTGGCGCGACGGGGTACGCTGCTTCGTCACGGCGGGTAGAGGAGAGCGGGTGGGCTTTCTGGATGGCTCGCGGCTCTACCGGGTGCGCTCGTCGATCGGCCGGCGAGATGCTGCGCGAGTGGGGCCGGTCGCTCGATCTTCGGCAGGCGACGAGCGCGGCACGGCAGTGGTCCGATCTCGTTCATCTCGCGCTCGTGCAGGGGCTGCCGGTGCCGATGCTCGTCGCACTGGCGATCGCCGCGTCGACCACCGGGATATCCGGTTCGGCGCGCCTGCTGACGGTGGTGAACGGCGCCCTGCTCGGCGTGCACCTGCTCCTGCTCCGGCCACTGTCGCGGTCCTACGACCGCCAGGGTCCGACGTTCTGGCTGTCGTGGCTCGCCGACCCGCTCGCGGTCGCGCGGATCGTGGTGTCCACCGTTCGGCACGAGCGGCAATGGCGCGGGCGGAGCTATCGCCGAGCAAGTCCCGGGAGCCCGAGCGCCTGACTGTTTCGCCGGGGTGGGGCACGCCGGGAGGCGTCCGTCGTCCGAAAGGCACTTGCCTTGCCAGCGTGGGTGAACCGCCACACGTCGAAGAGCCCGCGTCGGCGCTCTCCGCGCCATCCACTCTACCACGTCGCTGCCAGTGCACACCGATGCGTCAGGCAGAGCAACGTCAGCGGGTGGTTCGCTCTCGCGCCCGATCGCGCCGCAGATCGGTTGGGTGCCGGGCTCCCTCCTCGTGGTCGTTCTCCTCTGGCTGTGCTCGCCTGACGGGTTGGGGATAGAACCCGACTCGACGCAGTATCTCGCCGCGGCGCGGAGCGTGGCGTCGGGACGGGGGCCGATGACCGTGTGGTGGCTGGGGAGGCCAGAGCCACTGGCCCATTTCCCA
>QHVE01000036.1:0-83000 GCA_003223455.1 Gemmatimonadota bacterium | reverse complement strand
CGAGCCGCATGGCTGCTCCAGGCGATACTCGCGCCGACGAACGTCGTCCTCACGGCCTGGTGTGCCACCCGCATCGCAGGCGGGCGCAGTGGGCAACGCTTTCAGCTCGGCATGGTCGCCGCACTGGCGACGGCGGTATCGACGACCGTGCTCATCGCGCACAGCGTGGCGTTGAGCGAACCGCTGTTCATCGCGCTCCTGCTCGGGGCGATGCTGTGTCTCAGCGTCGCGCTCGACTCCTTCGAGTCGCCAGGCGCGACCGGTGGACCGTCGGCACTCGCGCTGTCGGGAGTGCTGATGGGTGTCGCCACAATCACGCGCTACGCCGGAATCGCGTTCATCGGTGGGGCGACGATCGTCATCCTGAGTCGGAAGCGGGACGCAGTTCGGGATCGCGTGATTCGGGCGGCACTCTTCATCGTGCTGTCGATCATGCCGCTCGCATGCTGGGTGCTCTACAACCGGGTTCGCGGCATCACGGGACACTGGCTGGTGCCGCCGCTCGACTGGCGACCGTTCCAGCTCATTGCACTCGTGATCTGCGCCATCTCCCTCCTCGTCGTCATGGCGACGATGGTGCGATCCGGGACGAGCCGGATTCCGAACGAGCCCATCGCGGGACGCCCATCCTCTCGTGACGACGAGTGGACTCCGCCCTCGGCAAGCCTGGCGACGATCTGTGTGGTGTCCTCGGTGTGCTACGTCGCGTTCCTCGTCGTGTCCAAGACGTTCGTCGACCATGCGATCGACCTGGACGACCGACTGCTGTCGCCCATCCTCCCGCCGACCATCGCGCTCGTCACGAGCTCCGTGGCGCTTCGCCTCCGGCATCCTCCGGCGCGGTCGCGGGGGAGCTGGAATCTCGCTCGAACTGCTGTCCTCATCGGCGGCACGCTCTACTTCGTTTCGCAGGCGCTGGGCAGCCTACGATACGCTCGTCGCGCGCGCGAGACGGGCGGCCACGTGGAGATCGCGGCGCGAAACGCTCCAGCGCTGATTCAGCTCTCTCGCGAACTGCCGCGCGACGCCCGGATGTACTCGAACGCGCCATACGTGATCTTCGGTGTCACGGGCCGCATGGTCCGGGGGCTTCCACTCCGGAGATCGAGCACCTCATTGCGTCCGAATCCGCAGTTCGACCGGGACGTCATGGACATCGGCGGTCAGAACGGTGATCACACCTACGTGTTGTACTTCGGCTCCGCGGCCGATACCGACGTCGTCACGGCGAAGGAGCTGGCGCAACGCTTTCCGGGCCTCCGAACGCGCGCCGTGCCCGGAGGGCTCGTCGTCGAGGTGGCAGCAGACTCGCTGCGGTTCGATCGCGTTCGGCGCGCACCATGATGTCTCGCGTTCGATCCATGCGGACGAAGCCCGGGCCTCCGATGAGGACCCGGGCTCGTACGTTCGAGGCGGCCATGCACAGCGGCGCTCAGTACGTGAGGTTCAACGTCATCCCGAGTGCGAGCACGCGTTGTACATCGCCCCGGCTGTCTCGCTGGCGTGCGACGTAGGTGTCGAGCATGATGTGCGGCGTGAATCTCGTCGCCGCGCCGGCACTGAGTCGCAGGCGGTTGACGGTGCGGTAGCGGCTGTCGAACGACGCCTCGAACGTTCCGTACGGCGTGAGCGTCATCTCGCGCAGGAGCGCGAACTTCCTGCCGGCGAGGAGACGATCGCGCAGCCGCCAGGACGCGTCCGTATCGATCAATCGCAGCTCGAATCGCGTGCGATTCAGCAGCGCCAGGCGCGCGCCCCACGAGGGCCGTGCGTTCAGCTCGGCCACGCCGCGATGCTCGCGGTACGGCTCCGTTCCCGGCGTGTGCGTCAGCTCCCAGCTGTAGCGGTACCCAGCGCGCAACGACAGCGTGCTGTCGAGGTCACGCACGTAGCTGGCGCCGGTCAGCCCCTCGGCGTGATCGACCTCCTCCGCACGAGTGAGCACGATCGGGACGTAGAGCATCTCGGTCGCGCTCAGCCGCTTCCAGAGGCCGAGCTCGTAGGACCCTTCGCTCGACTCCTGCGCCCGAGCGGCATGCGCCGACGCCGCAGTGAGGAAGAGCGCTCCGGCGAACAGTGAGGCGGCGTGACGACACAGTCGCGTCGTCACGCCGCACCCACGTGCCGATCTCGGACTCAGCGTCCAGCGACCTCACTGGCGGCGTGACCCGCCTCCGCCGGCGCGGACGCCATCATGCCGTTCTTCTTGAGCTCATCGTTGATGTGCCGCATGACAGAGCGAATCAGCTTGCCGACGTTGGACGGATCGGACGTCTCGCTGCGCGCCGCGAACACGAGACGGTCGTCCTTCAGCGAGTAGATGTTGGTCTCGACCGTGACGATCTGCGTCGTGCTGACGTAGCCGGGGTTGTAGGGGGAGGCCCACGCCGAGCCCCAGTAGTTGCCAAATCCGTACGGGGAGCCCCAGTACGTTCCCGGTGTATAGTTCAGGCGTTCCGTGACGTCAGTGACGCGCATGACGATCGCTCCATCGAATCCCGCATCACGCACCTGCGGAAGGATATTCTCCTTGTTGACTTCGGTCGCGCGGGGAACGAGGCGATAGGACGGAACCGCATTGGGAAACTTCTGGACGAGCTCGTCCTCGACCGACCGCCGCATGGACTCGTCGGTGGTCGCGAACACCGCCACCACGCGGTTGAAGTTCAGCCGTCCGGCAGTGGGCTCATGCCAGACAGCCGCGAGCTCAGTGCGGCGCCAACAGCCCGATGCGAGGACGAACGCCAAGGGTAGAGCCGAGGTCAGGTGAACGCGCATGTGGTGCTCCGATGAATGGATGAGGCAAGCTGGGGGAGTTCTCCACAGCGTACCGGTTCCACGATCGGCGGCGTAGGCGGCGTTGGTCCTACGCCGTCCACCCCATGAACGACGAAGCGCCCGATCATCGATGATCGGGCGCTTCGTCGTCGCGGCGTCACGCGGTGCGACGTCACGCTGGACGCGCGTAGCTGCTGGCTCCGTACCAGTCGACCACTACGGCAGGCTCGTCGCCGACGACCCACGCGTCGTGTCCGCTCGGCAGGGACGTGATGTCGCCCGGTCCGGCGACGAACTCGGTGCCGTCGTCCATGCGGATCGCCAATCGTCCGCTGACGTGATACTGGAAGTGGGGCGCTTCACAGCTCGCGGTGTTGGCGATCGGCTTGACGTCGTTCGACCATCGCCAGCCCGGCTGAAAGACGAGGCGGCCGACGGTGCCACCACCGATGTTCAGGATGCTGGCGTTGCCATGCGGAAACTCTCGAGTCTCATCGGGTGATTGGAAGCTCTTGTGCTCCGTCTCGTGCCGCTCGATCATAGCGACGCTCCCTCGCTGAAGGTGGACACAACCAGCTCGCGCGCCTAGCTTACTAACTACTTAGTAAGTCCGCAATGCCGATTTCCCCCGAGCCGACCCCAGTGAGCAAGCGCGCCGAGCAGATCGACACCGCCTCCCGCATTCTGGACATCGCCGAGGAGCTCGTGCAGACGCGCGGCTTCGGCGGCTTCAGCTACGCCGACATCGCCGCCCAGCTCGACGTCACCCCCGCCAGCCTGCACTACCATTTCGGGAGCAAGGGGGACCTGGGCGAAGCGCTCGTACGTCGGTACCGGATGCGGTTCTTCGCGGCGCTGGAGGAGATCGACCGCCGGCCCAGGCAGGCCCCGGCGAAGCTCGAGGCGTACGCGCGGATCTACTCCGACGCGCTGCGTCTGGGACGCATGTGCCTCTGCGGGATGCTCGCCGCCGGCTACGAGACGCTCCCCGAGCCGATGCGCCAGGAGGTCGTGCGGTTCTTCGACGAGAACGAGGCGTGGCTCGTCCGCGTGCTCGACCAGGGGCGCAAGGAGGGCACGCTCGCGTTCACGGGCGGGACGTCCGCCGTCGCGCAGTCGATCATCAGCGGGCTGGAGGGAGCGCTGCTCATCGCGAGGCCATACGGCGACGTCGGGCGGTTCCGAAGCGCGGCGACGCGACTGCTGACCAGCCTCGTGCGCGCGTCCCGGACGAGCGCCGGGGCGGCCGGCGGAGCACGCACGGCCTCCTCGCGGGGCTGACCCGACCACTCGCACGCTCCGAACGTGCCACGATCCGAGACTTCGGACTTCACGATCCGTCCCGCCGCCTCCGCCGACGTTCCCGCGATCGGCCGGTTGGGCGCGCTGCTCGTGCGCGTGCACCACGACTTCGACCCGCAGCGCTTCCTCGCGCCGACGCCGCAGACTGAGCATGGCTACGGATCGTATCTCGGATCGCAGCTGCGAACACCGAGCGTCATCATCATCGTCGCCGAGCGAGATGGCGTGGTGCTCGGCTACACGTACGCGGGCGTCGAAGGCTATGACTACATGGAGCTCCGAGGACCGGCCGGCGTGCTGTACGACATCGTGGTCGATCCCGCCCATCGCGGTCACGGCGTGGGGCGAGCGCTGCTCGACGCCACGCTCGAGTCACTCGAGGCGCGTGGCGCACCGCGCGTGGTGCTGTCGACGGCGGAGCGGAACGAGCCCGCGCAACGACTGTTCGCGAGTGCGGGATTCCGGCGAACGATGATCGAGATGACCCGCGAGCTCGAGGGAACAGACGGTTCGAGCGAACGAGTGAAGGACGTGAGGGAATCGAGTAGACTGACGGACCGCTGACGACACATTCGCCACCCGTAATCCGAGCCCACGCCGATGAGCCGAACCGCCATCCTCGCAGCCGCCTTATCGTTGATCGCGATCACACCGCGGGCGCTGATGGCGCAGCAGACGCCGGGCCCGCAGCCATTCTCGGTCGGCAATCCGCTCGGGCTGCCCGTCGCCCCGGTGGCCGACGCGCCTCCCTTCGAGCCGATCTCACCGAACGTGAAGGTTCATGGCGCGATCTATTCCGCGGAGAGCTGCTCGTACGACGCCGAGCGTGGCGTGATCGTGGTGCCGAACCGCGGCGTGCCGCAGAACGTCCAGACCAACAACGCCTGGGTGTCGTTCATCAACCACGACGGCTCGGTGCACACCGCGCGATGGATCGGCGTACAGAGTCCGGCCGAGCGGGCGAGTCTGACGCCGCCGCTGGTGCTGAACGAGCCGTATGGCAGCGACATCGCCAACGGGATGCTGTACGTCGCCGACCGTGACGGCGGCACGACACCGACCGAACCGAGCATCGCCGTGATCCGCCGGTTCAACATGAAGACGGGCGCCCCCGCGGGAGAGATCCGTGCCGATCGGTCCACGTGGTTCAACGACATCGAGGTCGACGACGACGGCACCGTGTACGCGACGGTGACGGGAGACCGGAGCGCGACGCCGGATGCGTCGACGTGGCAGGTGTGGAAGCTGTACTCGAACGGCACGGCGTCGATCTTCGTGCAGGGGCCGCCGCTCCGACAGCCGAACGGTATCGCGTTCGATCCGCAGGGGAACATCGTCGTCGTGAACGTGGGCGACGACGCGGTGCTGACGTTCTCGCGCAGCGGTCAGCTCGTGAAGACGGAGCACGCCGCGCAGGCGGGCAACGACGGCCTGGTGATCATGCCCGACGGCACGAAGTACGTGAGCAGCGTGGTGAATGGGGGTGTGTCCCGGATCCGCCCGGGAAAGCCGGCCGAGCTGATCGCGCGGAACATCCCGAGCGCGGCGTCGATGTGCTACGACGCGGGCGCAAAGCAGCTGGTGATTCCGATGAACGCGAACAACGCGCTCGCCTTCGTGCCGATCCCGTAGTGGTGGGCGCTCAGTAGCCGCCCTCCTTATAGGGCTCGAGTCGAAGACTGGCCCGCGGCGCGACCCGGTCGAGGAGCGCGCGGCGCTCCGTGTCGCTCAGCGCCGTGAACCCCCGGGCGACACGCGCATTCTCGCGGACCAGATTGGGCTGCTCCATGCCGACGACGGCGAGCGAGACGGGCAGCGACCAGACGTAGCGGTGGCACTCCGCAGCGGTGCAGACACGGCTCCTGAGCAGACGACCGTCGGCGGATGTCTTCATCGCGATGACGCCGATGTCCCGCTTCACGAGCTCGGGGAGTACCTGCCGCTCGAAGCTGCGCTGGTGATGGTCGATCGGATTGAGCGGCATCTGCATCGCGTCGAATCGGATTCCCTCGTCCCAGTAGTGCAGGGCACGCAGGTTGGCCTCCGGATCCTGATGACCGGTGACGCCGACATGGCGAACGACGCCCTGTCGCTGCGCGTCGATGATGTACTCCATCGCGCCGCCGCGCCGGAATGCGCGATCGACGTCGTCGACGGAGCGCACGCTGTGGAGCTGCCAGAGGTCGAGATGATCCGTGCGCAGGCGCTTCAGGCTACCCTCGAGGTGGCGAGCCGCGCTCTCGCGGCTCCGATGCTCGAGATCGTAGGTCTTCGTCATGACGAAGACCTGATCGCGTGCGCCCAGCGACGCGAGCGCGTCGCCGAGCCAGCGCTCGGACGTGCCGCCGTGATAGCTCTCCGCATTGTCGAGGAAGCGGATCCCTTCGGCGAGCGCCGTTTCGAGCAGCGCGTACGCCGCGCGCTGCGATCCGGCGTCGCCGAGATGCCAGCCGCCGAGACCGAGAATGGGGAGCGTCACTCCGGTGCGCCCGAGGCGACGTTCGGGGAGCGCTGCCGGCGCGAGCTTCTCCACCCGGCGCTCCGGATCCGCGTTGCGCGCTCGGGACATCAATCGATCGCCGACCGCCGCTCCGAGCAGCTTCAGAAATCCGGCTCGGTCCATCATGCCTCCTTGCACGCGTGCGCGGGTGCGCCGGTCAGGCCAGCGCGCGCGTAGACCGTGCCACGAAAGCTCCACCGAAGCTCCACCGCTTCTCCACGTCGTCTCCAAGCATCCGCGAGGGGGTCCGTCGATCTTCGGCGTGCCCGGTCGGACATCGCTCCGCGCCGGGCACTCCACTCGTCAACGATCACGCCTCAGGAGGCGATCATGGCCCGACTGCTCCCCGACCCGACATTCTATCCCTCACCTCGCATGGCGATCGAGGCGCCGACCGAGACACTCGCCTACGTCGCTCTGCTGAGCTCGGGGGAGAACGGCATGAAGGACGCCCTCGGCGTCGTCGACACGAATCCCGACTCCGCGGACTACGGCACGCTCGTCGGACGCCTCGACCTGCCGACGGCCGGGAACGAGCTGCACCACTTCGGGTGGAACGCGTGCAGCTCGCACCTCTGCGCGTACGCGCCCAACCCGCACATGGAGCGGCGATACCTCGTGCTGCCGGGCACGCACAGCTCGCGCATCCACGTGATCGACACGCATCCCGACCCGAGATCGCCACGCCTGGCGAAGGTGATCGAGGGAGAGGAGGTGATGGCAAAGACCGGATACGCCGCGCCCCACACGGTGCACTGCGGGCCGGATGGCATCTACCTCAACGCGCTCGGCGGGCCCGACGGGGATGGTCCCGGCGGAATCTTCATGCTCGACCACGAGACGTTCGAAGTGCGCGGCGCATGGGAGCGCGATCGCGGTCCACAACACCTCGCCTACGACTTCTGGTGGCACCTCGGCCACGAAGTGATGATCACGAGCGAGTGGGGAACGCCGAACATGGTGCGCGGCGGGGTGAACCCCGAGCTCCTGCTCGCCGGCAAGTACGGCAGCGCACTCCACGTGTGGGACCTGCGCCGACGGACGCACCTGCAGAAGCTGGAGCTCGGCGCCGAGCAGCAGATGGTGCTCGAGCTCCGGCCGGCGCACGATCCGCGACGCAGCTACGGCTTCGTCGGCGTGGTGCTGAGCCTGAAGGATCTCTCGAGCTCGATCTGGACCTGGTATCGCGACGAGCAGACGGGCACGTGGGCGACGCGGAAGGTGATCGAGATTCCGGCGGAGCCGGCGGATCCGTCCGTGCTGCCACCGCTGCTCAAGGGATTCGGCGCGGTGCCGCCGCTGGTGACGGACATCAACCTCTCGCTCGACGATCGTTTCCTCTACGTGAGCTGCTGGGGGACGGGCGAGCTGCGGCAGTACGACGTGAGCGACCCCTTCGAGCCGAGGCTCGTCGGCTCGGTGCACATCGGGGGAATCGTGCGTCGGACGTCGCACCCGAAGGACGCGGATCGACCGCTGAACGGTGCGCCGCAGATGGTGGAGATCAGCCGCGACGGTCAGCGCGTGTACATCACCAACTCGCTGTACTCGCCGTGGGACGCGCAGTTCTACCCGGATGGCATCCGTGGCTGGATGGCGAAGCTCGACGTGAAGCCGGGCGGAGGGATCGCGTTCGACAAGGAATTCCTCGTCGAGTTCGAGGACGGACTGGTGCCGCACCAGGTACGCCTGGAGGGCGGGGACGCGTCGTCCGATTCCTTCTGCTACTCGGAGTGACGATGCGCGACGCTTCGTTCCCGTGNNNCGTTCCCGTGGCTGTCCCTGCTGCTGCTCGGGGCGGTCCACGGGATCAATCCGGCGATGGGCTGGCTGTTCGCGGTCGCCCGCGGACTCCAGGAGCGGGACCGGCGCGCGATCTGGCGCGCGCTCGGTCCGCTGGCGGTAGGCCACGCGTGCGCGATCGCCGCCGCGATCGTGTTCGTGGCGACGGTCGGCCGCGTCGCACCACTCGGCTTCATGCGGTGGATGGTCGCGGCGATACTCGTGCTGGTCGGCATCGATGGTTTGCGCCGACATCGGCACGTGCAGCTCAAGGGGATGCGCGTGTCGGCGCGCGAGCTCGCCACCTGGTCGTTTCTGATGGCGAGCGCGCACGGTGCTGGGGTGATGGTGCTGCCATTCATTCTTGGCGTCGCCGTCCCGATGCCGGCCGGGATGAGCGAGCACCACGCGATGTCGTCGGTCGCGCGCTCCAGCGGCGCGGCGACGGCAGGCCTCGTGAACGTGGACGCCGTGGCGATCGTCGCGCCGGCGGTGCACACGCTCGGCTACCTCGTCGCGACCGTCGTGCTCGCGCTGGTCGTGTACGAACGGCTGGGGGTGCGGGTGCTGCGCCGTGCGTGGATCAACTTCGATCTGATCTGGGGGGTCGCGATGGTGGGGGCGGGGATATTTGCTCTGGTTCCTTAGCTGATTGCCACTTCGAGTACCCAGTACCCAGTACTCGGTACTCGCGGTGGCAGTTCAGTGCGCCCCCTCCTCCGCGAGAAAGGCTCGAACTTCCTCCAGGAACTTCGGCCACGCCGGCTCTTCCTCGAGGAGGACGTGGTTCTGGCTCTCGAGCGAGACGAAGCGCGCGTCGGGAATGAGAGCGGCGAGGCGGCGGCCCTGATCGAATGGGACGGCCGCGTCGCCGACGGCGTGGAGGACGAGCGTGGGCGCGCGAACGTGGGGCGCGAGCGCGGTGATGTCGATGGCGGCGGCTGTGGTGCGCAGGCGTACGGCGATCTCCGGCGTCGTGGTGACGCGCGTCAGCTCGCTGAACCAGCGCATCTGCTCCTGCGTCCCCTCGGGGACGAAGCGCGCGGCGAAGAAGAGGCGGAAGGCGGGATTGTCGCGCCCCCAGAAGCTCGGCATGCGGCGCGTGAGAAGCTCCGCCTCCTCGCGCTCCTGCGGCGTGCGCGCGCGCGCGACGATGCCCCTCAGATAACCGCCGTAGAGGACCAGCCGCGACACGCGTTCGGGGTGCCGCACGGCGTACGCGATGGCGACCGCGCAGCCCTGTGAGAGCCCGAGCAGGGGAAAGCGCTCGAGCCCCGCGGCGTCCACCACCGTTTCCAGGTCGCTCACCCAAGACTCGAACGAGAGATCGTCGGCGTCATGGTCGGAGAGCCCGCATCCGCGCTCGTCGTAGCGGAGGAGCGTGTGGCCGCGCGAGAGCTCGTGCAGCCAGTGCCGCCAGACGGGGCTCTCCCAATCGTACTCCAGATGCGTGATCCAGTTGGCGGGCTTTACGAGCGGCGGACCGGCGCCGCTCGTCGCGTAGGCGATGCGGACGCCGTCGGCGGCGGTGCAGAAGCGGATTCTCTGTGAGAGGGGGTCTGGAAGTCGGGGGCTCTGGATGTCCGCCTCGGCGCGCGCCACACCGGAGCTCGCGGCGTGCTCCACGACGTGGGCAACGATGCGGAAGCCGAGTCCGTGCACGGTGCGGATGACGCGCTGCGCAGAGCCGTCGTCGCCGACGGCCTGCCGAGCGTGCTTGATGCGACTGTTGAGCGTCGTCGGCGCGACGTACCGATGTCCCCAGACGCGGTCGAGCAGCTCTTCCTTGGTGACGAGCCGGTCGCGGCTCGCAAAGAGGTATGCGAGCACGTCGAACACCTGCGGCTCGACGTGCAACCGGCCGCCGGCGCGGCGGAGCTCGTGCAGGCGCGTGTCGAGCTCGTAGTCGCCGAAGGCGTAGATGACTCCGGCAGTCGCAGAAGCGGTCATGCCCTCGAACCAGCGCGCTGTGAACGGAGGGGCGGACGAGCCGACGTCCAGCTCGACGCCAGGTCGAGGCAACGCTATAGCGACCGGTCGTCGGGAGCAAACGCCTACGGCATCCTGCCGGGACGCGCCGTGAGCCAGGTCACCGATATTGATCAGCTCGGTAAGTAGGCTTCGAGGGTCCGCCGGGCGATGCCGCCCCGACGTCCCACGGCTCGACTCGCCGATCCTAGTGCTGCTTCCGCATCTCGCCGACCCGGACGCCCCAACGAGCAGTATGACCGCGAGCCCGTCGCTGCGCGCGGGCAACGATCGCTGCACGCTGAGGCCCGGGGTCCATGGCCTCGGGGGCCGAGCCCCCGACGCGGTTCCGCTGCCGGTGCTCGCTACGGAGTCGCGGGCGGCGATCCTGACCGTCTCGGACGGGGGCGTGGTGACGCTGCAACGCATCACGGCCTCGATCGTGGTGCGGCTCAACGACGAGACGGTCGGGGTGGCACCGATCGAGCTCAGAACCGGCGCGCGCATCGAGTTCGGGAGCTGTCGCCTGGTGTTCGAGACCGACGCATCCGTCTCTCCAGATCCGACGAGTCCAACCGGGCAGCGCGCCGCGACTCGACCGGGGACGGACGGCGCGCGGGTGCTCGCCCTGAACGGGAGCGAGCGCTTCCGAAGCGGCGTCTTCGCCGGGACGGGGGCCGCGGCCGACGCGGATCAGGCCGCGAGCGCAGCGTTGGTGAACGTGCGAACCGGACTGCGGCATCCACTGCCGGCTCGCCGCGTCCTGATCGGACGGGACGACACGTGCGACGTGGTGGTGCGGGGCAACAGCGTCTCGCGTCGGCATGCGTCGATCGTGCCCGTCGCGGGCGGGTTCATGCTTCGCGACGAGAGCGCGAACGGCACGCTGGTGAACGGCGTGCGCGTGGTCGGCACGTACCTGCTCGGCAGCGGCGACGTGGTGCGAATCCAGGACGAGGAGCTGCGCGTGGAGCTGGATGCGGCGGCGCCGGTCACGGGCCTGCGGGGTGAGATGACGACGCAGCTCGACCTCTCGCACATCACCAAAGGGGTGACCGAGGAGCAGGCGCGAGCGGCCGCCAATCGAACCGTCACGGCGAGCCTGGAGATCGTGCGCGGCCCGTTCGCCGGCGCATGCTTTCAGGTGGAGCGCGCGGTGTGCTCGATCGGCCGCGGCGACGGGAACGACGTGCGCATCCGCGACGACACCGTCTCGCTGGCGCACGCGACGCTGCTGCTCAAGCGCGGCTCGTGGTTCGTGGCGGATCTCCGCTCGATGAACGGCACGTTCGTGGACGGCTCGCGCGTGTCCGGAGAGCGCGAGCTTCACCCGGGCGCACGCGTGCGAGTCGGAGCGGTGGAGCTCGTGTTCCGCGCCATCAACTCGGCGCCCCCGAAGCCGTCGGCGCCGCCACGTCCGGGATTCTGGTCGCGCTTCAAGGACTTGCTACGCGGCGTCGCACCACCGTCAGGGAGCAACTGACAGCGGTTGCGGCGAGCTCCCGACGGCGCGCCGAGCATCCAGACATCAGGTTGACGGTGACATCCGGCGCGTGCCGCGACGGACAGCGTCCGGATGACGAGACGCTTCACGCACCGAGGCCTCATGAGCGGACTGCAGACGCGGTCCCCGATCGTCGTGACGCACGAACAGGGCTTCCGGTTCGCGGCGCAGATCGGCGAGCATCGGGTACCGACCGACCAATCGATCCGCGCGGGTGGCGACGATACCGCGCCATCGCCGACGGAGCTGATCTCTGCCGCACTCGGGAGCTGCATCGCGCTATATGTGTACCAGTTCTGCGTGAGCCGCGCGCTGCCGCATGAGGGGATGCGCATCGAGGTGACGCCACGCAACGTGGCGAACCCGAACCGGATCGGCGAGCTGTCCGTCGTGGTGCGCCTGCCCGGCCACCTGCTGCCGCACACCGTGGAGATGCTCGAGCGCGTCGTGCGGAGCTGTCCGGTTCACAACACGCTCGTACACGGAGCGGACGTTTCCCTCTCGCTCGACGTGACTTCGACGGACCACGCCGTCCTCGGCTAGCACCGTCGAAGCGCGCGACACACCCCACCTCGCGCGAAGTGGATCGCATCCATTGGACTCTCCATGCGGATGTGATGATACTTCGTGCTCGCAGCACAGCGCGCGAACTCAGGCGACGTCGTCGGGATACGTCCTCGCGTCTCGTGGGGGAGCTCAACCCAGGTCCTTGGACGATCATGCTCTCGACCAGCCGGATCCTCGTTCCCGTCCTCGCCGTCGGACTGCTGTCCACCGCGGCGTTCGCGCAGAAGACCACCGACCTCGGCACGGGGCGGGGTGGAAGTGCGCACATAAAAACGGAGTGGACGGTCGGGGGCGCCCACGTCGCGCTCTCGTACGGACGTCCGAAGCTCAAGGGACGCGCCGAGGCGACGCTCATGCCTCCCGGCCAGCCGTGGCGGACCGGCGCGGATGCCGCGACCGTGATCACGACCGACAAGCCCCTCACCTTCGGCAAGGTCGTGCTCCAACCGGGCTCGTACACGATCAACACGCAGCCGGACGAGCGCGCGTGGCAGCTGATCTTCGGTAAGCTCGAGAAGGAAGGACAGTGGGGCGTGCCGTATCTGCCGGCGCTGGAGATTGCCCGCACCCCGATGACGGTGCAGAAGCTCTCGAAGCCGGTGGAGCAACTGACGATCGACATCGATCGCAAGGGCGGTGGACAGCGGCTTCGCATCGAGTGGGGAACGGTGAGCGCCAGCGCTCCGTTCACGATCGGCAAGTAACGGACGCTCGCGCCGTGCTCGCCTCCCCCCGCACGCGCCGGTAACTTCCGGCCGATGAGCGACGCGGCAGCGGTCAGCCAACCTTCCGCCCAGTCCGGAGGCGCCGGCGCGTTGCCGGCTGGGGCCGCACGCCGTTCGTCCATGCGGTACGACCGCTCCATCGTCGAGGGGCCGCTGCGAGCGGCAGTCTGGAAGCTCGCCTGGCCGACGATGCTGGCCAACATCATCGGCGGACTGCAGGGACTCGTCGATCACATCATGGTCGGCCACCTCGTCGGCTATGCGGGGAACGCGGCGATCGGCGTGGCGTGGCAGATCTTCGTCATCGTCATCGTCTTCATCAACTCGCTCTTCACCGGGATGAGCGTGCTCGTGGCACGGTTCGCCGGTGCAGGCGAGGAGGACAAGGTCGACCGCACGGTCTACCAGGCGTTCCTGACCGCGATGGGCATCGCGCTGTTCATCATGGCGCCGCTCGGCTTCGTGCTGTCGCCGATGCTGCTCGATCTCGTGCACGCCGCGCCGAACGTGAAGCGGGAGGCGCTGCCGTTCCTGCGGATCATGTTCCTGTTCAGCAGCGGCATGCTCGTGTTCTACATGCTCGGGGGCGCGCTGCGCTCCGCCGGCGACGCGCGGACGCCGATGGTGCTCGGCGTCGCGACCACGCTGCTCAACATCGCCCTGAACGTGGTGCTCATCCGTGGTCTCGGGCCCATCCCGTCGTACGGGACGAAGGGCGCCGCGATGGGAACGTCGATCGCGTCGGGGGTCGTGGCGCTGTACGCGCTGTACAAGCTGTGGCGAGGCGGGTGGGTGGTATCGTTTCCGCGGCACGGCGGCTTCGCGCCCGACTGGTCGATCATTCGCTCGCTGTTCCGCTTCGGGCTCCCCAGCGGGGTGCAGGGCATCGCAATGAACATCGGCGGGCTGCTGATGCTCGGCTTCATCGGCTCGCTCGCGAAGAGTGCGGCCGCGCAGGCGGCGTTCGCGATCTCGTACTCGCAACTGTTCTCGCTCATCACGTGGACCTCGCTCGGCCTCATGGGTGCCGCGTCCGCGGTGGCCGGGCAGAACCTGGGTGCGAAGAAGCCCGAGCGGGCGATCGCGGGCGTGCACTCCGCGGCGCGCCTCGGGCTGATCGTCGCGGGCTGCATCGGGCTCACGTTCGTCTTCCTGCCACGACATCTCCTCGCTGTGTTCGGGATGAGCAATCCGGACGTCGTGACGATCGGCACGCAGCTCCTGCGCGTGCTGAGCGTATCGGGGCTGTTCATCACGGTGGCGCTGACGTTCACGGGCGGCCTGCAGGGGACCGGCGACACCAAGAGCCCGCTGTACATCTCGATCATCTCGCAGGTCGTCCTTCCGCTCGGCATCTGCTTCGTGATCCAGCAGGTCTCGACGCTCCAGCCCCTCCACATCTGGATCGCGATCCTCATCGGTCACGCCACGCGCTGCACGCTGAGCGTGGTGCGGTTCGACCAGGGCAAGTGGCGCACGATCCGCGTCGAGTGAACGGCCGCCGACGCGGGCTCGTACACCGACCGCTCGTCGTCGCGCTCGCCGCGGCGGCGCTGTCGTGCGCGCGGCCGGGGCAGCCCGCGGCGCGCGAGGACGTCGACTGGCGCGTGACGGGCGCCGAGCCGGGCCAGACGCGTTTCTCGCCGCTCGACCAGATCAACGCCGGCAACGTGAAGTCGCTGCGCGTCGCGTGGGTCTATCATGCGGGGGACGCGTCGCCGCAGAACCGGTCGGAAATCCAGGCGACGCCGATCGTCGTGCGCGGCGTGCTGTACTCCACCTCGCCGTCGCTCGTGCTGTTCGCGCTCCGCGCAGCGACGGGCGAGCCGCTGTGGCGGTTCGATCCATTCGCGGGGCAGAGCAGACGCGAGTCGCACGTGAACCGGGGGGTGGCGTACTGGGAGAGCGGCGACGATCGTCGGCTCTTCTACACGGCCGGGCGGCGCATCTGGTGCGTCAACGCGGCGACGGGACGTCCCGTGCCGACGTTCGGCGACAGCGGCTCCGTCGACCTCGCGGCGGGACTGGACCGCGACGTCTCGCGCACGCAGCTCGTCGCGACGAGCCCCGGCGTGATCTACCGCGACTTCCTGATCCAACCGACGCGAGTGAGCGAAGGGGAGGGCGCCGCACCGGGCGACGTGCGCGCGTTCGACGTGCGCACGGGGCAGGTGCGCTGGATCTTCCACACGATCCCGCGTGACGGCGAGCCGGGCGCCGAAAGCTGGCCTGCGGCGTCGGGCCGCACGGCCGGAGGAGCGAACTCGTGGACCGGCATGTCCGTGGACAACGTGCGCGGCATCGTGTTCGTTCCCACCGGTTCGGCGTCGCCGGACTTCTACGGTGGCGAGCGGCTCGGCCAGAACCTCTACGCCAACTCACTGCTCGCGCTCGACGCGGCGACGGGACGGCGCATCTGGCATTTCCAGACCGTCCATCACGACGTATGGGATCGCGATCTGCCGGCGCCGCCGAATCTCGTCAGCGTGGTGCGCGACGGGCGGAGCGTGGACGCCGTCGCACAGATCACGAAGTCGGGGTTCGTCTTCCTGTTCGATCGTGAGTCCGGTCGTCCGCTGTTCCCCGTGGAGGAGCGCGCCGCGCCGCCGTCTGATCTCGCCGGCGAGCAGACGTGGCCGACGCAACCGATCCCGAGCAAGCCGGAGCCGTTCGCGCGACAGCGCATGACCGAGGCGGACGTTACGACCCTCACGCCGAGCGCGCACGATTCGGCGCTGGCGCGGTTCCGCCGGCTGCGTCACGACGATCTGTTCACTCCGCCGAGTCGCGAGGGCACCGTCGTGCTTCCCGGGTTCGACGGCGGCGGCGAGTGGGGAGGCGCGGCTTTCGACCGCACGAGCGGCGTGCTCTACGTGAACGCGAGCGACGTCCCGTGGATCGCCGCGATGCGCGAGCGCACCGAGTCGACTCCGACGTCCTTGCCGCAGACGGGCGAGCAGCTCTACGTCGCGAACTGCTCGAGCTGTCATCGCGCCGACCGGCGCGGCGACGGCGGACGCACGCCATCGCTCGTCGGCGTGACCGAGCGCCGTTCGGCGACGGAGATCAGGCAGATCATCGAGCGGGGCAAGGGATTCATGCCGGCGTTCCCGACGCTCCCCGACGCACAGAAGGACGCGATCGTCGCGTACCTCGGCGGACGAATGGTGAGCGCGGCCCCGGCGGCGCCGACGCGCAGCGACGATCCGCGTGCGGCGGCGGGCGCCGCGCCGTCGCGCTTCCAGTTCCGCGGCTACGAGCGCTGGCGTGACGCGGAAGGATTCCCGGCGATCAAGCCGCCGTGGGGAACGCTCAGCGCGATCGACCTCAACACCGGCGAGTATCGCTGGCGCATCACGCTCGGCGAGGAGGCTTCGCTCACGGCGCGCGGCGTCCCGCCGACGGGGACGGAGATGTACGGTGGCCCCATCGTCACGGCAGGGGGACTCGTGTTCATCGCGGCGACGCGGGACGCGAAGTTCCGCGCGTTCGACAAGCGTACGGGTACGCTCCTGTGGGAGACGCCGCTTCCCGCCGCGGGCTTCGCGACGCCGAGCACGTATCGCGTGAACGGCAGGCAGTACGTCGTGATCGCGGCGGGTGGCGGGAAGCTCGGCACGCCGTCGGGCGACAGCTACGTCGCGTTCGCGCTACCCGACTGACGGAGGCGGTCCCTCGGGCGCGCCCGTCACCGTCTCCACGACGAGGCCACGCTGGAGCGTCTGCTTCACGGGGCAGCGATCGGCGATCTGATGCAGACGATCGCGCTGCTCGTCGCTGAGGGGCCCCGCGAGCTCGATGCGACGCGCGATGCGTGGGAGCCCGACGTCTTCCGTATCACACCGCCTGCAGTCCGCCTCGTGCGCGCGCTCGGTGCGAAGGTGAATGCGCACACCGTGCAGTGGCCACCGCTTGCGGTCGGCGTACATCCGCAGCGTCATCGCCATGCAGCCACCGAGCGCGCCGAGCAGGAGCTCGTAGGGGGTCGGCCCGGTACCGGTCCCGCCGAGCGCCGTCGGCTCGTCGGCGTAGAAGTGGTGCGGGCCGGCGGTGATCTGCGTGCGATAGCCCGACGGGCCGACGCTCGCCGTGATCCACTCGCGTTCGTCGGTCGTGCCGTCCTCGTTCACGACCAGCACGCCGTCGGGCGTCATGTGGCCGCGCTCTCCAGCGCCGCGGCGAAGGCGTCGACGCTCGTCCAGTCTCCCTCGAAGCGCCGGCCGTTGATGAAGAAGGTGGGTGTGCCGTTCACGCCGCTCCGCACGCCGCTCATGAAGCTCGACTTCACGGCCTGCTCGTACGTGTCGGCGGCGAGATCGAGGGCGACCGTGGACGGGTCCGCACCGGCCTGGCCGGCGTAGCGTATGAGGTGCGCGTCGTCGAGCGAATCGTCGCCGTCGCGCTGGTGGTCGTACATGAGATCGTGCATGCGCCAGAAGCCCTCCTCGCCCACCTGTGCGGCGACGCTCTCCGATGCTTCCGCGGCGTGGATGGCGTCGGGATGGCTCTCGCCGAGCGGGAAGTGTCGGAAGACGAAGCGCGTGCGGTCGCCGAGCCGCTTCAGCACCTTGGGCAGCACGCGATGCGCGCGCGCGCAGTGCGGACACTGGAAGTCACCGTACTCCACGAGCGTGACGGGCGCATCGGCCGGCCCGAGCACGTGGTCCTCCACGCTCACCGCGGGGCGGAGGGTGCCTTGCTGAGTCGTCATGCGCCGTCGCTCGGCGAGCCGGCGTGCGCACGCGCGTCGATCGACTCGAGCGCCTCGAGGATGCCGTCGGCGCCCGGGTTCACGCCGACCGGCGACAGGTAGCTCCAGCGGATCACTCCCTCACCGTCGATCACGAACAACGCGCGCTCGGTGGTGCCTTCGTGCTCGCGATAGACACCATACTGGCGTGCGACCGCACCCTTCGGCTCGAAATCGGCGAGCAGCGGGAAGTGGAGCTTCCGCTGCGCCGCGAACGCCCCATGACACCATGGACCGTCGACGGAGATGCCGAGCAGCTCGGCGTGATGCTTGTGGAATTCGGAGAGGACCTCGTTGTACAGCACCATCTGGTCGCCGCACACCGGGCTCCAATCGGCCGGGTAGAAGGCGAGCACCACCGGCCGGCCGCGGAAGTCGGAGAGCGTGACCCGCTGGTCCGGCGTCACGGGCAGGGAGAAATCGGGTGCCGGCGTGCCGGGCTGCAGGATCTTCGAGGCGTTTGGCATCGGGTTCTCCAGAATGTCGATCGGGCGGCGTGCATCCGCCAAGGAACGCCGCGCCGCCCGGTTTCGTTCACCGTCCCAGTCAGAATACCCGGATCGCCACGCGCTGCGGAAGGTCGACCGGAACTTTCTCCGTGCGGTTCTGCTGCCCCTGCTTGTACCACGCGTCGTCCTTCTGCACTCCGGTCACGTCCATCAGTTGGCGCGCGAGCTTCACGACGTCGGCGTTGGAGAGCCGGATCGATCCGTGCGAGACCGCCTTGCCGATGGACTGTGGCTCGTTCGTGCCGTGGATCGTGCGCGGCGGGTCGTAGACGAGCTGGGCGCGACCGAGCGGATTGTCCGGCGCCCCAGGCTTCTTGGGGTCCTTCGCCTCCGCCCACGCTTCGTCCTTGGGCGGGACCCACTCCGGGTTCCAGATCACCTGCGTGATGCTCCACTCGCCCGTCTGCGTCGGCCACTGTTTGGAGCCGACGGCCACGCGGTAGCTGCCGACGCGCTGATCGCCGTCGAAGACGTCGAGGCGCTTCGCCGCGAGGTCGACCTCGATGCGCGTGCTGGCCAGTGGGAGGAGCGTCGCCTTGGACGTGCGGCCGGCGTCGACGCTGTCGGGTGAGAGGCTGCTGCTCGTCGGCGTTGCGTTCGCGGGTGCCGGCGTGCCGGGCATTGCCGCGCCGCTCAGAGCGCCGTCGCCAGTCGCAGCGCCCGCGGCATTGGCGGGGTTCGCGCTGTCGCCGCCGCTCCCCGTGGTCGGAGCGGTCTGCGCCGCAGCCGGCGTCGACGGTGGCGCCGCGACCGCGCCGCCGCTCGAGGAGGTCTGCGCGGCGCCCCCCTTCGCTGTGGCGGCCGCCGCGCTGTCCGCCGCTCGCTTGTCGCTCGCGTCCTCGATCGTGCACGCGGCCGCGAGCAGCGCCAGCATCGCCGCGACGATGGTGCGTGGGTTCCGTGCTCCTCGTGTCATCTCGCCGTCCCGTGGTTGGTGGACAGCGAGCAGGGCAAGACGCGTGCAGCCGCCGAGGTCAGCGGCCGCTCGTCACCTCGAAGGGCGCGGTCAGCGT
Organism: Gemmatimonadota bacterium; assembly: GCA_003223455.1. GTDB lineage: Bacteria > Gemmatimonadota > Gemmatimonadetes > Gemmatimonadales > Gemmatimonadaceae > AG11. The sequence continues at coordinate 63,602 of QHVE01000036.1, read as the reverse complement.
TCCGACGATCGCCTCGAACGCGCCGGGCTCGAGCACGAGCTTGCCGTCACGCCCGACGAAGCTGAGCTCGCGAGCGGCGAGTGAGAACGCGACGGTGCGCGACGCGCCGGGCTCGAGCGTGACTTTCTCGAACCGCCGCAGCCGGCGCACCGGCGGCGCGACCGACGCGACGACGTCACGCACGTAGAGCAGCACCGTCTCCCTTCCGGCGCGCCGGCCGGTGTTCGTCACCGTGACCGAGATACGCACCGAGTCGCGCGCACCGACCGCCGGTGTGGCGACGCGGAGGTTCGAGTAGGCGAACGTCGTGTACGAAAGGCCGTGACCGAACGGCCACTCGGGGTTGTAGCCGCGGTTGGTCGAGTCGGTGCCGCCGATGTCGGCCGGGCGCGCGCGATCATAGGCAATGAGCGTCGCGCCGGTGTAGCGCGGCCAACTGAACGGGAGCTTCCCACTCGGATTGACGTCGCCGAACAGCACGCTGGCCAGCGCTTCGCCGCCGTAGGGGCCAGTCTCGTAGCCCGTGACGATCGCACGCGCGCCATCGACGGCGTCGCGCACGATGCGCGGCCGGCCGTGGAACAGCGCGAGCACGACGGGCACCCCCGCCTGCTCGATTGCGCGCGCGAGCCGGAGCTGCCCCTGCGGTAACGTCAGGTCGTCGATGTTGCCCGGCGTCTCCGCATAGGCGCCCTCGCCGAGGGCGACGATGGCGACGCTCGCGCCGCGTGCCACGGCAACCGCGGCGGCGACGTCGAGCGTGTCGGTGAGGCTCGCGCCGGGCACGTACGTCACGTTCGCTTCTCCAACCTTGTCGCGCACCGCGGCGAGCAGCGTCTTGATCCCCTTCGGGTACATGAGGGTGTCGTTCCCCTGCCAGGTGTACGACCAGCCGCCGAACATCGACGGGGCGTAGTTGGCCGTCGGCCCGGTGACGAACACCTTCGCCGTCTTCGCGAGGGGCAACAGCCCACCGTCGTTCTTGAGCAGCGTGATCGCCTCGGCAGCGGCGTCGCGGCTCACGGTCTGAAACGCGGGCGCGGCGATGTTGGCGATCATCGACGGCTCGGGGAGCGGATTCTCGAACAGGCCGAGGTCGACCTTGAGCTTCAGGATCCGCCGCACGGCCTCGTCGATGCGCGACATCGGCACCGCGCCCTCTTTCACGAGCGCGATGAGATCGTCGGTGAACGACCAGTTGTCCGGCACCATGCTCATGTCGATGCCGGCGAGCACCGCCTGGCGCACCGCGTCCTTGTTGCTCGCTGCGATCCGGTGAACGCGGTACAGCCGGATGATGTCCTCCCAATCCGAGTCGGTGACACCAGTGAAGCCGAGCTCCTTGCGCAGGAGATCCGTCAGGATGGAGTGGTCGGCATGCACCGGAACGCCGTTGATGTCGCCCGAGTTCACCATCACCGTGCTGATGCCGGCCTGCACGGCGGCGCGGAAGCTCGGGAGGAAGTACTCGCGCAGCTCGCGGTCGGGGATCCACGCCGTCGTGCGATCCTTGCCGCTGAGCGGCATGGAGTAGCCGAGGAAGTGCTTGGCCGACGCGGCGACGAACACGCGGCCACCGACTTTAGGGCGCGGCGCATTCGTGCCGAGCAGCGCGTTGATGGCGGGGAAGGGATCGAGCTGGTTGCCGAGCACCGCCTCGCGCCCCATCACCGAGGCGACGTACGGATCCTCACCGAAGGTCTCGTAGAACCGCGGCCAGGCCGGCTGCCGGCCGAGGTCGAGCACGGGGGAGAAGTTCCAGGCGATACCACTCGCGCGCGTCTCGTACGCGGTGATCTCGTTCGAGCGGCGCACGAGCGTCGGGTTGAACGTCGCCGCCATGGCGATGTTCTGCGGGAAGATCGTGCTCGTGGTCTGATAGTGCTGGCCGTGCACCGCATCGATGCCGTACACCACGGGCACCTTGAGCCGCGCGCGGGCGGCGAAGCGCGCGATCATCTCGTTCGTGGCGCGCCACTCCTCCGGCGACATGGCGACGTACGCGACGTTGAGCAGCGCGCCGACACCGCGCCGCACCACCGCCTCGTGCAGCTTCGCGGAGTCGATCTGCACCGGCGTGCCGGGACCGCCGCCCCGGCTGACGAGCGCCTGCAGCGCGATCTGCGTCATCTGCCCGACCTTCTCCTCCAGCGTCATCTGTCGCAGCAGGCTCTCGACGCGGCGCGCGGCGGGATCAGGTGCCTGAGTCGCAGCGGACCGCGGCAACGCCACGAGCAACGCGCACACGAGGGGTACGGCGAGTTTGCATCTCGTCATGACGAAGTCGGTCCTTGGAGGGAGTGGGTCAGCGAGGCGCGTCGGTGCGGTAGAGATCCGGGAGCGCGTCCTCGAACAGGAACAGCGGGTCGGCTTTGAGCCGGCGGAAATCTTGCTCGCTCGGATGACCTCGGTAAGGGGCGAAGAAGTGCTCGTCGCGGCGCGAGAGGCGATTCGCGTTGCGCCAGACCATCACGTAGGCGATGCGCCGCGAGAGCGAGTCTCCCTCGATCGCCCGGGCGAGCTTGCCCGTCCACCACGTCGAGTCGCGCAGCGCGTTCTGCCCCGTCTCGGTGAACGCCGGGATCTTCCCGCGCGATTCGGCCTGGGTCACGATCCACGAGAGCTCGCGAGTCAACCCCGCCACCTGCTCGGCCGACGTCTGGCTGTTCAGGTAGCGATCGTAGCCCAGCACGTCGACCCACTCGTCGCCCGGATAGCCGTCGAGGTACGTGCCGATCCCCGTCGCGCCGGTGGCGTTCGGCGCATAGGCGTAGAGCAGGTTGTGCAGCCCCTTCACGTCCCGCAGGTACTGCACCGTGAATCGCCACAGCCGCGCGAACTCGTCGCCCTTCGTGTGTGGCACGCCCCACCAGAACCAGGCGCCCGTCATCTCGTGCCAGGGGCGGAAGACGATGGGGATCGGCGTGGATGCGGAGCCGGAGGATCGACCCGGGCCGCGAAGGCTGCCGAGAAACGCGGCGAGCCGATCGAGCGACGCCGTGAACTGCTCGTGACGCGCGCCGCCCGGCAGCACCGCGGCGACGGCCGAGGTGGTGTCCCACGCATTGCGACCCGTGAGCGGGTTGTCGAGGTGCCAGCTGATCGTGATCACCCCGCCGCGGCGGTAGCCCTCGGCAATCCACCCACGCATGCGCGCGAAGTCGACGCCGTCGATGTTCTTCGGCGACGACGTCTCGAGCCCGCTCACCTCCCAGCCGTACACCGCCGGATAGCTCCCCGACGATTCGCGCACGTCGGAGCGGCCCGGCTGGGCGACCCAGTCGTAGCCGTAGGCGAGATCGTCCTGATGGCCGAACAGGACGTGACGGCGCGCGATGTCTCGCAGGTTGTAGAACAGCGCCCGCGTCTCGGGGGTGGCGTGGGGATCGATCGGACCGCCGCGCTCGATGGACGGCGTCGACGTCGCGGGAAGCCGCGCGCACGACGCCGTCGCCACGATCACCGCAAGCAATGCGACGATGGAGCGGAACTGGTTCGAGTGAGCGATAGTCATGTGTGGCTGCTCGTGGCGGCTGCGCGAGAGGGCGCACGCCCGAGGAGCGCATCGACCCGCCCCATCACCTCGAGACACGCACGGCCGTCGTGATAGGGGCACTTCCATGGACCGATCTTCTCGCCGCCGCGCGTGCGATCGCCGGAGCGGGAGACGCGGCGGAGCCACTCGCCGTTGCGCCGATCGACGATGTGACGCTCGACGAACCGCCACGTCGACAGCGCGGCGTCGACATAGCGCTCGTCGCTCGACTCCCGATACGCGGCGAGAAAGCCGACGATCGCCTCGGCCTGCGGCCACCACTCCTTGTCGGTGTCGAGAACGGCGCCATCGCGCTCGTTGAACAGCCCACCGTGCTCCGTGTCGAGCCCGCGCTCGAGCACGGCCTCGCCCAGACACATCGCGGCGGCGCGCACGCGCTCGGTGAGCGCCGCATCGCCGAGCGCGTGCGCGGCCTCGAGCAGCAGCCAGCTCGTCTCGATGTCGTGGCCGAACGAGTTCTTCGCCGAGCGCGGCTCCCACCGCTCGGTGAAGAAGCCGACGACGTGATCACCGTCGCGCGCGATGATGTGGTCGAGAAACAACTCGACGAGCGTGCGAAGTTGCTCGGTGAGGCGCGCATCGGCCCACACCTCGTGCAGCGTCGTGTACGCCTCGAGGAGGTGCAGATGCGTGTTCATGCTTCGGCGCTCGTTCAGATCCCGCTCGCTGAGGCGCACGTCGTCGAGGAGTGTCCACGGCCGGCTGAAGCACTCCTCGTAGCCGATGTGCGACGCGTCGAAGGCGTGCGATTCGACGAGGCGGAACAAGGCGATCGCCGCGTCGAGGCTGTGGGGGTTGCCCGTGGCCCTGAAGTGCTCGGCCAGCGCGTAGATCGCGAATGCCTGTGCGTAGACGTGCTTGCGTTCATCCATTGGTCGGCCGCGCGCGTCGAGCATCCAGAACACCCCGCCGAACGTCGGATCGACGAAGTTCGCGACGAAATGCAGCGCACTCGCATCAGCGGCGCGGCGAAGCGACTCCTCCCCCAGGCGCCGGTACGCTGCGGAGAACGTCCACAGCACCCGTGCGTGCAGGATGACCCCCTTCGGCGCGTCGGGGTGCGGCGTGCCGTCCTCGTCGATCAATCCCACGACGCCGCCGTGGCGCCGATCGCGCGCCACGTTCATCCAGAAGGGCAGGATGTTCCTCGTGAGCTCGGCGTGCATCTCGGCTTTGAGATCGCGCAATGCGAGGTCGGTCGTCATCGCGCGCTTCGCGCCCGCCACGCCAGGTTGCGCTCGATGAGGGCGTAGCGTTGCTCGACACAGCGGGCGGAGGTGAGCGGATCCTCCGGCGTGTGCAGCGCGTAGTCGAGGAGCCGAGGCACGGTCGATTCGGCAACGTGGATGCGCGTGTCCGACGAGGCGTAGTAGATCAGCAGCCGACCGTCATCGTCGGCGATCCAGCCGCAGCTGAAGACGACGTTCGAGACGTCGCCGATGCGCTCCTCCCCTTCGGGCGCGATGAGGTAGCCCGCCGGCCGATGCGTGACGCGCCAGGGCTCGTCCCGATCGGTGACGAAGACGTACAGCACGTAGCGCAGCCCGGCCGCGGTATTGCGCACCCCATGCGCCAGGTGCAGCCACCCGCCTTCGGTGAAGATGGGCGGCGGGCCCTGGCCGTTCTTCGACTCGGTGATGGTATGGTAGCGACGCGGTTCGATCACGCGCTCCTCGAGCACGGTGGCGCGCGTGACGTCGTCGCACAGCCCCCACCCGATGCCACCGCCGGAGCCGGCCTCGATGAAGCTGTCCTGCGGCCGCGTGTAGAACGCGTAGCGTCCGTCGACGAACCGCGGGTGGAGCACGACGTTCCGCTGCTGCTCCGACCGCGTGACGAGGTCGGGCAACCGCTCCCACGTCACGAGATCGTGCGTGCGCGCGATCCCCGCCTGCGCCACCGCGGCGGAGAGATCGTGCGGCGCGCGAGTGTCCTTCCGCTCGGTGCAGAACACGCCGTAGATCCAGCCGTCCTCGTGCGCCGTGAGGCGCATGTCGTAGACGTTGACGTCGGGATCGGCCGTCTGTGGGAGCCGCACCGGATATTCCCAGAACCGCCAGCCGTCGACGCCGTTCGCACTCTCGGCGACGGCGAAGAACGACTTGCGGTCCGCGCCCTCGACGCGGGCGACCATGAGGTAGCGTCCGTCGAGCCTGATCGCGCCGGGATTGAACACGGCGTTGATCCCCATCCGCTCGAGTCCGAGCGGGTTCGTCGCCGGGTCGAGATCGTACCGCCAGAAGAGCGGCGTGTGTGCCGCCGTCAGCACCGGATCTCGGTACCGCCAGAACACGCCGTTGCTCTCCTCGAGCCGCTCGTTGCGGCGTGACACGAGTGCTTCGTGCGCCGTCTCCAGCGCGTGCAGACTCACGGCGCCGCTGCGGCGAGCACCTTCGCTTCGGGCTCGACATCGCGTCCGTCGCCCGCTCGAAGGTCGGCCGGGAAATCCTCGAGGCGATCGTACCAGCTCACCTTGAGGATGACGGCCGAGACGAGCACGAGGCCGACGGAGATGAAGAGCGCCCGCACGTCGCGCAGCACGATGAAGATTCCCGTCGCCGTGAGCGCCGTCTGCCACACGATGCCGACGGCGACGTTGAACATGTCGCGCTTGAACGCACCGTTCGCGACGAGTCCCGGATGCGTCGCGGCCAGCCGGTCGTGCACCGGTCTCCAGAATCCCCACGGACGCACCCGCAGATAGAACCGCTCGAGGACGAGGGGGTCGTCCGGAGGAGTCAGCAGCGTGCCCGCGATGCAGCCGACGAGCGAGAGCGCGAGGATGGCGGGAAAGGCGAAGATCGGCGCCACACTGGGCAGCAGGGCGGGGACGAGCCCAGCGCCGGCGATACCCGCGACCATTCCCCAAAAGTAGCCCCACGCGTTGAACCGCCACCAGTACCACTTGAGGAGGTTCGACGCGGTGTAGCCGCCGTACAGCGCCGACACGATCCACTGCACCATCGTGTTCAACGAGCCGACGAAGAAGCCCATCCCGGTGCCGATCACCACGACGCCGACCGAGCTCAGATAGCTCATGCGCACGAGGGTGCGCTGATCGGCGTCGGGACGCACGTACTTCCGGTAGATGTCGTTCACGATGTAGGCCGGCGCCGCATTCACCGTCGCCGCGAAGTTCGACATGAACGCGGCGAGCAGCGCGGCGATGAGGAGGCCGAGCAGCCCCGTCGGCACGAAGCTCTTCAGTGCGAGCGGCAGGATCAGCTCGAAGTCGACGCCGTCGCCCATCGCCCGGAGCTGCGGGCTGAAGAACGCGAGGGCGAGCACGGTGAGCCCGGTGATCAGCATGTACCGCGGGATCAGCAGCACGACGTTCACGAACCCGTTCATCTTCGCCGCGTCGCGCGGCGAGCGCGTCGAGAGGATGCGCTGCATGTCATAGTTCGGGGCCGGCCCCGCCCCCGCCTGGAGCAGCCCCTTGAACAGCAGCATCCCCCAGAATGCGGAGAACAGCGTCCAGCCGTCGTTCGCGATGCGCTTGTTCACGGCGGGCATGAGCGCCGACCAGTCGAGACCGAGCGTGCGCCCGAACCACGGGCTTCGCCACCCGCCGGGAACGAACTGGTTCAGCACGTCCGGGCTCACTTCGCGCATGACGAGGATGCCGACGGAGATGCTGGCGATCGTCATGATCGTGAACTGCAGCACCTCGGTGAAGACGACGCTGAACATCCCGCCCTTCGCCACGTAGAGGGTCGTGATGGCGATGATGAGGAGCCCCCACAGCTTCGCGTTCGTCGTCGGGTCCGCCGCCAGCGCCCACGGCAGGAACGTCGAAGCGAACTTCCCGATGCCGATGAACGCGTAGGCGAGGAAGCCGATGACGTTGAGCAGCGCGAACAGCACGACGATGAGATGCGCGAGATTGCTCGCGCGCCCCTCGCCGAAGCGGAAGCGGATCCACTCGGCCCCCGTCATCACTCCCGACCGGCGCAGCCAGGTCGAGAGGAACACCATGAGGATGATCTGGTTGAAGACGGGCCAGAGCCATGGGATCCAGATGCTCTTCAATCCGTAGACGAAGAGCAGGTACACCATCCACATCGTGCCGCTGACGTCGAACATCCCGGACGCATCGGAGACACCGAGCACGTACCACGGAATCGTGTTGCCGCCGAGGAAATAGTTGCGGAGCGAGCGCGAGGCGCGCTTCGAGATCCAGAACCCGATGACGATCGTCGCCGTGATGTAGGCGGCGATGATCGCGACGTCGATGACGTGAAGCTGCATGGCGCTACCAGGTGTCGGTGCGGAACGGCACGGCGGGCAGTCCGGATTTGCCGTACAGGCTCGCCCGGGTGGGATTGTTCCCCCACGCGTAGCGCACGGCGACCGGTGCAGCGACCTGCGGACTCGACACGATCACGGTGTTTCGCTCGATGCGTGCGTCGGCCCAGACGAATCGCCGGTCCGCGCCGGCGATCGCGAAACCGCCGACGGCACCGTCGTTCGCGTGGCTCACGAGCCCACCGCCCACGTGCTCGAACTGCACCGCGACCGCGTTGCCCCGCACGACGTGCGACCGATGCGTCGGACCGATGTGCTCGACGGGCTGCGCGTACGCCACGTGGCGCGCGGCGAGCGCGAGGCGAGTGCCGACGTCGAGCTTGTCGCGCGGGTGGATGTCCTTCTCCTCGCCCACGTCGATGATCACCGCCTGGCCCGTCTTCGGCAGAGCCAGCGCCGCGGTCTGCGCGTCGCGCAGGATGGCCCACGCACTCTGCGCCGGCGGCTGCGAGTCGGGCGCCATGAAGTTGGCCAGCTGCACCCAGAGGAAGGGGAACTCGCCCGAGCGCCATTCGCCTCGCCAGCTCTGGATCATCGTCTTGAACAGCGGTGCGTACTTGCGGGCGTCCGCGGCGCTGTCGGCGTTCGACTCGCCCTGGTACCAGATCACCCCCTTGATCGGAAAGCCGAGCAGGGGATGCACCATCCTGTTGTAGACGACGGTCGGCACCTTGTTGATGTGCTGGCCGTCGGGCTGCAGCGATGCGCCGCCGACGCGGAACTTCCACCCCGCGCCGAGCGATCGCCGTGTGCCTCCGACGTCGAGGAACACGCCCGCCGAGTCGCCCCAGATGCCGCCGCCCCCGCCCGTGTCTTCGACGCGCACGGCAATGACGTTGCGGCCGGCGTGGAGCGCGCGCGCCGGCACGTCGTACACGCGCGGCAGGCTGTAGTTGTTCGTGCGGCCGATCTCGACGCCGTTCACCCAGGTGATGTCGGCGTCGTCGATCGGGCCGAGACCGAGGCGAACACCGCGCGCTGCGTCGTCGGCCGAGAGCTCGAACGCGACACGATACCACGCGATGCCGTCGAGGCCATCGTAGCCCTGCTGCTCCCACAGCGCCGGCACGGTGATGGGTTGCCACCCGCTCTCGTCGAGCGCGGGGTCCGCCCAGAGGGCGCGACCGTCGACGAGCCCCGGGTCGGTCTTGGGGAGGTCGCCGATCTTCGCCCGCAGCTTCTCGGCGAACCGCCGCTGCGATGCTGCTTCCTCGGCCCACACCGCGGTCCACCGCGCGCTGTCGAGACCGAGCGCGGCGCGGCTCATCCACGTCTCGATTCGGCTGCCCCCCCACGTCGTGTTGATGATGCCGATCGGGACGTCGAGCGATTTGCGGAGATCGCGTGCGAAGTAGTAGGCGACCGCGCTGAACGTGCCGACGTGCTGCGAGTCGGCGACCGCCCACGAGCCGCCCACCAGGTCGGCCTCGGGCACCTGCGAGAACGACGTCGGCACCTTGAAGTGCCGAAGCCGTCGGTCGTTCGCCGCGGCGATCTCGGTGGCCGCGTTCCGCGTGTTGACGAGCGGCCACTCCATGTTCGATTGGCCCGACGCGACCCACACGTCGCCGACAAGGACGTCGCGCAACACGACGCTGTCGGCGCCCGAGCGAACGACGAGGCGGCGAGGGCCGCCGGCGCTCTGCGGCGGGAGCGTGACGCGCCATGCGCCCGACGCGGCGGCCGTCGTCGTTCGAACCACGTCGTCGAGCGCGACGGTGACCGATCGACCCGGCGCACCCCATCCCCACACGGGAACGCGAGCCTGGCGCTGGAGCACCATCCCGTCGCCGAACAGCCGCGGCAGGCGGAGGGCGCGGGCGGAGTCGCCTTGCCCCGCGGCGGAGGTCGCGGCCCAGAGGGTCGCGACCAGGGTCGTCCGGCCGAACGTGAGAAAGCGCATCGGGAGACTGTCGTCTGGAAAAACGTGGGCTCGATATATTCCAATGAATGGAATAATTACGAGCGACGTGCGGGGCGTGCGGAGCGGTCGCGTATATGCGCCATCGTCCCGCGCAGCGTCAAGACGAGGGCAGGGCTCCGCGCCGTCTCGGCTGGTGCTACTTTAGCAGCCTCGCCTCACCCCAACCGAGTCGCGCGATCCCGTGCTGACAGGCACCAACCTCGTCTACACGAAGAAGTACAACCTCCGCATCGTGCACGAGGTGATCCGGGTGCACGGTCCCCTCTCGCGAGCGGACGTCGCCCGACACACGCAGCTCAGCGTACAGACCGTCTCCAACCTCGTGAAGGAGCTGCTCTCCCTGCGCCTCGTGCAGGAAGGTGGGCGCCGCAGCGAAGGGCGCGGGGCGCCATCCACCGAGCTCACGATCAATCCCGACGGCGCTCATGCGATCGGCCTCGATCTCGATCGCGACCATCTCACCGGCGTGCTGGTGGATCTCGCGGGGCAGGTGCGGCAGCGCATGCACATGGAGGTGGAGACGCCGTCGCCCGCGGAGGTGGTGGACCTCATGTGCGGCATGGTCGAGACGATGGCGACTCGGCAGGGGCTCGGCGTCGGCGATCTCGCGGGGCTGGGAGTCGGCGTGCCGGGGCCGATGCGTCGCGACGAGCAGGGCACGGGCTATCTCGTGAATCCCAAGGCGTTCCCGGGCTGGCACGACATCCCGCTCGCCGGCCGGCTGCGCGAGCGGCTCGACACGCCGGTCTACCTGGAGAACAACGCGCTCGCGGCGGCGGTCGGCGAGCGGTGGTACGGCGCGGGCCGTCAGGTCGGAACGTTCTTCTACATCTATGTGGGAAGCGGGTTGGGGGGCGGCCTGATCATGAACGGGCAGCCGTACGAGGGGTTCACCGGCAACGCGGGCGAGATCGGCTATCTGCCGACGGTGCTCTCGGGCGACGCCTCGACGCCGGCGACGGAGGACGCACCGCACGTCGGGCTGCACTTCAACATGCCCCGCCTCTACGAACGTCTGCGGCGCGGCGGTACGGAGGTCGGCACGCTCGAGGAGCTCGACCAGCTTTTCGCGAAGTCGCATCCCGGCATGCTCGCATGGATGGACGACGCCGCCGATCACCTCACGGCGCTCGTGCTGGCGATCGAGTACGTGCTCGATCCGGAAGCGATCTGCTTCGGCGGCCGGTTGTCCGACCGTATCCTGGCCGGTCTGATGGACCGCGTGGCGCAGCTCCTCCCGACGCGCCGTCCGCACGGCAAGGTATCGGTGCCGCGGCACCTCGTCGCCACCGCGGGCGTCGATGCCGGTGCGCTCGGCGTGGCGACCCTGCCGATCTACGAGATCTTCGCGCCTGCGCCTCGTCTGCTGCTGAAGGACCGGCGCGGCGGCGCACACGGCGGCTCGGGGCTGCGTCGATCAGCCAGATCGCTGTGATACGTCGCCGCCGGCGCCCGCCGGTCGGGCCCCAATCTCAACGAACGGAATTCATCATGCGACGCCTGCTCCTCGTCGTCCTCTGTCTCGCCGCGCCGCGCGCCGACGCGCAGAAGTTCACCGAGCTGGCCAAGACGCCGCCGATGGGCTGGAACAGCTGGAACAAGTTTCAGTGCAACGTGAGCGAGCGGCTCATCCGCGAGACGGCGGACGCGATGGCCGCTACGGGGATGAAGGACGCCGGCTATCAGTTCATCAACATCGACGACTGCTGGCACGGGGCGCGCGACAGCCTCGGCTTCATCCATCCCGATTCGGCGCGTTTTCCCTCGGGTATGAAGTCGCTCGCCGACTACGTGCACGCGAAGGGGCTCAAGCTCGGCATCTACTCCGATGCGGGCAACAAGACCTGCGGCGGCCGTCCGGGGAGCCGCGGCTACGAGTACCAGGACGCGCTCACCTACGCGAAGTGGGGGATCGACTACCTCAAGTACGACTGGTGCTCCTCCGACTCGCTCAATGCGCCGGGCGCCTACATGACGATGCGCGACGCGCTCGCGAAGGCGGGGCGACCGATCGTGTTCAGCATCTGCGAGTGGGGCAACAACAAGCCCTGGTCGTGGGGGCCGAGCATGGGACATCTGTGGCGCACGACGGGCGACATCACCGCCTGCTTCGACTGCATCAAGGAGATGGGTGGATGGCGCGCCTGGGGCGTGCTGCAGATCCTCGACAAGCAGGAGGGGTTGCGGGAGTACGCTGGCCCGGGGCACTGGAACGATCCCGACATGCTCGAGGTGGGCAACGGGCTGACGCCGAACGAGGACCGCGCCCATTTCTCCATGTGGAGCATGCTCGCCGCGCCGCTCATCGCGGGGAACGACCTGCGATCGATGCCGGCGAACGTCGCGCAGGTGCTCACCAACCGCGACGTGATCGCCGTGAATCAGGACTCGCTCGGCGTGCAGGGGTTCAAGTACGCGGCGCGGGACAGCGTGGAGATCTGGTTCAAGCCGCTCGTCGGCGGCGACTGGGCGGTGACCTTCCTCAACCGAAGCTCGACGCCGCGCGCCGTGAACTTCACGTGGGCGCAGGGGACGAAGCAGGGCGCGGGCACGACCGCTGGCCCCCTGGTGGCGACGGTGCCGGCGAAGGATGTGCTCATGCTACGTCTGCACAGGGCATGACCGGCGGGCGACATCGGGCGATGCGCACGATCGTGACGCATACCATGCGGATCGCCGTCTCGCTCTCGTTCGCCGCGTCGCCGGTGGGCGCACAGACTCCGTCGTCCATCGCGCCCACCGCCGCCGCGATCCGGCTCAGCCAGCTCGGATTCCTTCCCGCCGCGCCGAAGGTGGCGGTAGTGGTCGGCGCGGGTGCGTCGACATTCGCCGTCGTCGGCGCGGAGCGGAGCGACACGGTGCTGCGCGGCGTGCTCACGCCGTCGAAGTCGTGGGCGTTGTCGGGCGAGGAGAACGTGCGGCGCGCCGACTTCAGCCGACTCACGCGGCCAGGCCGCTATCGGCTCGTCGTGCCGGGCGTCGGCGCATCCGCTGCGTTCGAGATCGGGCCGCGTCCACTTCGCGCGCTCGCCGTCGCCACGCTCAAGGGCTTCTACTATCAGCGTACGGCGATCCCACTCGAGCCGACGTACGCGGGGCGATGGGCGCGCGGGGCGGGGCACCCCGACACGGCGGTGCTCGTGCATCCGTCGGCGGCATCGCCATCTCGGCCGGCGGGGACGCGCATCTCGTCGCCGCTCGGCTGGTACGACGCGGGCGACTACAACAAGTACGTCGTGAACTCGGGGATCAGCACGTACTCTCTGCTGCTCCTCGCGGAGCAGTACCCGCAGTACGCGTCGGCGCTGCGCACGAACATCCCCGAGAGCGGCAACGCGCTGCCGGACGTGCTGGACGAGGCGCTGTTCAACGTTCGCTGGATGCGCACGATGCAGGATCCGGCCGACGGTGGCGTGTATCACAAGCTCACCAATGCGGCGTTCGACCAGTTCATCGAGCCGCGCGCCGCCACCGCGCCGCGTTACGTCGTGCAGAAGAGCACCGCGGCCACGCTGGACTTCGCGGCGGTGATGGCGCAGGCATCGCGCGTCGTGCGTGGATATCCGCGTCAGCTGCCGGGCCTCGCCGACTCGCTCGCGAGCGCGGCGCTGGCGGCGTGGCGCTGGGCGCGGCAGCATCCGGACTCGTTGTACGACCAGAGCCGGCTGAACGCCGCGACGGCGCCGCAGATCCAGACGGGCACGTACGGCGACCGGCGCGTGGGCGACGAGTTCCGCTGGGCGGCGGCCGAGCTCTTTCTCACGACGAAGCAGGACAGCTTCCTCGTCGCCGCGCCACCGGTCGTTTCCGACTCAGTCGATGTGCCGTCGTGGGGATCGGTCGGCACGCTGGCGCTCGTCTCGCTCGCCGAGCATCGGCGAGAGCTTTCCATCGCTACCGCGTCCGAGATCGTCGAGCTGTTGATCGGACTTGCCCGCTCGCTGCGCCTCGTCGCCGACACGACGGCCTACGGTATCGCGATGGGCCGGCGCGCCGACTTCACGTGGGGGAGCAACGCGGTGGCGGCGAACCAGGGGCTCGTGCTCGTCCAGGCGTATCGCCTGACGCGCGATACGAGCTACCTGCGTGCCGCACACGCGAACCTCGACTATCTCGTGGGGCGCAATCCGACGGGATACTCGTTCGTGACGGGCGTCGGCACCAAGACGCCGATGTTCCCGCACCATCGGCCGTCGGCATCCGACACCATACCGGAGCCGGTGCCCGGTCTGCTCGTCGGCGGTCCGAACCCGTCTGCCCCGCAGCAGGACCATTGCACGGGCTATCCCTCGTCGCTGCCCGCGCTCTCGTATCTCGACGCGCAGTGCAGCTACGCGTCGAACGAGATCGCGATCAACTGGAACGCGCCGATCGCGTATCTCTCGGCGGCGATCGACGCCGAGTACGGCGCGCGACCCAGGCGCGCGCCTTGACGGTGCTTCCGCGCCGCGCTCGCTCCGTATTCGGGCTGGCGCTCGTCGCGCTCGGCACGGCGTGCGCGCCACACTCGTCGTCGTCCCGCAGTGCGGGTGACGGCGCGGCCATCCGCCCGTACGTCGTCGTCGTCTCGCTGGACGCGTTTCGCCACGACTACCTCGAACGATTCCATCCTCCGGCGCTCGAGCGGTTGGCGGCGCGCGGTATCGTCGCGCGCGCGCTCATCCCGCCGTTCCCGTCGAAGACGTTCCCGAGCCACTACACCATCGCGACGGGGCTGTATCCGGGACACCACGGGATTCTCTCGAATACGTTCTTCGATCCGTCGTTCGACGCGTGGTTCCGCGTGAAGGACACCGCGACCGTGCGCGACGGCCACTGGTATGGCGGCGTGCCGATCTGGGTCGCGGCGGAGCGTGAGGGCGTCCATTCGTCGGTGTACTTCTGGCCAGGCTCGGAGGGCGCGGTGCAGGGCGGGCGACCATCCGCGTGGTGGCCCTACCGGTCGTCCGTGCCGGACTCCGAGCGCGTCGACGCGAGCGTGGCGCAGCTTCGCCTGCCCGCGCCGCGGCGCCCGCACCTCGTGATGCTGTACCTCACCGACGTCGACGACACGACGCACAGGTTCGGTCCCGACTCGCCTCATACGGCGCCGGCCGTCGCGTCCGTCGATCGCGCGGTGCGCCGCCTGATCGACGCGCTCGACCGTCTGCCGCTCCGCGACTCGGTGAACGTCGTCGTGCTCTCCGATCACGGCATGGCCGAGAGCACGCAGGAGAAAATGATTCCAGTTCGACCGCTGCTCGCCGCGGCGGGGATCGACACGGCGCGCGTACAGATGGGCGACAACGGGCCGACGATGTCGCTCTGGTTCGGCGGTGATGCGGCACTCGCGCGTCGCACGCTCGACGCGCTCTCCGGCGTCGCGCACGCGCGCGCGTACGCGCGCGGTGCCATGCCGGCACGGTGGCACGTGGACGGCAACGTGCGCGGCGGCGAGGTGCTCGTCGTCGCCGAGCCGGGCTACGTCGTGGCGAAGAGCGTGAGCGATCGCCTGCTCGACCGCGGCAACCACGGCTGGGATCCCGCCGATTCGTCGATGCACGGGATCTTCGTCGCGGCGGGGCCGCAGATCACGCCGTCGGGAACGATTCCGTCGTTCGAGAGCGTGCACATCTATCCGTTCCTCGCATCGATGCTGCGTCTGCAGCGCGCGCCTCGCACCGACGGCGATCCCGCAGTGCTCGCTCCGTATCTGCGGACCACGCGCTGACGGACGGGCTCGGCGCGCCTGGCGCTGGTGTGTCCCTTGCTTCTGTGGTGGCTGATGCACGGCACGACCACCTGAATGCGAGGAACGAGATGTCAGAGCGAAACAAACCGCACAACGGTCGCGACGGCGACGGCAACTTCCGCGTGAAGCAGGTCGACCTCGACGACGTCCGCACGGATCCGGACGGCGAGGATTTCCTGCGCGACGACGTGCGCCAGGGGGGCGCGGTCGCGGACACGGGAGCGCTCGCGGGCGAACGGGCCGCGGAGATCGGTCGCCGGATCGAGGAGAACCGGGACGATGTGAGGAAGCTGGCGGACGAGCAGTGAGCTGGTGAGTTGGTGAGTTGGATAGCTGGCTAGTTGGTCGGTGAACTAGTGAACTGAACGGCCCTGGCTACAACCGGCGTGGAGATCCCTCAGCGGGGCTTCCACGCCGGTTCTGACCAGGGCCGTCACTCACCAATCAACCGACCAGCCAACCAACGATCCAACTCACCAACTCACTAGCCCAGCCCTCTCCGGGCTACATTCCGCCCGTGACCACAGACGCCACCCTCGCGGCCGCCATCGAGACGCGCCGCACTTTCGCCATCATCAGTCATCCGGACGCCGGTAAGACCACCCTCACCGAGAAGCTCCTCCTCTACGGCGGGGCGATCCATCTCGCCGGGACGGTCAAGGCGCGCCGACAGCAGCGCCATGCGACCTCCGACTGGATGCAGATGGAGCAGGAGCGCGGCATCTCGGTGACGTCGAGCGTCATGCAGTTCGCCTATGAGGGCTATCAGGTGAACCTGCTGGACACGCCGGGCCACGAGGACTTCTCCGAAGACACCTACCGGGTGCTCATCGCCGCGGACAGCGCGGTGATGCTGCTCGACAATCGCAAGGGCGTCGAGGAGCGGACGCGGCAGCTGTTCGCCGTGTGCAAGCGGCGGCGCATGCCGATCTTCACGGTCGTGAACAAGTGCGACCGCGTCGGCGAGGATCCACTCAAGCTCGTGAGCGACGTCGAGGCGGACCTCGGGCTCGACTGTCATCCGGTCACGTGGCCGATCCATTCCGACGGCGCGTTCATCGGCGTCTACGACCGGCGTCGCCGGCTCATCTACCGGTTCGAGCGCGGCGAGGATCACGGGGCGAGCCGCGCCGAGGTATCGGTTGCGTCGCTGGACGATCCATCCATCGGGTCGATGCTCGGCGCGGAGGCGCACGAGCGGCTCGTGCACGACATCGCGTTGCTCGACGAGGCCGGTCACCCGTTCAGCCACGAGGCGGTGCTCGCCGGTGCGCTGTCACCGGTGTTCTTCGCCAGCGCGCTGACGAACTTCGGCGTCGAGCCCTTTCTGCGCGAGTTCGTCGAGCTCGCGCCGCCGCCGACGGCGCGCGAGTCGTCGATGGGGCTCGTCGATCCGGCCGACCCCGGCTTCAGCGGATTCGTGTTCAAGATCCAGGCGAACATGGATCCGAAGCATCGCGACCGCGTCGCGTTCGTGCGCGTGTGCTCGGGACGTTTCCAGCCCGGCCTCCAGGTGACGCACATGCGCACGGGGAAGCCGATGAAGCTCTCGTCGGCGCAGCAGTTCCTCGCGCGTGAGCGCTCGGCGATCGACGAGGCGTGGCCCGGCGACGTGATCGGCGTGATGGACCGCGGCACGCTCCGCATTGGCGACACCCTCGCCGAGCAGCCGGGCCTCGAGTACTCGGGAATCCCGCGCTTCGCGCCGGAGCACTTCGCGCGCATCGTCGCCGCGGATCCCCTGAAGCGAAAGCAGCTCGATGCCGGACTGCGCCAGCTCACGGAAGAGGGCGCGGCCCAGGTGTTCTACACGTCCGGGACCGACACGTTGAGCCCGACGCCGATCGTCGGCGCGGTCGGGCAGCTGCAGTTCGACGTGATGCTGCACCGCCTCGAGCACGAATACGGCGCCCCCTGCCGCCTCGAGCGCATCACCGCGCGCTACCCGCGCTGGGTCGTCGGCCCGATGGACGAGATCGAGCGCATCGCCCGCGACCGCGGCCGGATGCTCCTGTTCGATGCCAAGGGACATCCGCTGCTGCTGTTCGAGGATGCGTGGGGACTGCGCTGGGTGCTCGAGAGGGAGAGCTCGGTCACCTTCCATGAAGTGGCGCCCTGAGGGGCAACGGCGCGTTACCGAGTACGACCGACTGAGCCGGCGAACCGGGTCTGGATACTCGCTGCGTCCGTCGTACTCGGTACTTCAGTTGCAGTGCATGAGGGCATGCCCTCCCTCGACCGACTCAGCCTCCTCAGCCGTTCTCTCGCGACCTCCGATGGCTCCGATCCGCACGACGTCGATGCCATCGTCGATGCGATCGGTGACGCGCGGATCGTGCTGCTCGGCGAGGCCTCGCACGGGACGCACGAGTTCTACGCGACGCGCGCCGCCGTCACGCAGCGGTTGATCGAGACGCGTGGATTCCGCGCCGTGACGATCGAGGGCGACTGGCCCGACGCTCGGCGTGTCGACCGGTTCGTGCGCGCGATCTCGTCGGATGCCGACGCCGACATGGCGCTCGCCGGCTTCCGGAGGTTCCCGCAATGGATGTGGCGCAATACCGTCGTGCATGACTTCGTCGCCTGGCTGCGGCGGTGGAACGACGACCGTGAGCCCGGTGCACGCTGCGGCTTCTACGGCCTCGACCTGTACAGCCTTCACGCGTCGATCGACGCCGTGCTGCGGTATCTCGAGCGCGTCGACCCTGGGGCCGCTCGCCGCGCGCGCGAGCGCTACAGCTGCTTCGAGCACGTCGGCACCACCGATCCGCAGGCGTACGGCTTCGCCGTCTCACGCTCGCTCGTCGAAGCCTGCGAGGACGACGTCGCGCGGCAGCTCGCGGAGCTGCGCCACTGCGCCGACGAGTACGCGGCGAGCGGCGGCGCGGGCGGGCACGACGACTTCTTCTCCGCCGAGCAGAACGCACGCCTCGTCGCCAACGCGGAGCGCTACTACCGCTCGATGTTCCACGGCCGCGCGTCGTCGTGGAACCTGCGCGACACGCACATGGTCGAGACGCTGGAAGCGGTCGTCGAGCATCTCGAGCGCGACGGCGAACAGGCGAGGCTCTGCGTCTGGGCCCACAACTCCCACCTCGGCGATGCGCGCGCGACGCAGATGGGACGGTCGGGTGAGCTCAACGTCGGGCAGCTCGCGCGCGAGCGGTTCGGCAGCGCGACCTGTCTCGTCGGCTTCACGACGTACACCGGCACCGTGACGGCCGCGCACGACTGGGACGAGCCGGCCGGCCGTCGCACGGTGCGCCCGGGGCTCTCGGGCAGCACCGAGGCGCTGTTCCATCGTGTCGGCGACCCGCGCTTCCTGCTCGATCTACGCCAGGCCGCCGTGCGCGAGGCGCTCCAGGGCGCACTCCTCGAGCGCGCCATCGGCGTGATCTATCGGCCGGAGACGGAGCGCCAGAGCCACTACTTCCACGTCGATCTTCCACACCAGTTCGACGTCGTCATCCACTACGACGAGACTCGCGCGCTCGAGCCGCTCGAGCGGAGCGAGGGCTGGGTTCAGGGCGAGCCGCCGGAGACGTATCCGTTCGCGGTGTGAGAAGACACGTCCGGTTACCGCGTCCCTGTACCGTTCCTCACCACGGACTGAACGCCACGACCATGCGCCCATCCGGCGCCTGCGACAGCGATACGTTCAGCAGCTTTCGGTCGAACCAGTTCGTCGGATGATCGTGGCTGTACTTCGTCACCTTGTAGCCGGCGAAGACGCCCATGAACGCGCCGGCGAAGATGTCGCTCGCCCAGTGCTGGTTGAGCTGGATGCGTGAGAGACCGGGCAGCGTCGCGGCGCCGAACAGCAGCGGCGCGAGGTAGGGCGTCGCGCGCACGTTCCGCCGGTGCATCTCCATCGTCAGCACCGTCGCCACCGCCATGCTCGACGACGTGTGGATCGACGGGAATGCGCGGTTCTCGAAGTGCGCGAACCCCTTGAAGGGATCGAAGTCGTACTGGTCCAGATCCGCCGTCACGTGGGGCCGCGTGCGTCCGAGCGGCCCGCGGATGAGTTGACTCGCGACGCTCGCCAGCACGATCGACTCGGTGGCGTGGAGCGCGACGTCCGCCGTCGTCTTCGACTTCGTCAGGCGCCCGATGCCGTAGACGAGGATCCCGCTCACGGTGAGCGTCGTCTCCTGCACCTTGCTCACGCGCGTCGCGAACGTCGTCAGCGAGGAATCCTGCCACTTCGACTTCTGCGACGCGATCGCGATGTCGTCGTCCCAGATCGAGAGCAGCGCGGTGGCGCCGAGCGCGAGGCCGGAGATCGCGAGATCGCGCTTCGTCAGAAACGTCTTGTCGCCCCGCGACGTGGTGTCCAGCGACTGCGCGGCAAGCGCCGACGCGGGCAGCAGGAGAGCGAGGATGAGACGAACGGCATGGCGCACGAGGGCTCCGGAGCGTGAGAGAGACATGAGGCGCTTCGACAATGCAGTCGGTGTGCCGATGTGCTTCCGCTCGCCATGACCGCGACATATTCTGATTATGGCATCGACTGTGCGCTGAGACACATACGGCCCTTACTTAGCGGGCGCGGCCGTCGATCGCCGCAAGGCCTCAACAGGAGGCGGATCACCATGGGTTACCGCGTCTTCAAGGATTCGCAGGGTGCGGAGTGGCAGGCCTGGGATGTCGTGCCGCAACTCACCGAACGGCGCGAGATCGAACGACGGGTGCGCATGTCCCCCGTCGAGCACGCGGACCGTCGCACATCGCGCGACCGCCGTATCATCAAGGGCCGTCGACCGACGCTGACCGCGGGGCTCGATGGCGGCTGGCTGTGCTTCGAGAACGGCGGCGAAAAGCGGCGTCTCAGCCCGATCCCGAAGGATTGGCAGCGCTGCTCGACGGCGGAGATCCAGCGCTACCTGCAGGCGGCCAAGCGCGCGCCGCGTCCGTCGACCGCGGCGGAGCTGAACGACTTCACGCGCACCCAGCACTAGGTCGCGCCCCTGCACGACACCGGTCATCTTTGACCGACGATGACCGACGACCTCGCTACGAGCGCGTCCGCCGAACGCCCGCGCGCCCATCCGCCCGAGACGACCGAGGGCTGGTACGCCTTCCATCAGATCCTGGCCTTCGACCGCGCCGCGCTTCGCCGCATCGCGCCGGACGATCGCGCGCGGATCCGCGTCGAGGCGGAGAGCGCGCTCGATGCCGCATCGGCGCCAGCGACGGGCGGCTGGAGCGCGGTCGTGCCGCTCGTCGGATCGCGCGCCGACGTGATGCTCGTCCACTTCCGGCCGACGTTCGACGGCATCGGCGACGTCCAGCGCTCGCTCGCCCGCGTCGAGCTGCTCGACTTCCTGCGGCCGGTGTACACCTTCCTCAGCGTCACCGAGGCGGGACTCTATCACGCGAGCGCGCAGCTCGCTGCCGACGCGACCGCACGCGGCGGCGCGGTGGGGGACGCGACGCATCGCGCCGCGATGGACGCGCGCGTCGACGCCGAGCGGGCGAGCCCACACGTGCAGCGCCGGCTCTTCCCGACGCTCCCCCCCGAGATGCCGTACGTCTGCTTCTATCCGATGTCGAAGCGGCGCGTCCCCGGACAGAACTGGTATGCGCTGCCACTGGACGAGCGCAGCCGGCTGATGATGGCCCACGGCATGACCGGCCGCGGCTACGCGGGCCGCGTCGTGCAGGTGATCACGGGCGCCCTCGGGCTCGACGCGTGGGAGTGGGGCGTGACGCTGTTCGCCGCCGATCCGCTCGCGTTCAAGAAGATCGTCACCGACATGCGGTTCGACGAAGTGAGCGCGCAGTACGCCGAGTTCGGCGACTTCTACGTCGGTCGCGTGAGCTCGGCGCGGGACTGGATCACCGAGGCGTTGTAGATGCGCCGCCTGCTCGTTTCAAATGTGCGGCTGCCGAGTCTACCGATCCGTCGGCGACTCCGGCGCCAGACTCCCCGACTCGAGTGCCCGCTCGGCGATGGCCTTGTTCCGCGCGTCCTGGTTCGTTCGCAGCGCGCGAATCTGGCGGCGCGCACGGCGCATCGCGGCGGGGACGAACACGCGCGCGCAGTCGAGCTCCGCATCCGCGCCGTCGACGCCGGCGCGCTCCAGCTCCCACGTCGTGCGCGACAGCACCGCCACCGAGTGGTACACCTCGATCGCGATGTTCGCGAGGCGCTGCTGGTGGAACTGGCGTTCGATGATCGCCTTGCCGTGGCGACGCAGGAGC
This sequence comes from Gemmatimonadota bacterium, assembly GCA_003223455.1. GTDB lineage: Bacteria > Gemmatimonadota > Gemmatimonadetes > Gemmatimonadales > Gemmatimonadaceae > AG11. The sequence goes on along the minus strand of QHVE01000036.1, from coordinate 41,876 downwards.
GCGTCGATCGCGAGGCCGAGCGAGTGGATGTTGGCCGCGACCATCGCCGCCTCCCGGGCGAGCGCCGCGTGCACGCGCGTGAACTGCGGCTTCGTCACCTGACGCTTCGCGCGACCGGCGACGTACGAGCCGATCGCGCCGATCGAGTGCAGCGGGTCGCGGAACGCCTTGCCCAGCTCGCGCAGCCGCTCACCCGGCTGCTGCAGCGCCGAGAGCGCGATGAGCGCGCGCAGGATCTCGTTCGTCCCCTCGAAGATGAGGTTGATGCGCGCGTCGCGGACGGCCTGCTCGTACGGGTATTCCTTCGAGTAACCGATGCCTCCCGCGATCTGCAGCGCGTCGTTCGCCGCGCGGTAGGCGAGCTCGCTCGCGAAGATCTTGCACGCCGCCGTCTCGAGCGAGAAGTCGACGCCGCCGCGGTCGACCATGCCCGCGGTGAGCATCCAGGCGGAATCGGCGGCGTACGTCTCGGCGGCGTTCAGCGCAACCTTGTGCTGGATCATCTCGAACGAGCCGATCGGGCGGCCGAACTGCTCCCGCTGCTTCGCGTGCGCGAGGGCGATGCCCATCACCGTGCGCGCGCCGCGCGAGGACGCCGCCGCGAGCCCGAGGCGTCCCGAGTTGAGGATCTCCAGCGCGATCTTGAACCCGTGGCCGACGTCGCCGAGCCGATCCTCGGCCGGCACGCGGACGCCGTCGAAGGTCACGGTGCGCGTGTCGCTCGCCTTGATCCCCATCTTCTGCTCGGCCTGGCCGAGCGAGATGCCCGCGGCGTGCGCGTCGACGATGAAGGCGGTCACGCGCTGCTTCCGCACGCCGTCGATCTCGACCGGGACCTTGGCGAACACGGTGAACACGCCCGCGTAGCCCGCATTCGAGATCCAGATCTTCGTCCCGTCGAGGACGTAGTGTGTGCCCGCCGAATCGGGGACGGCGGTCGTCGTCATCGCCTGCGCGTCCGAGCCGGAGCCGGGCTCGGTGAGGCAGAACGCGGCGACCGTCTCGCCGCTGGCGCAGCGCGGGAGCCACCGCTGCTTCTGATCCTCCGATCCGAACAGGGCGATTCCCTTGCAGCCGATCGACTGATGGGCGCCGAAGTACACGCACAGCGCCGGGTCGGTCGCGCCGATCTCGCCGAACACGCGATTGAACACCTTCGACGAGGCGCCGAACCCGCCGTACTGCTCGGGGATGTTCAGCCCCATCAGTCCCAGCTCCGCCATGCCGGTGCGGACGTCGTCGGAGAAGCTGCCGTCGTGGTCCAGCCGCTTCGAGTCGACGTGGTCCCGGGCGAAGGCGCGGAAGGAATCGACGATCATCCGGAGCGCCTCGCGCTCCTCGTCGGCCAGGACGGGGAAGGGAAAGACCAGGTCCTCGCGGATCTCGCCCAGAAACACGCCCTTCGTGAACGACGGGTTCACGTCCGGGTTCGCGAGATGCGGAAGTTCCGGCACGGGCACGGTGGCGACGGTGGACACGGGAGGCTTCCGCAAAGGAGGAGGTGGAGATAACATCGCCGCTCATGGACGCGCCAGTTCCGGCATGGGCATTGCGAACGGAGCCGTAACCCTCCTATCCGATGATTCCAACGAAGATGGATACCATGACGCTTCGCCTGATGCTGGGCGGACTGAAGAGCTATTTCCCCGTTCTTCACGCCGGCTACAGGGGCGCCGTCGGCCATACGACGGGAGCGTACTGCTATTCCGTCTGGATGCGGCATCTGTCGATCATCATGCGCGCGGTGCCCACGTTCGCGCCGCGGGTCGTGGTGGAGCTCGGCCCTGGTGACTCGCTCGGATTGGGCTGCGCGGCGCTGCTGAGTGTCGCCGATCAGTACATCGGGCTCGACGTCGTCGAGCACGCGGACCCGGATCGCGACCTCAAGGTGCTCGACGAGCTGGTCGACCTGTTCGAGCACCACGCGCCGATCCCCGACGAGCGCGTATTTCCGAATCTGGAGCCGAAGCTGCAGTCGTACCGGTTCCCGAACCGGCTCTTCACCGACGACGGGCCACGTCGCATCCGTCTCGATCCGACGCGGCTGGACGCCATCCGCGCCGCGCTCGTCGAGCGACAGGGCGTCCTCTACGACAACATGCCGATCGGCTACACCGCGCCCTGGGGTCCGCGCACCCTCGACCGCCAGTCGGTCGACCTCGTGATCACCCAGGCGGCGCTACAGGACATCGGACACGAGCCGGCCAAGAGCGAGCTCGCCGGCGCCTTCCAGGCGATGTCGCGCTGGCTGAAGAAGGGCGGCGTGATGTCGCATCAGATCAACTTCGCCTTCCCGGGATACCCGGAGTGGAACCACCACTGGCGCTACTCGGACGCCGCATGGCGGCTCGTGCGCGGCCACCGGCCCTTCTTCGAGAACCGCGTGTCGCTCTCGACGTATCTCGCGCTCTGCGAGGAGAACGACTTCGAGGTCGTCTCGGTGAAGCGGGTGGAGAAGGACGGCATCCCGCGCGAGAAGGCGGCGCCGCGGTTCCAGGATCTCCCCGAGCAGGATTTCCGGACCTCGTCGGCGCACATCGTGGCGGTGAGGCGGTGAGGGTGGTTGGGTAGTTTGGGGTTAGTGGTTTAGCGGTTAGTGGTTTAGTGGTTAGTGGTTAGTGGAGAACCACAAACCACAAACCACAAACCACAAACCAAAAAACCACAAACCACAAACCACCACGCCACCACGTCACCAACGCTTCCCCCGCCCGCGTCGTACCTAACTTCGTGCGCCCCCTCTCGATCAGCCTCCGTCGCAGACTCGTGCGTTGCGCGCTCGCCGTGGCGTGCGTGCTTCCGGTCGCGCGGGGAGCGGGGCAGGGGGTACCGAGCCGCCTCGCCGACACGACGTTCTGGCGACTGGTGAACGAGTACTCGGAGCCGTGGGGCACTTTCCGCTCCGAGAACTTCGTCTCCAACGAGACGTCGCTCCAGTGGGTGATCCCCGAGCTGACGCGCCGTGTCGCTCCGGGCGGTGTGTACCTCGGCGTCGCGCCCGACCAGAACTTCACCTACGTCGCGGCCGTGCGGCCGAGCATCGCGTTCATCGTCGACATCAGACATCAGAACGCGATGGAGCATCTGATGTACAAGACGCTGTTCGAGCTGTCGAAGGATCGCGCCGAGTTTCTCGCCCGGCTGTTCGCGCGCGCACCCCTTCAGGGGGTCGACACGACGTCGACGGCGGAGCAGCTGTTCGAGGCGCTGGCCAAGCAACCCGCCGACAGCGCACGCTACCGCGACAACCTGCGCGCGATCGTCACGCGGCTCACGGACGTGCACAAGTTCGCGCTGAGCGACAGCGAGCGCGTGTCGCTCGGCTGCGTGTACGGCGCGTTCTTCTCGCAGGGTCCCGACCTCACGTACAACTACTCCTCCGAGTGTCGCAACCCGGGGCCCTATGGCTACGGCTACGGCGGTGGAGCGATGGGTCCCGGACCTGGGGGCGGCATGGGGCGGTTCGGCTTCCGTATGCCGACGTACCAGGGGATGATCGTCGAGACCGACAGCGCGGGGACGAACTGGAGCTACCTCGGCAGCGAGTCGCGCTTCCGGACGCTCAAGTCGATGCAGGAGCGCAACCTCATCGTGCCGCTCACAGGTAACTTCGCCGGCCCGCGCACGCTGCGCGCCGTCGGCGATTGGGTGCGCGCGCGCGGCGCCAGAGTGACGACGTTCTACGTGTCGAACGTCGAGCAGTACCTGTTCCAGCAGGGCGACGAGGCGCAACGCTTCTACGAGAACGTCGCGACGCTGCCGATCGATTCCACGAGCACGTTCGTGCGCTCGTTCGCCGGCGGCCGATTCCTCAGCGCCGACACACTGCTCATGCTGCGCCCGCAGAGCCCGAACGGCCGCTCGCTGCAGCTCACGAGCTCCATCGCCGAGACGCTTCGTGCGCAGCGCGAGGGACGGCTCGGATCGTGGACGGCGGTGATTGGGGTGTCGAGGCAGTAGGGCGGTGACTCGGTGACTCGGTGACTCGGTGACTCGGTGACTCAGTGACTCAGTGACTCAGTGACTCAGAAACGGCCTCGGGAAGCAATCGCCTCCCGAGGCCGCTCCACTGAGTCACTGAGTCACCAGCTCACTGACTCACTGCTTCACCTCCTCACACCTCGCACTCTACAGATCGGACACGGCCCAAGCTGCGGCGCGGCGCCGAGCCTGAGCGAGACGGGGCCGCGCACGACGGTGCGGTGCTCGACCGTGTCGTCGACCGTCGCCGTGACGACGACGCGGTCGCCATCGATCGTGCCGGTGAATCGGGCGGGGACGGTCGGCCCGATCGTGATCGGGTAGGCGCGCAGCATGTAGCTGCCGGCGACGTCGAAGCGACCGCTCGCGTCGACGGGGATGCGACCGGAGACGTCGCCGAAGGTGCAGCCGATGTGCAGATGCATCGACGTGTCCTCGACGATCATCCCGCCGCTGTCGCCGCCCCACGTGCCGAGCGGGATGCGCAGGTCCGTCGGCACGACGGGCGAGGATGCCGCGCACGAGAGCGCCGCGATCGCGGCGACTGCCGCGAGCACAGATCCGAGGAACGCACGCGGTGAAGTGGTGATCGGCATGCTCGGCGCACGAGGGGACTCTCAGCTCAACCCCTCGAGACCCGTGCCGGTCACAGGAGGGCGGTTTGTGGTTTGGTGGTTCGTGGTTCGTGGTTCGTGGTTCGTGGTTCGTGGTTCGTGGTTCGTGGTAGCGACCTCGGAGAGCTTTGCCTCCCGAGGCCGTTACCACCAACCACCAAACCACTAACCACGAACCGCCCTTCAGCTCCGAACCGTCACCGTCGTCCGCATCCAGGGGTGGATGCAGCATTGATACAGCTACACACCTGCCTCGTCGAGCTTGTCCGTCTGCGACGCGCCGGCGGCGATCATCGTGCTCGTGTTGCACTCCGGCGCGACCGTCTCGTTGTGCGAGAGCGTGTTGAGGAGCGCGTTGAGCCCACCGCCGAACTGCTTCACTTCCGTGAACGTGTGCTTTTCCCCGCCGTTGTTGACCGCGAGGAGTGTCTGACCGACCCGCGCCTCGATGTTGCCGGGCGCGAACCGCCACGCCCCCGCCTCGCCCTTCGCCGTCACTTCGCCGACGAAGTCGAAGATGTTGCGGCCACCGGAACGCACGCACGTGCCGACGCCGAACACGGCGTCGAAGCTCGCGGGATCGCACGCGTCGAGGATCTGGATGGGACGAACGGTGCCACTCGCGTCGAGCGAGGCCTCAGACGCCGCGACGACCGACCGCGGCTCGCTGACGCCGCCGACGTCGGTACAGCCAACCTGGAGCACGGCGACCATGGTGGCCGCCAGGACATGAGTCAAACGATGCATTGCATTCTCCGATCTTGCTCAGGCTCGGTGGGTCGGCACGCACGCTCGTCGCGAGCGCACGCGCCACCAGTCGCTCTGCCTGACGACGAGCGTGGCGGGCTGACAGACTCGGTGAGTCGCCGGAGCATTCCCGCGTCGCGGAAGGTCAGGACGCGCGGCAATGGTGTCGGGACGAGCGGCAAACCCGGGCGCGTGCCGGCCGGCGTGGGCCGCCATCTGGACGCGGCGCGGCCCTCTGGTGAGACTGCAACCATGACGACTCGATCCGCATGCCGCGTACGACGCGGCTTGTTCGTCGCCGCGCTCCTCGCCACGGCGTCGCGAGCGACCACCGCCAGTGCGCAGGGCGTGCCCGCGCGCCTCGCCGACAGCACCTTCTGGCGACTGGTGACGGAGTCCTCGGAGCCGTGGGGCACCTTCCGCTCCGAGAACTTCGTCTCCAACGAGACCGCGCTGCAGTGGGTGATCCCGAAGCTCGTGCGGCGCGTGCCGCCGGGCGGGGTGTACATCGGCGTCGCCCCGGATCAGAACTTCACGCTCGTCGCTGCGTTTCGGCCGAGCATCGCGTTCATCGTCGACATCCGGCACCAGAACGCGGTCGAGCATCTGATGTACAAGGCGCTGCTCGAGCTGTCGAAGGATCGCGCCGACTTCCTGGCGAAGCTGTTCGCGCGCGCGCCGCTCACCGGCGTGGACAGCACCGCGACGGCGAGCGCGCTGTTCGAGGCGCTGGCCAGGCAGCCGGCGGACAGCGCGCGATACCGCGCGAACCTGCGCGCAATCGTCACGCGGCTCACCGATGTACATCGATTCGCCCTCAGCGACAGCGAGCACGTGTCGCTCGGGTGCGTGTACGGCGCCTTCTTCACGCAGGGACCGGATCTGACGTACGGCTACAGCTCCGAGTGCCGGAATCCGGGACCCTACGCCTATCGTGGCTACTACGGCGGCGGATTCAGAGGGCCGACGTATCAGGCGATGATGACCGAGACCGACAGCGTCGGCGTGAACTGGAGCTACCTCGGCAGCGAGAAGGCATTTCGCGCGCTGAAGGACATGGAGGAGCGCAACCTGATCGTTCCCCTCACCGGCGACTTCGCGGGGCCGAAGGCGCTGCGCGCGGTCGGACAGTGGGCGCGCGCGCACAACGCGAAGGTGACGACGTTCTACGTCTCGAACGTCGAGCAGTATCTGTTCGAGCAAGGCGACGAGGCCACGCGTTTCTTCGAGAACGTCGCGACGCTGCCGGTCGATTCGACGAGCATGTTCGTGCGCTCGTTCCAGGGCGGGCGGTTCTATCCGAGCGACACCACGGTCAAGTTCACCCAACAGAGCGCGGCGGGGCGGTCGATGGAGGTATTCGGGTCGATCGAGCAGACGGTGCGGGCGTTTCGGGCCGGGCGGATTGCGTCGTGGGCGGACGTGCTGTCGCTGTCGCGGCAGTGAGCAGGCGGGAGCTGAGGCGTCCAGCGCGATCGGTTGTCGGGGGTGGGGCCGGCGGTTATACTCAGGCTCTGCCCGACGGCTATGCGAATAGCTGCGGACGGGACGTAGCGCAGCCCGGTAGCGCACCTGAATGGGGTTCAGGGGGTCGCGGGTTCAAATCCCGCCGTCCCGATTCTTCAAAAAATCATAAGACAAGCAGTTTGAAGCGAGCGAAACAGGAGCGCCGCGAGCTGAGTGCTCGCGGCGCTCTTTCGTGCAAAGATCTAAGGCAACTTCTGAGGCCGATTCTTCTTGTCCGCGCCGATAGCGGTGAAGAACATCGCCATACCGACCCACAGCGCCAGTCCGCTGGCATCCGACCAGTGCGTCGTTGTGCGCAGAAGGCGCCAGTTGGTCACGTTATTGGTTTTCTCACTTCGAGATACGCGTGGGCTGCCCGGAGGCTCGCCAATGCCGCCGCCACCGGAACCGCGATCGTCGCGAATCCGATCGCGATCGATGCCGGCGACTGGCGCAGGGCATCCATGCACATCCGGGTATCGCGCAGGAACGTGGCGCTGGCGGCGGCGCAGGAAATCACGAAAACGATGCGTTGTCCCGCGGATGTCGCTCCACGCATGGCGAGCCATAGACGAATGGCCCCGCAGTACGCCGCGACGCTGCTCAAGTGCAGGAAAGACGCGGCGACATCGGCGCCGTCGACCATCGTCCTGGCCACCACCGCGACGGGCAGTACGGTGAGCATCAAGGGCGTTGCCCATGACAGCGGCGCGCGCTCTTGCCAGCGCTCGCGGTGCGTCGCGATGACGCTCGCCGGAAAATCAACGAGCGTGTCGATCCACACCTCGAGCAACCCTGCCAGGCCGCGTGATGCGATGGCGTCCGCGCAAAGGTGTGAGAATGCCCACCGCATCTCGTTCGCGTACTCCGCACGAAACGATGCAGGGTACGCGCGAATGAGGACGTCGTGGGCGACGACGGAGAGCGCTCTCGCACCGCGGTGCTTCCGCGAGATCATGAGAGACGCGGGATGATGCGGCGCTCGCGCGCCAGCTCGACGGTGGCGACGAGGCGTTTCGTCTCCTCCGTGAGCACGCGTCGTCCAAACGTCGTGAGGCGATAGTACTTGCGCCGCTCGTCCTCGTACGACGGATCCCCCGGTTCGAACTCCTCGATGAGCTCCGACCGGAGCAGCCCGCCAATCAGTCGGTAGAGCGTCGCTGGCGCAACGCGGATGCGGCCATCGGTCGACTCCCGGATCTCCCGCATGATGCTGTACCCGTGCTGGGCACCGCCCGCCAGCGCGAGCAGGATGTGGAAGCTCGCCGACGACATCGGCAGGTGTTCCTCTACGTCGCGCCCTCGCTTCACGGGGCGACGCTCTTGCAACGTAGTCTCATAATGGATATACTCCTTCCACTGTGGATATACTCGCTCCGCCATGGGAATTCTAAGGCACGTGCCCCCTGACGGCAACCAGGCCGAGGATTCATGGACGCAAAAGTCGTTCAGCCCAAGCCCTCACCGCGATGGAAGCGCCTGCTGTGGCTTCTCCCACTCGCCCTCCCGGCATATGGCCTCGTTTACGTGAGGATCGCCGAGTGGCGGGATCGACAACGGTTTCCGCAAATTGGCACCTCCATGGACGTCGGCGGTCGGTCGCTGAACCTCTCCTGCAGCGGCTCGGGCAGTCCCACCGTCGTGCTCGAGAGTGGTTTCTGGCAGCCGGGCTACTCCTGGACGCCCGTCCAGCGGCGCCTCGCGACGACGAATCGGACGTGCTGGTACGACCGTGCCGGCAATGGCTGGAGCGATCCGGCCCCCGGCAAACGCTTCAGCGACTCGGTCGTGTCGGACCTCCATCGCCTCCTCGCCGCCGCGCACGTCGCACCGCCATACGTACTCGTCGGCCACTCGCTGGGCGGGTACCACGTCCGCGTCTTCAATGCACGATACCCGGCGGAGGTCGTGGGGCTCGTGCTCGTCGACCCGTCCAACGAAGACGTTGGGACGCGCATACCCGACATGCCGCGGGGAGGGGGGCCGAATCTTCCGCCGGTGATCGTTCATACGGTGGACTTCATCGTTCGGAACACCGGCTTGTGGCGCTGGTTGATGCGCGATCAAGGATCGAGACCGCCGATGTTGACGGATCGGGAGTGGGCCACGATCACCAGCTTGCGGCGGCAGCGGAAATCGATCTGGGAAGCCGGGCAGGAGGCGCCGGAACGAGGCAGCGCCGCCATCGCACGTGAGGCCGGTGGCCTCGACTCCGTGCCGCTCATCGTGCTCACGCGCGGGAAGCCGTTCGACGACACCGCGCGGGGCGAGCGCCTCTTGCGGGCATGGACCGAGTTGAGCGGCGAATTGGCGCACCGCTCGTCACGCGGCAGCCAACGCATCGTCGCTGGGGCCGATCACTTCATTCAGTACGACGCACCAGATGCGGTGGTGGAGGCCGTTCACAGTGTCGTGAAGCGCGCCGAGGAACGCAGCACGGGCACGCGGTGACGACTACGGTTGCGCCTCACCGCGTCATCCAGAGCGCATCCACTGGCGCCCGGACAAGAATCTCCACGTAGATGCTCATGCTCGGACGCCCGTGGAGCGCGTTGCGCGCTTCATCGCGGCGACCGAATGCTCTCGGAATCGTGCTTGGAGCGCTCGCACGATCGGCTGACCGAATCGGGCGAGCATCGCTTGTGGTGTAGACGTTGCCCGAATTCGGTAGACGACGTCCTCCGTCCGCGGGTCGATGAAGACCTCGAACAGCTCCTCGCCGCTCTCGGCGTGGTTGGTCAGCGTTCCGTAGGCGAAGCCAAACCGAGCGACATCATCCGGGCTTCCGACGGTGTAGAGGACACGGCAACCGTTCAGGGACCAGAAGCCGAGGTGTCGGATCACGACGGCGACGACCGTTCCGACCGCGACGGGCGCGTCTCGCGGGAAGGTTTCGACCCACCCGATATCGAACTGCTTCCACGCCAGCAGCGCGGCAGCCAACCCCAGTATCTGGGGTCGCTCAAGATGCTAGAAACTCGGTCATCTCGCATCGTCCATCACAAACATGCTTTACCCGTTTGACTACCCGTTTGACCCGTTTCTCTCCGATATTTTGTCTTTTCGAAACCGGCGCCGATGCTCGGTGTCCCTATGAAAAGCCGTCAAGTTGCCGTGATCGCGACCCCCTGAACGGACAATGGGGTTCAGGGGGTCGCGGGTTCAAATCCCGCCGTCCCGATGGTTAAGTCACGGTCCGCACATCACTGCGATGCGCGGACCGTTTCGTTCTGTGGAACCGTGGTGCTGTTCGTGGTGCCGTTTCTCCAGCCCACGAGCCGCAAGTGTCCGCGTTCACGCGGCCCGGTTGGCTCGCGTTGCGAGCGCTCCCGCCGCTTGACCGGCTCACTCATCACCGCGAGAAGCGTTGCCTCGTCTGGCGCTTGGTAACACTCGAGCAGCGTGCTGTGATCCTTCTGCGTGCGATGCGTCGCAGCGACTAGCGGAAGCTGAACAGCGCGACGTACGTGGAGCCGTCCATGAAATGCAGCCTGAGCTCGCGGCACGTGTGGACCCACACGTCGTCCGTTGCCCAGCGGAGCGTGTAGCGGTCTGGCCCGGCCTGATAGGTCAACTCGAAGTCCGTCGGCGACAGTGGCGTGGCCGATCCGATCGCGGCGCCGGTCGCGCACGACACTTCCGTCGATGACGGGAAGCCCGGGCCAAAGATGTCGAGCCCGCGGTCACCCCCCAGGCCGAAGCGGAGCGTCACGTCGTGTCCCGCATGCGCGGCATTGAACGCGGGCGCAGCGTCGATCGGAGGCGCGAAGCCGGTGAACGGCCAGGTCAGCGTGACCTGGAGGGTGACGAGGAATGCGCTCGGCGCCGGCGGAAACGCGCCAAACACGCCACCCGAAAGCGTCTGCAGATCGTGGTTCAGCTTGCGCACGGCGGTGAAGCCGGTCTTGACGGTGACGTCCTCCATGCCGTCGGTCGACGTCCACAGGAATGCGTGGGTGTCGCCCTGCGCAGTCGTGCTGCTCCCGACGACATCGCCCTGTGAGTTGAGGCCGGTCGCCGTGCTGGTGGTCCCGCCGAGCGTGCCAAGATCACGAAGGCCCGAGCCCGGTGTGTAGAGGAACGCGTGCGTGTCGCCGCCGGGCGCCACGTACGAGCCGGCGATCTGTCCCACATCGTTGATCGCGACGACACTGCCCGCCGGATAGCCGAGGAGCGTGACGAGATCCTGCATTCCGGCGCCGGACGTCCAGAGGAAACCGCGATGGCCACCGGCCGGGACGTCGCTCATCCCGATCACCTGGCCCGACGCGTTGATGTCCACCGCGGTGCTGGCGGGGCCGCCGAGCGTGCCGAGATCATGAATGACGTGCGCGGCGCTCCAGAGTACCGCGTGGCGCGCCGGCGGGTTCGCGGCCGTGTTCGCCCACCCGACGATCTGGCCCGCGTCATTGATCGCGAGCGCGTCGCTCCCGGCGAGCTCGGGGCTCGCACCTGGAAGGAGTCCGAGGTCCACCATCACGTCGGTGACGGCCACGAAGGCGCGAGCCTCCTCGTCGACGGCGGTCTGCGCCCGGCCGACCACGACGCCCGCATTGTTGATGTCGGCGCCCCAGGCGGTGCCGCAGCAGATTCCGAGGAGCCTGACGAATCCAATGCCGGGGGTCCAGCGATAGGGGCGCCAGTCACCCACGGTTTCGCCCACGCACGTCGGCGCGAGTGCCCGATTCCTCGCCGCCGAGAAGGTTGACGGTCGTTGCGCCGACGAGCACCGGTATCGCCGCCGTCGGCGCGAGTCGGTCCGTCGGTGCGACGGAGTCTCGGCAACCGGCGACTAGCAGTGCGACGACACCGACGAGGAGCAGGCCTTGCGCGCGTCGTGCGCGGCCGACGCCGTCTCCGTCGCGGAAAGAATCGAGTTGGTGACTGATGATCGACATGACTTCCCCCGTGCGCATGAGGAGTGGCCCCTGAGAATACGGCGATCGGAGTACCATGACGCGTGTGCGAGAAAGGTGAAGGTGCGGGCACTCGAGGGCGCGCGGCGTCGGGTGTTGCCCGACAACGGGTGAGCTCCCGTCGCGCGTCGTCAGCCGTCAGCTCGCCGCGGGCACAGTGGCGGACATGGGGTCTGTGGCACGGTAAGTGTCCACTCTCGAGCAGGGCTCTTCGCCGTCCACTGAACCGACCACCACGACCACCATGATCTCGCTCGCGTCGTTCCTCTTCGCGCTCAGTATCGCGACGGGTGGCGCGCACGTCCTCGCGCCGGCCGACACAACATCGCTCGACACGAAACCGCTCGTTGCGGAGTTTGTCCTGTCCGACTCGACAGCGTCGGACAGCGTCGTTGCACATCCCGTCGCGCCGGTGAGCGTGATGCTCGCCCCGTCGCTGCTGAGTGAGCGCCTGGCAGACGCCGACACCGTGCACCGACGCCGCCGTGCCGTCGTGCTGAGCGACGCCGCGCTCCTGCGGCTACGGATCCATCGCTACGCGTCGTACACGGTGATCCCCCTGTTCGCGCTGCAGGCGATCGCGGGAAACCAGCTCCTCCAGGCCGACAACGGCGGTGAGGAGCGACCAGGCTGGGCGAAGTCGGCACACAGCTTCGGCGCGGCGGCGATCGGTACGGTGTTCACCGTGAACACGGTGACCGGGGTCTGGGGGCTGTACGACGAGCGGGCGAACGATCAGAACCGGGCGTTGCGGTGGGCGCACTCGATCCTGATGCTCGCGTCGGACGCCGGCTTCACCTACACGGGGATCAAGCTGGCGGACGACGCGAAACGCTCGTCGTCGGACCGAGATCTACATCGCAACTGGGCCTACGCGTCGATCGGCACCGCGCTCGTCGGCTACGGCATCATGTTCTTCGGCAACCGATGATCACGCCGGAAGCTCTCACGCGGCTCGCCGAGCCGTGGGCACACTTCTACAGTCACTCGAAGGCGGCGTCGACGATCGTCACCTTCCTCCACATCGCGCCGATCGTCGTCGGCGGAGGGATCGCGATCGCGCTCGACCGCGCCTCGCTGCGGCTCGACGTCGACGACGTGCCCGCACGGGCGCGTCATCTCCGCGAGCTCGGCTCCGTGCACCCGATCGTGCTGTGGTCGCTCGCGATCCTGCTGCTGAGCGGGCTCGCCATGCTCGCGGCCGACCTCGACACGTTCCTCGGATCGTGGGTGTTCTGGCTCAAGATGGCGCTCATCGTCGCGCTGCTCGCGAACGGGGCGCGCATGACCAGGCTCGAACGTGCGCTCGCCGGCCCAGCGGGCGCGGCGGCGGACCCATGGCGCCGGCTCCGGGGTATTGCCATCACGAGCCTCGCCCTCTGGCTCACCATCACGCTCCTGGGCGTGATCCTCACCAGCGTCGCGTGATCCGGTAGCGGCGCGAGCGGACAAGGTAGACTCCGCTCATCACGTCAACCTCGACGACGATGACCGACGACACGACCCCGGGCGTGCCGGCCGATTGCGGTGGCTGCTCGCTCCACGACACGCTCTCCGCGCCGGCCGCGATGCGGCGACGGGAATTTCTCCGCGCCGCCGGGCTCGCCATGGCCTCGCTCGGTCTGCTCGGCGTCGGCGCACGCGATGCCGCCGCGATGCCGTCGGCAGCGATCGGAGAGGTGACCGGGCGAGAAGGGCCGACGGCGGCGACGAAGCAGTACGCCGTACCCGCGGCGGATGGCGTGGCGATCGACCGCGACAACTCCGTGATGATCGCGCGCGCGGAGGGCAAGGTGTACGCCTTCGCCCTCGCCTGTCCGCACCAGAACACGGCACTCAAGTGGAACGAGCGCGACCACCAGTTCCAGTGCCCGAAGCACCATTCGCGATACACTGCCGAGGGCACCTTCATCGACGGCCGCGCGACGCGGAGCATGGATCGTCTCGCCATCAAGCGCGTCGGCGCGGAGCTCGTGGTGGACGTCGACACGATCTATCAGGCGGACGACAACCCGAAGGAGTGGGCGGGGGCGTTCGTGCCCGCATGAACGTTCACTACCTGCGCTTTTTCGAAGGACCGAGAGGGCAGGAGCAAGCGGCGACGTCAGCGAGGGCGCGAGCGACACTGATCACGGGTCGGCCGAAGTAGGGGTTCGGCGAGCCCCATGAGTTCACGCGGACATTTCGGCATGTCCAAGAAGGCTGGGATTTGTGGTGTATGTTTCGCGCCTCACTCCGACGTGTATGCGCTCGGCGCGCTGACGTACGAGATGCTCGCGGGCGAGCCGTTCGCCGATACGCTCGCGGACACGCGAGTCGCGCATACCACGCGGTCGTCGCTCGACGTACGCACCCCGCAGTCCATCGCAGGGCCGCGCCCTTGCCGAACGCTCCCTCGAGACGCACCTTCGCTCAGCGCACGATCGGGTTTTCCCGCGTCGCCGCGCTGATCGAGCGCTCACCCCCGGCCGATCCCCCATCCCGTCGTCCCTGCGCCACGCCTCCGCACTGACGGAGCCGCCTCGCGCGTGAGGAGTCTGCCGTGAGCGACGTCGCCGCGCGCCTGTCGAACGCCCTCGCCGACCGCTATCGGGTCGAGCGCGAGCTCGGCGCGGGCGGCATGGCCACCGTGTACCTCGCGCACGATCTGAAGCACGATCGTGCCGTCGCGCTCAAGGTCCTCAAGCCGGAGCTCGCCGCGGTGCTCGGCGCCGAGCGGTTCGTCGTGGAGATCAAGACCACCGCCGCGCTGCAGCATCCACACATCCTCCCGCTCTTCGACTCGGGCACGGCCGACGGGTTCCTCTACTATGTCATGCCGTTCGTCGAAGGCGAGACGCTGCGCGCGAAGCTCGATCGCGAGACGCAGCTCGGCATCGACGAGGCGGTGCGGATCGCGCGCGAGGTGGCGGACGCGCTGGACTATGCGCACCGCCACGGCGTGATCCACCGTGACATCAAGCCGGAAAACATCCTCCTGCACGACGGCCGGCCCATCGTTGCCGACTTCGGGATCGCGCTGGCGGTGAGCGCCGCGGCGGGCGGGCGCATGACGGAGACCGGGTTGTCACTCGGCACACCGTTCTACATGAGTCCCGAGCAGGCCACGGCGGAGAAGGACCTCACGAACCGGTCCGACATCTACTCGCTCGGCTCGGTGCTGTACGAGATGCTCACCGGCAACCCGCCGCACACGGGGGCGTCGGCGCAGCAGATCATCATGAAGATCGTGACCGAGGAGGCGGCGCCGGTCACGAAGCTGCGCCGCTCCGTGCCGGCGAACGTCGCGGCGGCGGTGGCCAGGTCGCTGGAGAAGATTCCCGGGGACCGCTTCGAGAGCGCGAAGGCGTTCGCCGATGCGCTCGTGAACCCGATGTACGCGACCCAGCGAGCGCCGATGGGCGCGCGATCCGCGCAGCATCGGCCTCGCGGCGATCGCCGCGGTCGCGAGCGTCGCGCTCCTGTGGGCGCTGACGCGTCCGACGCCCGCCGTCGGCCCCTCGCAGTACGACGTCGGACTTCCCGACAGCGCGGCGATGCGGACGGTCGAGGGCGTGGGGTTCGACGTGGCGCCGAGCGGCGACTTCGTCGTGTACGACGGGATGCGCGGCGACTCGCACGAGCTCTGGTATCGCTCCCTGCGCGACGCGACGGTGCGACGGATCGACGACACCGAGCACGGCTCGCACCCGGCGATCTCGCCCGACGGAGCGAAGGTGGCGTTCCTGCGCTATCGGGCGACGCCCGCGTGGACGCTCGAGACGGTATCGATCCAGGGTGGCGGATCGACGGTGATCGGGCGAGGGACTGGATACGCGGAGCTGTCGTGGTTGTCCGACGGCCGACTGCAGGTCGTCGATTCGGATGGCAACAGCGCGCGGTGGTTCGACGCCGGCGGCGGGCCGTCGACGAAGCGGGACATCGGCTACTGCATCATGCCGTCACTCCTGCCCGATCGGAGGGAGCTGCTGTGCGGAGGTGGGGGCGGGATGCAGGCGCATCTCGTCGGCGTCGCGGACGGTGCCGCGCCGTATCAGTCCCTGTGGACGGTCGACAGAGATTCGTCGCAGGTGTTCGGATCCAACTTCCGCCTCGTCGACGCGCGCTATCTGGTCTACCTCTCGGTGGACGGCAACCTGCTCGCGGCGCCGGTGGACATGGCGACGCGGCGCGTGGGACGATCGGTGCGGCTGGTGAACGGGATCGCGCGGCGGGAGTATACGGGGGCCGGCGCATACGATCTCTCCGACGACGGAACGCTCGTCTACGCCGCGGGCACGAACCGCGCGCTCGGAAACCTGGTGGCGCTCGGCGAGCACTCCATCGACACGCTCAAGGTGGGCCGGGAGGCGTTCCGGATCTTCGCGCTCAGTCCCGACGGCGCGCGTCTGGCGGCGGTCGTCGAAGCGCTCGACGGCACCGAGCTTCGCGTCTACGACCTCCGGACGGGCGACCACATCGTCTGGGCGAAGTATCCCGCCATCTCGCTGCCCGTCTGGAGTCCTCTGGGCGATCGACTGGTCTTCAGCACGTTCGGGCAGATGTTCGCGGGGTCGCCCGACCAGGCCAGCGCACCGGAGCTCATCCATCGGAGCAGCGGCTCGCTCGAGGCGTATACGTGGGAGCCGAACGAGCTGATCATCGCCGATGATTGGGCGACGCTCACCGCCGTCGCGATGAACCTGAAGGTGACGCCGCCGACCGTCGAAACGCTGGCGCGGGGAGTCGCGTTTCCTCGACGATCTCCCGATGGCCGCTGGCTCAGCTACAACAGCAGCAGCCTCGACGCGCTGTGGTTGCAGCCGTTCCCGGCGACCGGCAAGCGCTATCAGATCGCCGCCGGCTATCTCGAGGACTCGCAGTGGTTGTCGCCGACCGAGCTCACGATGACGGTGTGGGACCCGATGCCGGCGATGGACCGCGTCACCCTGGATCTCAGGGGCACGACGCCGATCGTCCAGCGCCGACGATGGCTCGCGTTGCCCGAGTTCATCACGACCGCGGGCCAATCGTACACGCTCACCCGCGACGGCCGGGTGGTCTACGTGCGCGGCTCGCCCGAGCGGCCGGTGCAGTACCTCCGCGTCGTTCCGAACTGGGTGGCGCACATGAAGCGCGCCGTGGACGACGCCAACCGTCCATGAGCGACGCCTTCGCGCGCCTGTCGAGCGCCCTCGTCGACCGCTACCGCATCGAGCGCGAGCTCGGCGCGGGCGGCATGGCCACCGTCTACCTCGCGCACGACCTCAAGCACGATCGCAAGGTCGCGATCAAGGTGCTGCATCCCGACCTCGGCGCGGCGCTCGGCGGCGAGCGCTTCCTCACCGAGATACGCACGACGGCGCGGCTGCAGCATCCGCACATCCTCCCGCTGCTCGACAGTGGCGAGGCGGGTGGCCTGCTGTATTACGTGATGCCACTCGTGAGCGGGGAGACGCTGCGCGCACGCCTCGAGCGCGAGCGGCAGTTGCCGATCGACGACGCACTGCTCATCGCGCGCGAGGTGGCCGACGCGCTCGAGTACGCGCACGGGTTGGGGGTGATCCACCGAGACGTCAAGCCGGAGAACATCCTGCTCCAAGGTGGGCACGCGCTCGTCGCCGACTTCGGTATCGCGCTCGCCGTTCAGCAGGCCGGCGGGCAGCGCATGACGCAGACCGGTCTCTCGCTGGGGACGCCACAGTACATGTCGCCCGAGCAGGCGATGGGCGAGCGCACCATCGACGCACGGAGCGACGTATACGCGCTCGGCGCCGTCGCCTACGAGATGCTCACCGGCGATCCTCCATTCACCGGCAGCACGGTGCAGGCGATCGTGGCGAAGGTGCTCACCGAGAAGCCGGCGTCGCTGATCGCACGCCGCGAGCGCGTGACGGTGGCTGTGGAACACGCGGTGCTCACTGCGCTCGAGAAGGTCCCGGCGGATCGTTTCGGCAGCGCGGCGGAGTTCGCGAACGCCTTGGGTGACTCCTCCTTCCGGAGCGGCGCCGCCGCTGCGACGAATCGTGTGGGACGTCGAGCCGAGTGGAGACGACGCGCGGCGGTTCCGGCGCTCGTCTCGGCTGCAGTGCTCGCGGGAGCGCTCGCCTGGACGAGCGTGCGGCCGGCCTCTCCGCTCGCCGTCACCCGCTACCGTCTGGCGTTCGCGGATGGGCAGGGACTCTCCAGCAGCCCGTGGTCGCGACTGGCCGCCTCCCCTGACGGGTCCCGACTCGTCTATGTGAGCGACGACGAGCGGGGCACGCGGCTCATGATGCGGATGCGCGATCAGCTCGATGCGGTGGTGCTCCCCGGGAGCGAGGGAGCGATCAATCCGTCGATCTCGCCGGATGGCAAGCGCGTCGCGTTCATGGATCGCGTAGGCGGAGGTCACATCCGAGTCGTTTCACTGGACGGTGGTCCGTCCCTCGCGCTGACCGATTCAGTGGTCGGCGCGCCGGGTGTCGCGTGGGGCTCCGACGGATTCGTCTACTACGATCACATGGGCCTCGGACCGTTGATGCGAGTCCCCGAGTCCGGTGGCCGTGCGCAGTCCATCGGCCAGCTCGACTCGGCCAGTGGAGAGCAGCAGCATTCATGGCCCGATGTGCTTCCGAACCGCCGGGGCGTGATCATGACGGTGAGCCACGGCGGCCCCGGACGGTTGGGTGGCCTCTCGGACGAGATCGCGGTTCTCGATCTGGCCACCGGCAAGCACCGCGCGCTCGTGCGGGGCATCTTCGCCCGCTACGCGCGGTCCGGTCATCTGGTCTACGTCACGGCGGACGGTGCGCTGATGGCCGTGCCCTTCGACCAGAAGCGACTGGTTCTCACGGGTGAGCCAGTCAGCGTCGGGGACGGCGTGTCCGTGCGTACCGGCAACGGTTCCGTGGATCTGACGCTCTCCGCCGCCGGCGCGTTGTGGTACACCGCGGGCAAGGTTGGATCGGGCGGGACATCCGAGGCCGTCTGGGTCGCGCGCAACGGCGTTGCAACGCGCGTGTCGCCGGAGCTCTCCGGATTGATGGACGACCCAGCGCTGTCGCCCAACGGAAAGCGACTCGCACTCACGAAGCGCAATCTGACGTCGCAGATCTGGATCAAGGAGCTCGACCAGGATCCGATCACGAAGCTGACCGCGGACGAGCGGAACAACACCCGACCCGCTTGGGGGGCAGACGGCTCTGCGGTGGTATACGTGTCGGAGAAGGGCGGAGCTCGCGATGTGTATCGCCGTATCGCCGACGGCAGCCGTCCGGCGACCCTCCTGCTCCACGAGACGCGCCCTATTTCCGAAGTCCTCCTCTCGCACGACGGTGCCTGGCTGATCTATCGGACCGGGGTGAGCGCGCGGGACGGCGACCTCTACGCGCGGCGAACCGGGACGGACTCGTCCATCACGCTGGCGGCGACCAACGCGCTGGAGACGTCGCCGGCCCTCTCACCCGACGGTCGCTGGCTCGCGTACGTCTCCGACGAATCCGGCGCCCCCGAAGTCTACGTGCGCCCCTTCCCGAACACCGCCGACGGCCGATGGCAGATCTCCGCGGCGGGTGGACAGGAGCCTGTCTGGTCGCACTCCGGGAAGGAGCTCTTCTACCGCGTGGGAGGCACGGCAAACGCACAGATGGTCATGGACGTCAGCACTGGCGCCACCTTCGTTCCCGCCGCGCGCCGGATGCTGTTCCCACTCATCCGGTACAGCCTGAGCCTGTCCCACCAGCAGTACACCGTCGCTCCGGACGACCGTCGATTCATCATGATTCGAGCGACGGAGTCAGACCGGCCGGATCATCTGATCGCGGTGGAGAACTTCTTCGAGGTGCTGAGAGCACGCGTGCCTCCGCGATGAGCGACGCCATGGGCACAGCCTCGGCTGCCGGTTTTCATTTCAGGGGCCTGCCGTTTCATCCCGCACCGTGTGGAGTTCGCCGCAGCTCATGACCGCTCGTATCGTTCTTGTCGCCACGGTCGCGATCAGCCTCCTCTCACCTGCCGTGGCTCCAATGGGCGGTGCGCTCCTGGGACAAGAGGGTTTCGGTCCCGGGAAGCGCGTGCTGCTCGATGCGCACAATGCCTATCCGCAGAACGACCGGTGGCGCGATCGCATCGAACGCGCGCTGTCGACCGGCTTGCCCGTCGCCATCGAGCAGGACCTCTTCTGGCGGAAGGATCGCGAGCAGCGGTTTCGGATCGTCGTCGCGCATGACACGTCCGAGCTCGATCGCGCCCCGACGCTCGATGGGTATTTCTTCCAGCGGATTCGTCCAATCATGGAGCGCGCGATCGCGGAGCAGAGACGCGAGACATGGCCGCTGATCGTGCTCAATCTCGACTTCAAGCAGAACGACGCAGCGCTGCTCGATGCCGTCTACAGGCTGCTCGGGCAATACGAGTCATGGTTGACCACCGCGCCGCGGACATCGACGCCCGACGTGGTCGAGCCGCTCACCGTCGGGCCGTTGCTCGTTCTGTCCGGCTCCAACGGGGCGCAGCGCGCGCGCTTCCATGACGCCGTTCCCGTCGGCGAACGCCTGCGCGCGTTCGGCGCCATTCCGTCGGCCGTCGCGCCCGGCGCGAACGACGACGAGCGCGAAGCGAACATGAGTCGCATGCCCGCGGAGCAGATCATCGCGCCGAAGGCATCCAACTATGCGCGATGGGTCAACTTTCCGTGGCTCGTGGTGGAGCCCGAAGGACAGACGAAGGCAGGAGACTGGAGTGCCGCCGACGCGGCGCGGTTGGAGGCTCTGGTCAGGCGGGCGCACGCACAGCATCTCTGGATCCGCTTCTACACGCTCGACGGGTTTCTCAATGGGGACGGCGACGGATTGACACCGTCGTACGACTTCGGAAGCGATGCCGCCGTGAAGTGGCGATGGCGAGCCGCCATCGAGGCGGGAGTCGATTTCATCGCGACCGACCACTACGAACGGTTCCACGCGGCGCGTCGCGAACGATCGGCGAGAGAGCGCTGACGGCGCACCCGACGGGGGCGATACTCCGTCGGCTCGCGGACCGGAACGACGGAAGCTGTGTCGCTCGTCGAGCAACGACGCCGGAGGAGGAAGTGTTTGACCTGGACGGCGAGCGGTTCAGGTGTATGTTCGCCCGAAGCCCCTCCCTGCAGTCGCAGCATCCTCCAACAACTCGAGCGAGCAATGACCAACGCCGGGCGGGCCTCCGCCGCCCTCGTGCTCGTCGCGTCGTTGTCTGCGATGACGAGTGGCCAGCACGTGGCCCGCGACCTGCCGCTGGTTCAGCCGAACGACAATGGCGTGGCCGCTGGCTCCCGTCGAGACGATACGCTCGACCTGCATCTCGTGGTCCGGATGTCGGACTGGCGGCCCGAGGCGAACACCGGACCTTCGGTGGCGGTCGCCGCGTTCGCTGAGGAGGGAAAAGCGTCGCAGATTCCGGCGCCTCTCATCCGCGTGAGCGAAGGGACAGTCATCGTCGCGTCGGTGCACAATGCGCTCACCGATTCCACGATCGGCGTCCTCGGTCTGGCCGATCATCCGACGACGAGACGCGACACCCTGTTCGTCCGACCCGGCGAAACCAGGACGGTCCGATTCTCAGCCGGGATTCCCGGCACCTACCTGTATCGCGCGATCATCGGTGCGCATTCGCCCGGCGACCCGCTGCACGAGCGCGAGCAGGCCGCCGGCGCGTTCGTGGTGGACCCGCGTGGCGGCGCGACACCAGATCGCATCTTCGTCATCAATATCTGGGGCGAGCAATCGACGCCGACGTCGCACGGCAATGCGCTGACGATCAACGGGCGCTCATGGCCGTATACCGAGCGGCTCGATGCGGTGGTCGGCGACACGGTCCGATGGCGCGTGGTCAACGCCTCGAACCGCTCGCATCCCATGCACCTGCACGGTGCCTATTTCCGCGTCGACTCCAAGGGCGACGCGTTCGCTGACACGACGTACACGCTCGCCAATCGCCGGCTCGCCGTCACCGAGGAGATGGCGGAGGAGCAAACGATGCTCATCGCGTGGTCACCGGTGCGTGCCGGCCGCTGGATCTTTCACTGCCACATCGCGTTTCACGTCACGCCCGAAGCAGCCCGCCTCGTGCCCGCCGAGCATGGCGGGCATGATGGAACGTCGAGCGATCCGCTCGAGCACATGGCAGGTCTGGTGCTCGGCATCGATGCCAGGCTACCACCCCACGCGCACGAACCGGTGCGCGCCGCGGCGCGGCGGCTCGACCTCTACGTACAAGGGGGCGCACGGCGTGGCCGCGCGCCGCGGGCCCTCGGGTACGTGCTCCAGCAAGGTGCGGCCCCTCCGGCGCGGGATTCGGTCGTGATCCCCGGTACGGTCCTCGTGCTCACGCGCAACGAACCGACGGACGTCGTCGTGCACAACCGCCTCGCGGAGACGACAGCCATTCATTGGCATGGTCTCGAGCTGGAGAGTCTGTCGGACGGCGTCGCCGGGTGGAGCGGGAATGCGACCAGAAGCGCGCATGCGATCGCCGCCGGCGACAGCTTCGTCGCGCATCTGTCGATGCCGCACACCGGAACGTTCATCTATCATACGCATATGCGTGATCTCGATCAGCTCGCGTCTGGACTCTATGGCGCGATCGTCGTGCTCGCACCGGGACACCGGTTCGACGCGCGCACGGATCACGTGATCGTGTCCGGCTGGGATTGGGAGTTCGACAACGCCCCTCACGTGCTGATCAATGGCGATTCGGTCTCGTCAGCGGCGATGGAGATGCGCGTGGGTGAAACGCACCGCTTTCGGTTCGTCAACATAGGTCCGGCCGACCCAATGTTCTATTCGCTTCGCCGAGACACGACAGTCGCGACCTGGCGGGCGGTGGCCAAGGATGGAGCCGACCTGCCTCGCGCACAGGCGACCGAGCGAGCGGCTCGACTCTCCATCGACGTGGGCGAAACCTACGATTTCGAGTTCACGCCCAAGCGCGCTGGCGAGTATGTCCTTTCGACGCCCGTCACACCCGAGGGTCTCAAGGGCGCGCTCTGGAGTCGGAATATCATTGTTCGCTCGGCTCCCGGAGTGGATCGGCGAGCACCGCGTCAGTCCATCGTACGACGCGATCGCAGGCGACGCTCCCGTATTCACGATGCGCAGACCGCTCCAGGATCACACGCGCCGCGCGGCTGAGGTTGCGGTAAAGCGACGATGTCGCCCTCGCTGACCTCGCTCACCTCGCCGACGACGCCGACTCGCGCAGACTGGTCATGGCAACCGCGCCGTGCCGAAGACGAAGGAACCGAGGAACGCGCGCGCCCACGGAGAGGAGTCGAGCCTGCCAGCGCCGAGCGGATAGGGCGACGAAAGCTCGTCCGTGTTCGCGAGGACGACGAACGTCAAGTTGCGGCTCGGCACCTTGATGATGAGCGACGAGATGGCCGTCCAGAGGCCGTAGTGCCACACGATGCGCTCCCCCTTGTATCTCGTCGAGAACCAGCCGAGCCCGTACGGCAGCGTATCACCCGATGCCGATATGGTCGGCGCGAATGCGAGCTCTCTCGACGCCCGGCTGATCACATCGCCTCGGTCCAGCGCCATCGAGAATGCAGCGAGGTCGAGGACGGACCCTGTCAGGCCAGCCGCAGAGCTGAAAAGCGTGGGATATGCGGTGGGGACGTACGCTCCGTTGGCGTAGGTGTATCCGCGCGCAAGATTCGCCCCGTAGGCCGAACGATCGAGCCCCGTGGCGTTGAACGCCGCCGCCCCGAGATTGGGGGCGATGCTGGTGAGCCTGAGGGGGCCGAGAATACGCCGCACGAGTTCCGTCGCGAACGATCCGCCCGTGGCTCGCGCGATCACCGAGTCGAGCAGGCTGTATCGATCGCCATCGTAGCTGTACGTGGTCCCCGGTACTCCGCTCGACGTGTGGCTCAGCAAGTGCCGAATCCGAATCACGCCGCTCGGAGGGCTCGGCAACACGATGCCATAGTTGGCCACCGGGTCGTCGAGGGAGATGCGACCTTCCTCGCTCAACTGCAGCAGGATGGCGGACGCGAACGGTTTCGTGAGCGATGCGAAATGGTAGACGGTGGTGTCGGAAGCCATGCGGTTGGTCGAAAGATCCGCCGCTCCGTACCCCTTCGACCACGCGATGCGCTGATTCTCGGCGATCGCCACGGAGATCGCCGGAATGTGAGCCTGCTGGCGCAACGACTCCAGACGCCCATCGAATTCTTCGATGCTCTGGGCGACCGGCTCCGTCGGCTCGGAGCAGGCGTACACCCCCGAGCAGACGAGGGCGAATACGGCGACAGCGAATTTCACGGCGCGTGCTCCATGACGTCGTTCGGAAGAACTTGCACGCATTCCGATCGCGGCGCCAATCCGACCGAGCGGCCGCGGCTCGTCTCACGCGCGAGGTTGTTCGGCTAGCGGTCGTCGCCTCGGAGAGCGGCCAGGTCGTCGGGGGCGTGCCGTCCGCGATTGACGTTGTGCGAGGGATCCTGGAGGTCGTGGAAGAACTCGCGGACGATGCGGCCGTCGCGCACGACGACCAGCTGGCCGTATGGCACCCCCTCGCTGTACCATCTCACGAACCAACTCACCGCACCACTGCGAGCGGGTTCACGACGATCGAGTGTACGCGCGGCGATGCGCCATCGGCCGCGAGCGAGAGCCGGCGTGGGCCGGGCGAAAGGAAAACGAGGTCGGTCAGCACCGTCTCGCCGCCCTGCGCGAACACTTCGAGCGACGAGGCGTCGAGCAGCAACCGTACGCGCACCTCGCCGCCGACGACGCGAAGCGGGGCGGGGTGGCGCAGGGTGAAGTCACGATGAAAGGTCGTCCGTCCCGCGCGGGACCGGTCGAGCACGAGCTGATGCGCCGCCGGATCGACGTGCACCACGGTGCGCTCGTCGGTGCCGCTGCCGAGCTGGATGTCGAACGGCGTGGCGTCGCGTACGCCGTCGAACGCGAGCTCCATATCGAGCAGCGAGGGCAGGTCGCCCTGCGTCGCCAGCCACGCGTTGGCAGCGGCGAGCGTGCCGCCGTCGAACCGGTGTGCCGTCGACGTGCGCAGTGCGTCGAGCTCGCGCACGGGGGTCTGGACGAGCACGGGGCCAGCGGGAGTCCTCCGCAGGCTCAGCGCGCGCGGGACGGTCATCGCGCTGCGCCAGGGGGAGGTCGGCACGTCCTGCCCGTACTTCCAGTTGCTCATCCATCCGATCCACACGCGCCGGCCGTCGCTGCGCGGAACGCCGTTCCACGAGACCGCCGCGTAGAAGTCGGAGCCGTGGTCGGCCCAGCGCGTCCCCGACGCGCCGCTGTCGGCGACGAAGCGCGAGCCGTCGAAGTCGCCGACGAAATACTGCGTCCCCGACCCGCCGGCGACGCCGCCGGGATTGATGTTCACGATCAGCACCCACTTCGTGCCGCCGCCCTCGACCGCGAGCGGGAAGAGGTCGGGGCACTCCCACTGGCCACCGGTCGCACCGGCGGGCCCGAATGCGCCGACCTTCGTCCACCGCTTCAGGTCGGGCGAGGCGTAGAACTGGATCACGTGCTCGTTCGGCAGCGAGACGGCCATGATCCAGCGCGAGGTGCCATCGTGCCAGAACACCTTGGGGTCGCGGAAGTCGGCCATCTGCAGGTCGAGCACGGGCTCGGGCACCTTCGTCCATATGCGCCCGCGGTCGTTGCTGTAGGCGATGCGCTGGTCCTGCCGTCCCTCGCGATGCCCCGTGTAGATCGCCACCATCGGCGGTCGCCCGCCGGTGCCGAAACCGCTCGTGTTCTTCACATCCACCACGGCGCTCCCCGAGAAGATCATCACGCCATTCTCCTCGCCCATCGCCAGCGGGAGATGCTGCCAGCGCACGAGGTCGCGGCTCACGGCGTGCCCCCAGCTCATGTGGCCCCACCGGTCGCCGAACGGGTTGTACTGGTAGAAGAGGTGCCACTCCCCGTCGAGGTAGACGAGCCCGTTGGGATCGTTCATCCAGTTCCGCTCCGGACTGAAGTGGAACTGCGGGCGGAACGGCTCGTTCTGCGCACCAGCCGGGGCGACGGCGGCGAGCAGCGCGAGGATGAAGACGATGCGCTTCATGCGACGGTCCGCAGGGCGTCGGGGATGGCGGGTGTCGCCCCCGCTTGGGAGCACACGAACGACGCGACGGCGTTGGCGTGCCGGTTGATCCGGTCGAGCGGCAGCCCGTGGAGGACGCCCATCACCATCGTGGCCGTAAAGGAGTCGCCCGCGCCCACCGTGTCCACCGCTGTCGAGCGAGGCGCGGCACACTCGTCGTCGGTCTCCTCGCCGAAGAGCAGCGCGCCGCGCGGACCGCGGGTGAGCGCCGCGATCCGCAGCCCGTACCGCGTCATCAACGTGCGCACCGTCTCGCGCGGCGCGCCGGACTCGATCCCGCACAGCTCGGCGATGATCGGCAGCTCCTCGTCGTTCAGCTTCACGGCCGACGCCAGCGCGAGCGATGCCTCGATGACGTCACGATCGTAGAACTGCTGGCGCAGGTTGACGTCGAACACGCGCAGCGCGTCTGGGGGCACCGCTTCGAGGAAGAAGCGGATCGTCGAACGCGATGTCGGGGAGCGCTGGCCGAGCGTTCCGAAGCAGACGGCGTCGCAGCGCGCCGCGAACCGCGCGAGCTCGTCGCTCCACGCGAGGTGATCCCAGGCTGTGTCCCGTTCGATCTCGTACTGCGGCTGGCCGGCGGCATCGAGCGTGACGAGGACGCGTCCCGTCGGATGCACCGGGTCGCGCTCGACGTGGTCGCATCGCACTCCCAGTGCGCGCAGCGAATCGAGGGCACGGTCGCCGAGCGCGTCGTCGCCCACGGCGCTGACCATCCACGACTCGGCGCCGAGGCTCGCCGCGTGGCAGGCGAAGTTGGCGGGAGCACCGCCGAAGTGGGCGCGCTCGGGATAGACGTCCCACAGCATCTCGCCGATCCCGGCGACGACCGGCGACGAGGTCACACCTGTACTCCGAGCCGGCGCTGGATCTCCTCGAGTGGCACGCCCTTC
Source organism: Gemmatimonadota bacterium (assembly GCA_003223455.1). GTDB lineage: Bacteria > Gemmatimonadota > Gemmatimonadetes > Gemmatimonadales > Gemmatimonadaceae > AG11. The sequence continues at coordinate 15,134 of QHVE01000036.1, read as the reverse complement.
GTCTCGGGCACCATCGTGCGCACCCAGACCAGCTCGAGCGCCATCATGCCGCAGAAGAACAGGAAGATGTAGCCCGGCGCGAAGGCGCTGGCCATCGCGGGGAACACCGTCGTCAGCGCCGCGGCGAACACCCAGTGGGTGGTGCTGCCGAGCGACTGGCCGGCGGCGCGGTACTGGGTGGGGAAGATCTCCGAGATCAGCACCCAGATCACCGTCCCCTGTCCGACCGCGTGCGCGGCGATGAAGGCGAAGATGCAGAGCGGCACGATCGCATAGTGGCCGGTGAAGAACGCCCAGGCGCAGGTTCCGAGCGACACGAGGTAGCCGTAGGCCCCGATCGTCAGCAGCGTGCGTCGGCCGAGCCGGTCGATCAGCCAGACGCCGACGAAGGTGAAGACGAGGTTGGTGACGCCGATGCCGACGGACTGCAGGAGGGCGGCACGAGCGCCCAGTCCCGTCATCGCGAAGATGCGCGGCGCGAAGTAGAGGATCGCGTTGATCCCCGACAATTGATTGAAGAACGCGACGAGGAAGGCGAGCATTATCGGCACGCGCAGCCGCATCGACCAGAATCCCCGTGTGCTCCGCTGCTCGGAAGCGGCGGAGACGATCGCCGTGGCCATGGACTCGAGCTCGGCGGGCGTCGCGTCGGGCTCGACGAGCGCGAGCATGCGCAGGCCGGCCGCCCGATCGCCCTTGCGCGTCAGCAGCCACCGCGGGCTCTCCGGGATGCCGAGGCACATCAGCGTGTAGAGCACCGAGGGGATCGCGGCGACGCCGAGCATCCACCGCCAGGCGTGCTCGCCGATGCCGGCGAGCAGCGCGTTGGAGGCGAACGCGACGACGATGCCGAGCACGATGTTGAACTGGAACATCGCGGCCAGCTTGCCCCGGTGCGCCGGCGACGCGATCTCGGAGATGTAGAGCGGAGCGACGACGGTCGAGACGCCGATGCCGATCCCGCCGACGATGCGCGCCGCGATGAACACCTCGACGTTCCAGGCGAAGGCGCATCCGATCGCGGAGACGATGTACAGCACGCCGATCCAGAGCAGCGTGGCGCGGCGACCGAAATGGTCGGCCGGCCAGCCGCCGACGAGCGAGCCGACCACCGTGCCGTAGAGCGCGGCACCCATCGCGATGCCGTGGACGCCGGGACTCAATCCCCAGAGCGACTGGATCGTCTGCTCGGCGCCCGAGATCACGACGGTGTCGAAGCCGAACAGGAAGCCGGCGAGCGCCGAGGTGATCGCCCAGTAGACGATGCGGCCGTCCATCGGCCTCGCCCGCACCGACGGCGGCGACAGAACGACGGTCTCGGCGGGGATCAGGGACATGCGACTCGGCGTGAAGCGTTTCTGACCGGTGCCAGCGTCCGTGAGTATCCGATGCCCCGGCGCATCGCGCAATGAGACCGCCGGTCCGGCCTTCGAGGCGTGCGCGCGCTCGGCCGCCAGGCTTCAGCTTCAGATGGTGATCGACACCGGCAGACCATCGGCGCCGAGCGTGCGACGGCCGCAGCGCAAGCGGAGAAGCTAACCGAATCGTAATGGGTTCGAGAGCCAAGCCTAACGCGCGTCTCGTAGACTGCTCGCAATCAAAGCGCTGAAGCTGGGTTACGCGGCTCTCGACCGCATCGGCCGCGCTCTCCGCCTCCGCCACGATCGCCGCGCCTCACTGTCGATCACGGATCCAATCGATGCGAGCACTGACAGCCGTCATCCTGGCCAGTGTCTATCTGGCCGGCTGTGCCGGACCAGGACCAGTCGCTCGGTGCGCGTGGCCAGCAGAGGTGCCATCCGCGCTCGATCTGCGGGTGCGTGCCGCGCGCCGACATCTCCGGGACGATGCGCTCCGCGCCGAAGACATCGGCATCAGATACGCAGACGCGCGCAATGCGCCGCATTCCGGGCACTTCGAAGGGTTCGCCAGCTACGACCGTACGACCGACTCGTGCATCACGGCGATGCTGAACGTCGTCGCGCGCACGCATGAGGTGGCAGCCGACACCGTTCGCGCGTCACTCAGGCACCGACCGGTGGCGGGAGATGCGCTGGCGATGCTGTCGTTCGCTGCGCTCTTTGCTCTCGTCGCCTACGGCGTGACTGGGCGGGTGAATCGCAACTTTCCGCTCGATGGCGGTCGCGATTCCGTGGTCGCCGTCGCGGCAATCATTCTCACGTCGATCCTCGTCAGCGGGGCCGCGGTGATGGTAGGCGAGTGGTATGCGATCAGCCTGGAGGTGATCCGGGTCGGCAATGGCCATCTGAGCTATCGCACGCAGCGCGTCCCCTGGACGCACCATCGGACCAAGCTTCTTGTCGCGGGTATGGCGCTGTTCTGGGTGATGGCCGCGTTGCGTCGTCGGATCGACGCGGGCCGCGAGTCGGATCATGCAACACGATGGGCGGGGCGACCGGCGCGAAAAGTCGCGACTTCGCCGACGTCGTTGGCTCCGCCGTCAACGCGAGTCGATCGGCAATGACGTCGCGTGCGCTCGAGTGGCTCGTCGGAAACCGGCGCGCGTCCGACCTCGACGGTTGGGTGCTGCGCGGAGGGGTGGCTCTCTTCTTCGTGCTCATGGGAGCGGAGAAGTTCGCCAATGGACGGGGTTCTCCGTGGGTCGTGATGTTCGAACAGATCGGCCTTGGTCAGTGGTTCCGGTACTTCACCGGCGTGGTGGAGGTCGTGGGTGCGCTTCTCTACGTCATGCCGTGGACCTGCTCTATCGGCGCGATGCTGCTTTCCTGCGCCATGCTCGGCGCCATGACGGTGCACATCGTCGTTCGCCACAGCGTTGCCGCGAGCCTCTATCCGGCCGTGGTGCTCCTGGCCATCATCGCGATCGCGATGCGGCGGTCGGACGAGCCGCCGGCGTCGATCACGCGTCATCCGGAGACGCGCCGCTAGTCCGCTCGCGTTTTATTCGCATCATCGAGACTCGTGGTGGCCGCGGCGCATCTACGCCTCTGTTGTCCGGTGCCAATGCTCATCGAGGTGTCGTTCCCGATGCTGGCCCGCCTTCCGTCGCCTGCTGCTGCATCGCGGCCATCCCCATCATCCCGCCGAGCCCCATCTCCTGCACCGCGCTGCTCGGCACGATCATCAGCGCGCCCTTCTGCTTGATCCCCTCGAAGAGGATGTTCATTGCGCGCAGTTGCAGCGCGGTGGGATTCTTCTGATAGACGTGCGACGCTTCCTCGAACAGCGTCGCGATCTCCACTTCGGCCTCGCCGAGGATGATGCGCGCGCGCTTCTCGCGGGTGGCCTGCGCCTCGCGCGACATCGCGTCCTGAAGGGTGGCGGGGATGATGATGTCGCGCATCTCCACCGCCTGGACGGCGACGCCCCACGGCATGCACCGCGCGTCGATGAGCTCCTGGAGCTCGCCTTCGATCCGCTCGCGCCCGTGCAGCAGCTCGGCGAGCGACGTGCGGCCGATGATGTCGCGCAGCGCCGTCTGCGCAGCCCAGCTCACGGCCTGCGGGTAGTTCTGCACCTCGAGCGCGGCCCGCTCGGCGTCGTGCACCATCCAGAAGAGCACGGCGTCGACGTTCACGGGCACGGTATCGGAGGTGAGAGTCTCCTCCGCGGCGAAGGCGGTGGTGATCACGCGCTGGTCGACCCACGCGGTCACGCTGTCGACGAAGGGAATTCGCCAGAACAGGCCGGGTCCGCGCAGCCCGATGAACCGTCCCAAGCGCAGCACGACGGCGCGCTCCCACTGCTGCGCCACCTGCGGCGCCATTCCCAGCAGCAGTCCGAGCACGGCCGCGCCGACGATCGAGCCGATGCTGCCGGCGAGGAGCAGTCCGAGCCCACCGACCGCGGTGACGCCGAGCATCACCAGCACGGAGAGAAAGTTCACCCGCGTGCCGCTCGGCACGACCTGGTTCGACACGGTTACGGGAAGCATCGCCATGGTCTACCTCCTTCCCTCATGGATACTACACGCGTACCAGGGGTCCAGAAGTACCGGCGATCGCTGCCGGGCGCGCTCGCACGTCGCCTGGCGGGATTCTCGACGGTCCGCCTCGGCTACTCACCATAGCCGGGATCGTCGGGCTTCGCTTCTGAGAGCGACCATGGATGACGACTCACCCATTTGGCCGATGGTCGCCATGCAACGCGTCGTCGCACACTTCGGGTGCACTCATCTCTCAGAGGCACCTGCATGACATCGGACAAGAACACCAACACCCTCACCGAGCTCTCGTCGCGGCTCTCCGCCGCTGTCGAGCAGATCGGCGGCCACGTCGTAGCGATCCACGCGCGCCGGCGCATTCCGTCGAGCGGCGTGATCTGGCGCGACGGCGTCATCGTCAGCGCAAGTCATACGGTTCGGCGCGACGGGGACGTCCGCGTGAAGCTTTCGAGTGGGGACGACGTCGTCGCGCAGGTCGCCGGCCGCGACGCCGCCACGGATCTCGTCGTGTTGCGCGCAGCGGAGGTGAAGTCCGCTCCGGCACCTCGGGCGGACGCGAGCGCGGCACAGGTCGGGTCGCTTGTGCTGGCGGTCGGCCGGCCAGGGCGCAACGTCACCGCGAGCTTCGGGATCGTCAGCGCGGACATCGAAGGATGGCGCGGCGACTCGGGCGCCCGGCTCGACCGCGTCCTTCGACTCGACCTCACCGTGTACGACGGCTTCTCCGGCGGAGCGCTCGTCGCCGCGTCGGGTGGCGTCATCGGCATCGACAACTCGGCGTTCGCGCGCGGCGGCGCGGCCGCGCTGCCCGCGTCCGTCGTGGACCCCGTCGTCGACGAGCTGCTCGCGCGCGGCCACATTCGTCGTCCGTTCATCGGCGTGGGCGTGCATCCGGTCGCGCTCGGGAGCGCGCTCGTCGAGCGGAACAACCTCACCCACGACGTCGGGCTGGTCGTCGTCTCGATCGCCGAGGGCGAAGCGGCGGATGCTGCCGGCATTCTGGTCGGCGATCTGTTGATCGCGGTCGACGGCCGCGCGCTGGCGCGCCCGTCGGATCTGCTCGACGCGCTCTCGAGCGTGCCGGAGGGTGGCTCGCTTCGCGCATCGGTCCTGCGCGGCGGCATGCCCCAGGAGATCACGATCGAGCCACGCGACCGCGATCGTGAAGGAGCGGCGGCATGACGTCCGTGCGCGCGGCGTGATTATGTATCCGGGATGACACGCGTTGCGGTCGTTGCGGAGTCGGAGGACGTGCGCGCGGCGTTGGCTGCGGCGCTTCGAGCGAGTCCGGCGTTCGAGGTGGTCGACGCCGGCGCCGCGGTAGCGGATATCGCTGCCGACGCCGAGCTGGTGGTCGTTGCACGTGAAAGACGCGGCGGATCGCGCGTGAACGGCGTGCTCGATCGCGACGCGGCGAACGCGCCGGTGCTCACGCAACGCGAGCGGGAGGTCCTCGCGCTCCTGGCCGATGGCTTCGGCAACAAGCAGATCGCAGCCCGCCTCGGGATTGCGACGAACACGGTGAAGACGCACCTCGAGCTTTTGTTCGACAAGCTCGATGTGTCGACACGCACCGAAGCCGTCACCGCCGCGGCGAGAATGGGGCTGCTGCTACTGTGATCTGGCGAAACGCGCACTCTCGCGACACGCTGACTCAATCACCGCGGTCTCGGCGCGGGATGAGCTCCCCGACGCTCAACAGTCGCCCCTCGGTCGAGCGGACCCGGCGCGCATACCCGACCGTGACACCGTGATCGCGCAGTCTGACGAAATCACGGAGACTCACGCCGGTGTAACCCAGATCCCGGAAATCCTCGATGAAGGATTCCGTGACTCCATGATCGCGTGCCTCGAGGAGCTGATCGGTCGTCAGGCCACGAAAGCCGAATCGCCGCAGCGACGCGATGAAATCCGGAGTCACGCCGTGGTCGCGCAGCTCCTGAAGATCGTCGAGGGTAAGATTCTTGTATCCCTCGTCGCGCAGACCGTCGATGAAGTCGCGGGTCACTCCGTGGTCCCGAAGCATGACGAGCCGCCGTGTGGTGCCGACGCGGTATCCGGCGCTGCTGAGTGATCTCATGTAGTCGAGGTCGACACCGTGCATCCCCATGACGACGAGCTGCGTGACGGACGGACGGTCGTAGCCTTGCGCGCGCAGCTCGTCGAGCATCGCGTAGCCCACGTCGTGCAGCGCCAGCCAGTATTGCTGGTCGCTGGTCGGCCGCTCGTAACCGCGTGAAGCAAGCTGCTGCGGGAACCGAGCATCAGGCGAGAAGGTGAAGAAGCCGTTCCCGCGACCGTCGCGTAACTGTCCCTCGAAGTTGAACGTGCCGGCATCCCTTACCAGCCGGAAGCTGGCCGGCCCACTGTAGGACGAGAGCTGGGACGGAGGAAGGCCGTGCAATTCTGCGGGGCGCACACCGAAGGACGTCGTCCCGTGCCGCCGGTCTCCGTATTCATGATGCTCGAACGTGAGCTCGACGCGCTCGCGTGTGGTCTCGTAATAGATCTGCCACGTGCCCCGGTCAGAGCTCTGCGCGACCGCAGCCGATGAAACGGTCGCCAACAGCAGCAGGAAGAGCGCGGGCGAGGATCGCCGAGCGTAATGTCCGACACGGGTTCGGGAGACTCGCGACATGGCGCTCCAGAGCAGAGGGTTGGCGGCAGATGGCCACTGCACTTGGATTCCCCGCGCCCGCAAAAGGTTTGAAGCGTCGGAGGTCAGCCGCTACACGCCGATCTTCACGCCGCCGATCGGCGCCACCATCCGGAACCGCTTCGACACCCCGATCGGAACGCGCTCGCTGCTCTCGCTCGGGATCATGCGGATCGTGCCGTGGGCGCGAACGGCGTTGCTCGCCGCGGCCAACGTCGCGAAGGGGCGGCAGCAGTCTCCCTCCTCGGCGCCGGTCCAGTCGAAGTCCGCCCAGACTTCCTCTCCCGATCCGGCCGATTCCACTGCGCCGTGCTCGTCGGTGCGGCGAGGGTGCCACTTGTCCGACATGTCCAACCGGATCCTGGTGCCGAGGAAGGGGTTTCGGATCTGGATCACCGCCTCAGGACCGCTGTTCATGATGGTCCCGTTGAGGAAATGGTTCGGCGTGCTCGCCGCATCGCCCATCGCGTCGGCGGCGTCGGAGCCGTAGGTCACCGACAGCACCTCCGCCCCGAACATGGCGTCTCCGCGCTCCCATGCGCCCCAGATCACGAACTCGATACTGCTCCCATTGGTGGTGACGTACTTCTTCGTCGCACCGCTCGCGAGCGTGAGCCCGCCGTTGCGCGCCAGCACGCCGGCCTGGAACTGCTCCCACGACACCTCGGGATGCAGCCAGGTGTCCAGCGCTTCCAGCACCGCCATCCCGTCGTCCTGCAGCACGGCGAGAAAGAAGCCCGGTGATCGCCCGGTGCCGGTCGAAACGGAGCGCTGATCGACGAACCGAAAGCCGCTCGCTCCCTTCGGGATCCCGGTCCAGTTGGGAAGGAAGATCTGGTGCCCACAAGCGAAGTCCGGGGCGACGCCGTAGTTCAGTGAGCAGCCTGGATTCGGGAAGCCTGGCGGAACCTGGGAGAAGCTGCCGAGCTGGATCACCTGGGTGGCGCGGTCGACGAGCGTGCGCTTTCCCCCGAAGGTCGTCGTAGGGATGAACGATGTGGTCACGGCAACGCCGAGCTGCTGGGACTGATCCCCCATCACGATGCCGGCGAAGTGCGGATCGATCGCATATGTCGCTGCCGAGCCGCCGGCGGTGATCAGATAGCTGGGGGAGCCGGCGTAGATCTCCATGTTGTCGACGTTGCGATGGCCGCCGGTCTCGTTCCTGGGCCGCCGGTGTAGTCGCTGGAAGAAGCGGCGGTGCGCGTCGTTCACGAACAGGTCGAGAAGGAGCGGCGGCAGGCGGTACTCGCCGAGCAGCTCGAGGGAGAGCTCCTGATGACTCCCCTCCATTCCCCACGTGCTCCACGGAGTGGACGAGACGGTCTGCCCGCCGATGCCGAGCGGGATGCTCGTCTCCGTGAGCACCACACACGAGCGCGTATTGCCGGCCTGCAGCGCGAAGTACGGTGCCAGGGGATCGGCGCCCGAATGGCCGATGAGCGACACCTTCATGATGCCGTCGCTCCCGCGGGCCACCTTGTCCCCCTCGTTCCGCCGCCGAAAGGGCAGCATGCGACGGAGATCGTTCGACGAGACGGCCATGTGCGCCGACACGTAGTCGAGCGCCATCCGCGCCGCCAGCCGCACCTCGTGATCGTAGGCGTACGAGCAGAGATTCAGCAGCGCCCAGCGCGTCTCCTCCTGATAGCCCTTGGCGTTGTACTCCGAGAAGTCGTCGCGGAGGATGTTGCGCAGCAGCGAGAGCACGAGGCTGAAGCACGACGGGACGTCGTCGCTCCCGTTGCGCCGGTTGTCGTGCTTCAGCTGGCGGTCGCGCTGGAAGAGCAGCTGGTTGGTGAGGTACCGAGTGGTCAGCATCATGAGGATGTGATTCTCGGTCTCGCCGATGTCCTTGTGCGCGCCGAGGGGGCTGATGAAGCCCGCGCGCGACCAGTCGTTCGGAAGGGAGCCGCTGGTGAGCAGCTCGGGACGGTTCGGGCGGTGGATGCGGCCGCGCGCCAGGAGCACCGTGATCAGCCGTTCGCGTCCGACGGAGTCGAGATCGTCGAAGTATGCGTAGGCCATCGGGATCAGGTGCATCTGGTTCATGTCGTAGTTCCCCTCCGACGGATTGTCGAGGAGATCGAACGTGCCGCCGACGCCCGCCCCGAAGCTGCCGCAATAGCCGGGGCTCGCGTAGGGGATCACCGACGAGACGAAGCTGCGAAGGTTGCCGTAGCTGCTGTTCGGAAAGAAGTCGAGGTACGCCATCACCGAGAGACACTTGGCGCCGCGCATGAGCCGAACGCCGCCGCGCGGCTTCGTCCACTTGAACTCGCACAGGTCGTAGTCGTGGAACCAGGGCTCCGACGGTGTCGCGAACGGGCCGATGCCCGTCCAGGTGATGGATGTCCAGTACCGGAGCTTGGGCCACGACTTGCCGATCACGACGTTCACGTCGCCGAGGCCCGCCGCCGCAGAGATCACCGCGGCGGCACGGTCGTCGTAGCTCGCCTCGGCGCGCGCCACGGGATCCGGGGTGGAGTCGAACTCCGGTATCGGGATGGGCGCGAGATCGACGTAGCGTCCATCGGAGGCGAAGTCCTCCTCGCCGAGGGTGGGCGCAAACTTCCGGCGGTGGTAGTATGGCCTGATCGTCGACATGGCTTGCTCCTACTGCAGCGCGACGAGAATGGGAATGAGCGCGCGGCCGCGCTCGAGCGAGCGCATCGATTTGCCGAGCACGGCGCCGAACGCGCGCTGCGGATCGCTCGCCTTCATCGCGTGGCCAGGGACGGTGGAGGTCGTGAGCAGGTCGCCGACCTGGATGGCGCCGAAGCTCGCGTCCACGCAGCAGTACACGCGGCCGATGAGCGCGACCGGCACGCGCGCGGTGGCCCGGGCGTCGCGACCGAGGACGATACCGGGGCGCAGGTCGCCCGCGCCCGCGACGACGCCAGCCACCCGCCGGTCGTACGCATCGCGGCTGGGACACAGCGCGCCGTTCGCGTCGAGGGTCATCACCGTGCCCGGCGCGACGACGGCGCCGTGGACTCCCTCGGCCACGTCGAACTCCTCGGCGCAGTCCGCGCCGGCGAACTCGAGATGACCGGTCACCACGACGTTGCCGCGGAAGAAGCCTGCCGGCCCCTGGCCCTTGTGCTCGCCGTAGATTCCGGCGCCCGTGCTGCGCGGATTGAGTTGGATGCCCGCGACGGCGGAGAAGCTCTCGGAGCTCGAGACGCCATGGACCCCGTCGCCGTCCACGCTCTCTCCCCACACGCCGGTGCCGGTCTCGCTCTGGCCTTCCACACCGGTGGCGGAAATGGCGACGCCGACCACGCCGCGGCCAGTCCCCCCCTCGTCGCGCTCGGTGCGCGTCACGGCGCCGTACACGGCGACGCCATCGACCGTCGCGCCTTCGACGCCGTTGTACGACGTCGCGATGCCGACCACGCCGCGCCCCTCGGTGCTGCGCCCCAGCACGCCGATGCTGTCGTCGCCGAGCGCGCATTCGCCGACGACGCCGACGCCGTCGCGACCGTCGGCACGGCCCGACACGCCCGTACCGTTTCCGAGCGCGGTATTGGTGCCGGCGAGTGCCGCATGATCGGGTGACGGGGTGATGCCGGTGACGGCTTCGCGTCCCTGACTGTCGGCCGCCACGGCGACCGCGTCGCCCGAGCTGGCCTTCACGGCGACGCCGTGATCGGAGCGACTGTCGACGCCGACGCCGTCGACACTCTGCGCTGAGACGGCGGCGCCCGAGTTGCTCGTGGTGAGCACGCCCGCGCCCGAATCGCTGAACGCCGAGAGCCCCGAGCCGGTCTCGCTGCGCGCGACGACCCCCGCCCATGCCGGCCCCTCGCCTACCACGCCGGCGCCGTCCCCGCTCTTGCCGATCACTCCGGTGCCTTTGACGCTCTCGGCGGACACCGCGGGACCGGAGTTGCTGACGGTGAGCACTCCCGGGCCGGTGTCGCTGAATGCCGAAACGCCCGCGCCCGACACGCTCGACGCCGACACGCCCGCCCACGCCGCGCCGTCGCCCACCACACCCGACCCGGTCGCGCTCTGACCTTTCACGCCAAATCCATCGCCGTCATCGACACCGGTGACGCTGGGCACGTGTGCCTCCGTGTTTCTGGTAATGAGGCGGCGACGAGCGGGTCACCGCGGTGTGCAACGGGCCGGCGTCGGCGGGGCACGGTGAGTGGAATAGCGCAGCTGCGAAACGTTGACAAGGTCGTCGACGGCAGGCGGCGATGCTGCACGTCGGCGGCAGGAAGTTCGTCGCCATCGAGGATGCCTAGCTCGGCAAGCGCTCGGCGCGCTGAGTGTCGGTAACGGCCGAATCGGCCGCTGAGGCATCGCGACGTCCCATTGGACCAAAGTGCCACGGAACCGGGTGGTCGCCGAGCCTAAGCTCTTCGACTTGCCCGCCGGCCTTCGAGCTACCGCGTCCTCCGCCATCTCGCCACGCGTGGCGGCTCAGCCGGCCAAACCGCGCACGACAAGGAGTCCGCACATGGCAACGAAGAAGCCGAACATTGTGATTCTCTGGGGCGATGACATCGGCATCTGGAACATCAGCCACTTCAGTCGTGGCATGATGGGTTATCGCACGCCGAACATCGATCGCATCGCGGAGGAGGGCGTCACTTTCACCGACTACTACAGCCAGCAGAGCTGCACGGCTGGCCGTGCCTGCTTCATCACGGGGCAGAACCCGATCCGTACGGGCCTCACCAAGGTCGGAATGCCTGGCGCGACGGTGGGCCTCCAGGCGGAGGATCCGACGATCGCCGAGTTGCTCAAGCCGCTCGGCTATGCAACCGGCCAATTCGGGAAGAACCACCTCGGTGACCGCGACGAATACCTGCCGACCGTACATGGCTTCGACGAGTTCTTCGGCAATCTGTATCACCTGAACGCCGAGGAGGAGCCGGAGCTGCCCGACTATCCCAAGGATCCGGCGTTCAAGAAGGAGTTCGGTCCTCGCGGCGTTCTGCACTGCGTCTCCGACGGGAAGGGCGGGCAGACGATCACGGACACGGGCCCGTTGACGAAGAAGCGGATGGAGACGATCGACGAGGAGATCACGGCGAAAGCCATCGACTGGGTCGAAAGACAGGTCAAGGCCGACAAGCCGTTCTTCCTCTGGTACAACTCGACGGCCATGCACTTCCGGACGCACGTCGCCGAGAAGAACCTCGGCAAGAGTGGACAGGATCCGTACAGCGATCGCATGGTCGTCCACGACGAGCAGATCGGTGAGCTCCTGGCGAAGCTCGACGAGCTCGGAGTCACGGACAACACCATCGTCATGTACTCCACCGACAACGGTCCGGAGAACGACACCTGGCCAGACGGCGCCAACACGCCGTTCCGCGGGCAGAAGGACAGCAACTGGGAGGGCGCGTGGCGGGTGCCGTGCTTCATTCGCTGGCCCGGCAGGATCAAGGCGAACGCGGTGCTGAACGGCATCGTCTCGCACATCGACATGTTCCCGACGCTGCTCGACATCGCCGGCGACCCCGATGTCACCACGAGACTGCTCAACGGCACCACCGTCGGAGACAAGAAGTTCAAGGTGCACCTCGACGGCTTCAACATGGTGCCGTACTTCACGGGACAAGTGAAGGAGAGCCCGAGGCAGGCGCTCGTCTACTTCAGCGACGACGGAGAGATCATCGCGGTGCGTGTGGGCGACTACAAGTTCCACCTCGCCGAGCAACACGCGAATCAGATGCGGCAATGGCAGCAGCCGTTCGTGAAGCTGCGGTTGCCGACGATCGTCAACCTGCGTCGGGATCCGTTCGAGCGGGCCGATTTCAACTCGAACACGTACTTCGACTGGATGGTGGATCATGTGCCGCAGATGTATCTGATGCAGAAGGCCGTGGCGGAGCAAATCAAGGCGTTCGAGGAGTTTCCGCCTCGGCAGAAGCCCGCGTCGTTCAACCTCGACGAGGTGATGGCCCAGATCAGCGTGGTGCCGCGGCCGACGGCGCCCAATGGGGCGCACCATGATGCGCACGACGGCGCGGTGGAAGGCAGCCAGAAGACGCCGCGGTCCATTGCGCGACCGGCGGCCAGAAAGCAGAGCGGCAAGAAGGCAGACAAACCATGATCAGATAGGCTACGAGCGCATTCACCGATGCGCTCCGACGCCGCGGCGAGCGTGCAGGACTTCTACGAGCGGTATCCATACCCGCCGCCCGTAGAAGACCTGGACCGCTACCAGTCGCTCTGGAAGGACGGACGGTTGCGGCGCCAGGAGCATCATCTGTCCTGGCCCGCACGGCCATTCCGGGACGACCACTCGATACTCGTCGCCGGATGCGGAACGTCCCAGGCGGCCAAGCACGCCATGCGTTGGCCCGCCGCGCGGGTGACGGGAATCGACTTCAGTGCGACGAGCGTGCGCTGCACCGAAGAGCTCAAGCACAAATACCACCTCGAGAACCTCGAGGTTCGCCAGCTACCGATCGAGCGCGCGGCCGAGCTGGGGATGCGCTTCGACCTGGTCGTATGCACGGGAGTGCTGCATCATCTCGCGGACCCACTGGCTGGGCTGCGCGCATTGCGGCGCGTGCTCGAGCCGGTTGGTGCGCTGCACCTCATGGTGTACGCGCCGTACGGGCGCGCCGGCATCTACATGATGCAGGAGTTCTGTCGTCGCGTCGGCATCGAGGCCACCGACGAGGGAATCCGCGACCTCGTCACCATCCTCGGCTCGCTGCCTCAGGGGCATCCACTGCGCGCCCTGCGGGACGCGCCGGATTTCCATCGTGCGGCCGCGATCGCCGATGCGCTGCTCAACCCGCACGACCGCGCCTACTCCGTGGGACAGCTCTTCGAGCTGCTCGAAGCCGGAGGGTTCACCTTCTCCCGGTGGATGCGGCAGGCGCCGTACTCGCCCCATTGTGGTCTCGCGGCGAAGGTGGCTGCGGCGACTGACATCGGGCAGCTCGCTCTGTCGGAGCAGTTCGCCGCCGTAGAGCTGCTGCGGGGAACGATGGTCCGGCACAGCCTGATCGCCCGTCGCGACGACAGCCCGAACCACAATGAAGGAATCAACTTCGATGGCGAAGCGTGGCTCGGCTACGTGCCGATCAGGGTGTCGGACACGCTCTGCGTGCAGGAGCGGCTGCCCGCCGGCGCGGCGGCCGTGCTGCTCAACCGCGCGCACGAGTGTACGGATCTCATCCTGCCACTCGACCAGCGAGAGAAGCGATGGTTCGATGCCATCGATGGGTGCAGCGCCATCGGCGAGATCATTGCGGCCGGCGACGATCGTGCGGCGGCGCGGACGTTTTTCGAGCGCCTCTGGTGGTACGACCAGGTGGTGTTCGATGCCAGCGGCGAGCGAGCAGCGAGTGACTACCTCGCTGCACCCATCTCCACACGCTGCTCCCTCAGCCAGTAGTCGAACCACTGCCGGAGGCGGCCGAGCCGGTCGACGAGCAGCCACGGCTCGCCCGATCGCGACAGCTCGTGCGTCGAGCGCGGGTAGCGCACGAGCTCAACGGGCACGCCACGCGTCTTGAGGGCGATGAACCAGAGCTCGGCGTTGCCCATCGGCGTGCGGTAGTCGTCCTCGCTCTGCACGATGAGCGTCGGCGTCGTGACGCGTGCCGCGTGGCGGATCGGCGAGAGTGAATCGTAGAGGGCGATGTTCTCCCACGGCTTGCCGAAGAATTCGAACTCGGTGAGCCCCGGCACGTCGGCGGCGCCGTACCAGTATGTCCAATCGCTGATCATGCGGTCCGCCTGCGCCGCTCGGAAGCGAGAGGTCTTCGTCGTGACCCACGCGGTCATGAAGCCGCCGTAGGACCCACCAGTCACTCCCATACGCGTCGAATCCACATCGGGACGCCGAGCTGCGATGTCGACCGCCTTCATGAGATCCGCATAGTCCTCGGCGCCCCAGCGACCGCGCGTCGCATACGTGAACGCCGCGCCGTAGCCGGCCGAGCCACGCGGGTTGGTGAACAGCACCCACTTGCCCGCGCCGGCCAGGTTCTGGAACTCGTCGAACCAGTTCTCGCCGTACGCCGAGTGCGGTCCTCCGTGAATGTAGAGCACCAGTGGATACTTCTTCTCGGGCGCGTAGCCGAAGGGCTTCATCAGCCACCCCTCGATCTCCACGCCGCCCACCGACGTGTAGGTGAATCGCTCCGCGTCGGACCAGGCGATCTCCGCGCTCAGCTTGTCGTTGAAGCTCGTCAAGCGCCGCTCGTTCTTGCCGGTGACGTCGGCCACGTAGAGCTCCGTCGGTGCCGTGAGGCTCGTGGCGACGAAGGCGACCTTGCGCTGAGCCGCGTCGCGCGCGAAGCCGGAGAGCCGACGCCGGCCGCCGATCACCTCGCGCACGACACGCGTCCCCGGCGCGAGAGTGAAGAGCGCAGTGCGGCCGCCCACCGCAGCGGAGAAAGAGACCTCCCCGCTCGGCAACCACGCGAATCGCTCGGGCTCGTAACGCCAGTCGCCGAGCAGGTTGTCCGGCACACCGCCGGCGACAGCGACGGAATAGATGCGCGCCGACTCGGTACGACTCGGCTGCGAGATGAAAGCGAGCCGCTTTCCGTCCGGCGACCAGGCGAG
>QHVE01000035.1:27079-27543 GCA_003223455.1 Gemmatimonadota bacterium | reverse complement strand
ACATGGACGTCCGCTCGTACGAGACTCAGGAGCGTGTCGCGCACTATGTGAACATGTTTTCCGGTCGCTCGCGCGAGCGCATCGCTGACCGGCTGGAGCGCGGCTCACGGTACGAGCCGATGATTCGCGCGAAGATGAAGGCGGGGGGGCTCCCGGAGGACATGTACTACCTCGCGCTCGTCGAGAGCGGGTTCGATCCGCATGCGTATTCGCGTGCGGCGGCGGTGGGCATGTGGCAGTTCATGACCTCGACGGCGCGCGACATGGGGATGCGTGTGGACTGGTGGGTCGACGAGCGACGCGATCCGGTGCGGTCGACCTCCGGCGCGGTTCGGTTCATCCGTGGCCTGCGCGATCAGTTCGGCTCTCTCTATCTGGCAGCCGCCGCGTACAATGGCGGCCCGGGACGTGTCTCGCGCGGACTCGCGCGGTACGCCGACGACCTCGAGAATACGGCGGGGGGC
>QHVE01000035.1:0-27049 GCA_003223455.1 Gemmatimonadota bacterium | reverse complement strand
GGGAGTACGTGCCGCAGCTCATCGCCGCCGCTCTGATCGCCAAGGAGCCGACGCGATACGGGATGACGCTCCATACCCTTCCGCCGCTGGCCTACGATTCGGTGCGCGTCCCGCCGAGCACTCCGCTCGCGGCGATCGCGAAGGCGGCGCACGCGACGACGCGCGACATCCTCGACCTGAACCCGCATCTGTTGCGGGGGATGACGCCGCCGCGCGAGAGCTATCAGATGCGCATCCCGACGGGCACAGCGGCGTCGTTCGACAGCGCCTTCGCCGCGCTGCCGGAGATTGAACGAACGGCGACGCACCGGTTGGAGACGAAGAAGGGTGACACGCCGGAGCGAATCGCGAGCGCGCACGACATCAGCGTGTCCGCGCTGAAAGGGTTCAATCCCTCCATGGAACGTCTCAAGAGCGGTCGGTTGGCAGTCGGCCAGATCCTCCTGATTCCGACGCCGGCCGTGGCGGCCGCGAGTCTGGTCGTGCCCGATCCCGCGATCGAGAAATTTCCCCACAGCTCGGCGCGCCTGAAGGTGCACACCGTGCGGCGTGGCGAGACCATGCGCAGCATCGCGCGAAAGTACGATACGACGCCGGAGCGCCTGATGCGCATCAATGGGCTTCGGAAGGCGGTGATCTTCCCCGGTCAGACCCTGCTGCTCAGCGGGACGTCGCGCTCGGCGAAGCGCAGCAGTGACTCCTCCCGTTCGAAGTCCTCGGCGACGGCGAAGTCCGGGTCCAAAAAGCATTCGGGCGCTGGCTCGAAAGCCAGCGCCCGAACGAAGAGCAAGAGCGCGAAGAGCACTGCCGGCACGTAATGGCCCGTCAGGTCACTCCATGAGTCCCGAACCGCGGTAACCCTTGGTCACAATGCGGTCGTAGCCATTGGAGGGGTTGTCCCCCTGGGCGCGCGACTTGGCCACGGCGACCGGGCCTCGGTTGTAGACCAGCAGGGCGAGCTTGACGTTGCCGTCGTACTCGTCGACCAACCCGCGAAGGTAGCGGAAGCCGACACGCAGGTTCGTCTGCGGGTCATAGAGCTTCTCCCGGGTGATGTCCTTCACGTAGAACCTTGCCGTGGAGGGCATGACCTGCGTGAGGCCCACCGCTCCCACCGGGCTCGTCGCGTGAACGTTGAAGTCACTCTCCAGCTTGACCAACCGGAAAGCCAGCTCCGGGTCGATCCCCTCGGCGGAGGCGACATCGACGATGTTGCCGGCGAGCTGGGCGCCGATGTTGTAGCGGCTGGAGAAGTTGATGACCTTCTGCGCCCGCTCCAGCTGGGCGCGCACCAGCTCCAGCTCACCGCGCGCGGAGTCCAGCGCGAAGGCGAGGGAGCGATCGGTGGCGACATTCAGACGGAACCCGGTGCTATGGACGGGGGCCGCTTCGGCCGCCCGCGTGGCAGGCTTGCGATTCGCCACGACGAAGGCGGCTGCGCCGAAGAAGCTCAGCGCCAGAGTCGTCTGCTTGAGACGTTTCCGGCGGCGATAAGCGTCTCCTCGGTGCACGTACGTGCCCCTAAGGTTTTTCATAAGATGAACCCTGGTAAAGGGTTAACTACAATTGTACAGCTCGCTGCACTTGCACGTTAAGGGGCAATGGGTGTGCCATCAAGCCTTGTGTATTCACCCCCCCTTCCACCCACCTTACGGGCCAAAGATATATCTTTGATCGTCATCGACTTGTCGAGCGACTTCGCCATGTCGTAGATGGTAAGCAACGCTACCGTGGCACCGGTCAGAGCCTCCATTTCGACCCCTGTCTTCCCGACGGTTCGAGCAATCACCTCGACCCTGACCCCGGGCAGGGCGGAATCGAGGGCAAAGGTCACGCCGACATCGTGAAGGGGGAGGGGATGGCACAGCGGAATGAGCTCGGACGTCCGT
Source organism: Gemmatimonadota bacterium (assembly GCA_003223455.1). GTDB lineage: Bacteria > Gemmatimonadota > Gemmatimonadetes > Gemmatimonadales > Gemmatimonadaceae > AG11. The sequence continues at coordinate 25,160 of QHVE01000035.1, read as the reverse complement.
TTCGCTGCCATGATCCCCGCAACACGAGCCACGCCCAGGACATCCCCCTTTCGGACAGAATTCCCGCGGATTGCCTCCAGCGCGGCCACGGACATTACGATGCTCCCAGTCGCCATGGCCATGCGACCTGTGTCCGGCTTGTCGCTCACGTCGACCATTCGCGCCGTGCTATCGGAGGCGACGTGCGATAGCCCGCCTGTCTCGTCAGTCCCAGTCATCGCAACGCGGCCTCCAGCCGCCGAAGCAGCTCGCTCGTGATCAGCTGCGGGTTCACGTTTCCCGTGGCCAGCTCCTTCGCGTCCTCGACGAGGTCCAGCGCTCGCGCGGCGATGCGGGCTCCCCGATGGTTCCCCCGCTCGACCGCCGCACGCGACCGCTCGTGAAGCAGCATCGTGAGGGCGTCCAGCGCCGTGGTGAACGCACCGCGGGCTTTGGCACCGCCCTGGCCAAGCGACGCACGCATCTGCTCGCGGCGATCGCTCGCCGTCGCGGCATCGAGAAGGGATCGGGCGCGGGCGAGGGCACCCAACCATTCGCCCTGGGCCAGCAGCGCGCCAGGCGCGCCATGCGCCAGGCGCCGCTGCTCCTCCGCTCGCGGGGGTACGTCGACTGCGGAGAGGGCCTCGCGCATCGCCGGCTCGGCCAGCACCGCGTCGACCGCTGCCGGAGATAGGGGCGGCACGCGAAGCGCGACGACGCGCGACCGGATCGTCGGGATGAGCGCGCCCGGCTCGCTCGATGTCAGGACGATCGTCGCCCGAGGGGGCGGCTCCTCGAGAAGCTTGAGAAATGCGCCGGCAGCAAACTCGGCGTCCTCCCGGACCACGAGCTTGTCCGCGTCACCGAGCACGTACACGCTTCGTGCAGCGAGCGCAGGGAGGAGCGACGCGGAGTGCGCCATGGCCCTGATGGTCGCGATGAGAATCGCGTCCTCCGGGGGAGGCGGAGGATAGACGCCGGTTTTCGTCCGCTCACCGACGGCCTCGCGGAAATCGTCCTCGACGTCCTCGGTCGAGGGGTCCGTGTCCTTCAGGCGCGGCCGAGGGAAGTACCAATGAATGTCGGGATGGGCGCCAGCGAGCGCATAGCGACAGTGCTGGCAACTTCCACACGGTCGTGGCTCAGCTCCGTCGCACACCAGCCGCTGCCCCAGCCAGAGCGCGAGCCGCTGCTTGCCGACGCCCATCGGCCCCTGAAGCAGCAGCGAGCCCGGGAGAGCGCCCCGGCTGATCGCGTCATCGAGGCGGCGGCGGATTTGCTCGTGGCCGTGGAGTGTGAGGAGCGGCACGAAGCAAGGTAAGACGCGCCAGCCCGTTCAGGCGAGTGGCGGTTCCCGCGCGCCAGGGCACGGATCGTGACCATTCGCGATCGGAACCTCACGGGAGAAGGCCATGGAATCGGGGCTGAAGGGCCACAAGGTTGCGATCCTCGCGACGGACGGCGTCGAGCAGGTCGAGCTGATCGAGCCGCGCAAGGCGCTGGACGCGGCGGGCGCCGTAACCCATCTGATCTCGCCAAAGGCCGGCGCGATCCAGGGAATGAATCACGACGAGAAAGGGGACAAGCTCCCGGTGGATCGCGAACTCTCGCAGGTGCACGCGAGCGAGTACGACGCGCTCCTGCTTCCTGGCGGCGTCGCGAATCCAGACACGCTGCGAATGAACCAGGATGCCGTACAGTTCGTCCGCGAGTTCATGCTGTCCGAGAAGCCGGTCGCGGCGATCTGCCACGGTCCCTGGCTTCTGGTGGAAGCGGCGGCGGTCTCGGGGAGGACACTGACGTCGTGGCCGAGCCTCAAAACGGACATCAAGAACGCCGGTGGCCAGTGGGTCGACCAGTCGGTGGCGGTCGACGACCGACTGATCACCAGTCGCAAGCCGGCAGACATTCCCGCCTTCTCGGCCGCGATCGTGAAGCAATTCGCCAACCGGCTCGACGAAGCTCGCGCGGACGAAATGAGCGAACAGAGCTTTCCGGCCAGCGATCCTCCACCGGGTCCGACGTCGATCGGCGGGGAAGGGGCGGCGCTGACGCCGTGACCGCCGCTGGCGCTCCGCCGTCGTGACGAGGCGACCGAGCTGGCCGCCTACTTTATGACGTAAAGCACTTGACAGAACATCGTCCCCGGGGACATTCTCCGCCCATGACACGCGTGATCCCGCTCCGCCCGGCCGATCCACCAGAGATGCAGGCCCGGGCGATGGACAATCTTCAGTTCATCCGGGAAACGATGGAGGCTGCCGGGACCTTCACGGCCGTCTCGGGATGGGGAACGGTCGCCATCGGTGCCACCGCGATCGCCGCGGCCGCGCTGGCGGCCGTCACGCACAGCACTACCCGCTGGCTCTTCATCTGGCTCTGTGAGGCTGCCCTGTCGGTGGCGATCTCGGTCTACACGATGGCGCTGAAGGCCCATTCGGCCAAGCTGCCGCTGTGGTCAGAGCCAGCGCGCAAGATCCTCTTCAGCTTCGCACCGCCGATGGCGGGAGGAGCGCTGCTGACTCTCGTCCTCTTCGAGCACGACCTCGTCGCGCTCCTGCCGGGCGTCTGGATGCTGCTGTACGGCATCGGGGTCGTGGCCGCGGGAACATTCTCGGTGCGCATCGTCCCCGTGATGGGCCTGGCCTTCATGCTCGTCGGCTCCGCCGCGCTGTTCGGACCGCAGACGTGGGGGACAGCGTTCATGGCGGCGGGGTTTGGAGGACTGCACCTCTTCTTCGGCACTCTCATCGCCCGGAGGCACGGTGGCTAAGGACAGTGCAGCGCGGAGACGGACGGCCGAGCAGGTCGAGCGACGCGCGCTCGCCGCGGGGGCGCCCCAGCTTCGGCCCGTCGAGGGAGCGCCGTCCAACACGGAGAACGCGGCCGACGAGGGCGCGCTCGGACTGGACCGCCTCATCCACGAGCGCATGCGGCTCGGGATCGTCAGCGCCCTTGCCGCCAATGAATCACTGACGTTCAACGACCTGAAGTTGTTGCTGGGCACGACGGACGGAAACCTCAGCGTCCATGCTCGCAAGCTCGAGGACGCGAAATACATCACGTGCACGAAGTCGTTCGAGGGACGCGTGCCGCGTACGGAATACAAGCTCACCGCCGAGGGCCGTCGCGCCCTCAAGCGGTACGTCGATCACATGGAGGCGCTCATCCGCGCCATCCGGGACCGCTGAGCGGTTGATGCAGAAATCACGACATTCGGGCGCACAGAGCGCCATCTCCTCCTTCAGCGGCCCGCACGTCGCCGTGATCATGGACGGCAACGGACGGTGGGCGACGGCACACGGCCTCACGCGCTCGGCCGGGCACGAGGCCGGATTGCGCACGGCCCGCGAGATCGTCGAGGCGTCGGTGCGCGAGGGAGTCGGGACGCTGACACTCTATGCGTTCTCGTCGGACAACTGGAAGCGACCGACGCCGGAAGTGACGGCACTGATGCGACTGTTCCGGCGCGCGCTGCTTGGTGAAGCGAAGCGCTGCCTCGAGAACGGCGTACGACTGACGATCCTCGGTCGTCGGGACCGGCTGCCCTCGTCGCTCCGCCATACGATCGAGCAGGTCGAGGCACTCACCGCCTCGGGTGCGCGCATGCACCTGCGAGTCGCGGTGGACTACTCGGCACGCGATGCCGTCCTCCGGGCGGCGGCGGCGCTCCGAGGCGACGGCGTGACGCGCGAGCAGTTCTCCGAGCTGCTCGCGCGCGTCGATCACGACCGGTTGCCGGCGTGCGAGGTCGATCTGCTGATCCGGACCGGAGGCGAGCAGCGGCTGAGCGACTTCCTGCTGTGGGAATGCGCGTACGCCGAGCTGTTGTTCGTGGAAAAGATGTGGCCGGAGTTCACGGCGGACGATCTCGGCGAGGCGCTGGCGGACTTTCGCGGGCGCAATCGGCGATTCGGTCTGGCTCCGGAGCAGGTGGCGTCGTAGGAGCTGGACGCGCAGGGCAAATGCCGTGACGGCCTCGGAGAGCAAACCGTTTTTGGGGCCGTTCTGCATCGCGCGCACGCGTACCACCGACCTCAACTACCGCGACTCTCGCGCCGATACTCGTACGCGACCCTCCACCATCGCGTACCGACATGTTCTCAACCGCGCGTGTGCTCTTCGCCGGCGACGATCCCTCCTTCCAGACGATCCACCGGCTACTCGAGCTCGGGGGACACTCGGTCTCGCGTTCGGCCGATGTCGCCGAGGCGGCGCGGCGGATCGGTGCCGGCGAGGCGGACGTCGTCGTGATGGCGGGCGGCGCGGTCGGGTCGCTCGAACAGCTCGTCGAGGCGCAGGGCGACGGGGCGCCGCCGAGCTTCGTCGCCGTTGCCGCGGCGCTCTCGCATGTGCAACTGCGCGCGACACTCGGTGGCAGTGTCTGCGACGTCGTCGATCCGTCGTGGGACGAGCGGACGATTCTCGTGGCCATCGAGCGGGCCGCGCGCGACGGGCGATTGCGTCGTGAGATGGCGATGCTCCGCGCTCGCGTCGGGGATGCCGCGCAGCACGCGCTCGTGGGCCGATCAGCCGCGATCGCACGTGTCCGCGAGCTCATCGGACGAGCCGCCGCGTCGCGCGCGCCGGTCCTGATTTCGGGAGAGGCGGGAACTGGCAAGGATGTGGTCGCGCGCCTCGTGCACGACCTGTCGGAGCGCGCAGCGCGACCGCTCATCACTGTGCGCTGCGCTGGCACGGACACCGACGCGCTCGAGCGGGAGCTGTTTGGACGCGCGGCCGGGGAGCGCGGACGAGCCCGCGCGGGCGTGCTCGAGGAGGCACACGGCGGTACCCTCGTGCTCGACGATGCGCTTGCGCTGCCGGCGGACTTGCGCGCGCGGCTTGCGCGCGCGAGCGGATCACGCACCGCGCCGCGTGTAGGGGCGACCGAGTCGATCCCGGTCGACGCTCGACTGGTGCTCATCGCGCGCACGCGAGCGTTGGCATCGAGCGCGCAGTCGACCGAGGATCTGCTCGATCGATTCAATGCGATGATCATCGACGTGCCGCCGCTGCGCGAGCGTCGCAGTGACATCCCTCAGCTCGTACAGCACTTCCGGCAGCGACTCGCCGTGGAACAGGGACGGGCGCTGCCGCCGCTGGCGGCGGACGAGCTGCTGCCGTTGCTCGGCCGCGAGTGGACGGGAAACGTGCGCGAGCTGGAGCAGTGGGTCGATCGTCGTGCGCTGGTGGCGAAAGCCGACGCTCCACGAGAGAACGCGGAGGCGCCCGAGATCGACCCGCAAGCGACGCCGGTGACGCTGGCGGAGCTCGAGCGCAGGTACATCCTGCGCGTGCTCGCGCTCGAATCGGGACACCAGAGCCGCACGGCGGCGCGACTGGGCATCGATCGGCGCACGCTCTACCGGAAGCTCAAGCAGTATCGGAGCGAATAGCGCGGTGCGTGGCGGAGCCTCGTCGTCGACGAGTCCCGTTCCACGCGGCGGCGATCGTCCTCACCTCACGTGATCGATCGCCCAGGTCCAGAAGATGGCGTCCTCCGGTGACATACCGCCCCTCGGCGCGAGACGGGCATCGGCGAAGCCATACTGCCCGATGTCGAGCAGATACTGTGCACGGCTCACGAGTGTGCCCTGACAGACGCGGTCGGCCTGTCCACCGGCGCGCAGCTCCGACATCCGACGCGCCAGCTCGTCGATCAATGACGCGGGGATCGACTGGATCTCGCTTGGATAGACGAAATGGAAGAACAGCAGGTACGTGTAGAGCAGTGGCCAGTGCGCACCGAATCGCGCGAGCAGGCGATCCCAATCGAGCGCAGGAGCGCGCGCGCGCAGCATGTGCACGATGTCGGCGCCGTCGAAGCGTTCGCGCTCCATGATGAACGCCTTCTGCCAGAGCAGCTCTTCACACGGCACGATCTTCACGGGCATCCCGAGCACCTGGGTCTCGACCGCGTTGTCGAACCAGCCGTCATCGACGGGGCAGGCACCGTTCCCCGAGTTGAAGACGAGGTCCACGAAGTCTTCGTAGCGCCACGCCTTGCCGAGCCAATGAGGGAAGGTGAGCTCGGTCCGGTAGCCAGCCCCCTTGAGCGCCTCCATTGCGCGTTCGAGATCGCCGCGGCGGACGAAGAGATCGAAATCCTTCGTGTTGCGCACGATCCCGGTGTACTCGAGGAAGGCGTGCGAGCCGCCAACGAGAAAGGGAACGGCGGCGTCGCTGAGCACGTGCAGCGTGCGCCGATAAAACGTGTTGGTGTCCTGTGCGGACTCGTCGAGCGTGGACTGGCCAGTCATCCGGTCGCGTGTCGAAGTAGCTCGCCGCCGATGCAAGTCCGGGGCTAACGGCTGAGTCACGTCGCACCACGCTGGCCCGAATCTCTCTGTAGGGGGGTCGAATCGACGACCCGAGCCATATGACGACGCGAGACACCGTCCGAATCGCCGCCGTGAGCGACGTGCATTACGGCAAGCAGTCCCAGGGGACGTTACAATCGCTGTTTGGCCAGATCGGGGAGCGAGCGGACGTGCTCGTGATGCCCGGGGACCTGACGGACTATGGTCTTGCGGAAGAGGCGCGCGTGCTGGCGCGCGATCTGACCGCGAGCATGAAGATCCCGATCGTGGCCGTGCTCGGAAATCACGACTTCGAGTCCGACCAATCGGACGAGATCGCGCGAATCCTGACCGATGCCGGTGTCCACGTGCTGGACGGCGACGCCGTCGAGGTGCAGGGAGTCGGATTCGCCGGGGTGAAGGGATTCGCGGGAGGCTTCGGCCGCGGCACGCTCGGACCCTGGGGAGAGCGCGCGATCAAGACGTTCGTCCAGGAGTCGGTGAACGAGGCGCTCAAGCTCGAGTCGGCACTCGCTCGGCTGAAGACGCCGCACCGGATCGCGGTTCTGCACTATGCACCGGTACAGGGGACGGTCGAAGGGGAACCCGTGGAGATCTTCCCGTGGCTTGGCTCGAGTCGGCTGGAAGAGCCGCTGACTCGCTACCAGGTGAGCGCCGTGGTGCACGGGCACGCGCACAAGGGCTCGCCGGAGGGGCGCACGACGACGGGAATCCCGGTGTACAACGTCGCCATCCAGGTGCTGCGCGCCAGCTACCCCGAGCAACCGGCGTTTCGCATCATCGAGGTGCCGCGTGAGGGGATCGTCGCGGGCTCGATCGAGGACCGGCGCGCGCGCGACCGACGCGCCAGCGATCGCGAGCCTCCGGCGAGCCGGGTCGCCGACGCGCCGCGCACCTGAGCCGTCAGTCGCCCGATAGGGCGACGGGACCGAGCGAATCCAGCTGCTCGCCGAGGCGACGAATGTCTGCCTCGAGCTCGCGGCCGCGCCGCCGCGATGCGAGCGCCGCGACGGCGTCCTTGATACGCTCGGAGGTCATCGAGTACTCGAGCGCGACCCGAACGCAGGTTCCTCCTACTCGTTCGGGAACGAGGCGAACGGTGCACGACACGCGCACCGCGGACTGAGGCGTGCTCTGCCACGCGATGACCTTGTTGGTCACGAACTTCGTCGTGACCGCGTCCCACTCGAGGACTCGGCCGCTCCCGTTCGTCGTGACCCAATGCGACCGGCCATCGCCGAAGTCGCGCACGCTGCGCACGGCGCCGACGAGCCTGGGAAAGTTCTCGAAGTCGCTGATGAACCGGAATACCGTAGCAACCGGATGCGGAACGACGAACGAGAATCGAAGCTGGGTGCAGCGACGCCGAGCCGCAGCGCGACGCAGCGCCTGGCTGAACGGCTCGCTCGCAGCGACGCCAACCAGCGCCAACCCGGCGAGCGTGGCGATTGCTCCAGCGGCGCGGGGCCGAGGCCGTCCGCCGACCAGTGCGCCACCAGCGACCCCGAGCAACAGCGACGGGATTGGCTTCGTGGGCACGATCAGATTGGTCATGCGGAGGGAAAGAGCAAGGGGGGTGCCGAACGCTTCCCGACGACCCTACAGCAGCGCGGCGGCACGCTGCACGCGCGTCAACGCGTCCGCTGCGCTGTCTCCAACTGCGGCGAGGTGGCCCATCTTCCGACCGGCTCTCGCGCCATGCTTCCCGTACAGGAAAAGGCGCGTGCCCGGAACCGCGAGCGCCGCGGCAAAATCGGGTTTTCGCCCGCCGAGCCAGAGGTCCCCGAGAAGGTTGACGATGGCGGCGGGGCGCGTCGGCTCCGGCGCACCGAGCGGCAGGTCGCACACGGCGCGCACGAGCTGCTCGAATTGGCTCGTCGGGCAGGCCAGCTCGGAGGCGTGATACGAGTTGTGCGGGCGCGGCGCCAGCTCGTTCACGAGCAGCCGACCATCGCGCGCGAGGAACATCTCGACGGCAAGCAACCCCTCGAGCTCGAGCTGCTCGGCAATGGCGCGCGCCAGGTCCCGTGCGTCGCGCGCGACCCGTGGATCGACGTCACCCGGCAGCGTGCTCCAGGCGAGAATCTGATGCTCATGATGATTGACGGCGGGCGGATACACGGCGATCTCACCCGACGCGCGACGCGCCACCATCACCGAAAGCTCGAGAGCGAGATCGATCGCCTGCTCGCCGACGGCGGGTCGACCGCCGAGTGACGTCCACGCACTGCGTGCATCGCTTCCATCGAAGCGAATCTGACTGCGGCCATCGTAGCCGCCTTCGCACGCCTTCACGAACAACGCGGGGCCGATGGTTCGCGACGCGACGGTGAGCGACTCCGCCGAATCGAGGTGCGCGTACGGACCGACCGGAAAGCCATGATCCGCGAGCCACTGCTTCTGACGCCCGCGATGTTGCACGACGCGCAAGAGATCGGCACCGGGCCGCACCGGGACGTACTCGAGCGCCGCCTCCAGTGCCGCAGGCGCGATCTGTTCGATCTCGATCGTCACGACGTCCGACTCGCGCGCCAGCGCGCGCGCTCCCTCGACGTCGTCGAACCGCGCGACGACAACGCGGTCGGCGACGGGGCGAGCGGCGCAATCGGCGTCGGGATCGAGCACGCCCACGCGATAACCGAGCGATCGTGCCGCGAGCGCCGTCATGCGACCGAGCTGGCCGCCACCGAGGATTCCGATGGAGGCCGGTGGGAGGATCGGCGCCATCAAGTCGACTGGGTGAGATCGGTGTCGGCGAGGACGTCGCTCGTGCGCGCCGCGCGCCAGCTGCGCAAGCGCTCGCGCACCTCCGGATGTCGCGCGCCGACGATCGAAGCGGCGAGGAGCGCCGCGTTCGCCGCGCCGGGCTCGCCGATGGCGAGCGTTCCGACGGGCACGCCCTTGGGCATCTGCACGATCGAGAGGAGGGCGTCGACTCCGTTGAGCGCCGTGGCGGGGATCGGCACGCCGAGCACGGGCAACACCGTCTTGGCGGACACCATTCCGGGAAGGTGCGCAGCGCCTCCGGCCGCGGCGACGATCACCTCGATGCCGCGTGCCTCGGCGCTGGCGGCATACTCGAACATCCAATCGGGCGTGCGATGCGCCGAGACGACGCGCACCTCGTGCGGGACGTCGAGCTCGGCGAGCAGGTTCGCGGCGTGCGACATGATGCGCAGGTCGCTGCGGCTGCCCATGATGATGCCGACGAGGGGGGAAGGGGGCATGGGGTAGATAGTTGTGAACTTCCTGCTTCCACTACAAGTACCGAGTACGAAGGACGTCGCGAGTACCCAGAAACAGTCCGCCGGCTTCCGGAAGGCGCCTCGAGAACGCGACCCTTATCGTGCAAGCACTACCGTACTATGTACTGGGTACAACCGACGTAGCTGGACTGGCATGCAGGCCCCACGGATGCGGGGTCGATCGTTTGCCTGGGACCTCGGCCCATAAGCTAGCCCGATCATGACGTCTTTCCCATTGGGTCGCTCGCTCCTCGCTCTGTCCGTGATCCTTTTCGCCGGCTGTACACGGCCACCTTCAGTCGGTCCGGCGCGGAGTGCTGCGGTGGTGCAGGCGGCGGCGACGCCGCTCGACGGGGCGCGGCAGCTGGTGCTGGTCGTCACGCCGGCGTGGGATTCGACGAGCGGTACGCTGCGGAGGTACGTCCGCGACTCGGATGCGGATGCATGGCGCGCTGTCGGCGGCTCGGTGCCGATCGTCGTCGGTCGCACCGGCGTCGCATGGGACGATTCGGAGGTGCGGCCCGCGGCGGGCGAGCCGGTAAAGCGCGAAGGAGACGGGCGATCGCCGGCTGGCGCATTCGCGCTCGACACGGCGTTCGGGTTCGACATCCGCCAGACGGTGTCGTGGGTACGTCTCCCGTACGTCCAGCTCCGCACGACGACCGAATGCGTCGACGACGTCCGGTCGACGCACTACAACACGATCGTGGATCGCGACCGCGTCCCGCGCGTCGACTGGGGCAGCTCGGAGCGAATGCGGGAGATCGAACAGTACGCGTACGGCGTGCATGTCGCGTACAACGCTCCGCCGCGACCGTCACGCGGGTCGTGCATCTTCCTGCACATCTGGGCCGGACCGCGCAGTGTGACTGCGGGCTGCACCGCGATGGAAGAAGGGGGCTTGCGAGAGCTGATGAGATGGATCGACCCGACACGGCGGCCGATGCTCGTGCAGCTCCCGGCGAGCGGCGTGGCGCGCCTGCGCCGGGAGTGGCGGCTTCCGTAGCGGATCAGCGACCGCTCACCCTCTCGGTGACGCGGCGGGGACGAATGCGATGCAGACCGGTCGGGGCACGTCGATCGACGCACCGATGGGTTTGAGCGCACCGGTGGACACATCGATGGCGAACGTCACCACCGAGTTCGAGCGCTGATTCGCTGCGAGCAACCAGCGGCCGCTGGGGTCCAGGGCGAAGTTGCGCGGCGTGCTTCCCTGCGTGGAAGTGTTGTTCAGCAGCGTGAGTCGGCCCGTGCGCGCGTCGACGGCGAACGCGGCGATGCTGTCGTGCCCGCGGTTGGACGCGTACACGTAGCGGCCGGTCGGGTGCACGACGATCTCCGCCGTCGAGTTCTCGACCGAGGTGCCAGCGGGAAGCGTGGAAACGGACTGCCGCTGCACGAGGGTGCCCGCCGACGCATTCCAGGCGAACATGGCGACGTGGCTCGAGAGCTCGGTGAGGACATAGACGTAGCGGCCGGACGGATGCATGGCGAGATGGCGCGGCCCCGCGCCGGGCTCCAGGCCCACGAACGCCGGCTGGTGGGCGGCGATCGTGCCGGCTCGTGGGTCGTGCCGGTAGACGTAGACACGATCGTTTCCGAGGTCGCAGGAGAGCAGCAACCGATCGTCCGCAACGAAGTTGACCGAATGCGCATGGGCGGATTCCTGCCGCTGCGCGTTCGGACCTTTGCCGGTGTGCTGATCCTTCGAGGCGGCGCCAAGACGTCCGTCACTCCCGACATGAAACGACACGGTGCTGCCGCCGGTGTAGTTCGCGACGGCGACCGTGCGACCGCCGCGATCGATCGCGAGATGACAGGGATCTGCTCCCCCCGACGACACCTGGTTCAACTCAGTGAGCTTCCCGCCGGAGCCGATCGAGTAGGCCACGACGAGACCCGCTGGCTTGCCCGTCGCGTCGGGAACGCCGACCTCGGAGACAGCGTAGAGAAATCGCCGATCGCGCGAGACGGTCACCCACGACGGATTCTGTAGCTCCGCCACACCCTTCAAGCCAGCGAGCTTGCCGGTGGCCGTGTCGAATCGCGCGGCGTAGATCCCCTTGCTGCCGTCGGGTGTCCGCTCGGTGTACGTGCCGACGAAGACGAGAAGCTCGCTCATGGTGAAGTGCGGTGAGAGGATGCGCGGCGAAGCTACCTCGACGCACGCGAGGTGAACAGACGCCAACGCCGAAGCGTCGACACCAATGAAAAAAGCGCTTCGCCCGCATGCGGGCGAAGCGCTTTTCACGAAGCTCCCCAGGTAGGACTTGAACCTACGACCCTCCGATTAACAGTCGGATGCTCTGACCAACTGAGCTACTGGGGAATGGGCCGGAACAGACGGCGAAATTTAGCCGCGGTCCGGATGAAGTCAACGGGCAAACGTAGCGGCGACAGCGGTTTACGCCAGTGGTGCGAATCACGATGCGCGCGCGCGACGGCGCTGCCCCGCCGTGGCGATCGCCGGCTTACCGGTGTGCGCGGCGCGCCGGAGCCCCGATGCCATGTTCCAGTCGGGGAGCACCGTTCGGAGCCATGCACCGGTATGCGATCCGGTGACAGCGGCGACCTCCTCGGGGCGTCCGACGGCGACGATCTCGCCGCCGCCGTCGCCCGCCTCGGGGCCGAGATCGACCACCCAGTCGGCGAGCTTGATGACGTCCAGATTGTGCTCGATGAGCACGAGCGTGTGGCCGGCGTCGACGAGACGGTCGAACACCTGCGCGAGCTTGCGGATGTCCTCGAGGTGCAGGCCGGTGGTCGGCTCGTCCATGATGTACAGCTTGCGGCCGCTCTTCTTCGCGCCGAGCGCGAGCTCGCGCGCGATCTTCAGCCGCTGTGCCTCGCCGCCGGACAGCGTCGTTGCGGGTTGGCCAAGCCGGAGATAGCCCAGCCCAACCTGCTGCAGCTGCCAGAGGGCCTGTCCGAGCTTCTCCTCATAGGGGAAGAAGCGAATCGCCTCGTCGACGGTGAGCTCGAGCACGTCGGTGATGCTCTTCCCGAAGTACTTCACGTCGAGCACTTCCGGCTTGAAGCGCTTGCCGCCGCAGTCGTCGCACGGCACGAACACGTCGGCCATGAACACCATCTCGACCTCGAGATAGCCCGCGCCCTCGCACGTCTCGCAGCGCCCGCCGGCGACGTTGAAGCTGAACGTGCCCGAGGTATAGCCGCGTTGCCGCGCCGTCGGGAGCGAGGCGAAGATGCGACGTACCTCGTCGAACGCCTTGACGTACGTGACGGGATTCGAACGCGGCGACTTGCCGATCGGGCTCTGATCGACGAGTACGACATCGTCGAGCGCTTCGTAGCCGGTGATGCTCTGGTACGCGCCGACCTTCTCGCCGAGATGCTGCTTCGCCGAATGCTCGCCGGTGAGCTTCGTCTCGAGGGCTCGCATCAGCACGTCGTGCACGAGGGTGCTCTTGCCGCTGCCCGACACGCCGGTGACGGCGGTGACGGCGCCGAGCGGCAGGCGGAGATCGACGCTCTTGAGATTGTGCTCGCGCGCGCCGGTCAACACGAGCCACTGCGGCCCGACGCGACGGCGCGACTCGGGAACGGGGATCTCGCGTGCCCCGGTGACGTATTTCCCGGTGAGCGGGCTCTCGGCGATGCGCGACATCGGACCGGCGAAGACGAGCTGTCCGCCCTTCTCGCCGCTCTGCGGTCCCAGCTCCACCATGTAGTCGGCGGCTCTGATCGCATCGAGGTCGTGCTCGACGACGAGCACCGTGTTGCCGCCGTCGCGCAGGCGCATCAGCAGCTTGAGCAGCCGATCCATGTCTCGGGAGTGCAGGCCGATCGACGGCTCGTCGAGGACGTACAGCGTGTCGACGAGATGCGAGCCGAGCGAGTTGGCGAGCCCGATGCGCTGTGCCTCGCCGCCGGACAGTGTACGCGTGGCTCGGTTGAGCGACAGGTAGTTCAGCCCGACGTCGCAGAGAAAGCGCACGCGATCCTGCGCCTCCTTGAGGATGTGCGCCGCGACCTCGCGCTCGAACGGTGTGAGCGTGAGATCATCGAGCCACGTAGTGAGCGCGCTGATGGGCAGGTCGCTCACCTCGGCGATGCTGCGACCGGCGATCTTCACCTGAAGTGATTGGGGCTGGAGCTTCGTGCCGTGGCAGCTCGGACACTCCTGCGCCGTCTGGTACTGCCGCAGGAAGACGCGGATGTACTGCTTGTAGCGCTTCTCCTCGAGATCTCGCAGGAAGGGGAAGATCCCCTTGTAGCCACGGACGCTCGCGTGCAAGAGCTTGTGGCGCTGCGCGACGCCCAGCTCGCGGAAGGCGACGTCCATCGGGATCGCTTCGCGGCGGGCGAAGTCGGCAAGCGTGCGGCGCTTGTTCTCGTAGCGCGGCTTCGTCCACGGGTCGATCGCGCCGTCGCGGAGCGACCGCTCGGGGTACGGCACGATGAGCGACTCGTCGTACTCGAGGATCGCTCCGAAGCCGTTGCACTGCGGGCAGGCACCGCGCGGCGAGTTGAACGAGAACAGCTGCGGCGTCGGGGCAGGCGCCGTCGTGCCGTCGTTCGGGCACTCGAAGCGCTCCGTGAATCGCAGTCGGGTGACGGACGCGCCATCGAACGGCGAGCGGATCGTATCGGCGAACAGGATGACGACATCGCCGTCACCCTCGCGGAACGCAGTGGCGACGGCGTCGGCGAGACGACTGCGCGCCTCGTCGCCGACGACGAGCCGATCGACGACGACGAGCAGCTCCTTCGCAAAGGTGACGTCGACGTTGCTGACGAGGAGCTCGTCGAGGTGGCGGACCACGCCGTCGAGGCTGACGCGGACGAAGCCCTGCTCGCGAAGGTTCTCGACCACGACGTCGTGCGTGACCTCGTCGGAGAGCTTGAGGGGGGCGGCGACATAGAAGCGCGTGCCCGGCTGGAGGCCGAGCACCGCGTCGGTGACCGATTGCACGGAATCGGGCTTGAGCTCGCGTCCGCACTTCGGACAGAGCGTACGACCCACGCGGGCCCAAAGCAGGCGCAGATAGTCGTAGATCTCCGTGGCCGTCCCGACGGTCGAGCGCGAGGTCTTGGTCGGGTTCTTCTGCTCGATCGCGACGGCCGGAGACAGGCCATCGATGTGATCGACGGACGGTTTCTCCATGCGCTCGAGAAACTGCCGCGCGTACGCGGAGAGCGACTCGACGTAACGGCGCTGGCCCTCGGCGTAGATGGTGTCGAAGGCGAGGGAGGACTTGCCCGAGCCAGACGGTCCCGTGACGACGGTGAACGACCGCCGAGGGATCTCGAGATCGAAGCCCTTGAGGTTGTGCTGCCGCGCGCCGCGGACGACGATCCGGTCCTTCATGGCGGGAAATCTAGCGGGCGGGGCACCGAATAAACACCGTGACTCAGTGACTCAGTGACTCAGTGACTCAGTGACTCACTGAGTCCCGGCGCGCCGCGCGCGCCACGACGACAACGAGCCCCGATCCGGAATCCCGGATCGGGGCTCGAGGAAGCCGTGCTCGTCCAGCAGCGCGCTAGAGCGTAGTGCGAGTGCGCGTCGTCAGACGGTAGATCCAGAGCAGCAGCATCGCGCCGACCACCGCGAGCACGATGCTCCATAGCGAGAACCCGTTCAGGCCCGAGCCGGTGATCGTGTTGCCGATGAACCCACCGATGAACGCGCCGACGATACCGATCAGCATGGTGACGATGATGCCCCCCGGATCCTTACCCGGCATGAGGGCCTTGGCGATCGCCCCCGCGATCAGCCCGAGCACGATCCAAGCGAGGATACCCATATCACAGCCTCCAAAGGTGTAGGTGGACGACGCGACTCCCTATCGCAACCGTCGTACCACGTATGGTCGAGTATGGTGGAGATCGCTCTGGCGGACTGAGGGGTGGAAGTCCCCGGGTCAGATGTGGGGAGTGGGGAGCTCATGGTGACGAGCGTGCCGAACGGCGTCTGAAGTCACGCAGCGCTCCCCACTCCCGACCGATTACCGTTCCTCCCCATGGCCGCTACGCTCTCTCCGCACGCGAGCGACGAGGACTTCGAGGCACGCAAGGGCTACGATCGCCGGCTCGTGCGCCGGCTTCTCGTGTACGTGCGGCCGTATCGCCCGCTCGTCGCCGGCGCCCTGGTACTGCTGATGACCGACGGCCTGCTGCAGCTGGTCGGACCCGTGCTGACGCAGCAGGTGATCGACGTCGCCCTGCCGACGCGGGATGCCGCCCTCGCCTGGCGCGCGGCGCTGCTGTTCGCCGGCTCACTCGTCGTGGGATTCGTCTGCTCGTATGGCGAGACGATGCTC
This sequence comes from Gemmatimonadota bacterium, assembly GCA_003223455.1. Classification (GTDB taxonomy): domain Bacteria; phylum Gemmatimonadota; class Gemmatimonadetes; order Gemmatimonadales; family Gemmatimonadaceae; genus AG11. Next base: position 9,326 of record QHVE01000035.1, on the reverse strand, counting down.
ACGACGCTGCTCGGCCAGCGCGTGATGCGCGACCTGAGACAGCAGCTGTTCGAGCACGTCCAGCGGCTCTCGATCGGATTCTACGACCGAACGCCCGTCGGCCGGCTCGTCACACGCGTGACCTCGGACGTCGAGTCGCTGAACGAGCTGTTCACCGCCGGTGTGGTCGCGGGGCTGGGTGATCTCTTCACCCTGCTCGCGATCGCGGCGATGATGATCTTCACGGATTGGCGTCTCGCGCTCGCGTCGTTCGCCGTGATCCCGCTCGTGTACCTCACGTCGCATCTGTTCCAGCAGCGGGTGCGCGTGGCGTACCGGGACATCCGCACACGATTGGCGCGCATCAACGCGTCGTTGCAGGAGCGGATCACGGGCATGCGCGTCGTTCAGCTGTTCGGGCGGGAGCACGACGAGGCACTGCGATTCGAGACGCTCAACCGCGGCCACCTCGACGCGCACCTGCGCTCGATCACCATCTATGCGCTCTACTTCCCGGCGATCGAGTTCCTGACGTCCCTCGCCCTGGCGATCCTGCTCGTGGCGGGCGCGCATCGCGTCGGCGTGGGGTCGCTGAGCGTCGGAGTGGTGGCCGCATTCCTTCAGCTCCTCCGACGATTCTACCAACCGCTTCAGGATCTGGCGGACAAGTTCAACACGTTGCAGCAGGCCATGGCCGCGTCGGAGCGGATCTTTCTCCTGCTCGACACGACGCCGGCCGAGGCCCCGCCGGCCAAGGTGCTGACGAGCGGGCCACCGGCGGCACGGGAGCGGATGGAGGAAGCCGTCACGATCGCGTTCGAGGATGTCTGGTTCCACTATGGCGAGGGGGGCGATACCCCGGCGTGGGTGCTGCGTGGCGTGAGCTTCGTCGCGAAGCCGGGCGAGACGGTCGCGCTGGTCGGACACACCGGGGCCGGGAAGACGACGATCGTGAACCTGCTCCTGCGGTTCTACGAGCCGCAGCGCGGACGGATCACGGCGAACGGCGTGGACGTGCGCGATCTGCCAATCGAGGAGTGGCGGCGTCTGATCGGGTACGTCCAGCAGGACATCTTCCTGTTCGCGGCGGACGTCCGCACGAACGTCCGGCTCGACGCGCCGCTCGACGACGCCTCGGTGATGATGGCGGCGGCCCAGGTCGGGGCCGACCGCGTCATCGAGCGATTGCCGGCTCGGCTCGATCAGGTGCTGGGGGAGCGAGGCGCGTCAGTGAGCGTGGGAGAGCGTCAGCTGCTCTCGTTCGCGAGGGCGATCGCGGCGGATCCAGCGGTCCTGGTGCTGGACGAAGCGACGAGCGCGGTGGACAGCCACGCCGAGGCGGAGATCCAGCGCGCTCTGGCAACGCTGATGCGGGGGCGAACGACGATCGCGATCGCACACCGGCTGAGCACCGTGGTGGGAGCGACGGAGATCCTCGTGCTGCACCATGGCGAAGTTCGAGAGCGTGGCACGCACGCCGAGCTGCGCGCGATGCACGGACTGTACGACCGATTGTATCGTCTGCAAGCGGGCGAGGTTACCGAACGACGCAGAACCGAGACGCCCGACGCGAAGGCGAGCTCCACCGCGCTTGCCAGCCCTCAGAGCGGCGGGTAGCTTCCGCGTCTCCGGTCCTGGGCGCAACAGTCGGAACGCCCCCGTATCAGCGCACTGTGCGCCACAGTTCAGACCGCGCTTCGCCCACCATGGCCGTTCTCCAACTCAAGGATCAACAATTTCCCCTGTCGGAGGGCACGATCCGGATCGGCACAGGCGCCGATGCCGACGTGGTGCTCCCGACAGACGCCGCGCTCGGCGTGCAGGCGGTGATCGAGCGAACGGGCGATCACGCGATCGCGATCCGTCGCGCCGCGCCACAGGCGGAAGTGCGGGTGAACGGTGTGCTGCTCGGTGCGGAGCCGACGCCGCTGGTGCACGGCGACAAGGTCGAGGTCGCAGGGCTCGAGCTGCGGTTCGCGGACGAATCGAAGCGAGGAGCGACGCACTACATGAGTGTCGAGGCGATTCCCCCCGAGGGTGGAGCTCGGCGCACCGGCGCGGCCCGCGAGGTGGCCCCGTCGGGGGGGCGGCTCGTATCGCTCGTGGATGGCAAGGAGTACGCGGTTCCCGAGAAGGGGCTCGTCATCGGCCGCGACGCGGGCTGTGACGTCGTCGTGCCGCGGAACGAGGTCTCGCGCCGCCACGCCGAGCTGGCGCCGACCGAGAACGGCTACGTGGTACGCGACACCAGCTCGAACGGCGTGTTCGTGAACGGCGAGAAGATCCAGGGCTCGCACCGGCTCTCGCGTTCCGACGTCATTCGCGTCGGCGGGGAGGAGTTCCGCTTCTACGCCGATGTGCTGAATCCCACGCCAGCGTCGACCTCGATCGCGACGAAGGAAGGGGTAGTCCTGCGCTCGGAGTCGCCGGCGCCATCGCTCGCCAACACGCTGTTCAACCAGCGATCCGTCGAGACGCCAGCCGAGCCCCTCGTGGTGCTCGAAGTGCTGAACGAGGGTCCGTCGAAAGGAATCCGCTATGCGATTCGCACGCCCCTTGCCCAGGTCGGCCGGGGGGCGAACAACGACGTCCGCCTCACCGACGAGAGCGTCAGCGAGATCCATGCAAGGCTGGAGCGCCGGGACGATGGCTGGTATGTGGTGGACATGAACTCGACGAACGGGACGTACGTCGGCGGGTCACGCGTGACGGGCGAGCGCCGGCTGGACGGTGCGCCGGACGTGCGCTTCGGCGGCGTGAAGCTGCGGTTCATCCCCGCAGGCATGAAACCGGACGAGGCGGCCGCACGCGCCTCGCGAGCGGCGGAGGAACGAAAGCGCGCCGTGCCCGCCGCGGCGCAGGTGGCGACGGACGCCTCGCCCGCGGCGGGAACGTCACGGATCCTCTGGGTCCTGCTCGCTCTCGTGATCGCGGCAGTCGTCATCTTCGTGCTCCGAGGGCGCGCGTGAAGCTCATCCATGCCGCCCGCACCGACGTGGGCATGATCCGCTCGGGGAACGAGGACAACTTCACGGTCGATTCGACGGCCGCGCGAGGGATCTTCATCGTCGCGGACGGGATGGGAGGACACGCGGCAGGGGAAGTGGCGAGCGAAATGGCGGTACAGATCGTCCAGCGCGAGCTCGCCAACGTCCGCGACCTCGACGGCGAGGACGTGGTGCAGCTCGTGGCGAACTCGCTCAAGCACGCCAACCGCGCGATCCACGAGCGCACGCTCACGGAAGTGGACAAGCAGGGCATGGGGACGACGGCGTCGGTGCTCGTTCTGGCCGGCTCGCGCTACCTCATCGGCCAGGTGGGCGACTCGCGCGTCTACCTGCTGCGCGGTGGAAAGTTCGAGCAGCTGACGAAGGATCACTCGTACGTGCAGGAGCAGGTGGACGCGGGATACCTCACCCCCGAACAGGCGCGCTACCACCCGTACAGCAACGTGATCACGCGCTGCGTCGGCGCCGGGAGCGACGTGGAGCCGGACATCTATCGCGGCGAAGCGCGCGCGGGCGACGTCTTCCTCGTGGCGAGCGACGGCCTGACGGGCATGGTGGACGACCGCCGGCTCGCGCAGTTGCTCAGCTCCCCCGCGCAACCGGAGCGCAAGGTGCAGGCGCTCATCTCGGAAGCGAACGGCCGCGGAGGGCTGGACAACATCACGGCGATCATCGTGCAGGTCGTCGAGACCGACCCGCTCTCCGACGATCCCAATCGCACGGCGGAGATGGGGCCGGTTGGCTGACGAGACTGTCGGCTCGCTGGCGGAGCTGTACCTCGGCAACATTCTCTACGCGATCGAGCTCGCGGCGCTGAGTCTGACGGAGCAGGGCAAGGCCGACGCGGCGGCGTACTACCGCGGGATCGGACGGAAGCTCGCCGAGGCGCATGGGCGCGCGAAGGCCGGAGACGAGACTCAGGCCTGAAGCATCGATCCTCGCTCGAGCCTGACGTGCACCTCCGCTGCGGATAGCGTCGCGAGCCGTGCGATCGTCTCGTGCGACACGGTGACGGGGCGGCAGGCGAAGACACGCAGCCAGCGCGCGCTGCGGTAGAGCTCCTCCGACAGCTTGGGCAGATTGATCGCGCCCTCCCAGCCCTCCGCCGTGAGGCGACGCACGCTTCCGTCGCGCCGCAGCACGGGGATGTCGAGTCCGAGCATCTGCGTCTTCGTCGGGTAGTCGAGGAGCAGCTCGCCCGGGGCGAGGCCGAGCTCGCGCGCGAGATGGTCCTCCACGGCGACGACGAGGGCGCGGTCGTCGGCCATCCACTCGCCACCCTCCGGTGGCAGCTCGGCGGCAGGGCATTCGAAGACACGCTTGTACAGTCGACGTTCGCGCAACGCCCCCAGGAGCGAGCTCGGAGCGCGGCTCTCGAGCTCGTGGAGAATTCCTTCGTCGGTGTACGACGCGAGCGTCTCCGCGCTCAGCGACCCGGCGCGCAACGCGCCATCGACGAGCCGCTTGTACATCGCCGTGGCGCTTCGCACGGCGTGGTGCCAGTAGACGTTGCGGTACATCTGATACTTCGCGAACAGGAGCGACTCGAGCGCCGACAGCCCCTTCTCGTGCACACCGACTCTCGGTTCGCCGCGCTCGGGATCCTCGACGACCGTGAGGGAGTTGAGCAGCCGATCGACGTCGATGTCGCCGTAGTTCACGCCGCACATGAACGCATCGCGCTTGAGGTACTCGATCTTGTCGAGATCGAGGGAGCCCGAGATCAGCCCCTGCAGCGGGCTGCGACTCCGGCCGCGGATGAGCGCGATGATGCGGTCCGGTGCGTCGGCGCCCAGCTCCGCGCGCAGCACCTCCGCCACCTCGCCGCTCGCGATGAGCGGACGTGCGACTTCCTCGTGATGGAGCGCGCCGATTTCCTCGAGCGCGTGCGAATACGGATAGTGTCCGATGTCGTGCAGCAGGGCCGCGCAACGCACGACGAGACAGGCGTCGGGCTCGAGGCTCTGGGTGTGACCACGCTCCTCGAGGAGGCCCAGCGCACGACGCGCGAGATGGTACGCGCCAAGCGCGTGCTCGAAGCGCGAGTGGCTGGCGCCGGGATAGACGAGATAGGCGAGGCCGAGCTGGCGGACGTAGCGCAGCCGCTGAAATGCGCGCGTGTCGACGAGCCGGAGCGCCAGCGGGTCGATGCGGATGTTGTTCCACAGCGGGTCGCGAATGACCTCGTAGGACATGCGCGAAAGGTGACGGGAGGTTCCGGCGGGTTCTAGCCCTTCGGTCCCGCCGCCTGGATCGATTCCGCCATCGGGCTGAACTTCGCGAAGTTCGCGCGGAACATTCCGGCGAGCTTGTGGGCCTGGGCGTCGTACGCCGCGGGATCGGGCCACGTGGCGCGCGGGTCGAGCACCGCGGCGGGGACGTCCGGCACCGAGGTCGGCACGGCGAGCCCGAACACCGGGTCCTCACGCGTCGCTGTGCGATCGAGCGCCCCGTCCAGGATCGCTCGAACCATCGAGCGCGTATGGGCGATCCCCATGCGCTTGCCCACGCCGAACGGCCCGCCGCTCCACCCCGTGTTGACGAGCCACACGCGGCAGCCGTGGTCGTCGATGAGACGGCCCAGCATCTCGGCGTACCTGGCGGGATGCCAGACGAGGAACACCGCGCCGAAGCAGGCGGAGAACGTGGCCGTCGGCTCCTTCACGCCGCGCTCGGTACCGGCGAGCTTCGCGGTGTAGCCGGAGATGAAGTAATACATCGCCTGCTCGCGCGAGAGGCGCGCGAGAGGCGGGAGCACGCCGAACGAATCGGCGGCGAGGAAGAGGATGTTCTTCGGATGCCCGCCGCGCCCACTCGGCACGAAGTTCGGCATGTAGTGCAGCGGGTAGGAGACACGCGTGTTCTCCGTGACGCTGCTGTCCGCGAAGCGCGGCCGGCGTGTCTCCTGATCGAGGACGACGTTCTCGAGGATCGTCCCGAACATCTGGGTGGTGCGGTAGATGTCCGGCTCGCTCTCGGCCGCGAGATTGATCGCCTTGGCGTAGCACCCACCCTCGAAGTTGAACACGCCGTCGTGCGCCCATCCGTGCTCGTCGTCCCCGATGAGCGAGCGCTGCGGATCGGCCGAGAGCGTGGTCTTCCCGGTCCCCGACAGGCCGAAGAAGAGCGCGGTGTCGCCGGCCGGTCCGATGTTCGCCGAGCAGTGCATCGAGAGCACGTCCTGCTGGGGCAGGTAGTAGTTCATCACGGTGAACATCGCCTTCTTGAGCTCACCGGCGTAGCGCGTGCCACCGATGAGGATCATGCGACGCGCGAGGTCGAGGACGATGAACGTGCCCGTTCGGGTGCCATGCCTGGCTGGATCGGCCTGCATCTCCGGCGCGTGGAGCACGGTGAAGTTCGGCTCGAACGACGCGAGCTCGGCGAGCTCCGGCCGGATGAACATGTTCCGGACGAACGCCATGTGCCACGCGCTCGGCGAGACGTAGCGCACGGCGAGTCGGTATGCGGGATTGGCGCCGCAGTAGAGATCCTGCACGAACAGCTCGTCGCGCGCGCCCAGGTACGCCTGCACATCGGAGAGCAGCGCATCGAAGTGCGCAGGCTCCATCGGGCGATTCACGGTACCCCAGTCGATGTCGCCTTCGGTCTCGGCGCGCCGGACGACGAACTTGTCGTCGGGAGAGCGGCCGGTGTGGGGCGCCGTGACGGTCGCGAGCGGACCCATCTCGGCGAGCTGGCCCTCGCAGCGACGCACCGCGTGCTCGACGAGCTGCGGCACGATGAGGTTCCAGTGAACGGCGCCGGCGGGGCGCAGCCCCTGGGCGTCGAGGCGCGCGTCGGTCGTCATCAGGTTCTGGACAGTGCCGGCGTGGGTGTCGACGGAATGGCGGCGAAGAGCGGCTCCGAGTGCCGCGAGCGCTCCTGCGCGTCGACGACGGCGACAGCCGCCATGTTCACGATGTCCTGCACGTCGGCGCCGCGCTCGAGCACGTGCACCGGACGTCGCATGCCGAGCAGGATCGGTCCGATCGCCGTCGCGCCCCCGAGCAGGTGCACCATCTTGTAGGCGATGTTGCCGGCGCTGAGGTTGGGGAAGACGAGCACATTCGCCTCCTCTTTGAGAAGACTGAACGGATAGTCCCGCCCAAGGATCTCGGGAGAGAGGGCGGAGTCCGCCTGCATCTCGCCGTCGACGACGATCGACGGCTCACGCTCGCGGAGGATGCGCGCGGCCTCGGCCATCTTCTCCGCCTCCGGGGCCCGCACCGATCCGAAGTTGGAGAAGGAGAGCATCGCGACGCGCGGCGTGATCCCCATCGTGCGCGCGACGCGGGAAGCGGCGAAGGCGATCTGCGCGAGCTGCTCGGCCGTGGGATCGAGGTTGACCGTGGTGTCCGCGCAGAAGACGACGTGGCGGTCGGTGACGAGCATGTACATCCCGCTGACGACGCGCGCGGCGGGATGTGCACCGATCACCTGGAGCGCAGGGCGAATGGTCTCCGGATAGTGGAGGTTCGCGCCGGAGAGCAGGGCATCCGCGTCACCGCGGGCGACCATGCAGGAGCCGAAGTAGTTGCCGTTGTAGAGCTGCCGACGCGCTTCATCGAGCGAGAGCCCCTTCCGCTGGCGGAGCTGCCACATGTAGTGCGCATACTCGTCGCGCCTGGACGACGTGGCCGGATCCTCGATCGTGACGCCGGTGAGCGGGATCTTGTGCAGTGCCGCGGTGTCCTCGATGGAATCCCGGTTGCCGAGCAGGATCGGGACAGCGATGCCGTCGTCGACGAGCTGCGCGGCGGCGCGGATGATCTTCGGCTCTTCGCCCTCGGGGAAGACGATACGCCTCGGATCGCGGATCGCGCGGTTGATGAGACCCCGCACGATCCCGCGCGCGCGGCCGAGCCGCACCTCGAGCCGGTCGCGATACCCTTCGAGGTCGATGAACTCCGTGGCCACGCCGCTGGCGACGGCGGCCCAGGCCACCGCGGGCGCGACGGACAGGAGCACGCGTGGATCGAACGGAAAGGGGATGAGATAGTCGGGCCCGAAGTGGACGTTCCGCAGCCCGTAGAGCGCGGCGACGGAGTCGGGGACGCTCTCCTTCGCCAACGCGGCGAGGGCACGGGTGGCGGCCATCTTCATCTCCTCGTTGATCTCGGTCGCGCGCACGTCGAGCGCGCCGCGGAAGATGAACGGGAAGCCGAGGACGTTGTTGACCTGGTTGGGATAGTCGCTCCGCCCAGTGGCGACGATCGCGTCGTTGCGCACCGAGCGCACGTCGTCCGGCGAGATCTCGGGATTCGGATTGGCGAGGGCGAAGATGATCGGTCGGTTGGACATCTGGGCGACCATCTCGCGCGTGATCGCGCCGGCCACCGACAGCCCGACGAAGACGTCCGCCCCGACAAGGGCGTCGGCGATCGTACGTGCGGTGGTCTGACGGACGAAGCGCGCTTTGTAGGGATCCATGTCGCCGTCGCGACCCTCGTGGATCACGCCGGCGCGGTCGCACATGAGGATGTTCTCTCGCTTCACGCCAAGCCGCACGTAGTGTTCGGCCGTGGCGATCGCGGAGGCACCGGCGCCGGAGAACACGACCTTCACCTGGTCGATCTGCTTGCCGACGATCTCGAGGGCGTTGAGGAGCGCGGCACCGGAGATGATCGCCGTGCCGTGCTGATCGTCGTGAAAGACGGGGATGTGGAGCGTCTTCCGGAGCGTCTCCTCGATGTAGAAGCAGTCGGGTGCCTTGATGTCCTCGAGGTTGATCCCCCCGACGGTGGGCTCGAGCAACTGGCAGAACCTGATGACGTCGTCCGGGGACTCGGAGCCGACCTCGAGGTCGAACACGTCGATGTCGGCGAACTGCTTGAAGAGGTTTCCCTTGCCCTCCATGACCGGCTTGCCGGCGAGCGCGCCGATGTTGCCGAGTCCGAGCACGGCGGTGCCGTTGGTGACGACGGCGACGAGGTTGCCACGTGCGGTGTAGCGGTACGCGGCGTCGGGGTCGTCCTTGATCGCGAGGCATGGCTCGGCGACGCCGGGCGAGTACGCGAGCGAGAGATCGCGCTGGTTGTTGAGCGGCTTGGTGGGGACGACGGCAATCTTGCCGGGCCGTCCCCGCGCGTGGTATTCGAGAGCGTCGTCGCGTTTGGTCATGTGAGACAGAAAGCTAGTCGAGGGCTCCATCGCCCGGGCTAGGGGCGGTGTACGCGGATCTGGATACCGTTAATTGCGGCGCGGTGGCGGGCAGAGCAATCGGCGTGCGCGTGCGCGCGGCCGTTGCCAAGTGGCAGCACTGGCATCAAGAACGGAAGGCTCAAGCGGATGATGCGGATTGGGCGGATGCACGAGCCAACGACAAAGACTTTGGGG
>QHVE01000034.1:66689-89608 GCA_003223455.1 Gemmatimonadota bacterium | reverse complement strand
CGACTCTGCCGGCGTACGCCAGGTCACCTCCATCGACCCACGTCGAACGGTTGCGTGGAGCGCGTCGATGTGTCCCCGCGCGGAGGAGGTGCCCGCGACGACGATCGACGGGTACACCGCCGCGTCGAAGGCGCAGGGAGCGTCCGACCAGTCCTCCAATCGCAGCAGCCGAGCGTCGCGCGCGAGAAACGCGCGGGTTCCGCCGCCCGCGAGCGATCGCCAGAGCTTCGCCGGCACGAGGAGCGCAATGACGCCGCCGGCTGCCGCCAGCGCGAGACTTCGCTCGACGAACAGCGCCGCGAGGTCGACCTGCGCGCCGAATCCCGAGCCTGCACCCGCGCGCTCGGCGCCCGCCGCCCACGCGGCATCGCGGAAGACGGTGAACCGCTCGCGCAGCGAAGCGCGCATCGCGGCGGGAATGTTGTGCAACCGCACCCACGGCGGATTGCCGACGACGAGCCCGAATCCGCCCCGCGTATGCACGTGCCCGAAGTGCGACGGGAATGAAAACGGCAGAGCCCCGCCATCGGTGATGCGCTCGCGTTCGCGGCGCAACGCGGCCGCACGCCGCCGGAGGGTCAGTGACTCGCCGCGCCTGAGTGTGACCGCCCCGCCGCGGGAGCCGAACAGGTCGACGCTCCGGAGCGCGAGCACCCGCTCGCGCCGCGCGGCCCGAAGGGCGACGAGCCGTCGGTCGATTACCGCGACCGCGCGCCGGCGCTCCTCGCGGTCGAGCGAACGGCGCAGCGTCGCCTTGCGTGGACCCGTCGCGCGCGCGTAGCGGAGACGCAGCGCCGCGAGCGCCGCTGGAGGCCCGACGAGTGACGGCGGCATGGAGAACGCGTCGCCGGCGAGCGCGTCCCCGAGGCGCACGTTGCAGTCCAGGTTGGGGAGTGGTGGAACGGCGCTCATGCGAGTCTCGGTACTCTCGATCACCACGGAGAGCCAGAGCCGCAGCTCGCACAGCCATACGGCGGTGGGATTCACGTCCACCCCGTGGATCGCGCGGGCGAGCACGTCGCGGCGTACCTCGGCGACACTGCGAGCGTCGCCCGCCACGCGATGCAGCTCGGCGATCCGCTCGAGCAGGTGCACGAGGAACGCGCCCGAGCCGCAGGCCGGATCGAGCACGGTGAGCGATGAGAGCTCGTTCGAGAGCCTGGCTGCGTCGGACGGCGCGAGCGTAGCCCCGTGCAGCGCCGCGTCGATGGCGTCGTCCGACAGACCGCCCTCGCGCAATCGGCTCGACAACGCCGCATCAGCGACGTGCGCCACCAGCGCCTGTGGTGTGTAGAACGCGCCCGACGTCCGCCGTTCGCGCGACGCCATCAACGACTCGAAGGCACGGCCGAGCATCTCGGGGTCGATTGCCGCCTCCGACCAACGCTGCTGTTCCTCGCGTGCCGTGAATCGATAGGCGCCGAGCACCTCGCCGAAGAAGCGACCGAGCGCCTCGTCCGACAAGCGTGCGCGCGCGTGGCGTCGCTCCAGCACCGTCTTGCCGAACAATCCACCATTGAGAAACGGGACCGCTCCGAAGGCACGCGCCGCACGTGCGCGGCGACGGATCGGCGTGTTGAGCGTCCCGAACCAGAGTGGCAACAGTACCCGCTCGTGGAAGCCGCCCCCGCGCGCCATGCAGCCGTCGAACTGTCGCGCGAGGAAGGCACGGTCGCCGTCGAGCCAGCCCTTGGTCTCGAGAAAGGAGAGGAAGAGGAGCCGCGAGGCCGCGAGCAGCGCGAGCTCGTGGCGTTCCTCGGAGCCGAGTCGCTGCAGCGATTCCGCGAGAGTCGCGACACATCGCTCGAGCGTGCGGTAGAAGCCACGCGACAGTGCCTCGCGGCCGAGGAGCTCGCACCACCGGGTGTGAGTGAGCAGATCGTCGTCACCCGACACGGCAGCGAGCGCGGTCAGTGCTTCGGCATCGCTCGCGACCACGTGATCGCGCTGCGCGACGAGCGCGACGAGTCGTGGCGCGCGCCCTCTCTTCGTCCAGCACGCGACGCCCGTCTCACCACCGGCCGTCGCGCCGATCAGGACCCACAGCACCGACCCCGCGCGCGCGCTCAGCGCCGATGCGAGCCGCGTGAAGAGCGCGCGCAGCGGCTCCGTGCGACCCGTGCAGACGACGAGCGCGCGCAGCGCGCCGCGCCCGCGCACGAGGCGCGTCTCACCCGCCTCGTCGGGAATGCCGAGCGCGTCGCGCGTCGCGGCGTCGAGCGGAAGCGGAACCGGATCGAATGAGAGCTCGGCGGCGATCGGAAGGAGCGTGTCGATCGAGTGCGCGGCGCCGAGCAGCGCCGCGGCGTGACGGAGGGTTCGCACGCGCTGACGCTACGACACACCGCCGTCCGGCTCGTGACCGGAGCAACGCGCGCATCAGCGAATGCCGACCAGGCAGCGCGACCGCGCTCACGCAGCGCGATACTCTCGCTCCTTCCATCGCACCCGCCGCCCGCGCGCGATCGCGCCGAGCGCGATGTACAGCACCATCGCCGACCCGAGCGGATGCAGCAGCGCGTACACCGGTGACAGCCGCAGCCATCGGTACACGAGCAGCCACCACACGAGATTCGCACCCGTCGCGATCGCCGCCCACGTCAGCGTTCCCGCGCCGACGAATCCGAGCAGCCCGAGCGCGAGGACGATCGGCGGTACCATGCCCAACAGTCCAGGCGTCACCAGCAGCAGCGGATAGATGACGCGTCCGATCGCGCCGAGCGGCATGGCCTTGCGCCCGCCGGCGTAGATGTTCTTCCCCCAGCCCTCGATCAGCTCGCGCAGCGACGTGTACATGCGCGTCGAGAGCTGCGCGAGGCCCAGTACCAGCGTCACGGTGCGGCCGGCCCGGAACCAGGACTGCGCGAGTGCGAGATCCTCGGCTACCTCGTGCTTCACCGCCGCGTGGCCGTCGAGCGCGTCGTACGTGTCGCGGCGCACCCAGAGACACTGCCCGTTCGCGATCTTCTGGGACACGTTGCGCGAGCCGTTCACGAGCTCCGTCCCGCCGAATCGCTGCAGCATGATCGCGAAGATCTGCGGTTGGATCATTCGCTCCCAGAAGCTCCCGAGCTCCTGCATCCCCGCCACCGAGAGGAGATCGGAGCCGCGCGCGAGCATGGCGTTCACCACGCGCGTCACGAGATCAGGCGCCTGCCAGGTGTCCGCGTCCATGAAGCCGAGCAGCTCGCCGCGCGCTTCCCTGGCGCCCGCCGCGCACGCCCATTGCTTGCCGAACCAGCCGTCTGGCAGGGCGGGGGGCGTGATCACGCGAAGCCGCGCGTCGGTGTTCGCGATCGCCTGAACGATCGCGCCCGTGTCGTCGGTGGAGTGATCGTCGACGACGATCACCTCGAGTCGCGGATAGGTCGACGCGAGCGCCGACTCCACGCAGCGGCGGATGTTGCGGGCCTCGTTCCGCGCGGGAATCACCAGTGAAACGAGCGGCGGCTCGCGCAGCGGCTCGGCGCGCTCGTCATCGAGCGAGCGCGAGAAACGCGCACGGACGCCCGTGATGACGGGCCCGAGGATCCACGGCGTGGCGAGCAGGAGCGAAGCGAGACGCGACACCTGCGCAAGCTAGAGCGTCGGACGACGAAGGGCGCCCCGATCGGAGCGCCCTTCGTGTTCGAGACGAGCGTGATCAGCGCGACGTGCTGCTGCCGCCGGCGCCACCCATGCCGCCCGAGCCGCCGGACCGTTGACTCCCGCTCTGTCCGGAGCCGCTCTGACCGGAGCCGCTCTGGCCACTCTGACCGGAGCCGCCCTGACCGGGCGAGCCCGTCGTGCCGCTGCGCCCGCCCTGGCCGCTCTGGCCCGTGCGACTCACATCGCCATGGCGTTGTCACGGAGACCGCTGCCCTGCCCGGACTGCCCAGACTGCCCAGACTGCCCAGACTGCCCAGACTGCCCAGACTGCCCAGACTGCCCAGACTGCCCAGACTGAGCTGACTGACCTGACTGCCCTGACTGACCTGACTGACCTGACTGGCCCGACTGGCCTGAGCGGCCCTGCTGGCCCGACTGACCTTGCTGCCCGATCGAGCCGCCCGTCACCGAGCTTCCACTCAGCCCCCCCGACGAGCCATCCGCGGCGCCGCGAGATCCGCCGTAGCCGCCGCCCTGCTGACCACCCTGCTGACCACCCTGCTGTGACGAGCCCGGCCGATTCGATGAGCCGCTCGTCCCGCCCTTATCCTGGTTCGACGTGCCCGAGTTGTGTTTGTCGTCCATGTCGACGTCCCTCCACTAGGCGGTGGATCCAATCGAGCCGGACGGTGGCCATCCACGCGCCGCTCGAAGGTGGGCCCGGTAGGGGCATAACGGGTGCCATTTGTTTGCGGTCGTGGCAAACCTTTACCATCCCGCCGGGCTGGCGCAGTGTCCGTCTCCAGGCGCGCGTTGCGTACCGCACCGAAGCCATTGCTTGGGGGAATAGCGCTCTCTACGTTGCGCCCGATGCGACTTCCGCCACTGCTTTCTCCCGGCGCCCGCGTCGCGCTCGTCGCGCCGGCCGGCCCACTGCGCGGCGCGGAAGAGCTCGACGCGTCCATTGCCAACGCCAGGTCCCTTGGCTGGGATCCACGTCCCGGCGCAAATGTGCTCGCGCGACACGAGTATCTCGGCGGCACCGACGCCGAACGGCTGCGGGACCTCAACACCGCGCTGGCCGACGACGACGTCGACGCGGTGTGGTGCGTACGCGGTGGTTATGGCGCGCTGCGGCTGCTTCCGCACGTCGACTGGGCATCGCTCACACGTCGGCCGCGCGCGCTGATCGGCTTCTCCGACGTGACCGCGCTCCACGCGGCGGCGAGCACGCGCTGCGAGCTCATCACCTATCACGGGCCGACTGCGCGCGTCTCGCTCACGGACTTCTCGCGCACGTCGCTCGTGCGCGCCGTGGTTGAGGGGCGCGACCCGTGCGGCCGCGCGGATGCGGCGCGCACGGTGCGCCCCGGTCGTGCGAGCGGACGACTCGTCGGCGGAAACCTCGCACTCCTGACATCGCTCGCCGGAACGCCGTACGCCCCCGACTATCGCGGTGCGATCCTCGTGCTCGAGGACGTCGGTGAGCCCGCCTATCGCATCGATCGCATGCTCACGCAGCTCAGGCTGAGTGGGGCGCTCGCGCAGATCGCCGGCCTCGTCGTCGGGCACTTCACAGACACCGCGCCCGGGCACGACCTTTCAGCGACCGCTCTCGACACGCTCATCGGCGAAGCGGCCGACGTCGCCGGTGTGCCTGCCGTCGCGGGAGTCCCGGTGGGGCACATCGACGAGCAGTGGACGATCCCGCTCGGCGCGACGGCGCAGCTCGATGCGGATACGCTCACGCTCGCCGTCGCGCTCTCGTGACTGCGGCCCCGCCTCTGCACGAGCGAGTCGTCATTCCGCGAGCTTGCTGATGAAGACCGCCGAAGACCTTTACCGCGAAGCAAGGGCACGCGTGCGACAGATCAGTGCAAAGGAAGCGTTGGAGCTGCATGCGGCGGGTCGCGCCACGTTCGTCGACGTGCGCGACCTCAATGAGGTGAATCTCGGCACGATCCCCGGCGCGATCCATCTCGATCGCGGGCGCATCGAGTCCAAGGTCGAGGCGGCGATTCCGCGCGATGCGACGGTCGTGCTCTACTGCGCGGCCGGCAATCGCTCGGCGCTCGCCGCGGAGACGCTCAGGGAGATGGGCTACACCGACGTGGTCTCGCTCGACTCGGGGTTCCGTGGATGGGTCGAAGCAGGAGGAGACATCCAGGATTGATGCAGCTGTACTTCGGACGACTGCGCAGTAGCGAGTCCCCGGACGTCGGGACGTCGGGACCCCCGAGATGAAGGAGCTCGACCGCCTCGAGCGTCACCCGCACGTGGCGCGCCTGATCCGGTCGCTCGCCGAGCATCCGCCGATCGTCGTTCGTCCCGAGCCGCAGATGCGGCTCGCGGCGATCCTCCTCGCGTTGCGCGCCCGCCCCGATGGTGAGCCGGAGCTGCTCATGATCAAGCGCGCCGAAGCAGAGGGCGACCCATGGAGCGGCCACATCGCTTGTCCCGGCGGACGCATGGAGCCCGACGACCACGATCTCGCCGCGACTGCCGTGCGTGAGACGCTCGAAGAGACCGGCGTGGATGTCGCGCGCGACGGCCGGCTGCTCGGTCAACTCGACGACATCTGTCCGCGCACACCAGTGCTTCCGCCGATGATCATCCGCCCGTTCGTCGCACTCGTGCGCGCCGACGTCGAGATCATTCCGAGTCGCGAGGTCGCTGCGGCGTTTTGGGTACCGGTATCCGCGTTGCGCGAGCAGACCGCGTGGGGGATGGGCAGCGTCCTGGTCGGTGGCGCGCAGCGCAGGGTCTCCGTCTTCCAGCACGGCGAGTACACCGTGTGGGGACTCACCGAACGCGTGCTGCGGCAGTTCCTCCAGTACATCGGCGAGCCCCCCGTGGGGGGCTCGACCGAGGAGCCCGGTCACGACGCGCGCTAAGCCCTGACAGAGCGCAGTGATGCCGCGCCTCGGCGCTCGCACATCAGTGCGAGCGTATGGCCGTCCGGATCGCGGAAGAAACACATCCACAGCTCGTGGTCGGGCATGCGTGCGACGAGATGCGGTGCGTCGATGAACGACACGCCGCGTTCCGCCAGGACACCGTGCTCTCCGTCGATGTCCGCGACGCGCAGGTAGAGCACGGTGCTTCCGCCGGGAGTGAACTCACCCTCGGCAGCGCTCAACATCAGCCGCACGTCACCGATCATGAGAAACGCCAGCGTGGGCGCCGGCGCGAAGAGGAAGCGGAGGCCGAGCACGTCTCGGTAGAACGCCAGGCTCCGATCGACGTCGCGAACCGTCAGCGCGATCTGTCCGAGGCTCTCGATCATGTGGTTGCTCCGTGCGCGGGGTGGTGCCGAGTGTCGTCGGGTCCGGCGGCCGATCTTGGCCGAGCAATGCTACTGATCCAAGCGCGGCGGCACGAGCCGACGGGATCCGTGCAGGGGCGAGGGAAAGCGGTCCGGGCGGTGGGGGTTGCGTGAATGTAGCCTCGAAATATATTTAGGGCAACCTAAATACCGAAGCCCCCGCTTCTAGGGGTACAGACGCCCCTCTCTCGCGCCGTCACCCGATGTCCGCACTACGTCCCGTTCCTCCGCCCGACTCCAAGCCTCACGCACCGCACGAGCCCGGCTGGCGACACGCCCGGGTGGCGCCGAGCCTCGCCGAGGTCTACCGAAGCGTCCCCATCGGTAAGACCTCCACGTGGCGGAAGATCCTCGCCTTCGCCGGCCCCGGCTATCTGGTCGCCGTCGGCTACATGGATCCGGGCAACTGGGCGACCGACCTCGCGGGCGGCTCGAGGTTCGGCTACGCGTTGCTCAGCGTCATCCTGATCTCGAACCTGATGGCGGTCCTGCTCCAGGGACTCGCCTCCAAGCTCGGCATCGTCACGGGCCGCGACCTCGCCCAGGCCTGCCGCGATCACTACAGCCGGCCGGTCGTCTGGATGCTGTGGCTGCTCTGCGAGATCGCCATCGCCGCATGCGACCTCGCCGAGGTGATCGGCTCGGCGATCGCCCTCAACCTCCTGTTCGGCCTGGCGTTGCCGGTCGGAGTCGCCGTCACCGCGCTCGACGTGCTGCTGCTGCTCTATCTGCAGAACAAGGGTGTACGCGTGCTCGAAGCGCTCGTCATCACGCTCGTCGCCACCGTCGGAGTGTGCTTCGCCTTCGAGCTCCTGCTCGCCAAGCCCGATCTTGGTGACGTGGCGCGCGGATTCCTTCCCACGACGGACATAGTCTCCGACCGCGAGAAGCTCTACATCGCCATCGGAATTCTCGGCGCCACAGTCATGCCCCACAACCTGTATTTGCACTCGTCCATCGTGCAGACGCGCGAGTACGACGAGAACACCGCGGGCAGGCGAGAGGCCGTGCGCTTCGCCTTCGTCGACTCGACGATCGCGCTGTCGTTCGCCCTGTTCATCAACGCGGCCATCCTCATCGTCGCCGCGGCGAGCTTTCACACGAGCGGCCACGCCGAGGTCGCCGAGATCCAGGACGCCTTCAAGCTGCTCACACCGCTGCTCGGTGCGGGGGCCAGTACCGCCTTCGCCCTCGCACTTCTGGCGTCGGGACAGAACTCGACCCTGACGGGGACGCTCGCCGGCCAGATCGTGATGGAGGGGTTCCTCAACATCCGGATTCGGCCCTGGCTCCGGCGCCTGATCACGCGGCTCATCGCCATCATCCCGGCGGTGATCGTCGCCGTCATGGGCGGCGAGTCGGGAACCGCCAAGCTGCTCATCCTGAGCCAGGTCATCCTGAGCTTGCAGCTGTCGTTCGCCGTCTTTCCGCTGGTAATGTTCACCTCGAGCAAGCTCAAGATGGGCGAGTTCGTGAATCCGACGTGGCTGAAGGTGCTCGCGTACCTCGTCGCCTCGCTGATCGCGACCTTGAACGTCTGGCTGCTCTTCCAGACGGTACGCGGTTGGCTCGTCTAGCCTTTCCACCCACTCCGCATCCGGCGCCCCATGTACCAACGCATCCTCGTCCCGCTCGAGCATTCGGACTACGACGACGCCATCCTGGCGCACGTCGCCGAGCTCGCGCGCTTCCACAGGTCGTCGGTCGTCCTCATTCACGTCGCCGACGGATGGGCGGCGCGCAATCAGCAAGGGCTGTCGCTGCGAGAGAGCGCCGAGATGCGCGACGACCGCGATTACATCGAGACTCGGCGGGACGAGCTGGAGGCCGCAGGCATCTCGGCCGAGGCCGTGCTCGCGGGCGGTGACCCTGGTACCGAGATCGCCGCCGCGGCGGAGCGAGAACGGTGCGATCTCGTCGCCATGAGTACCCACGGTCACAAGGGAGTGCAGGATCTGCTGCGTGGCAGCGTGGCCAACGAAGTCCGGCACCGCACGACGGTGCCGGTGCTGATGGTGCGCGGCGTCCCACGTCGACTGAAGCCCGCGTGACCACGGGCTCGCAAACTCCGACGCAGCCGCTCAGCGGGCCGGTCGAGGACTACCTCAAGGCGATCTACGACCTCGAGCGCGACACGCAGCCCGCGGCGACCAACGACATCGCCGAGCGTCTCGCCATCTCCCCCGCCTCGGTGAGCGGCATGATGCGGCGGCTGGCGGAACAGGGGCTGATCACGCACGAGCCCTACCGCGGCGCGCGGCTCACGGACGACGGCCGTCGCGCCGCGCTGCGCACGCTGCGACGGCATCGCATTCTCGAGTGCTACCTCACCGAGGTTCTCGGGTATCCGTGGGACCGTGTGCACGACGAGGCGGAGCGGCTGGAGCACGCCGCTTCGGAAGAGTTGATCGAGCGCATGGCCGACGCGCTCGGCGATCCGGTACACGATCCGCATGGGGCGCCGATCCCGTCGCGCGAGGGCGTGGTGGAGGAGACGCCCCGCCGCACGCTCGCCGACGTGGCAGCGGGGGAGCGCGTTCGCGTGCGCCAGGTGATGGATGACGATGGCGAGCGCCTGAGATATCTGGCCGAGCTCGGCATTCGGCCAGGCTCGATCCTACGCGTCTTGGATCGTGCACCGTTCGACGGCCCCATCACGCTGTGGGTCGGCGATGGTGCGGGCAATGTGACGCGCGCCGTCGGTCCTGCGCTCGGCGCGCAGGTGTTCGTCGAGTCGCTGAGCGCGGAGTGATTCCGGCGGAAGCGCCGGAACGCGAATTGCCCACGACGTGCACGCACCCGATCGCCATCACGGAGGAGCGTGTGACAGCCAGACCGATCGTGACCGACCCGGATACGGGGATCCCCGACCTGATCCGCCGTCTCACCGACGATTCCAAGCGCCTCGTCACCGACGAAGTCCACCTCGCCAAGCTCGAAGCCAGGGAAAGTTTGCACCGCGCCGCGCGCGGCGGCATCTGGCTCGGACTGGCGTTCGGCGTCTCGATCATCATGCTCGTCGCGCTCACCGTGTTCCTCGCCACGCTGATCGGCCGCATCGCGAACGATCACATGTGGATTGGCGCGCTCGCGGTCGGGCTGGTCGAGCTGGCGATCGGGTTCTGGTTCGTGAAGCGCGGACTGACGACGTACGCCGCACCGTCGTACACCCTCGAGCAGACGCGCGCCTCTCTCGCCGACACGACGCACTGGGCGGCGACCCCGACGCGCAACTGACCGGCGCCGCGGGGAACGGGCGCATCCCGGGGCCCGTTCGATCCGCGGCACCGTGAGATCACGACTCGCCTTTCTCGTCCTGCTCGTCGTCCCGCTGCGCGCCATCGCGCCGCAGGGCAATCCGCGCAGCATCGCGATCGACGAGCGTCTCGCCGCCGACGCGGGGCTTCGTGTCGGCGACCGCGTCGTCGTCGCCTCCGAGCCCGGTTTGCCGGGCGACACCGTCGTCGTCGCGGGCATCGTCCAACGCCGCGCCGATCCCGCCGAGATCGCGCGCGGGGAGTATCGCGTGCGGCTGCATCTCGACCACCTCCAGTCGCTGCTCGGCTACGGCGATCGCGTCGACCGCTTCGGCGTGAAGACGCGCGGCGCCGGCTCCACGGGTGACGCGCTGTCGCGCATCAACGCAGCAGCATTCGGATTCCGCGCGCATCGGTCCGCCGACGTCGCAGTCGAGACCTCACGGACGTTCGCCGTCGTGTCGCGGTTCCACCGCGCGATCGGCGTGATCACCATCGTCGCCAGCGCGATCTTCCTGCTGTGCATCATGCTGCTCAAGGTCGACGAGCGGCGCCGCGACGTCGCCGCGCTCCGCCTCATCGGGTGCTCGACGCGAACCATCGTCGGCAGCGTCGTGCTCGAGGCTGCGGCGGTCGCCGTACTCGGAAGCGTCGCGGGCATCGGCGTGGGCGGCGCGGCGTCGTGGATCGTCAATCGGCACTATCAGGCGGTGTACCGCACGCCGCTCCGCTTCTCCATCGTCACCGGTGACATCGTGCTCCTTGCCGTCGCGCTGTCGCTCGTGCTCGGCGTCGTCTCCGGCTGGCTCGCGGCGCGGCGACTGGCGCATACGGCGCCGCTCACCCTGTTCGGCCGCTGAGCGATGATCGCCACCCTCGCGCTCTCGTCGCTCATCCGCCATCGCGCTCGCACGGCGCTCGCCATCCTCGGCGTCGCCGTCTCGGCGGCGATGCTGCTCGACATGGTCATGCTCTCGAGCGGCATGCGCGAGTCGTTCCGGAGCTTGCTGCTCTCCCAGGGATTCCAGCTGCGGCTGTCGCCGAAGGGCACGCTCCCCTTCGACACCGAGGCCACCATCCGCTCGGCCGACAGTCTCGTCGCGCTGCTGCGCTCGCGCGCCACCGTCGCCGCAGTGAGTCCGGTGCTCGGCGGCCAGCTTCACTTCGCGGTCGGCAACGCTACGCTCACGGCGACCGCGCTCGGTGTGGATCCGGCGGTGCAGGGGGACTACGAGCTGATCGCAGGACACTCTCCGACGGCGCCGGACGAGGTGGTCGTGAACGATGCGGTATTGCGTGCGCTCGGGCGGGCGGTCGGCGACACCGTGCGGGCCGCAGCGGGCTACGACCCGCAGCTCCGCACGCTCTCGGGCCAGCGCGTGCTGCGCATCGTCGGTCGCGTACGGTTCATCTATCTCGCCCTCGACCAGCGCGCCGCGGCACTCCCGATCGCCACTCTACGTGCGATGAACGGTCCTGCCTCCGCCGGCCGAGCGTCGCTGGCCATGGTACGGCTTCGTCCCGGCGTCGACGTCGATCGAGAGCGTGCCGCGCTCGAGGCCCAGTTGCGTACCGTCACCGTCATCTCGACGAGCGAGGCGCTCAAGCAGGTGGACGAGCGGCTCAGCTACTTCCGCCAGCTTGCCGTGATCCTCGGCGCGGTGAGCCTCGTCGTCGGATTTCTGCTCGTGACTACGCTCGTGACGGTGTCGGTCAATGAGCGCATCGGCGAGATCTCCGTCATGCGCGCCATCGGCGTGCGGCGCTGGCGCGTCGTCGCGCAGATCCTCCTGGAGTCGTCGGTCATCATGCTCGTCGCCACGCCGGTCGGCCTCGCACTCGGACTCGTGACCGCGCGCTGGCTCAACTCGATCCTCGCGCGCTTCCCCGGTCTTCCGGAGCGCATCGACTTCTTTCTCTTCCAGCCCTCCGCGGCGTGGACGGCGCTCGGCCTCCTCGCGCTCAGCGGCGTCCTCGCCGGCGTGTATCCCTCCTGGCGCGGCGCATCGCTCCCGATCGCCACCACGCTCCGCCAGGAGGCGGTGGGATGAGCGCGATCGTCGACGCGCGCGCGCTCGTGCGCGAGTATCGCATGGGCGAGGAGATCGTGCACGCACTCCGCGGCGTGTCGCTCGCCGTCCACGAGCGCGAATACGTCGCGATCGTCGGTCCGTCGGGTTGTGGCAAGAGCACTCTCCTCAATCTCCTCGGCGTGATCGATCGCCCCACCACGGGCGAGCTCTCGATCGCCGGCGAGCGCGTCGACCGCCTGAGCGACGCACGCGCCACGGACTTCCGCCTGCGCCGCATCGGCTTCGTCTTCCAGCGGTTCTATCTCATGCAGGCGCTCACGGCCCGCGAGAACGTCGAGCTCCCGCTCGCCGAAGCTGGCATGGCGGGCACGGAGCGGCGCGACCGTGCGCTGGACCTGCTGGACTACGTCGGCCTGCGCAAGCGCGAGCGCCACCGTCCGTCGCAGCTCTCCGGGGGCGAGCAGCAGCGCGTCGCCATTGCGCGGGCGCTCGCCAATCGGCCGGCGCTCCTCCTCGCCGACGAGCCCACGGGCGAGCTCGACGCGTACACCGGCGCGGAGATGATCGCGCTCTTCGAGCGATTGAACGCCGACGGCACGACGATCGTCGTCGTGACCCACGACGAGGATCTCGCGCGCGCCGCGAAGCGCGTCGTGCACATGCGTGACGGAGAGATCCTCGGTTGATCCGTCTTCTCGCGGCGCGCAATCTCATGCTCAAGCCGTGGCGGAGTGTCTTCCTGCTGTTCGGCTTCAGCATGGGCGTCGCCGTGATGATCGTACTCCTCTCGATCGGCGAGGCGCTGCTCGATCAATCCAGGGACGAGCGGTTGGTGGGCGGCGGCGACGTCACCGTCCTTCCCGAAGGCGTCGACGTCGAGGTGCTGAAGACCGGTGGACTGGGCGGCATGTTCTTCTCGATCGATCACGCGCGCTTCATCTACCTTCAACTCCTCGCCGCGCCCAGGCTGAGCGACGTCGTGACCGTCGTCTCGCCGCAGATCGAGGGAAAGCTGCTGTACCTGCGCACGCGCGACGGACGCGAACGCCCGGTGCGCGCCTCCGCCGACATCCCCTCGCTCACCGCGGCGCTCGGCGCGACGCCGCCGATCACTTCCGGTGCCTGGGGCGACGACTCCCTCGACCGTCGCTGGCGCGCACCGACGGCGCTCGAGCTGCGCCACGACCTCGATCGCTTTCATCTGCCCCCTGCGGAGGCGAATCGTGATCCCAGCTGGGCGGAGTGGCACTACTTCAACGTCATCTCCCCCGATCGCCGACGGTGGGCGTTCATCTCCTTCATTCTGGCGGGCGATGTCGGCGGCGCGGCCGACCGCTGGGGCGGACAGCTGCTCGTCACGCTGCACGAGCAGGGACGACCGGCGCGACGCTTCACGAGCAGCGTCCCCTCGTCGGACGTCCGCTTCTCCACGAGCGACGCCGATCTCCGTCTCGGCGACGCGTCGGTCACGGTGCTCCCGGACGGACGCTATGCCCTGCGCGGCACCGCACGCGAGGAAGGCACGAGTACGCCGGTGACGCTCGATCTCGTCGTCGCGCCGGAGCAGGGCGCCTACTTCCCCGGCGCGAACCTCACGAGCGGCGTCCTGAGCGGCTACGTGGTGCCGGCACTTCGGGCCGATGCGAGCGGATCCATCTGCGTCGCTGCCCAGTGCACGCGGTACGATGGAGTACAGTCCTACCACGATCACAACTGGGGCGTTTGGCGCGGCGTGACCTGGCAATGGGGCGCCGCACGCGCCGGTTCGTACACGTTTCTCTACGGCCGCGTCGAGCCCTCGGACTCCGTCGCCACGGCGCCACCGCTCGTCGTCTATCTCGTCGATTCGCTCGGATTCGTCGCTCTCTTCCGGCCGCGCGACATCGCGTACGTCGACGGCCGGTCCACACTCGTGCACGGCGTCGCCGTTCGTACGCCCTCGCGCGCCGAGATGGTCGACGTGCGCGGTGACGACACGCTGCGCATCGTGCTGTCGATCGAGGACGCGACGGCGACGGACACGCGCGGGTCCGCCGTCGAGCGCGGAGAAGGGCTCGCCGGTCGTGCGCTCGAGCGTCCCTACTTCGTGCAGATGAAGGGGACGGCGACGATCTCGGGGCGGATACGAGGAACCCCGCTCGCGGGAACCGGAGCGGGGTTCTTCGAGACCTACCGCTGATCGCTCAGCGAATCGACGCGCGCGTCAGCGCGAATCGAAGCGACGCGGCGAGTCGGTGGCATCGGGCCCCGGCTTCGAGGCCGGATTGCCGTCCACGCGATCCTTGAGGTCGTCGGCTGCGTTGGCCGCCTTGTGGCCCAGGTTCTGGGCGCCCGCCGCCGCACGATCGGCGGCGTTGCCGACGGCGCTGCCGGCGTTGTGCAGCGTGCTGTCGGCGCGCGCCGCGCCCGAGCCGAGCGTCGAGCGTCCACGGTTGAACCCTTCGCTGGCGTACGGACGGACGGTCGACCAATCGCCGTACTGGCGGCTCGCGTCGGCGTTCCACCCGCGCTGCAGGTCGCCCTCGACCTCGTTCCAGCTCCGGTTGGCATAGTCCGGGTTGCGCGACGCGACGTGGCCGAGCTGATACGCCGGCCGAACGTGCTCGTAGCCGCGATCGGCCAACCGGTTCGGCGACGATTCGTAGTGCGAGCGGTAGTAGCTGTCGTCGTCCGCGGACATCGCGCTCGCCGCTTCCGAGACGGCGCGTCCGGTCCACCAACCGCCGACGGCGCCGGCGATGCCGCCGATCAGCGTGCCGATCGGTCCGGCAACCGTGCCGATCGTCGCTCCCGCGACCATGCCGCCGATGCTTCCCACACCTTCGCCGACCTGATCGGCCACGCTCGGGTTGTCGTCGTGCTTGCCCAGCGCCTTGTCCTTGGCGCGCTCGATCCGGCTATCCGTCGTGTCGTTGAAATCCCGATTGTCCATGGTCCTCTCCCGTTGGGGGTGAACGAGCTTGGCCGCTGGGAAAAGCAAGTTCGGGACCCCAACAAATGGATGGATGCCGGTTGCTTCGTCACGCGAGCGATGCGTTCGCTCGGCGGCGGCGATCGACGTCGTCAGCTTGACAGGGTGCGGACACACCCGCCGATTCTTCGATCATGGCACGCATCCGCCTCGGAACTCAGGGTTGGAACTACGACGCGTGGGTCGGCCCGTTCTATCCGTCGGGCACGCGACCCGTGGACTATCTCGCCATCTACGCGCGAGCGTTCGACACGGTCGAGGTGGATTCCACGTTCTACGCCGTCCCCGCTGCCAGGACCGTGCGCGGCTGGTACGATCGCACTCCTGCCGGATTCACCTTCGCGCTCAAGCTCCCTCAGGAGATCACGCACGAACGTCGGCTGCGCGACGCGGACGACGTCGCGCTCCAGTTCTACGACCGTGCACGTGAGCTCGGTGAAAAGCTCGGTCCGGTGCTGATTCAGCTCGGTCCTGACTTCGGGCCGGTCGAGCTCCCCGCACTCGCCGCCCTGCTGCCCAAGCTGCCGCGCGACATCCGCTTCGCCGTCGAGTGCCGGCAGCGCGGGTGGATCAACGATGGCGTGCTCGCGCTGCTGGCCGAACACGACGTGGCGCTCACGCTCTCCGATGCGCGCTGGATCCCGCGCAAGCAGATGCTCTCGCTGGCGACGCGCCCGACGACCGATTTCGTCTACGTGCGCTGGATGGGACCCGACCGCGACATCATCGACTACTCCCGAATCCAGGTCGACCGCAGCCAGGAGCTCGAGTCGTGGGCCGCGGTGCTCTGGCCGCTCGCCGAGCTCAAGGTGAAGGTGTACGGATACGTCAACAACCACTTCGCCGGGCACTCGCCCGAGAGCGCGCGCGAGTTGCAGCGACTCCTCGGCATGACGCCGATCGATCCGTCCACGCTCGGCGAGCAGATGTCGTTGTTCTGACGATCGATGACGTCCACGCTGACGCCGGCTATCGCTCCCGTCGCACAACGGGACGCTTCGTCTGTCATCCTCTCCTGGGCCTGGCACGTCTATGCCGTCGTCGCTTCGGCGGCGATGGTCGTCGTCGGACTGCTCTGGGACATCTCGTGGCACATGTCCATCGGTCGCGACACCTTCTGGACGCCGGCGCACCTGCTCATCCAGGGCGGTGGCCTGCTCGCGGGCGGGAGCTCGGCGCTGCTGGCGGTTCAGACCACGTTCCGCGGCACGGACGCCGAGAAGGCGAGCGCCGTCTCGTTCTGGGGATTCCGCGCCCCGCTCGGCGCGTGGGTATGCGTGCTCGGTTGCGGCGCCATGCTCGCGTCGGCTCCGTTCGACGACTGGTGGCACAACGCGTACGGACTCGACGTGCGCATCGTCAGCCCGCCGCACATCGTCCTCGGGCTCGGGATGATGGGAATCGTCCTCGGCGCGTTGCTGCGCACACTCGCGCTGCAGAACGCCTCCGACGGTCCGACGCGAGCGCGCGCCGCGATGCTCTTCGCTGCCGCATCCGGATTCTTTCTTTCGATCCTCGCGATCCTGCTGTTCGAGGACTCGGCGCGTAGCGCCATGCATTCGGGAGTATTCTACCGCACGCTCTCACGCGTTCTGCCCGTGCTGCTGGTCGCCGTTGCAGTAGCGGGACGTTCGCGGTGGCCCTCGACGACTGCGGCGCTGATCTACACGGTCGTGATCGCCGGCACGAGCTGGGTGCTCATGCTCTTTCCTGCGACGCCGAAGCTCGGCCCGATCTATCAGGACGTCACGCACTACGTGCCGCTCGACTTTCCGCTGCTGCTCGTCGTGCCTGCGTTCGCGCTCGACCTCACGTGGCGCCGCGTGCGCGACCGACCATGGTGGCTTGCATCGGCGGCGCTCGGCGCAGCCTTTCTGGTCTCGCTCATCCTGGTCCAGTGGCCGTTCGCCGATTTCCTCATGCGATACGGCCGCAACTGGTTCTTTCACATCGACAACTTCGTCTACTGGCGCCCCAGGGACACGGAGCAATTCGCGTATCGCTTCCGTCCACCGCGACCGGGCACACCATCGCTTGCAACGCTCCTCGCGTGGGCGCTCCTCTACGCGATGCTCTCCAGCGCGGTCGGCCGCGCGTGGGGTCGCTGGATGACGCGCGTGCAGCGCTGATGTCCCTGCGCTCGTCGGCCGGCGTGCTTCGCGCGTCGCTCGCGCTGGCCATGGCAGTCGCGCTCGCGGCACACGTCGGCAGCCCTGACGTCTTCCGCTCGGGAAAGGCGGGGCCATACGCGGTGGACGTCGTCGTGCGGCCCCCGCAGGTGGTGCCGGGCATCGCCGAGATTCTCGTGCGCGTCCCCGATCCGCGCGTCACGCGCGTCACGGTGCGTCCCGTGTACTGGCGCGCCGGGACGAGAGGTGCGCCGAGCGCCGACGACGCGAAGCCGGTGCAAGGAGCGTCGGGCTCGTTCGCTGGCCGGCTCTGGCTCATGGCGGGCGGATCGTACAGCGTGCACGTCGCGGTGTTCGGCTCGGCGGGCACGGGCACGTTGGTCGTCCCCGTCGGCGCGGTGGCGACGGGTCAACTGCAGCTGTCGCCTGGTCTCCGGTGGTTGTTGATCGCGCTTGGCACACTGCTCGTGGCCGGCGTCATCACCGCGGTGCACGCCGCCGTCGGAGAGAGTCAGGTTCCACCGGGCGAGCCGATCTCCCGGGCACGGCGGCGGCGCGCACGTGTCGGAGCGGCCATCGCGACGCCGATCATGGCGATGCTCGTCTTCGGCGGCGCCAGGTGGTGGGACGCCGAGGCGACTGCGTACCGTCGGACGTTGTACCGGCCGATGCGTACCGAGGCCGTGGTGCGCGACTCCGCTGGCGTGTCGACGCTCATGCTTCGCATCGCCGACACGAACTGGCGCGAGGGGCGTGTGAGCCCGCTCATGCCGGACCACGGCAAGATCTCGCACCTGTTCCTCGCGCGGATCGACTCGGTCGGTGTGATGGCGCACCTGCATCCCGCGCTCGTCGATTTCGCGACGCTGGTGACGACGCTTCCTCCGCTGCCCGCCGGCCGATATCGGCTCTACGCCGACGTCGTGCACGAGACGGGATTTCAGCGCACGCTGGTCGACTCCATCGCATTGGCTGCGCCGATTGCGCCCGCGGGCGTCTCGCGCCTCGATCCCGACGATGCGTGGTTCGAGGGACCGATCGCCGTGCTCCCGGCGACGCGCGGCGTGCAGGTCGGCGACGTCGCCATCTCGTGGGCGGGCGACCCTCGCCCCGGGGCAGGCAAGCCCGGCGCGCTTCGCTTCTCGCTGCGCAGTGTCATGGGCGATTCGGTGCGCGTCGAGCCGTACCTCGGCATGGCCGGCCACGCCGTCGTCATCCGACAGGATGGCGGCGTGTACATCCACCTGCATCCAGGCGGCACGTCGGCCATGGCCTCGGAGATCGCGTTCACGCTGCGCGACCGCGGCGATACGACGGCCGATGGGCGCTTGCGACTGGGCGACGGAACGATGCCGATGGGAGCGGAGCAGGTGCTCAGCGAGCTTTCGTTTCCCTACGCGTTTCCGAGCGCGGGGCGCTACCGCATTTGGGTGCAGCTTCGCGTGCGCGGCCGCGTACGAACGGCGGCGTGGGACGTGGACGTGAAGTGAAGGCGCTGCGCGATGCGCAGCGCGCCCTCAGGCCAGCGGCAACGCCAGCGTCAGCGTCGAACCCGTCCCGACCTCGCTCTCCGCACTGAGCTCTCCGCCCATCCCGCGGGCGAGCATCCGGCTCACCGATAGCCCGAGCCCGACACCCTCCCGCGGCCCATGCACGGGGACACCCAGCTGTACGAACGGCTCGAAGATCGCGCCGAGCTGAGTTGCGGGCATCCCCACGCCCGTGTCGCGTACACGCATCTCGACCAGCGAGGCATCGGTCGGACAACGGACCGACTCGATCGTGATCCGGCCGCCGTGGGTCGAGAACTTGATCGCGTTGCTCACGACGTTCAACAGGATCTGCTGCAGCTTCTCCGGGTCCGCCTGCACATGGAGCGCTTCGTCGCCAGCCTCGGGCGGCCGCACGTCGATCGCGATGCCGTTCGTAGTTGCGAGCGGTGTCAGAAGCGATGCCACCTCCTGGAGCGCCCGCACGACGGGCAGGTGCACGATCTCGTAGCTCACGCGCCCCGCATCGACCTCGGCCAGGTTGAGGAGGTCGTTGATCATCGCGAGGAGATGCCGCTGGCTGCGCTGTACCCGCTCGAGCGCCTCGCGCTGGGCATCAGTCAGCGAACCGTGGAGTCCCATCTCCAGCAGTTGCACGTGCCCACCGATCGCGTTGAGCGGCGTGCGAAGCTCGTGGCTCATCACCGAGAGAAAGTCGCTCTTCGCGCGGCTCGCCGCGTGCGCGGCCCGCAGCGCGTCGCGCAGCTCGCTCTCGAGCCCGCGGCGGCGCCGAACCTCGGTTTCCAGAGCCAGCGCCCGCTGCTGGAGCAGCGTGATCTCGCGCAGACGTGAGCCGTCGTCCACCCGCATGTAGCGCTCGGTCGGCATCACGTGCGCATGCTGGTTGCAGATCGCGCGCAGCGCCGCATCGTGCGTGTCCTCCGAGAATGCGCCGAGCGAGTAGGCGCAGAGCAGCGAGAACGTGTACGTCTCGGCGAGCTCGTTCCACAGCTCCTCGAGCCGGACCGCGCCATCGAGATTCCCCTGCCGCGAGAGGAGGTCCGTCATCTCACCGAACGCCAGCACCGGACGCCGCTCGCGCGCGCCGTCACCGAACCGGGCGTGGCTTCCGAGCACACCGTCCATGGCCCGGCGGAACTGGCCGGAGTCGGGCAGCGGGCCGGCCATGAACGACGCTAGCAGCTCGTCCGCGTCGAGGAGCGTGAGCTGGCCGTTCGTGCAGGTGCGTTCGACGTCGAAGCCCTTCTCGTGCAGCCCGTGGGCGATCGCGGCGAGGTGCTCCCGCGTCGCGATCGCCACGGCGCCCAAGCCGTCGACCAGGCCGACGGCGAAGAAGTCGACGACCGACTCCACGAGGAACCGATCGTCCTCGTAGAACTGGACCGAATGGCCATGCCCGACGATTTCTCGCGCCTGCTCCGTACGCCGCCGCCGGGTCACGGCGTTGGTGGCGAGCCGGACGGGATCGGGGCTCGGGATAGCCCGGTGGGCGGAGGCGGACATGGGGGACATGGCGCGCCCTAGGGCGGAAATCGTGCCGTTCGCCGAGCGCGGCTTTAGCTTGGTGCTATGTCACGTCGCAGCATCGTCTTCTGCGTTTTTGCCCTCCTCGCCGCCATACTATTCGTACGGTTGGGGTTCTGGCAGCTTGCAAGACTCCATGCGAAAGTGCAGCGAAACGTCGCCATCGCCTCCCAGCAGCGGGAAGCGCCTGCTCAGCTCGCTTCCATGCCGCGGGATACCGCCCTCGCGCACTACCGCCGAGTGACGGTGGCCGGCCGTTTCGACTACGGCCAGGAGCTCGTGCTCTCGGCGCGGTCGCACCAGGGATCGCCCGGCGTCGAGCTGATCACGCCGATGCGCCTCGCCGGTTCGGACAGCGCCGTCCTGGTCGACCGTGGCTGGGTCTACTCCCCCGACGGCGCCAGCGTCGATCGCAAGCGCTGGCGGGAGCAGGATTCTGCCACCGTCACCGGCTACGTCGAGCAGTATGCTCCGGATGCCGGAACCACCACCGCCGCGAAAGATCCCCGCATCGTCCGGCGCATCAGTCGGCGCGAGGTGTCGTCGCGGCTCCCGTATCCCATCGCACCCTATTACGTCGTGCAGACGGGCGACACCGCGACCTCGCACCCCGTCCGCCGCGAGATGCCGGCGCTCGACGAGGGACCGCATCGCAGCTACGCGATCCAGTGGTTCTCCTTTGCCGTGATCGCACTGGCCGGCGCGCTGGCCGTGGTGCGGCGCGAACGCCAGGTGCCGTGATGCGGCGCACGGCGAAACGCGGCGCGGCCGATGCAACTGTAAATCTCAGTCCATAGCTTTTTCTCAGCCTTCACGCCGAGCGTCCCATGGCCGAGCACCACACTGCCCCCGCAGGTCTCGCCTCCGAGAAGGAAGCCCGTGACGTCGCGGAAGCGGCGCGCGAGAGCGAGTGGTCGGGACCGAGCTTCGTC
The DNA here is from genome assembly GCA_003223455.1 of Gemmatimonadota bacterium. Taxonomy (GTDB): domain Bacteria; phylum Gemmatimonadota; class Gemmatimonadetes; order Gemmatimonadales; family Gemmatimonadaceae; genus AG11. The sequence continues at coordinate 68,338 of QHVE01000034.1, read as the reverse complement.
CGGGAGCTGTTCCTCGGCCGCTTCCGCCTCGATCTCATCCATCCTCACCCGGTCGTCCACGATCCCGCCGAGCAGGTGCGGGCCGGCGCCTTCCTCGAGAAGCTGCGCGAGTTCCTCGAGCGTGTGGACTCCGACATGATCGATCGGACGGGAGACATCCCGGAAACGTACGTGCAGGAGCTGCGCGAGATGGGCGCGTTCGGCATCAAGATCCCGACCGAGTACGGCGGCCTCGGTCTCTCGTACTCGAGCTACACGCGCGCCATCGCGATGGTGACGAGCAAGGACGGTTCGCTCGCCGCGCTGCTGTCGGCCCATCAGTCCATCGGCTTGCCGCAACCATTGAAGCTGTTCGGGACGCCGGAGCAGAAGCAGCGCTACTTCCCGCGGCTCGCCAAGGGAGCCATTTCGGCCTTTGCCCTCACTGAGGTCGACGCCGGCTCCGATCCCGCCAATCTCCGCACGAGCGCGACGCGGAGCGAGGACGGGAAGTTCTGGACGCTGAACGGCGAGAAGCTCTGGTGCACGAACGGCACGCGCGCTGACCTGCTCGTCGTCATGGCGCGCACGCCTGACGCCGTCGTGAACGGAAAGCCACGCAAGCAGATCACTGCGTTCATCGTCGAGGCGAACGCGCCGGGCGTGGAGATCGTGCATCGCTGCCGCTTCATGGGGCTCAAGGCGATCGAGAATGGGGTCGTGCGGTTCACGAACGTGCGCGTGCCGAGTGAGAATATCCTCTGGGGGGAAGGGAAGGGGCTCAAGCTCGCGTTGATCACGCTCAACACCGGTCGGCTCACGCTGCCCGCCAGCTGCGCCGGCGGTGGCAAGGCGATGCTGCAGGTCGCGCGCACCTGGGCGAAGCAGCGCGTGCAGTGGGGTCAGCCGATCGGTAAGCACGAAGCGGTGGCCCAGAAGATCGGGCTGATGGCCGCCAACACCTTTGCGATGGAAGCCGTCGCGGAGCTCGCCGTCGCGCTGGCGGAGCGTGGGAAGTACGACATCCGCCTGGAAGCGGCGATCGCCAAGATGTGGAACACCGAGACGGGGTGGAGGATCGTCGACGACACGCTGCAGATTCGCGGCGGCCGCGGCTACGAGACGGCCGACTCGCTGCGCGGTCGCGGGGAAGCGGGAATCGCCGTCGAGCGCGCGATGCGCGACTTCCGCATCAACCTGATCTTCGAGGGCTCGTCGGAGATCATGCGCCTGTTCATCGCCCGCGAGGCGGTCGACTACCACTTCAAGACCGCGTTTGCGCTGGTCGACAAGGAATCGTCGGGCAAGGAGAAGTTCGCCGCGCTCGGTCGCGTCGCGAAGTTCTATCCCGGCTGGTATCTCTCGCGCTGGTTGGGCCGGGGCGCCATCCCCGGCAGCTACGGGGAGTTCGGCCCGCTGGCGAAGCATCTCCGCTGGGCGGAGCGCCACACGCGCCATCTCGGGCGGACGCTGTTCCACGCGATGGCGCGCTTCGGGCCGAAGCTCGAGCGCCGGCAGATGGTGCTCTTCCGCGGCGTCGACATCGGCGCCGACCTGTTCGCGATGACGGCGGCGTGCGTGCGTGCGCGCATGCTCGCCAAGGAAGGAAACCGCGAGGCGACCGAGCTCGCCGACCTGTTCTGCCGCGAGGCACGCCAGCGCATCGGCAC
>QHVE01000034.1:520-66666 GCA_003223455.1 Gemmatimonadota bacterium | reverse complement strand
CTCAGCACGTCCTCGCCGGCCAGCACGCCTGGCTCGAGGACGGGATCATCGGCCTGATGACCGATGACAGCCCGGCCCCAAGCGGCTCGAAGGGCAGCCGCGCGACCCAGGAGCTCAGGCAAGCGGAAGGCGCGGGAGTGGGGTGAGGGCGGCGCGAGCGCCGTGAGATAGTGACTCAGTGAGCTAGTGACTCAGTGAGTCAGAAACGGCCTCGGGAGGCAGGAGCATCCCGAGGCCGTTCCACTGAGTCACTGAGTCACTGAGTCACTGAGTCACTGAGTCACTGCGTTTTCGTCACTGCGCTCTCAACGCCTGCGCCTTCAACGCCTCGTTCGCGTAGATCGCCACCTCCACGCGCCGATTCTTCTGGCGATCCGCCTCGCTGTCGTTCGGCGCCACCGGCTCGCTCTCGCCGCGCCCCGTCGAGCGCAGTCGCGTGCGCGTCACGCCCTGCGCCGCGAGATAGTTCGCTGCCGCCGCGGCGCGGCGCTCGCTCAACGTCATGTTGTACGTGTCCGGTCCCGTCGCATCGGTGTGCCCGACGATCATGAGATCGGTGTTCGGATACTTCTCGAGGCTCGCTGCGAGCGTCGCGAGATTCTTCCGCGCGGGTTCGCGCAGCACGTCGGAGTCGTAGTCGAAGAGCAGCCCCGACTCGAACGTTACCTGGAGTCCCTCTCCCACGCGCTCGACCACCGCGCCCGGAATGTTCTGCTGGATCTCCTTCGCCTGCTGATCCATCTGGTGTCCGATCACGGCTCCGGCCGTGCCGCCGACCGCCGCACCGATGATCGCGCCCTTGGCCGTCGATCCGTTGGCGCGGCCGACCACGGCGCCGACCGCGGCGCCCGACGCACCGCCGATGATCGCACCGGTCTCCTTCCTGTTCAGTGATGCACAACCGCTCGAGACGATCAGGCCGGTGAGCATCGAAACGACGACAAATGTATGACGCATCGGCTGCACTCCTTGCAGAGGATGTGGGGCTCGTCGCAAGGAACTACACCGGAGAGCCACGACGGTGCCACGCAGCGAGCGAAACGACGGAACGCACTGTGCGAAGCGTTCCGGGTCGCGACACAGCGTCGCCTTCCGGGCGCGGGCGGGCCGGCTCTGCGTACTCGCTACGTCACTCGGACGAAGTACGGCAGTGCTCACTCCACGGTGTATCCCTCATCCGAGATCAGCTCGCTGATCTCGTCCAGCGAGATCTTCGACTGGTCATAATGCAGATCCACCGCGCCCACGACGACCTTGTCGACGCGCACACCGGGCGTCTTGCGCAGCCGGTTGTCGATCGCGCGCACGCAGTGCTCGCAGGTCATGCCTTCGATGTTCAGGTGCACCGCTTCCATGTGCTGCCTCGCTTCGGAGCCGTGAAGTGTCCTTGAGAAATCCAACATCGCCGTCCGAGGTTCACGCCACCACGTGCGTGTCCACGCGCTGCGGGAGATTGAGGATGATCACCGCCGCGGCGACGAGCCCGCCGCCCATCAACGTGCGTGCCGCGAGTGGCTGTGCCAGCACGATGCTGGCCAGGAACGCGCCCCAGAACGGCTCAACCGTGCTCACGATCGCCGTGCGAACCGGCCCGATCGCGGCGAGCCCGTGCAGGAAGCAGATGAAGGCGATCACGGTGCACAGCACCGCGAGCGCGAGGATCATCAGCCACACCGTCGCCGGCTGGCGAACGACGAATCCGCCCGTGAGTGCGGCGACGACGGCGAGGATCACTCCCGCGCCCGCCGTCGCGTAGGTCGCCGTGAGCGCGGGCGCCAGCCCGCGCCCGAGATGGTCGATCATCGGGATGTACAGCGCGTAGAGCAGTGCGCCGGCCAGTGCGAGTAGCACTCCGGGCGTCGCGAGGCTCGCCGTTTCCGCGCTGGGTAATCCGACCATGACGGCGATGCCTGCCAGCGACAGCACCAGCGCGATCACGCGCCGTCCGGTCAGCGCTTCCTTGCCGCGCACTGCGCTGATGACCGTGACCCACGCCGGATAGGTGTAGAACAGGAAGATCATCGTCGCGGCCGGGATGTAGCGCAGCGCACTCAGGCTGAGCCCTCCGATCGCCGCCTGCCCGCCGCCGGCCAGCACGGCCAACCGCAGCCCGCGCCGCGCCTCGCGCCGCGCCTCGCGCCGAACCGACGACGGCCCGCCGGCCACGATTGCCAGCAGCATCGCGGCGACGAGGAACCTCCACGCGAGCACTTCCGGCAGCCGCGCGCCGGCGCGCGTCGCCACCGTGACGAACGTGGCGATCGATCCGAAGCAGCACGCGCTGAACGCCACGAGTGCCGTCGCGCGCCCCACACCCGGCACGCTCGCGCCGACGCCTGGCGGGGTGCTGCTCACCGCAGCAGGAGCATCCACGCGACGCCGAAGTAGATGCTGAGCCCCGTCACGTCCACGAGGGTCGCGACGAGCGGCGCCGACGCACTCGCGGGGTCGAACCCGACTCGCCGCAGCAGGAACGGCAGCATCGAGCCGGCGAGCGAGCCGAAGGTGACGATACCGATCAGCGAACAGCCGACCGTCAGCGCCACCTGTCCCCAGGTGTGATCGGCTGACCCGTAGTCGTACCAGCCCATGCGCTGCCAGAGCGCGATCCGCATGATCCCGATCACGCCGAGGATCACGCCCAGCACGGCCCCCGACGGCAGCTCCCGAAGCGCCACCCGCCACCAGTCCGCGAGCGTCACCTCCCGCAGCGCCATCGCGCGCGTGATGAGCGATGTCGCCTGCGACCCCGAGTTCCCCCCCGAGCTCACGACGAGCGGCACGAACAGCGTCAGCGCCGCGACCGCCTTGAGCTCCTTGTCGAAGTGCTGCATCACCTGCGTCGTCAGCATCTCGCTCACGAGCAGGATGCTCAGCCAGCCCGCGCGCTTCTTCATCATCGTGACGATGCCGATCTGCATGTACGGCTCGTCGAGCGCCTGCAGACCACCGAACTTCTGCACGTCCTCCGTCTGCTCTTCCTGGATCGCGTCGATCACGTCGTCGACCGTGATCACCCCCATGACGTGACCCGACTCGCTCACCACCGGCACGACGACGAGGTCGTAGTTGGAGATGACGCGCGCTACCTCCTCGCGGTCGGCGTTCGGGGAGATGGTGATCGGCTCCGTCCACGCGACGTCGGCGAGCGTCGCCCCCTCGGGCGCGGCGAGCAGCTCGCGCAGCGAGAGCACGCCCGCCAGCTTGCCCGTCTCGTCGGTGGTGTAGACGGCGTACATCGCCTCGCGCTTCTCGCTCCGCGCGATCACCCGCACCCGCCGCAGCGCTTCCTCCACCGAAGTGGTCGCCTCCACCGAGACGAACTCGGTGGTCATCAGGCCGCCCGCGGAGTCCGGATCGAATCGACGGAGCTGCTCCGTCTCCTTCCGTGCCGCCGCCGGCATTTCCTCGACGATCTCTTCGGCCCGCTCCTCGTCGAGTTCCTCGAGCACGTCGGCGCGCTCGTCGGGCTTCATCTCCGTGACGAGCGCCGCGGCCTGTTCGGCCGTCATCGCCTCGAGGACTTCGGCGCGCAGCTCCTCGTCCAGATACTCGAGGACGTCCGCCGCCCGATCCTTCGGCAGCGCGGCGAGGAACACCGGTACTCGCTCGAACGGCATCGCCTCGGCGACGTCCGCGAGATCGGCCGGATGCATCTCCTCGGTCTCTGCCGCGATCTGCGACGGAGACTCTTCGAGCAGCGCGAGGATGTCTGGGGCGAGCAGAGCGCCGATCGGACGACGCTCCTCCGGTGTGTGCTGGGATGGCGTCATGCGACGTCCTCGGCGGCGATGAGAGGGCGAGCCCGTCAAAGTAGGACGAGGGCCCGCGTCGCCACAACCCGCCGCTCCCCGCTAGATCACGGGCAGCTGCCGACGCTCCTCGGCCGCGAGGACCGCGTCGTAGCCGGCCACGGCGATCGCCGCACGCAGCGCCTCGACCGTCGCGCGTCCATCGTGCTCCACCGTCACCGATCCGACGGCGACGTCGGCCGAGCTGATCCCCTCCACCGGCGTGAGCGCGGTGAACACCGCGGTCACGCAGTGCTGGCAGGACATCCCGCGGACGTGAAGGCGCGTGCGCATGTGAGGAATATTAGCTTCCCCGCATGACTACCGTCGCCTTCCTCGGCCTTGGCGCGATCGGCCGCCCGATGGCTGCCCGGCTCGCCGCCGCACCTGACATCTCGCTCGCCGTGTGGAACCGCACCGCCGAGCGCGCGCGCACGTTCGCGTCCGAAACGGGCGCGCGTCAGGCCGTCACGCCAGCCGACGCCGCGCGCGGCGCCGATGTCGTGCTCACCTGCTTCCCCGTCTCCGCCGACGTCGACGCGGTGCTCGATGGCGACGACGGCCTGCTCGCCGGACTCGCCCGTGGAGCGCTCCTCGTCGACTGCACCTCCGGGGACCCGGCCACCTCGCGTCGCATTGCGGCGCGACTCGCCGAGCGGGGTGTCGGCTTTCTCGACGCACCCGTGAGCGGCGGAACGATCGGCGCGGAGCAGGGCACCCTCACCGTCATGGTCGGCGGCGATGCAGCACTGCTCGAGCGCGCGCGCCCCGTCCTCGAGACGTTCGGCAAGAAGATCGTCCATTGCGGCGCCGTCGGCGCGGGCGACGCGCTCAAGGCCGTGAACAATGCGCTCCTCGCCATCCACGTCTGGAGCACGGCCGAAGGTCTTGCCGCTCTGGCGAAGGCCGGCGTGTCGGCCGACGTCGCCCTCGACGTGATCAACGCGTCGAGCGGCCGTTCGAACGCGTCGATGAATCTCTTTCCCGAGCGTGTGCTGACGCGCGCCTTCCCGCGCACCTTCCGCCTGGCGCTGCTCGACAAGGACATCGGCATCGCCGCCGGCGTCGCCCGCGAGCAGAAGGTCCCCGCGCCGGTGCTGCAACTCACCGCCGATCTCTTCCGAATGGCCCACAATGCTCTCGGCGAGGAAGCCGATCACGTCGAGGCAGTGAAGGTCGTGGAGGAATGGGCGGGAGTGAGGATCGGGCAGTGAGTTGGTGAGTTGGTGAGTTGGTCAGTGAAGTAGTGAACGGAACGGCCCTGACCACAACCGGTATGGAAGCCCTATCGAGAGGTCTCCACGCTCGTTGTAGCCAGGGCCGTTCAACGCACCAATCAACCGTCCAGCCAACTAGCTATCCAACTCACCACCTCACGTTTTCTTTCTAGGCTCCAACGTCTTCTCCAGCGCCGGCAAGAACGGCTCGTACTTCGAACCGGGATTCCACAGCACCCACCCGTCGTAGCCGGCGTCGTAGGCCCCCTTCTTCTGCGCCTCGATCTCGGCCGGCCCGTATGGCGGCTTGCCGAGTGTGAAGGCCTGCAGCCAGGGACGTATGTGCTCGTGCGCGGTGATTCCCAGCTTCTGATCGCGCTGCCGCGCACGCGAGATCGCGATGTTGACCACCTTGTAGGGCGCCGCGTTCGGCACCGCGAGTCCGAGATCCCCGTGCGGATAGTGTGACGGATACACCATCGGCAGCACGACGTCGACCATCGGCGAGATCTTCTCCCACCACTGGCCCACCTCGAGCGGTCCGCCCACCGTCGTCACGAGCCCGAAGATGTCCGCCGTCGTCCGCACCCCGAGCTTGTCGTACCGAGCATTCGCTTCCTTGAGGAATGCCGCGAGCACGTCGGGCTTCGACATGCCGTCGTTGCCCGGGAAGACCTGCTTCGGCAGCGACGGGTAGGGCTCGGGAAAGCGGATGTAGTCGAACTGGATCTCGCCGAATCCCATCCTCGCGAGCTCCTCGCCCAGTCCGATGTTGTAGTTCCAGAGCTCGCGGTGATACGGATTCACCCACGCGAGTCCCTTCTTGTCGCGCCACACCGAGTTGTCCTGCCGACGGATCGTCCACTCGGGGTGGACGCGCGCCGTGACCGAGTCCTTGAACACCACCAGCCGCGCGATCGGCAGAATCTTGTGCGCCCGCAGCGTGTCGAGCAGGCCGCGCAGATCGCGCACGATCCCCGCCGTGCCGGCGTTCTGCGCCCACATCGAATTCGTCGTCTTGAAGTTGAGGCCGAATTCGTCCTTCATGTCGATGACGAGCGCATTGATCTCCGTCTCGTCGGCGATCTGCACCAGCTGGCGCATGCGCTTCGTGCTCTGCGCCGCGAAGCGATTCACGTAGAGCGCGCGAACGACCGGGAACTCCTTGTCCAGGTCGAGCGCCCCGGCCGGACGGCTCGCCGCCTGTGAGCTCGCGTCCTCGATCCGCCCTCGCCACTCCGAGTGGTGGCTGCATGCTCGGCCGCCGTCGAGCACGCGGCGAGCGACTGGGTGAGCAGCGCGATGGAGAGGACGGTAACGCGGCGAACGGGCACGGGCCATTCCGGTGTCGAGGTGAACTCGCAGGCTAATCGACGGCGGACGAATCGCAGCTTTCACGCCGAATCTTGCCGCGATCTCCCCTATATTTCCTGTAGATGCCTTCGTTCCCCTCCCTCCGCAGCGCCCTCGCGTGCGCGCTCCTCGTCGGTGCCGCCGCGTGCCGCGGGCCCGCCCCGGACACCGCGCAGCCGCCGGCCGCCGACTTCCTGCTCTCGGCTGGCGATTCGTCATACTGGGTCACCAGCGCCGGTGGCTCCATCCGCTTTCGTGGTGCGCCGCTCGAGTTCGCCCGGGTCGACGGACGGTTCTACGAGCTTTATGTCGCTGACGACGATCGGTCCTACGAGGACGCGGTGCTCCTCGGCCAGCGCATCTTCCGGCGCGACCTCGTTACCGGCGACTCGCTGCTCCTCTACGAGGACACGATCGTGCCGCGCCTGGCGACCGTGTACACTCGACTGCATCCCGATGATGCCCGACTGCAGCCGAGCGACGAGGCCAACGATGATCCGCGCTGGCGTGTCACGACGACGATCGATCTGGCCGAAGTCCATGGCCCGTTCCTCTCGTTCAGCCTTCACGCCGATGTGGAACGGGACGACGCGGAGCCCTGGCACACCAGCCGTCGCGGCGTGATCGATCTCTCGACCGGCCGTGCTGCCTCGCTCGATCGCGTCACGGGTGGGGATGTGACGCGCATCACCAATCGTCGGAAGGTGGTCGCCGCGGCGATGATCGACTCCGTGCGCACCGGCGGCGACCGGATCGACCGCGCCCGTACCGCATCGCTCCTCCGCGCCTATCATCTGGATCCGGCCAGCTTCGCGATCACCGTCGTCGATGGTCATCCGGCCGTGGCGTATGCGCTCAGCGGACGCGGCGAGGGCGACGAAGGCCACCTCCTCGAGCTGCCACCGATCGAGATCGGCCAGCCCTCGTGGTGGCTCGACGCGCTGCCGACACTTCCCGTATCGTCCGCGGACGGCACGCGACAACTCTGGCGCCATGGGCGGTACGACGTCGTCGCGCGACAGGACTCCAGCTCCAGCGCCGCTCGCCTGCTGCTGCGCGACAGCACGTCGCGCGAATGGCCGATCGGAACCGTGCCGATTCCTGCGGCGCGCATCTACTGGCTCGATCGACCGGCCGTCGACAGCGCCTCGCGCCTCGCGCTCGCTCGTGCCTTCGACGAGTCCGCCCTCTACGACGACGAGGTCCGTGCGGCGTCGCTGCATCGACCGCCTGCGCGGTCGGTGCTACGCTTGGTGCGCGGTCGCCGCGCTTCGCATGCCGTTAATCCCCCTTCCCGTCCTCGGGCATGACCCCCTCGTCCGTCGATCACTCCGCCCCCAAGTCGCCGATGGCCTCCGAGGCGGTGATGGCCGACCTCATGATGCCCCATCAGGCCAATGGGCTGCGGCGCCCGTCCGTGTTCGGGGGCGTCATCATGAGCATGGTGGACAAGTGCGCCGCCCTCAGCGCGATGCGCCACGCCGCGGGGCAGGCGACTACCCTTTCGATCGATCGCATCCTGTTCAAGGAGCCGATTCACGTCGGTGAGCTCGTCGAGGTCCGATCGCGCGTCGTCCACGTCGGCCACACCTCGATGTCGGTGCTCGCCAACGTGTACGCCGAGAACATCGCGACGGGTGAGCGGCGTCACACGAACGAGTGCTGGCTCACTTTCGTCCACCTCGATCAGGCCGGGAAGCCGGCGGCTGTTCCGCCGCTTCGCCTCGAGACCGACGAGGACCGGACGCTGCACGCCCAGGCGGCGCGTCGCCGCGAGGCGTTGCTCGCCGAGCGCGGATGATCCGCTGCCCGGCACTCCCGATGCGGTTAGATTTGGAGCCATGAAGCTTTTCACGGTCGATCACGCCAATCGCACGCTCCCGCTGGTTCGCCGGATCGTCGAGGACGTCGTGCGCGAGCATCAGCGCTGGCAGGAGACGATCGCCGAGCTCGATGTGCTCGTCGTCGAAGCGCGCTCGGACCTTCCCGATCCACGGATCGTCGCCCTCGAGCGACGCGCGCAGACTATCGCCGGTGAGATCGATACGTTCCAGGCGGAGCTCGAGTCGCTCGGCATCCAACTCAAGGACCGCCGCATCGGGCTCGTGGACTTTCCGAGTGAGCTCGATGGCCGACGGGTGCTTCTGTGCTGGCGCCTCGGCGAACCCTCCGTTCTGTTCTGGCACGACGAGGACGCCGGGTTCGCCGGACGTCAGCCGCTCACGCCCACGCTCGTCGGCTGATCCCTTCCCTCACGATGAAAACGACGAAGACGTATACGGCGCCCGATGGCATCACCTGGAACGTCATCGTGCAGGCGCCCGGCTCGAGCAACGCGATGATTCTTTTCCGGCATCCCGACGGACGCAGCTCGCGGCTCGATCGTTACAACTGGATCATCAGCCGCGGTCCGGAGTCGCGCAGCGTGACCGCCCGCCTCGATCCGGCGAAGATCCTCGAGGGCCTCGATGCTGGAACGATCATGCGCCTGTTCCAGCGCTCGATGCCGGTGAGCCGGAAGGATCCGCTGCTGGGGCCCGAGCCATCGCGAGGCGACTGAGACACGACGAAGCGTGATCGAGCCCGCGGCGTCGTACTCGCGGCCTCCGGCGGCGGCTCACGCTCGATAGGGCACTTCCACTTCCATCCCGTCTCTTCCGACGTAGACGGTTCCACCGAAGCATTCGCGCGCCTCCTTTCCGAGCTCCGTCGCGTCGCGCGAATAGCGGGCGGAGAAGTGCGTCAGCAGCAGGGCGTCCACGCCGGCGTCCCGCGCGACGATTCCCGCTTCGTGCGCCGTCGAATGTCCCGTCTCGACGGCGCGGTCGGCTTCTTCGAGGCCGAACGTCGCCTCGTGCACCAACAGGTCCGCGCCGCGCGCCGCCTCGATCGTCGCCGCGCAGGGACGTGTATCTCCCGTGATCACGACGCGACGGCCCGGCCGCGGTGCGCCGACGAGCACCGACGGCTCGATCACGCGTCCGTCGTCGAGCGTCACCGCGCGGCCGCGATGGATCTGCCCCCAAAGCGGCCCCTCCGGCACCCCGAGCTCTCGCGCCAGCTCGGGATTGAACCGTCCCTTTCGCTCCTGCTCCTCGAGCACGTAGCCCAGCGCGCGCGCGCCCCGATGATCCACGGCAAAGGACACGATGGCGTAGTCGGCGCGCTCCACTCGCTGGCCCGGCTCGAGCTCCGCGATGTCGAGAGAAAATGTGAGGCGGTCCATCCCGAAGTCTTCGGCGCGCTTCAACATACGCGTGGCACCGCGCGGTCCCCAGAGCCGTAGTGGCTCGGTGCGCCCCTGCAGGGCCATCGTTCGGATCAGAGCGATCAGGCCGATCCCGTGGTCGGCGTGGAAGTGCGTGAAGAACAGATCCCCGAAGGCGAACGACACGCCGTAGCGCATCATCTGGCGCTGCGTACCTTCGCCGCAGTCGAAGAGCAGGGTCTCTCCTTCGCGCACGAGCGCGATGGACGCGACGTTGCGCTCCACGGTTGGGCGCGATGCGGACGTACCGAGCAGACGAACGGCGAGCGACATGGCGGAATATACTCCGCAGCGGCCCACGCTTTGCCCGCGGACAGGGAGCCAACGACGTGATCACATTTTTGGATCGCAATCACGATTAAATCACACGAAAGTCTTGCGCCGGCAAACACTTGGGTCCGCAGTTTGCACATCAACTCGCATGGAGTTGGCCCTATATGGGCCACAGCGGAGAGACCGCGCTTCCCGTAGGTTGTGGGAGTGCGGCACCGGCCAAAGCGGCCCACCATAATCAGGAGGAGCGGGAATGGCGATCAGACCGAATAACGAGGAGCGCGGCTTCGGCGCGGATCGGGAGCGGCAGCGCGAGATCTCCAACGAGAGTGGGCGCGCGGCGCGATCGAGTGGTGGGGAGAGCGCCGGTCGCTCCAACGGGGCGAGCGAAAGCGGCTCCGCTCAGCGTCGGAGCAATCGTGGCTTCGCCTCGATGGATCGCACGAAGCAGCGCGAGATCGCGAGCAAGGGCGGTCGCGCGGCGCATCAGAAGGGCACGGCGCACGAATTCGATTCGAGCGAGGCGCGCGCCGCTGGCCGCAAGGGCGGCGTGACCGTGAGTCGCAACCGGGAGCACATGGCCGCCATCGGTCGTCGCGGCGGGGAAGCGCGTGGCGCCAATCGCGCGGCGCGGCTTCAGGCCAACGGCGGGAGCGCGGAGCAGGGAGCTTCCAGCAACTCCGGACGCTTCCAGGGCGATCGCGAGGTCGGCCTTTCCGCCAACGCGGGTGGACAGGGCACGGCACGGCAGAGCGGCAACTCGCTCGGCGGTGAGCGCCGGCCGGCGACCTCCGAGGAGCGGAACGTCGAGCGCCCGTAGCGCCGACGCGCGACACGCGCTCGAACGCTGAAACGGCACGCCGGATAATCTCCGGCGTGCCGTTCGGCCTTCTGGTAGATGTGGAGGTTACGCGACCGCGGCGGTGTCCCCGGCGATCTCGCTCCACACACTCTGGTCGACGTTGCCTCCACTCACGACCGCTGCCACGGGGCCGTCCCATCCGCCGCGCGACAGCAGAGCCGCAACCCCGACCGCACCCGAACCCTCGACCCGAGCGCCATGCATGCGAGAGAGCCAGCGCATGCTGTCCGCGATCTCGCGCTCGGTGACGACCACGATCTCATCCAGCGCGAACCGGCCGATGAGTACTCCTTCGTCGTCCACCTGACCGGCGAGACCGTCGGCGAGCGTGGGCACCACGGGGATCGTCGTTCGCCGTCCGCTGGTGAGCGAGGCGGCCATGGCGTTCGTCAGCTCGCTCTGCGCACCGACGATGCGGACGTGTGGGGCGACGGCGCGTACCAGCACCGCGATCCCCCCCGCGAGCCCGCCGCCGCCCACGGGAACGATGATCGTGCGCACGCTCGGCAGGTCTTCGAGGATCTCGAGCCCGACGGTGCCCTGACCAGCGAGCAGCGGTCGGCCGCTGCAGGGACTCACATACGCCCGTCCGTCACGCTGCGCGAAGTCGTGCGCCGCCGCGTGCGCCGCATCGTAGCTGGGCTGCGAGGCGTCGACCTCGGCACCCATCGCCATGATCCCCTCGCGCTTCACCGACGGCGCCGACTGCGGCACGTACACACGCGCGCGCATGCCCAGTGTCCGCGCCGCGTAGGCGATGCCCAGCCCGTGATTGCCCGCCGAGGCAGCGACGACACCACGCCGCCGCTCCTCGATCGGCATCGTGAGCAGCGCGTTGAACGCGCCGCGCAGCTTGAACGAGCCCGTGTTCTGCTGGCTCTCCCACTTGATGTACGCTTCAGCGCCGCTCCGCGCCGAGAGTGGCGCCGAGTAGCTGCACGGAGTGCGCTGGATCACTCCTCGCAACCGGCGGGCAGCCGCGAGGACGTCGGGGGGCGTTGGGAGTATCATTTGGTGGGGACACAAAGAATTAACCTCGGGCTCGTCCGGGGCAAGTCGGAATCGCAGCTCGTGAAGCGAACGAGCGCGTCGCATCGTTACGACGTGTGCTCGACGCTCGTCTGCTTGACAGCGCGGGTCGTCGGGCTAGATTTGTTACAGTGACGGCGGCTCCGCTCGATTGCGGGGCCGTTTCCGTCTGGCTTGTGGACGAGACGGAGAGCTGCTCTCCACAAGTCCTCGCCAACGCGGGGCTGTAGCTCAGCTGGGAGAGCGCTGCATTCGCATTGCAGAGGTCAGGGGTTCGAGCCCCCTCAGCTCCATTTTGTTTCGAGAATTCGTTGGCGCGTTGATTGCGTTTTGAGTCGCCACAGTTCGATAGATTGCCCGCCGCCGTTCGGTAGGACGGAGAGTTCCAATGACGGCGTGTGTGGCAACCCCCGACTGTTCTCGCCCTTGTGCGCGAGATTGACGCCGCGATCCTCGGGATCGCGGCGTTCTTCGTTTCGGGACCGGGGTTGCTCGCTACTCAGCAGGGTACCGGCGTAGCGCTCGGGCGCACCGCTTCGGCGATCGACTGGCGGGCTCTCCAATGGCGACTCGTGAATTAAGCCGTGCCATGAGCGGTCGATGCCCGAGTCATCCTCCCAACGCCGCCCGCGCATCCGCTCTCATTCCTGCGAACAACTCTCTCAGCCACGCGTTCTCCTCCCGGTCCACCCGGTCCTCGAACTCGCTGAATGCGGCTCCCGAGAGGGAGTTGAGGAATCGCAGGATCGCGCTCTCCTGGACGAAGAGTGTGATCTGGCGCACGATCACCGTTGGTCCCTCGCCGTCGCCGCGTACTCCGATTCGGAACAGCGAGCCCTCGCCGGCGAACGGACGGCGGAGCGGGGCGCGAATCAGTCGCGCCATCGCGAGCGGGAATTCCCACTCCGGCTCGTGACGGGCCGACACGACCCACGAGTTCTCCATCTCGTCGTGACGGACGTGCACCAATTCCATTCGGAGCCCGTGGAAGCCGACACCCAGATGCTTCACTCGCGCCTTGAAGTCCATCAGCACCAAGAGCGTGTCCGGCATCCGTCGGAGGGGGCCCGAGAGCGGCACCAGCACGCCCTTCGCCGTTCGAAGCCGCAGGGTCACGTGCTGATCGATCCCCTCCGCCTCGAAGTACGGCGTTCCGCCCACGTCCGTGACCACGACGCGATAGCGGAGAGGATCCACGTACCGACGCACGTAGTCACCGAAGGCGGGATACCGACGTCTGAGCTGGTCGGAGTGCACTCCGACCACGAGCGTCACTGCCGTGCTGCCGTCGTCCTGCGGCACCGGCCGTAGCGAGTCCAGGGAGAACAGTTGCCCGAGCGCACCCGCCGCTCGCGGCGCCGCCGAGGCGAGATCGGAGCGTGCCGCGGCTTCGGTCTTCCCCTCGGCCGAGGCCAGGAGCCGCGACAGAACGGACGCCACGTCTGCGGGCCGGACGTCGCCGATCGCGAAGTCGACGGCGGTGTCCCAGCGGAACTCGTTGCTCGAGAGTCGGCTCAGCGTGATGGCGTGGCGGCCGTCCGCTGGATGACGCGGCGGCGAGACGTCGAGACGCGAAGCGAGTGAGTACTTGCCGTCCACGAACGCGCCCTGCGTCTCCAGCAGCCGCACGGCGCCCGAGCTGCGCGTCCACGCACTGCTGTCGGCGAACACCTTCGAGGGGACGAGCGCTCCCTTGGCGATCTGCAACCGGGCGTACTCGTACTTGGCGTTTCGCGCGACGTCGGCATGTCGTGCGCCGAGCGCGCCGAAAAGTTGATCGACCTTCGCCACCGCGGGCCGCCCGGAGCCGAATCCGGCAAAGGCATCACGACAGCCGATGAGCGCGGCGAGAAGCGACAGGGCGAGCGGCGCGGCGTGACGAGCTCGCTCGACGCATCCGCGGAGGCTATGGAGGAACAGCGGATGCTCCGTGGGGGTGGCAGGGGTTGAAGCGGCATCCTACCACGGGTATTTTACACGGGTTCCCCGAATGGTCACCCAGTCGGCGGATTTACTGCCCCTTGGTGTAACTGGCAACACGCCTGACTCTGGATCAGGAGAGTCCTGGTTCGATCCCAGGAGGGGCAACTTGCAGCCCGGCAACGCCTCAGTCGCGTTGCCGGGCTTTTGTGTTTTGGGGAGTCGTTCGGCGCGGGCTTCGATGGAAGCGTCGGCGCCGTCGCGGAACCGGATAGGACGGAGTGCGGCTTCATCCGATCCGCTGATGCAGGACATCGCCGTCGGCACTCCATATGCTGGGATGACCACGGCGACGGGCAGCCTGGCGGCGCATCTAGGACTCATCGAACGCGGCCGGTCCACGTTGTACGTCCCGATGGTCGAGGTGCGTGGCAGCGCGCGGAAGGAGTGGCAACATGTTGGGGAGCAGACGAACGCTCGCGACCCTGGTCGTGGTCGCGCTGTCGAGTTGGTCGTGCGGCAGCACGGCACCGGACGCGACACGGGACGTCGCCGCGATCATCGTGAGCCCAGCCAGCTCGACGCTCGCGCTCAACACCGACCTTCCCCTGCAGGCGCAGGTTCAGGACGAGTCGGGCGCGATCGTCCCCGATGCCGACGTCACCTGGACGGTGCAGGACCCGAGGATCGTGAGCGTCTCGCCCGAGGGCGTCGTCACGGCGTTGGCGGTAGGCAGGTCGCAGGTCGCCGCGAGTGCGCTCGGGAAATCCGGCCTCGCGACCATTACCGTCAATCCAGCCGCGTCCAATCCTCCCGCCTCCAATCCGCCCCCGTCGAATCCGGGGGCAACGGATCAGGGCCCGGTGGCGACCGTCACGGTCACCGCGCCGTCGAAGAAGGTGAAGGCGGGATCCACGATGCAGCTCGCCGCTACCGCGCTCGACGACAAGGGAAACCCGGTCTCGCACCAGACCTTCTTCTGGTCGAGCTCGAACTCCAACACCGCGACGGTATCCGAGAGTGGCGTCGTGACCGGAAAGCGGAAAGGGGACGTAACTATCACGGCCCAGACGTCACCGAGCGGCGGGAAGAGCGGATCGCTCAAGATCGACGTGAATTGAGCGCGTCTGGACCAGGCTGCTCTGGCTGGATCCGCCCGCCACCTCTATGGTGCCCCGGAGCGCAGAGTGTCGCGCTCCTCGAGCTGGCCACCAAAGGCGGCAACAGTGAGGCGGAAGCCCTGTACCTCACCCCGAATGGGCTCATCATCGCAGGCTACCAGAGTTCGTCTGGGGGCCGTCAGGCGACGCGCTGATTGCGCTGAAGTAGAGCGGCCACCGGGCTCTGCCTCCGAGCGCCGTGCCTCGCGGCACGGCGCTCGCATTGTTGCGCACTCATCTGCTCGGAACGATGCCTTGTGCCAACGTGTGAGTGGTGACGGGCAGATAGCGGAATCGTCTGTTCAGAGCCTGTCTCGAGCTCTGCTGGACGATCGATCCGGTTCACGAGCCCATCCATTCTCTCCGTGGTTCCGAGGACTGCATGCCCTTGCGTCGATTTCGAGCGCTCCAAGATCGCCGTACCCCCGCCCGGTTCCTCGCGACTGGGCTGCTCCTCACACTCGCTGCGGCGTGCGGCCGCCGCGACGGAGCCACCGTTGACGTGGGTACGGGCCCCGGAGCCTTCCCGAGCGTGGTCGGCACCTTCCAACGGATCGACGTGATCGCGGCCCTCACGTGCACGCCTCAGAACCCGCCTTCGGGCGGGGACATCGCGTTCGAGGCGTATACGCTGAACGAGCCGGTCAAGATCGCTCAGTCGGGGAGCAAGCTGAGTCTCTCCCGCCCGAACCAGCCTGCCGAACCGGCGGATACCGGCAGCATCGACATGGCCGGGAAGGCGACACTCGGGTTCAAGCTCTCGTTCAAGGAGAAGAACCTCCGCTCGGGCGCTCGTCAGTTCTATGTCGACGTCACCGGCACCTTTGTGCTCGATCGCTCGGCCGATGGCACGAAGCTGACGGGAACCGGTTCGTACGTGAACGTCCTCCACGAGGCCTCGGCCACCGCGCCAGTCTTCGCGACGTGTACCCGAAGCTCGACGATCGACATGACTCGCACCGGCACGTAAATCGACGGTGGGTGCTGCGTCGATCATTCCTCACGCAGAACGGGCACGGTCCCGGTTCGATTTCAGAAGGGGAGACACCGAAGGCCCGCAGCGCTGTCGCGCCGCGGGCCTTCGGCTTTCATGCCAAGTGCATACGCCAGAGAGCCGGCTCGCACCGCACTGCCAACGGCTGGCGTCGTCCCTCGGGCAGCCTTATCCTACGCCGCCCACACGCCCGGGAGACTCCATCGCGATCCTCGCGCGTCCAGGGCCCTCCGCGGCCGGCCCCGACCACCCCTCCACGAGACACCGAAATGGCGCAAGCGACGCTCAAGAACCAGCAGAAGATTCTGTCCGGCCATCGCACCATCGTCTCGAACCAGAACAAGATTCTGCGCAATCAGGAGCGCCTGCTGCTGGTCCTCGCAAATGAAGTGGTCATCATTCGGAACCAGGAAGCGATCATCAAGAACCAGAAGAAGATCCTCGCGAACCAGGCGAAGCTCGGCGCGCGCTAGCCGCGCGTCGTCATCCCTCGATGACGGCCTCCATCGCTTTCGCGTAGCGTTGCCACGACGCGATCTCGTCGGCGAGCGCGCTCCGTCCTTCCGGTGTCAACTGATAATACCGCGCGATGCGGTTGTTCTCCGTCGTCCGCCAGTACGACGTCACCCAGCCGCGCCCCTCCATGCGATGCAGTGCAGGGTAGAGCGATCCCTGGCCGATGTGGAATACGCTGCCCGACAGCTCCTGGATCCGCGCGCTGATCCCCCAACCGTGGAACGACTCCACGGAAAGCGCCTTGAGGATCAGTAGATCCAGCGTTCCTTGTACGACGTCGAGAGCCTTCGCCATTCGGTTCGTTCGGTCGCGGGGATGATTGGATGTTGACTCGCCGACTGCGCGAGCCGGCAACGCATCGCGTCAGCGGGGAGACTCGCTCGCCATCACCGTCACGTCGCGCGTCGTCGCTCCGGTGCTCTCGAG
Organism: Gemmatimonadota bacterium; assembly: GCA_003223455.1. Taxonomy (GTDB): domain Bacteria; phylum Gemmatimonadota; class Gemmatimonadetes; order Gemmatimonadales; family Gemmatimonadaceae; genus AG11. Next base: position 49,857 of record QHVE01000034.1, on the reverse strand, counting down.
CAGCGAACGATACCACTGCACAGCCTCCGCAAGGCGCGCCTCGAAGCCGATGCATCCCCACACGACGCTGAGCGTCGCCTTCGTCTCGTCCCGCGTCTTCGTCCGTTGCGCGTCGCGTACTGCATTGGCGCACGGCCCGTCGGCATCGTACAGACACAGCAGACCACTCAGGTCGATCTCCTGTGCCGACGCGTTGAAGACGTACGACGTGCCTGTGGGCGCGACACCGATGCGAAACGGGGGACGCGCTCGGTCGAGATCCACGACACTGATCGGCAACCCGCTGTGCAGCGAGACCGCGTTGCAGACGTCGACCGCGGCGTTGATCGCGCTGAGCGCGCCATCGGTCGCCGCGCGGACGAGGTACTCGGACGCTGGCTTGCCTCGACCCGTCGGCTTGTAGCCGGCGAATCTCAGGAGATCGCGCACGGCACCGCGAACGCTCTCGTCGCGGGAGAGCGGTGCAGGGCCGTCGAGTCGCAATGCTTCGAGCGCAGCAGGCGGCGACGCGATGGTCGCGAGCGACTTGGGAAACGTCGTGACGAACGACGCGACGTTCAGCAGCGGATGTGGGTCGATCTCGAGCGATATCTCGTTCACGACGGGCAATCGAAAGTGTTGCGAACCAGCGGTCCGAGCTGAAGCTGCATGCATGGCGCCGCGCGCGCGACGGCCGAGCGTTGCATCGTGACGCGAAACGGGGCGCCGGCAGCGCCGGCACCCCGTTCACGTCACCAGATGCGACCGGGTCTCACGGCCGCGGATGTGCCGTACGTGCCTCGGATGAGCCTCCCGATGAGCTGGACGACGAGCTGCCGGACGACGAGCTGCTCGACGATGACCCGCTCGACGACGGCGCGGGAGATGGCTCCGAAGTCCGGTTCGGGCGCTCGTGAGCCGTCCCGGTCGACGTCGAGCCGCCGGGTTGCGTATAGCCGTGTCCTTTCACCATCTGCCCGGTGGATCCACGCTGCGCTCCCGGGTTCACGATGATGATCGGCGGCGCATACCCGCCGTAGTATCCGTTGTTGTACCCCGCGCCGTATCCGTAGCCGTATGACCCGTACCCGTAGCGGTACCCGTACGGGTCGCCGTATCGGTACGAGTCGTAACCATACGAGCCCCACGTCCATGGATCGTACGGTATTCCCGTCACCGCCGTACGCCGCCGCGCGGGCAGGCTGTCGGCATGAATCACGTCGCTCTGCTCCGGCACGCGCGCGAGCTGGAACGCGCGCGGATTGGAGACGGCGACCAGCGCGTCCGTCACGGCGCCGGGCACGCCTTCATCCGCCAGCTGCAGCAGGGCCTTCCCGTCGAGCGGGAAGGGCTGCTGGCGCTCGAGCAGCCACGCGGCGACCACCGTGCTGTCCGCGGCGCGCGACGCCTCGACGACGCCGCGCATGCCGATCGGCACGCCGGCGCTGATGCGCGCGGCTTCGACGCCAGCCCCGCGCTCACGGATCGCGCTCGCGATCTCGGCCGGCACCGACGACGGGATTCCCACGTCTCGATACCGCGCCACGCGCACGTTCTCGGAGCCGTAACTGGCCACACCGCGCACGTCGAGCCACTCCCCGGTCGACGTCAGCGAGAGGATGCCCGACGTCGACGACTTCATGCCATCGCACGTCGACGACGACCGCAGATAGATGCGCCGCTCGTCCGCCGACCACGTCGCGCGCTGCACCCCCGTGCATCCCTTGGCGTCGAGCGGACGCTCGGCGCCGCTCGCATCGATGTGCTGGGTCGACACGACCTTTCCGCCGGCGAGCGTCGTGACGTCGACAGCGTCGCCTCCCTGCGCCGACGGGGTGATGCAGACCAACGTGTTGCTCTCCGTCGGCGAGGCAAGCGCGGACGCGCCCACCACGGACGACGCCCAGCAGCCGACCCATCCGAGCCATTTCGGTCCGACCCGAGTCTCCTGCGCGGAAACCAGCGTCGTCGTGACGACAATCAGACCGAGGACCGCGATGCAGCGCTTCAGCGGGACGATCATCATTGAAGGCCTCATGAGTGGATTCTAGAGTCGAACCAACAGTCCGATGGTAGCGGTCGCGCCCGAAAGATCGATCCGATCGTAACCCTTGAACGCTGAACCGAGCTCACCGTTCGCGTGGAGATACCGCGCATCGAGCGAGAGACCGAACTGCGTCGAGAAGTTGTAGTCGACGCCGGCCATGCCTTGTTCGACCAGCCCCCATCCCTCGGAGTCGAGGTCGGCAGGAAACACCGCATTCGTCGTGAAGTTCACGAAGTCCCCGTCCTGCTTGAACCGATAGCGCATCGCTCCGATGCCTGCACCGACGTAGGGGACGACGCGAGTCGGAATCCATGCGAGTCTCCCGACCGCTCGACCCGGCGCGCTCAGGTTCAGGCGCACGTTCGCCGTGAGCGGGATACGCTCGAAGGTCGTCGTCTGCTCGATCGGCAGGTCGTTGTTGTCGATGAAGTCGCGGAACTCCGACTTGTGATTCGCGCGCGAGTAGCCACCCGAGAGGACGACGTCGACGCGGGACGTGAGATGGACGGCGAAGTCGCCGCCGATGGTGAGGCTGCTGAAGTCTCCGCGATCGAGCGTGAGATTGGTCGTGACGTCGTCGAAGACGTCGCTGCCCGCGGCCGCATGGGAGTAGCCCCCGCGCACGCTCACCGTCACGTCGGGACGGTGGAACATGTAGCCGTCGCCGGCGGACTGCGCCGACGACGAGCTGGCCGCACTGAAGACAAGTGCGGCCGTGACGAGTGCAAGACGGATCGGACGTTTCATGGGAGAGCCGCCTCCGGGGGCCATAGCGGTCATGAAACTGGGTAGCGCGGGACGACGGCCCGCGCGAGTAGTGTGTTCAACTTAGTATACATTTCGCGTGCCGACGCGCAACAATCTGTTCGAGGGGCGGTTGCGGCGCCATTCCGTAACCTGCATATGCTACGGCCATGGATAGAAGATCGTTCGTTCAGGCCGGCGCGCTCTCGATGGCCGCACGCTGGCCGCTCTCGCGATGGGCGATGGCTCCGGCCGACCAGCGTCCGCTGCCCTCGGCCGCGCAGGTGGCGTGGCAGCGCGACGAGCTCGCGATGTTCCTGCACTTCGGCGTCAACACCTTCACGGACCGCGAGTGGGGCGACGGGACGGAGTCGCCGTCGATCTTTGATCCGACGCGACTCGACGCGCGAGAGTGGGCGCGCACCGCGAAGGCGGCCGGATTCCGAACCATGATCCTCACGGCCAAACATCATGACGGATTCTGTCTCTGGCCGACCGCGACCACACGCCACTCCGTCGCGAGCAGTCCGTGGCGGGGTGGTAGCGGGGACGTGGTGCGCGAGTTCGTCGACGCGTGCTCTGCGGAGGGGCTACGCACCGGGCTGTACCTCTCGCCCTGGGATCGGAACCATCCTACCTATGGCGACTCGCCTGCCTACAACGACGTCTACGCCACCCAGCTCACCGAGCTGCTGACGCGCTACGGGAAGATCGTCGAGGTCTGGTTCGACGGCGCCAACGGCGAGGGCCCCAACGGTCGCCGTCAGGTCTACGACTGGCCGCGCGTATTCGGGCTGGTGCGCCGACTCCAACCCGATGCGGTGATCTTCTCCGACGCCGGGCCGGACGTCAGGTGGTGTGGCAACGAGCGAGGAGTCGCTGGGGAACCGAACTGGTCCACCGTCGATCCTAAGGTCGTCGTCTACCCTGGCCAGAGCGGGAGCGGGATCGAGTCCGCCCTCCAGCACGGCAATGAAGAGGGAAGCGTTTGGCGACCAGCCGAAGTCGACGTGTCGATCCGGCCCGGCTGGTTCCATCATCCGGCTCAGGACGTCAAGGTGCGCTCGGTGGACAACCTGGTCGAGCTGTACTTCACGTCGGTGGGGCGGAACGCCAAGCTGCTGCTCAATGTCCCGCCGACGCGCGACGGGGTGATCCATGCAGTGGATGCCTCACGGCTGTCCGGCTTTCGGTCACGCCGCGACGAGATGTTCGGGGCTCCGCTTGCGGTGCGACGCGTGGAGTTCCGTCCACGTGGCAACGACAGCGCGCACATCGAGTGGGAGCTGCGCCTTCCCGCCCGGCCCCGCATCGCGAGATTGGCCGAGGACATCACGCGTGGGCAGCGCGTGGCATCCTACCGGCTGGAAGGCTCGTCGGGCAGCCGGTGGCAGGAGCTCTCATCGGGAAGCACGATCGGTCACGCGAAGCTCGACCGGCTGGCCGATGGTCCGCCACTGCGGAGAGTGCGCGTCGTGATCGAGAAGTCGGTCGACCGCCCGGAGCCCGTGAGCCTGCAGCTATTCGAGGCGCGGTAGCGCGCCGATCACTGCCCCAGCAGCTCGCGGAGCCGGTGGGCGTTCCGGACCGCGTTCCCGCCCCCATCGTTGTTGAAATAGACGAACACCTCGCGGCCCTGCGCCTCCCATTCCCTGACGCGGTCCGCCCACCAGCGCAGATCGTCGTCAGAGTAGGATCCCCCGTACAGCGCTCCCTGGTCGGGGCCGTGTAGCCGCGCGTACACGACCGGCGACGTTGCGCGCAGCACGCACGGGAGGCCGGCGCCGCTCATGACGCAGTAGGCCGCCCGATGGCGTTCGAGCGCCTGAAAGGTGGCCTCCTGGTGCCAGCTCGCGTGCCTCATCTCGACAGCGACCTGGAGATTGTCCGGCAGGTGCGCCAGGAAGTACTCGAGCCGGGCGAGGTCGATCTCGAATCGCGGCGAGAGTTGCACGAGGAGGAGGCATCGCACCGGAGCGAGTCGAGCCAGGCCGCGTTGAATGCGCTCGATCCAGCGTTCGCCGCTGGTGGGTGAGCGCCCGCGGAGCCTTGACGGCGAGCACGAACCGTTGCGGCAGGCGACGACGCCAGTAGGCGAATCCGGTGTCGGCGGGCCAGCGGTAGTAGCTGGCGTTCAGCTCGACGGTGCCGAAACGGGCGACGTAGTAGTCGAGCCGTTGTCTCGGCGGCAGGTCGTTGGGGTAGAGCACTCCCTCCCAATGGCGGTAGCTCCAGCCCGACGTGCCGACGTGAATCACGCGCCCGCCGGGCCCGCCGCCAGCCGCGAGGTCAGGGCGCCGACGGCCGATTTTTCGCAGGCACTGGATCGGCTGCGACTCATGACGAGTGATGGACAATCCAAACGAGCTCTGCTATAGATTTGCGAGCTCGCAGGATGGTGTGCGGGCCAGGCCGAGGTATCTCCGAAGTCGATTGGGGGAACACCTCTTGCCTTTCTGGTGGAGGCCGCCAGTGTTGTGAACGACGCAACTCTCATCCCGTTCCCCCCGTGATCTTTGTCGTTGTCGTCCTGCTGCTCGCATTAGCCTTTGCGGCTGCCGTCTCGTTCAAGAGATGGCGCGCCGGGCGCCGGACGACCTATACCCCGATCCCACTCGTGTTCCCGATGAACTCGGGAATCGCCTGGGAAACCACTATGTCGGCTTTTCCCGTGCAGACGGTCGAGCCCGCCCCACCGGTGCAGGCGCCCCCGCCGGACCCGACGTCGAGCTTCGCGCCGCCTGCTCCGCCAACGGTCAATCGCCCGCTCGGAGAGCGGCCAGTCAACGTTCCGATGTCGGTGGACGGGGACAGTCAGGTCCCGGTCAACAGCGAAACGGTGCGGTTCGTTCGCCCGACGGATGAGGTGGTACAACTGCTTCCGGGCCACCTCGAGGTGCTCTCGGGTGACACACGGCACCAGGAGATCCGATTCGTTCGCGTCGCCGGACAGCAGCCTCATCTGATTCTCGGCCGGAACCCTGGGCGGTCGCCGCAACACGTCGCGCTCAACTCGAGCACGGTCAGCCGGCAGCATGCTCGGCTCGCTTACACTGGCGGAAAGTGGGTCGTGGCGAATCTTTCGCAGACCAACCCGGTAGTAGTGAACGACCAGGAGCTGACGAACCTCGATGGGGAGCGTCAGCTGGCCGACGGCGACCGCATCGAGCTGGGTGAAGTCGTGTTGCGATTCCACGCACACTGACCCTTGGCCGGAGGCGGAAGCAAGGCCTCTTCCCCTCCGACATCTGGCGATGAGCAGCGAACGAACCCCGACGACGCTCACCGCGCTCGAGCCCGAGTACTGGATTCTCGGGGAGATTGGGCGTGGGGGCACCGCCATCGTCTACCTGGCGCGCGATAGAGCCACGGGCGACGAGGTCGCGATCAAGCTGATTCGTCCCAAGTACATCGAGGACGAGGAGGCGATCGCGCGATTCGCGCGCGAGGCGCGCTTCGTCACGCAGCTCAATCATCCGAACGTCGTCGGCGTACACCGCGTGCTGGATCTGGGTGCCTCCGGCATCGCGCTCGTGATGGCGCACATCGACGGGCGCACGCTCAAGCAGGTGATTCAGGAGGAGCGTCCGCTCTCGCCCGACTTCGTCGTGCACGTCCTGCGGCAGGTGGCCGCGGCGCTTGCCGCCGCGCACCGACTGGGGATCGTCCATCGCGACGTGAAACCCGAGAACATCTTCATCGACGCCGAGGGGAAGGCGCTGCTCGCCGACTTCGGGGTCGCCCGATCGATGTCTGGCGACACCCAGCTCACGATGCACGGGGTCGCGATCGGCACGCCGTCGTACATGGCGCCCGAGCAGATCGACGGCGATCAGATCGACGGCCGAGCGGACATCTACAGTCTCGGGCTCGTCGCGTGGGAGATGCTGACGGGACACCGACCCTGGGAGGGTGAAAGCCTCTACGCGGTGCTGTACCACCAGCGTCACCACGAACTTCCCAGCGTGCGCGAGATGCGGCCGGACCTGTCCGACCCGATCGCCGACGCGATTGCCGGCGCGATCGAGAAGGATCCTTCGGCGCGCTGGCAGACGATGGACGAGCTGATCGATGCCCTCGACGGCGCAGCGCCCATCCGGCGCGCGCAGCTCCATGTGCCCGTCAACTCGGAGACGATGCGCTTCGAGCGGCCGGCGAGCCCCGCGATGGGCATGGTACCGGTCCCGTCCGCCCCACTTCCCGCCATGGCGCGAGAGGAGGCAGTCGCGCCACCGCCGATGGTGCACGACAGCGCGCGCGGGTTCGACCCCGGCTTCGTCGGAGCCTACTTCTCGCCGGGCGAATTGGAGGATGTCAGCCCGAGGAGGCGTCTCACGCCGTCACGTCGTCAGACGGCGCTGGCGGCCACGGCGATCCTCGGGGTGCTCGCGCTCGGTGCCGTGGTCACCGTCGTCGAGGGACGCTCGGACGCAGCGCAGACCGTCGTTCGGAGGACGCCGACCCGCGCGGCTGCGTCCGGCGGCGAGGTGGCGCATCCGTCGGCGCGTCCAACGGTCACCGCCGATTCCTCGGCGTTCCTCGATTCACTCGCCATGGGCACGGGGCCGGGCGCTCTGCCCGACTCGCTGTCGGTAGCGATGGCGCTCGCGACTCCAGGACGCGACAGCGCATCGTCGAGCGGCTCGTTGGGTTCGGATGCCCCGATCGGGGTCGAGCTGAACAGCAAGCGACCCGCGCCCACGGAGAAGGCTCCCGCAACCGCGGCTGCACCGGTCCGCATCACCGCGCCGACACCGACGCCAGCAACTCCCACTCCGCAATCGATGTCGGTCGCTGCGGCGATCGGTCCGCCGCCGACCCGCTCGCGCCTGAGTGTCGTTGCCGGCGGGCTGCATACCTGTCTGGTGGGCGCCGACGGACGAGCCTTCTGCTGGGGGGGCAACGATCAGGGCCAGCTCGGCATTGCCGGCAGCAACCGGGTTTCGAGTCCTTCCGCGGTCGGCCCGGATCTGCGATTCACGGCGATCGCGCCCGGGTTGGCGCACAGCTGCGCGATCGCTCGGGGAGGCAGTCTCTGGTGCTGGGGAGAGAACGATCATGGGCAGCTCGGGGACCGTAGTATGACGGCGCGAGCGACGCCCACGAGGTCAGCGGCAGGGCATGTATTTCGCGCTATAGCGGCCGGGGCAGCACACACCTGCGGCGTGGATACCGATGGCGTGGCCTGGTGCTGGGGCTCGGATGCGCACGGCCAGCTTGGCGACGGGGGTACGATCGACCGGTCATCGCCGACCGCCGTGGCGGGCACGTGGCGGTTCGTCAGCCTGGACGTGGGCTGGAATTTCACGTGCGGCCTTACGGAGGCTGGCCTGGCCCTGTGCTGGGGTGACAACTCGGCAGGACAGTTGGGCGACGGGACGACGACGGATCGTCGGCAGCCCTCTCCCGTGCAGGGAGGAATTCAGTTCCAGGCGATCACGGCGGGGAGCGCGCACGCGTGTGGCATCACTCCCGTCGGCGGGGCCTACTGCTGGGGTCGGAACGCCAGTGGAGAGCTCGGCGACGGCAGCACGTCACCACGCTCGACGCCCGTTCGGGTGCGCAGTGACGAGCAATTCGTCTCGATCGCCGCTGGCGCCGTGCACACGTGTGCCGTGGCCAGTGACGGCGAGGCGTGGTGTTGGGGGCGAAACACGTACGGGCAGCTCGGCAACGGCGGCACGTCGGACAGCGGACAACCCGTGCGCGTTTCGGGTGGACACACCTTCACCAGCGTCCGCGCGTTCGGCTCGCACACCTGCGGAACCACCGCGTCGGGGGAGGCATTCTGCTGGGGCTACAACAGTGACGGTCAGCTGGGCGATGGCACGCGGACGCATCGCACGCGGCCTGTCTACGTCGAGCGCCCTGGCGGTTGAGATGTTGGATACAGTCGGTCAGGAGTGGAAGAATGTTCGCACTTCGTCGTGCCCTCGTAGGCATATTGGCTCTGGCCAGTTGGTCATGCGGCGGTAGTACTCAACCGGACGCGACTCCACAGGTCGCGGACATCGTCGTGAACCCGGCGTCGTCGACGCTCGCGCTCAACGCCCAGCTGCCGTTGCAGGCGCTGGTGCGGAACGAAGCGGGTGAGCTCGTGCCGGATGCCACCGTGACGTGGACGGTCGAGAACCCGACGGTCGCGAGTGTCTCCGCGGCGGGTGTGGTGACGGGGCTCGCCCTGGGGACGACACAGGTCGCCGCGAGCGCGCGCGGCAAGTCCGGGGTGGCGACGGTGAACGTGCAGCGGACGCCCGTCGCGAGCGTAGTCGTGCGGCCGAACCGCGTCGACGCGGCGATCGGCAGCAGCACGCAGCTCACGGCGACGGCGCTCGATGCGTCGCAGAACACGCTCGCCGACCGCGGGATGGTGTGGACGACGAGCAACGCCGGCGTCGCGACAGTGAGCACGACGGGACTCGTGAAGGCCGTCGCCGCCGGTACGGCGACGATCACCGCGACGAGCGAGGGGAAGAGCGACGCCGCGACGTTCTCGATCGCGGCGGGCCACGTCGTGCGAGTGGACGTGACGCCCGCGTCGGCGAACATGGTCGCCGGCCAGACGCAGCAGCTCGCCGCGTCGCCCAAGGATGCGGCCGGGACCGTCCTCGGTGGAAAGACGGTGATCTGGGCGAGCTCCAACTCCGCGGTCGCGACTGTCTCGTCCTCAGGCGTCGTGACGGCGGTGGCGGGAGGCAGCGCGACCATCACCGCGACGATCGACGGCATCAGCGGATCTTCGGCGATCACCGTCGCGGACGCGCCCGTCCGCAGTGTGGCCATCTCGCCGTCGACCCCGAGCGTGATGGTCGGTGAGAAGGTGCAGCTCAGCGCGACGGTGACCGACGTGAACGGACAGGTCGTGACCAACCGGCCGGTCACTTGGGTGTCCGACAACACCGCGATCGCTACGGTCTCGAACAGCGGGCAGGTGACGGGCGTCGCGGTCGGTTCGGCGAAAATCACCGCCACCAGCGGCGGAGTTCCGGGTAGCGTCCAGGTTACGGTGCTGCCGCTGCCCCCGGCGTCGGTGTCCGTCTCACCGGCCTCGCAGTCGATCGTGCAGAACAACGGCACCACGCTGACGGCGACGGTGAAGGACGCCAACGGCGGCACGCTCAGCAATCAGTCCATCACGTGGACAACGAGCGACGCGAACGTCGCGAGCCTCTCCGCCACGAGCGGACAGAGCGTCACAGTCACCGGAGGGGTCGCCGGCACCGCGACGATCACCGCCACGAGCGGCGGCAAGTCGGGGACGTCGACGATCACCGTCACGCCGGGCTCCGTCGCGAGCGTCTCGCTGTCACTGGGGAGCACGTCGATCAAGAAGCAAACGACGACGACGGCTACCGCGATCGTGCTCGATAGCCAGGGGCGGCGACTTCAGGGCGTCACGGTGACCTGGACGGCCAGCGGCGGGGCGACGATCGCGCCGGCGAGCAGCGTGACCTCGGTGGGGGCCAACAGCGCCGCGACGGCCACGGTGACGGCCAAGAACGTGTCGAGCAATCAGACGGCAGTCATCACCGCGGCGATCTCCGGCAAGCAGGATTCGGTGGTCATCGCCGTGACGCCGTGATGCGTTCGGCCAGTGCATTCGTCGTCCTGCTCGCCCTGCCCCTGTGCACGGCCGTGGCACAGGGGCAGGTCCGATCGCCGCTGAAGCGCGGGATGCCAGTGGTCGCGGCGCGGCCGACGTGTCCGTCCGCCGCGACTCCCCGACCCGCCACGCCCGACCAGCGGCGCCGAGCGCGCGAGCTGGCGCAGCGCGCGCAGCAGTCGGCGATTCTCGGCGATCGCACCGCGGCACGAGATCAGCTGCGCCAGGCCACCGCGCTCGATCCGGCGAATCCCGATCTCGCGTATCAGCTCGCGCGCGCGCAGGACGCGCTCGGCGCCAGCGACGACGCGACCGCGGAGTACTGCCGATTCGTCGCGCTTGCGCCGTCTGCACCGGAGACGGCCGAAGTGCGCGAACGGCTGGCCAGCGTATCGCGCAACACGACGCCAGCCGTTCCGGACAACATCGTCGCTCCATTCCGCACGGGGCTGACCGCGTACGACGCCGGGCGCTACGCGCAGGCGCAGAGCGCATTCAGCAGCGCGATCGCGCTCCAGCGGGATTGGGCCGATGCGTACTACGACCGCGCACTCGCGAACGCCGCGCTGGGGCGGCGTGAGCTGGCGATCGCCGATCTCCAGCAGTACCTGCGGCTCCGGCCGGAAGCCGAGGATCGCGCAACGGTGATCGCGCGGATCAATACGCTGCGCGGAACACCGCCTTCACCCGGCGCCGCGCTGGGGCTCGGGCTCGTCATCCCCGGCGCCGGTCAGATGTACACCGGCCGCCCCGTGTTCGGCGCCATCACGCTCATGGCGGCGGGAGGAGCGGTCGCGTACGCATTGAAGAGCGGCCCCGTCACGAAGGAGTTCGTGGTGAATCCGAAGGACCCGTTCGGGAATCCGCTGCCTCCGTTCGTCGACAGGCGCACCGAGACGGGACATCCGCACCTCACTCCCGGGCTCGCCGCCGCCGGCGCCATCGCGGGGATCGCGGCGATCGAAGCGTTCGTGCACGCACGACACATGAACGCGGTGGAGAGGCGGTTCGGCGCCGCGCTGGAACCACTCGCGGACGGCCTCGCCATTCGCCTCACGCTGCGCTGACGGCGATCTCCGGCTCGACGTCGGGAGCGTGGTCATCGAGCGTCCCGCGACGCTCGGCCGACGCGGCGGGGCGCGCGGTCAACGCGCTCCAGAGAACCAGTGCGGCGACCAGCGGTGCATAAGCCAGAGCTTGAGCTGCGGCACGGGTCGCGGGACGAGCACCGCGAGCACGACGAGCGACGCCGTGGCCTGCCGGTGCATGGACAGCACGTACCACCCGACGGGGAGCAGCGCCACGTACGAATAGTCCTTCATGCGTGGCATCACGAGCGCGTACACGGCGAGCGTGACGAGAACGACGAGCAGCGGATCGCTCGCGGCCGCGGTACGTTGCGCACGCCACCAGCGCACGGTGAGCCAGAAGACCGCCGCGATCGCGGCGAGGTAGAGAAGGTAGGCCGTCGCCGCAGGGAGAGGCAGGCGAAGTCCGCGCAGCTGATCGATCAGGTCTTCCATCAGACCCAGCATCGACGGATCGCCCCACCCTCGCTCGCCCAGCGCGGAGACGCTCGCGAGGAACTCACGCGTCTGTCCAGGCAGCAGCACGGCGTTGGCGCCGACGGCGAGCGCGAAGACCACCGCGCCGCCGAGGAAGGGCGACCATCTCGGGCGCTCGTCGATCACGAGCAGCAGGCCGAGGAAGAACACCGGTGTCAGCTTGGCCTGGGCGGCGACGACGACGAGCAGCGCGAACGTCCACCATCGGCGCGAGAGCAGCGCGGCGAACCCCAGCCAGAGCAGGAACTGCTCGAAGATCGCGATGTTCCCCGACGTGAAGTCGACGAGCGCCGCGGAGCCGAAGGCAAAGGTGAAGTAGAACAACGCCGGAATCGACGCCGGCTCGGTGGAGATGCGCCGAGTCCAGAGCCGCACCGTCGCGACGAACGCGGCAAGCTTGAGCGCGAGCCACAGCACCTTGGTCGCGGCGACGTTGAGCACCGAGAGGGGAGCGAACGCGGCGGCGACGAGCGGCGGATACACGAAGTGCAGGTATTCCGGCTGGCCGGGTATGGGCCCGTACGGCGAGACGCCATGGGCGAACGCCCGTCCACCCCACCAGTAGACCATCACGTCCCACTGGTAGACGTGCAGCTTGCCGAGGATCTGCCAGAGCGCCGCGAGGACGACGACCGCAGCCCACGCCTCGAGGGCGAGCTGCCAGCGTGGACGAGCGAGTGCGCGCCGCAGGATGGTCGGCATGTCGGTGGACGGGAGGGGCGAAACGTTCCGCCGGACGGTCGGCGGCCCTGGCCTCCCTGCTGACGAGCAGGCGGCGCCCGCCGTATCAGCTCAGAACGAGGCGCGCAGCCCGCCCGAGATCGTACGACCCTGGCGGATCGTCAGGTTGTCCGGCTCGCCGAGCTGTCCGCCGAACAGGTTGTCACCGATGACGAGCAGCTCGAGTCCTCGGCCGACGTCGCGCGAGGCGGACAATCGGAGATGTGTGTCGCCGTCGTAGGAGCGCCAGAAGGCGCGAAGCCGCGAACCGGTCACCGCGCGCTGCTCCGCGCCATCGGAGCTCGTGTAGGCGCGCGACAGCGCGACACGGTCGTAGTTGATCCAGTCGATCGCGCGCGTCGCGGCGAGCGTCGTCGACCAGCCTGCGCCCGTCCAGCTCGCGTTGAGACTCGCCGTCCGCGCCGGCACGGCGAGCATCCGATCGCCAGCGCGCAGGTCGCCCAGGTAGCCATCGGCTACGGTGCGGACGCGGCTATCGACGCTCGTGAACGTCCCCCTCACGCCGAGTGCGCCGCGTCGCAGCGCGGCCTGCATCTCCCATCCACGATTCGTGATCTCGCCGACGTTCTCGGGCTGGAAGCGAATGCGGCGCTCCGGAGTTCCGGCGCGCAGCTGCGTGTCGACGGCGACCGCGACGTTTTGGATCAAGCCGGTGGCCCGCTGGTCGAACCGCGTCGCCTGCAGCGAGAACATGTTGCCGGCGTACAGCTCGATGCCGCTCTCGACGCCGGTCTGGACCTCGGGATCGAGTCCGGCCCTCATCCCCATCGCGGACATCGGGTCGCCCCACGCACCGCGAACCGTCGTCGTGGGCGGCCGGATTCCCTTGCCGTACGAGCTGCGCAGCTTCATCTCGATCGGCCCGAGCGACCGTACGAATGCGACGCCGAGGAGCGGCAGCACGGGATAGCGGTCGTCGCCGGAGAACGCGTCGTTGCGCTCGAGGCGCAGACCGCCGGTGACGAACAACGCATCGCGCCACGCGGTGCTGACCTGCGCGAGCATCCCCGTGTTGTGATTCCACGCGCTCGATACGCCGTCGACGACGGAGGAGTAGCGCTGGCCCGGCGACGGCGGCGCGACGGCGAGCGTGGCGGAGCGCTGGCGCAGCACCGATTGCTCGGCGCTCAGCGTGAGCGTCGTGGCGGGAATCGCGCCGCCGCCGCCCATCTGCGCCACGCTGCTCGCGCGCAACGTCGTGCGGTCCGCGCTTCCCGCCGCTCCTCGACGCGACGGATCGACTCCCGCATCGAACGGATTTGTCGCGTCGGCGACGTTGTCGAGCCGATAGCCGTCGATGCCGGCGAGCAGGGTGTGCGTCCACACGCCGTGCGTCGTGATGGTCGCGCTGCCGCCCAGCGTGTAGAGCCGCACGTGCTGATCGCCATCGCGTGGCGTTGGCGCGGAATACCGGACGTAGCCACCGTCGCCGGGCCCGCGCGCGCCGCCCTGTGTCGGGTAGGCTCCGGTAGGATCGTCGCCCATGGGCGCAGCCGACGCGACGACGAGCGGATTGTTGCCGATCCCGGCACGACGGTCAAACAGCCGCGCGCTTCCGCTCAACGTGGTGCTCGCGGAGACGTGTCTCGCATCGCCGACGAGCGTCATCTGCCGGCTCTGCGCCGACGGGAACACGGCGCCCGTCTGGCCGAACTCCAGGGCGAGGCCGCCAGAGCGCAGGTTCGTCCCGCCGCGAATGGCGATGCGCTGATCGTGCGTCGGCACGAGGCTCGTGCCGAACTGGGTCGCGCTCGCGCCGGCGAGACTGCTCACCTGCACGCCGACACCGGAGGACGAGGCCCCGTCGTGGCGCGTGATCACATTGATCACGCCGCTGATGGCGTCGGAACCATAGAGCGCCGACCCCTGTGGTCCGCGGATCACCTCCACGCGGTCGACGACGTCGGGGTCGAGCTGCGTGACGAGCAGCGGGTTCGCCACCTCGACGCCGTCGATGTACATCTTCGGATAGCTCGTCGAGAACGAGCTGGCGCCGCGGACGCCGCCGTACTGAGCGACAAGGCTGCCGGGTGCCTGGTCCCACAGCCAGAGGCCGGGCACGTACGCATCCAGAGCCGTCGCGAGGCCACCGACTCCTCCAAGCCGCAGCTCCTCGCCGTCGATGACCTCGACACCGACCGCCGACGGGCGACGCGATGCGGCGACCGCATTCCCGGTGACGATGACGCGCTCGAGGACGCTCACCCTCGCAGGTTCGGCCACACGAGCGCCGGCCGTCGGGGCCAGCACGACCTGGCGTGCGACGACGGACGCCTGGACGCTCATCCCGGAGAGCAGCGTCGCAAGCACGAGCCCCAGCGGCCGCCGTTCGGCGACGACGCAGACCGTGCGGTCGAGCGGCAGCAGATCGCTGGAGTAGGCGAGAGGCACACCCGAGCTGGCGCCGAGCCGGTCGAGTGCATCGCGCAGCGAGACACCGCGCGCCCGCAGCGTGACGAGGGCGTCGAGCGGCGCCGGCCACGCTCCTTCGTGTGTCGCGACCTCGCTCGCCACGGCGGTGCAGGGAGGACTCGGCTGGGCGCCCGCGCGCGCTCCCGTCGTAGTCGCGGCGAACACCGCGCCCACGCCGATGGCGCGCCGGTACACGCGCCGCGCGCGGTCAGCGTGCGCCAGCCGCACCGAGTCGCAGGGTATCGCCGGCCCGCGTCACGGATCCGCCGAGCACGGCCGCGAGCACGCGCCCGACATCGTCTGGGGCAGCGCGGTCGAAGGTGGCGGTCAGGCGTCTGGACGCGATGGCCGAGTCGGTCACGATCAGCTCCACCCCATACCACCGCCGAAGTTCCTGCGCGACGGCCGTGAGCGAGGCGTCGCGGAACTCGAGGACCCCTCGCGTCCACGACAGCTCGGCTTCGGTGTCCACGCCGCGCTCCACGCGCATGGCTCCTCGGGTGACCTCGGCCCTGTCGCCCGCATGCAGCACGGTCGGTGTGGAAGCCGGCGCTCGTGTAGCCACGACGTCGACCGCACCCGAGGTCACGGCGACGCGGGTACCGCTCAGGGAATCGCTGCGGACCGAGAACGTCGTTCCGACGTCGCGAAGCGTCGCACTCGGCGTTCGCACGACGAACGGATGTGCATCGTCATGTACCACGTCGAAGTACGCCTGACCTTCCAGCTCGATCGAGCGCGTGCCGGCACCGTAGCCGCTTCCGAGTGCGAGGCGGCTCGCGGGGCCGAGCATCACCGTCGAGCCATCGACGAGCTTCACCGTGTCGACCGCCCCGGTGCGCGTTCGATAGATGCGAGAGGCGGTGGCGGTGTGACCAGTGGAAGTCGGCGAGCCCGCGGGCCGGCTGGCCCGCCAGACGAGACTGACGCCGGCGACCAGCAGCACCGCAGCTGCGGCGCGCAGCCCCGCGGTCCTCCAGCGCGAGCGGATCTGCCGCAGCGGAGCACTGGGGCGCGGGCGCAGGGGAATCACGTCGGGTGACGACGGCGCGGGACCCGTGGAGGGGATGTCTCGCCGCGCCATCACCGAGGCGAGCGCCGTGTCCACCTCTCCAGGGGAGAGAGGGCTTTCGCCAGGCTGCTCCAGCGCGGCGTCGAGAGCATTCACGAGCGCGGCGTGCTCGGGGTCGCGCGCAAGCTGCGCTCTGATGCGCTGCTCCTCCTCGGGCGAGCTTTGACCCGCGAGAAAGCGGGCCAGAGCTTCCCAGTGGGCGTCGAGATCCGGCTGCTCGCGGTCGTCGGTCATGCTGCTGAGACACCCGAATGGAAGAACACCCTACGCCGTCCGGCCGGCTACCCGGCTCGCATCGTGCGAAGCCCGCGGTGAATTAGATTGCTCGCCCATGCCCGGCCCTCGCCAGCAACGATACGCCGACCGTGGATGAATCGGAACTGCTGGCGCGACTGCGTCAGGGCGACGACGACGCCTTCGCGACCATCTTCCGCGAGCACTACTCGTGGCTCGTGCTCTCAGCGGGTCGACTGCTCGGTGATCGCTCGCTGGCTGAAGAGGTCGTGCAGGACGTCATGCTCGAGCTCTGGCGACGGCGCGAGGAGCTGACGCTCACCGGACCACTGCGAGCGTACCTGCATCAGTCAGCGCGCAATCGGGCGCTGAATCATCTGCGGCACGGGCGGACCGTCCGGCAATCGGAGCCGTATGTGCGTCCTCCGACGGCGGCGCCCCGCACGGATGCGCGCGTCTCGTCGCGCGAGCTCCAGGCGGCGGTGGCGGAAGCGATGGCGGAGCTGTCACCGCCGCAGCGCGAAGTATTCGAGATGAGCCGGCGCGATGGACTGACCTATCCCGAGATCGCCAGCGTGCTGGACATCTCGGTGAAGACCGTGGAAGCGCGCATGGGGAGGGCGCTGCGTCACCTGCGCGAGCGTCTCGCGCCGTGGCTGCCGTCCGGCGGCGGTTGGTGAACCGTCGCGTCGCGCGTGTGCGATTCCTCGTTCGCTCGCGCAACCGGACTCTTGACAGACGTCGCCTGAATCTCTAGCATGTCACGGGTCGCGCGTCGCGCGCCCACGAATGACGATCATGACCAAGAACTGCACGCTTAAGCCAGGGAATAATATTAATCGGAGCCTCTTCTGGAGACTTGGCTAGCGCGCGTGTGCAGGTCACGCTGAGAAGCGCCCGCCAGGTCTCACCTGGCGGGCGCTTTTGCAGGTAAGCAGGTAAGGAAGAAGATCGGCAGAGTCGCACGCCGGCTCGGTACGATGCCGCCAGCATCAATGATGGGGTGTAGGTCAATTGGCAGACCGCCCGACTGTTAATCGGGAAGTTGCAGGTTCGAGCCCTGCCGCCCCAGTTCTCGTTTCCTCGCGCCCGCATACTCCGGAGAGCCTGCGCATGACACCGTCCACCGTCGCCCCACATCCGCTCGACGAGATCTCGCTCGGCCTGATCGTGCAGATTCGTGAGCGGCTCCTCAAGGCTCAGGCGGTCGGCACGAAAGTGTACCGTCTCGAGTCAGGGGATCCGAACTTCTCGGTCCCGCCGCATGTGCTGGAGGCGGTGAACAAGGCGGGCGCCGCGGGCAAGACGCACTACATCCCGAACAGCGGGATCCCCGAGCTGCGCAAGGCGCTCGCGGAGAAGGTCGTCCGCAAGAACGGCATCGCCGGCGTGACGGACGAGGACATCTTCCTGACGAACGGTGCGATGCACGCACTGTACGTGACGTTCGGCGCGCTGTTGTCGCCGGGCGACGAAGTGATCCTCCCGGACCCGATGTGGACCGAAGTCGGCGAGAACATTCGCCTGGCGGGGGGCGTCACCGTCGGGGTGCCACTGCGTGCCGATCGCGATTTCGAGTACGACCCGGCCGAGATCGAGGCGGCGATCACGCCGCGCACGGTCGCGATCTTCCTCAACACGCCGCAGAACCCGACGGGCGCGGTGCTCTCCGAGCAGACTCTGCGTGAGATCGCCGAGATCGCCAAGCGGCATGACCTGTGGCTGGTCTCGGACGAGGCGTACGAGGACGTGATCTACGCGCCGCACAAGCATTTCTCGATCGGCTCGCTCGTACCGGACTACGCCGAGAAGGTGGTGAGCATCTTCTCGTTCTCGAAGAGCTATGCGATGAGCGGGCTGCGCACGGGATACATCGTGGCGCGCTCACCGATCCTCCACGACCGCATCCCGAAGCTGCTTCGCTGCACGATCAACGGCGTGAACAGCCTGGCACAGTGGGCGGCGCTCGCCGCGGTGACCGGCGACCAGTCGCAGCTCGCGCAGATGGTCTCCGAGTACATCGTCCGCCGCGACGCGCTCATCTCCGCCCTGTCGACCATCGAAGGCGTGCGACCGTTCACGCCTCGGGGCGCCTTCTACGTGTGGGCGGAGCTCGATCCGGCGATCTATGCGCGATTGGGCGTCGCGGACGCGAACGAGCTCTCGGACAAGCTGGCGGCGATCGGCATCGGAAGCGCGCCGGGCAGTGCGTTCGGTCAGACGTGCGACGACGCGATTCGCTTCGCCTACAGCTGCGCCACGCCGATGGTGAAGGAAGGGGCCGAGGCGTTGAAGCATGCACTGAGCAACCCCGACGTGCTGCACGGGAGAACCCCGGCGTGACGAACGAGCTTCGTGTCGTGCTGGGCGAATACGACACGGGCTGGCACGATCCCGTGACGTCGCTGGAACGTGCGTCGGCGCTGGTCCGACGCGCGGCGCGTCATGGAGCACACCTGGTGGCGCTCCCCGAGATGTGCCTCTCCGGCTTCACCATGGAGCCGAAGGCGCACGCCGTCACGCTCGACTCCCCGCACGTGCGCGCGCTGGCTGGCATTGCCGCGGAGAACGAGGTGCATGTACTGGCCGGTGTGGCCGCGCGCGAGCTCGTCGAGGGACGGGAGGTGTTCCAGAACACGGCCCTACTGTTCGGTCCCGGGGGAGAGCTCGAGGCGTCGTACCGGAAGCAGAAGCTGTTCGCGTATGCCAGCGAGCACGCCAGCTACGAGCCTGGTGACGGGCCGGCGACCGCGATGGTGCACGGGGTGCGGATCGGCCTCTTCATCTGCTACGACCTGCGGTTTCCCGAGCTGTTCCGCGCCGTGGCGCCCGACGTCGATGCGATGTTCATCATCGCGAACTGGCCGTCCGGCCGCCGACCGCACTGGGATGCGCTGCTCCCGGCGCGCGCGATCGAGAACCAGTGCTACGTCGTGGGGGTGAACCGGATCGGCGACGCGGGCGGGCTGTCGTACGACGGCGGCTCGGCGGCGTACGACCCGTGGGGCGAGCGACTGCAACCGACGACGTTGGCGGACCAAACCGCCGGCTACGTTGTGCTGCGCGCGGAGCGAGTCGCCGAGATCCGCTCGCGGTATCCGTTCATCCGCGACCTCGTCCGCGAGCAGAGTCCCGTCGGCGCGTAAACCGCCCCGAACCGACGCAACGCCGTCGGAGCGGGCGAGTCACGGACTGCACGGTTCACGACGCCGCGCGAGCGCGCACTTCGTCGGGTCGATCCTCTTCCAGCGGCGACGGCTCGCGTGATCGATGCGCGGTGGCCGGTATCCCGCCCATCGTGAGCACGACCGCAGCGACGACGAGAATCGCGCTGACGATGACGCGACCACCGAGCAGATCGTCGCCGACGAGTACGCCGAGCACGAGGGCGACCACTGGATTGACGAAGGCATAGCTGCTGACCGCCGCGGGAGAGGCGACGCGCAGCAGCCAGGTGAACGACGCGAAGGCGAGCACCGTGCCACAGAGCACGAGGAAGAGCAGTGCGATCACCGCGCGCATCGTGAGCTGAGCGACACTGAATCGGGCGAGCTCGCCGTGGAGCAGGCTCGCCGCGAAGGTCCACAGCGCTCCGGTCGCGAGCTGCATCGCGGTCGCCTGAGTGGCGACGGCGGGACGTGCCCCGTGCCGGCCGACAAGGGAGCCCACCGCCCAGCAGAAGGCACCGAACGAGATGATGAGCCGGTCGCTGAGCAGGCCGGCGTGGAATGCGCTGCCTCCCGCGAGAATCCCGACACCGAGCATTCCCACGACGATGCCGACGATGACCCGCACGCTGGGCATGGAGCGGAGGCGTGCGGATTCCATCGCCACGATCCAGAGGGGGATCGTCGAGGAGTAGAGCGCCGCCTGGCCGGACGACATCCGCTGCTCCGCCCATACGATCGAGACGTGACTGCCGAGGAAGAGGAACAGGCCGGCGACTGCCGCCGTGCGCCACTGTGCGAGCGTCGGTCGCCGCAGCTCACGTCGCCACGCGAGCCACGCGCCGAGGATGAGCGCTCCCCCCGTGCACCGCACGACGATGATCAGGATGGGCGGGACGACGAGCACCGCATACCGTACGGCGAGGAACGTCGTACCCCAGAAGAGATAGACCGCGGCGAAGGCCGCGAGCAGCGCCGCGCGCGGAGGATGGTGCTGGCTCACGACCGTTCCGGGCTCTCGTAGACGACGTCGAAGTGTGCGACGCGATCCTCGCGCTCGACGAGGTAGCGATCGTGGACCGCAGCCGAAATGGTTTGTGGCGGTGGTGCCAGATGGAATCGTGCGGGAACCGCGAAAAGGCGCGCCGGAGGGCGGGAAGCCGCTATTCGCGGTAGGGCGACTCGTGATAGGGCGACTCGCCATCCTCGAAGAAGAGATCGTCGAACTTCTCCTTCACTCGAATGGGGATCGCGCCCGGCTCGCCGGCAAGGCTGCGCACGAGATCCACGAGCATCGGGCTCAGGTGCGAGCCGTAGCGCGCAAGCACCGCCGCTCGCTCGCGCCTGCGCAGCAGGAACGAGAGGATGGGCATGTCCGCCTTCGCGCCATTGCAGGGCTGACAGGCGAGCACGAGGTTGTCGCGCCGATCGTAAGCGCTCTGGCCGCGACGCGGTGTGACGTGATCGAGCGTGATGGTGGACTCGGCGACCTGCTGGCCGCAGTACGCGCAGACGGACCCGTGTTTGGCGAGGAGCCATCGCCGGGTCTCGGCGTAGGCAGTGCGGCTGGTCGATGTCGACGTCAGCTGTGGGGCGGCCCTTCCACCTCGGCGCGGGCGCCGGCCCCGGCGGTCGGATGATCTCTTCAGAACTGTACTCAGAAACAGTGCTCCGTGATGGCCGGCAATGCCGACCGGTGTACATGAATGTACCCCGTTGACGAGCAAAGGGCTCCCAAGGCACCGGACTCTGCCATGAGCGGCGGAATGCGAAGCGGGGTGCACCGGCCGGTGCACCCCGCTTCGCATGGACTCAGGAGGCCGTCAGAAGGCGACGGCGCCCTCGATCATGAAGCCCTGGAACTTGCCACCGTTGCGGATGTCGGTCGCGGGGAAGTTCTCGTAGTTCTGCCGCACGAACTCGAGCTTCGAGAGCACGTTCGGGGTGACGAACCAGCCGCCACCGGCCTGGTAGCGCTTGACCGAGATGTCGTTCGGGATGCCGGCCAGCTCGCCGTGCACCGAGTTGACGCGGCCGCCGAGGTAGAGCTTGTTGCCGGCGAAGCGATACAGGCCTTCGCCAACCAGCTGGCGCAGCGTGCGGCGATCGGTCTCGTTCGAGGCGGCACCCGTCATGGTCTCGATGTTTCCGAAGAGCTCGACGGCGCCGACCTTCACGAAGGGGTTCACCACGAAGGCGGTGACCATGTTCCTCATGCCGGACTGGATCGCGCCGGACCAGGCGTTCGCGGATTCGGTCGAGGTCGTATTCTCGAGCACGTCGTAGTAGCGGGAGCCAGCGCGGTCACCACTGGTGAGCGTGCCGCTCGCAGAGCGGTCCTTCTTGTACAGCGAGCCGGTGAGACGGACGCGGATGTCGCTTCGGACCTGCTTGTCGACGCCGATCTTGGCGAGGTAGGTCGGGCCACGCTGTCCTGGAGCCGTCACCTGGCCCTTCACCTCGCCGCCCGTCATGCCGAACATCGCGAGGTAGCCGTTCTTGCGAAGGTACGCTTCGGCGCCGATCTCGGTCGTGAAGGCGTCGATCACGAAGTTGCCGACGAACGGATTGTAGAGCGTCATCCCGTTGTCGCTGCGGCGGAAGTGCTGGTCACCGTAGTTCACCTCGAAGTGACCGACCTTCAGCGAGGCGACCTCCATGATCTTGTCGAGTGTCTTGCTCTCGAACGGCGAGGCGTCGATCAGGAAGTAGCCGTCCTTCACCCACGACTCGTTGTGGTGGCGTGCCGAGGCGTAGGTCTCGACGGCGACGCGGATGCCGCGCGCGAGTTGGACGTTCAGATACAGGTTCGCGTCGGCATTGTTGAAGCCCGAGCCGATGGCGATGAGCTGATTCTGGTTCACCCCACTGACGACCTTCGGCGCTGCCTTGTTCTCGTGTGTCAGGTTCTGGAACTGCTGGGCGAAGGCGCCCCCCCACGAGAGCTTGAAGCCAGTGTAGGACGCGCCGGGCTCCTTCGGGGATTCGAAGACGTTGAGGCCGCGCTGGTCGAGCGGGCGCATGTGCTGAATCTCGACCGCCGGCGTGTAGTAGCGAACCGCCTTCGGGGTCGCCTTCTTGGCGGGCTGCGAGTCCGTCGCCGCGGGCTGCGAGTCGGGCGCCGTGAAGGCCGCGGTGGGCGAGGCGGGCTTCGAGATGGTGTCCTTCGAAGCGACGGTGACCGTGGCGTTCTGCGCGAGAGCTGGTGCGGCCGCCACGAGGGCCGCGAAGAGGAAGAAACGGGTGGTCAACATGGGAGGGTTCCTCAGTGATTGCTACGGTGTGATCAGCTCTTGAGCAGCAGGTCGTAATTCACCTTCACGGTCGGTCCGACCTTGATGCGGCCGAACATCAGCGTTGGCGGCTTCAGCCCGTATTCGGTCATGTCGAGGTCGTAGCTGCCCGTGATGTGGAGCATGGCACCTTCGGGCTTGCCTTCGGCCTTCAACGTGATCGGCTTGGTGACGCCGCCGAGGAGGAGCGTGCCGTTGATCGTTCCGGCGACGCCATCGGCGGTGCGGGAGACGTCGTAGTCGGAGAGGCTGAACTCGATCGTCTTGTTGTCGGAAAGCTTGATCGCCTTTCGCATGTGCTCGTTCATCGTTCCATTGCCGCAGTCGAGCCGCTCGGCGGGGACGGTAACGCGGACGGTCTTCACGCCCTTGTCGCCGGTGAGCAGCTGCGGGATGGCATTCGCACCCGTCGCCTCGACCACGGCGTTCACTTCGGCGGCCTTGCAGCTGAAGCTGCGAATGGATGAGGTGCCGTCGATCCAGAGGCGGCTTTGCGGCTGCAGCACGAGCAGCTCGTTCGCGATCGTCCACGCCCCCGAAGCGGGGACGAGGATCGCAAGGGCGAGCATGGTGGATTTGATGTTGACTTTCATCGTCGGGCCTCCTGGCTTCCGACCTTCATTGTGCTGTTCGCATGACTCGCGATTCGTGATTCGAAGATCGCGATTCCAGCGGAGGCTTTCCGTGGGGTGAAGTGCGGAACGTTCTCGGTGATTCCGCTTCCGCTCGGGAGGGAAACTCCCGACAGGGATGCCGCTCAGCGGCGCGCGAGGCGCGCCGAGCAGAGGGTGTCCGGTCCCGCGTCGGCGAGTGTGAGCACGACGTTGCCCGCGTCCGGGATGTTGCTCTCGATTCGGACGGGGATTCGGCAGCGGTCGTCGGAGATCGAGAAGCGGATCGTGCCCTCGCCCTTGTAGTGCTGGGGGTCCCGCACGCGCATCTCCACGACGACGGTGTTGAAGCTCCCGGCGGGGGTGCTCACCTGCTCGCGCCCGAGCATGCGCACCAGGGTCGGGCTGCGCTCGGCGTCGAAGTGGCGGTCGAAGCGCAGCGTCGAGTCCGACGCGGACGAGAGCGTACGGACGAAGTAGATGAACGAGAGCTCGTCGAGCGGTGCGCTCGTCGGGCTGATCCCCGCATCGCCGTTGTTGGCCCGCCAGCGGCGCTCGTCGGGGAAGAGCTCGACCGACTCATCGCGCCGCGCGAGGAGGTGCCGTTCCCGCTTCTCAAAGCGCATCGCCGCCATGCGCTCGGGATCGAGCCACGACGTGGACTTCTGGCTGACCGTGAGCGGGCCGACGCGAGCGGTAAAGTCGAAGTGAAGCTCGTAGGTCGGTACGCCGCGAACGACGACGGGGCCCGCGATCCACATCGTGCCGCGACCGCCGATACCACGCACTCTGCCGTCGTACACGAGTCGTTCCCCGACGGCGAAGGGCAGCGCGGTCGAAGCCTGCGCGCGTGCCTCGCTGGCGACGGCGGCGAAGGCAGCGACGGCGAGTCCAAGACGAATGGCGGTCATCATTGCGGGCGACTCCGAGGCGGGCACGTGCCTAGAAAGTCGCCGGTGAGGGACCCCGGGTCCGTCGGGTGGAGTACCACACTCCGGCCGGAAACTCCTTGTGCGCTGTCGGGAGTTTCCCAATCGCCGAGGCTGCCAAGGCCGGTTGACCGGAGTGGCGTCTCGAAGGTTCGGGCGATAGAGTCAGGGAGCGGGGTCGGCCGCCCCGCGATCCCCGCCGCGACGGAGCGAGGGCGTGAGACGACTTGGGGTACTCGTACTGACAGCAGTGTCAGCGGTGGCCTGCCACCGCGGCGCGCGCTCGCCCGGCGCCTCGTTCGTCGGCGCCTCGCTCCTCGAGCCACTCTCCGAGGCCGAGGCCGCGCACGACGAGCTTCTGCGCGCGGACATCGCACGCGCCGATTCGGTGATGCACCGCGGGATGGCCGACGGGCTCGCCGCGAACCTCACCGACGACGTCGTCTATCTTCGCGGTGGGCTGCCGATCCTGCGGGGACGCGACGCGGCGCGGGCGATCGTGGCCGCGGAGTCGCTCGCGGTGCCGTTCGCCGTGCGGTGGCAGCCGGTGCGTGCCGAGGCGAGCCGAGACGGCCAGAGCGGGTACAGCTATGGCTACACGATCGTGAGCACGTCGATGAACGGCGCGCCGACGATTCGTGTAGACCGCTACATCGCCTATTGGCGCCATCTGCCCGTGGGCTGGCGCATCGCGGCGTACGCGGAGACGTACGGCGCGCCGCCGACGACGCTGTCACTGCCGCCGGCGGCGAGTTCCGCCGCGATCCCGGACGTCGGGATGGAGCGCGGAACGGGTCCCCTCGAGGCGATTCGTACGGCCGACGTCGAGTTCTCGAGCGACGCGATGAAGATGGGCACCGGCGTCGCATTCGGTCGGTACGCCGCAGCGGATGCGCAGATCTTCTCCGGCCCGGGCGAGTTCATCAGCGGACCACACGCGATCAGCGAGTCGTTCGGACCGCCGACGGAGAAGAACACGCTCGTCTGGCATCCGGTGCACGGCGAGGTCGCGGCCTCGGGCGATCTGGGCTTCACCGTCGGCAACGCGGTTTTCAACGGCGTGCGTGAGGACGGCGCGAAGATCGAGCGCTACTCCAAGTACCTCACCGTCTGGAAGAAACAGCGCGACGGAACGTGGCGCTACGTCGTGGACGGAGGGAGCGCGCGGCCGCAGTAGCTCAGGTGATGAACGGCGTGATGATCGCCGTCACCTGCGCCGTGCCGAGGGGCTCGTCGAACGCCTGAGACGCCGCGGTGGCGCCGCCCGTCGAGGCGCTGGCCACGTTCACCCCGCCCTGCGTGGTGACGTCCTCTCCAGCGTAGATCGCCTGGGCGAACGCTGGCAGATCGTCCGCGCTGCTGCCGGTGATCCATGCCTTCTTGCCGCGCATGCGACGCACCTCGGCCGCGTGGCGACCCTCCACCGAATGCATCGCGAGCACGTAGGTCAGGGCCTGCTTGTCCGCGATCAGCGCCTGGACCTGCCCCTTGTACGCGCGCACGCCGAGATCCTCGAACGCCTGGGCGAGCATGCGAAAGGTCTCGTACTGACCCGTGGCGAACGCGAAGCCGGGGACGGCGCCCTTGCCCGTGAAATCGAACGTCGTCGGTCGAGGCACGGGCGTGCCGGACCGCGCCGTGATCAAGGTCGCCAGCGTGCCCACGTGCAGTGACTCCTGCGCGCCCAGCGTCGTGAAGACGGTGACATCCGCCGTGGGAATGAAGCCCGCCGCGGCCGATGCGCGTGCGTAGAGCTCCGACTGGAGGTATGCCACCTGTTGCAGGAGCCGCAGCGAGTCGACGACGACGTCGGCTGCGGCGATCGCGGACGACGACTCGGACGAGGAGATCGGGGAATCGTTCGGCATCGGTGATCACCCGCCCCCGTTCGGGCCCTGGACGAACGCCGAGGGCACGTTCGCGAACGCCAGCTTGTCGACGAGGTATCCCTGGATGAGAGTCGCCGACTTGGTCGGGCGAAAGGCGTCGTCCGTCGCGGCGGGGCTGAATGCGTTGGTCTTCGGCTGTTGCAAGTCGCGGATGGTGGAGGAATGACGCCCCTCGACCGAAACGATCTTGGCGAGCGCGAGCAGCGTCGGGCCCGCCGTGAGATACTGCGCCGCGCCGTTGTACGTCGCGATACCGAGATCCTCGAGCGTCTGGGCCGCCGTGAGCACCGCCGTGCGGTCCGCGAAGTTGACCCCTCGGAAGGTCGCGGTGATCGGAACTGCGTCATCCGCACCAAGCGTCCCCTCGAAGAAGGCGCGATGGGACAGCTCGTGATCGCGGATCTCCGTGAGCACGGTCTGCTCGCCGCTGGCGATGTTCGACGTCTCGAACGCGGCGACGACGCGCGTGTAGAACGCCGCCTCGATCTGTTCGAGCACGGAGGCGAACTGCAGGATCGCCACGTCGCCCTGCTCGAAGTCGATCAACACGGGGTTGCCGGATCCTGGGACACCGTTGCCCGGATCGGTGACGGAGTCGGAGTCGCAGGCGGCGACGAACCGGGGCAGCAGCGCGATCGTGCCGCCGAGTCCCACGAGACGCAGGAAGCCACGCCGCGAGGTCGTGGCGTGCAGGTCGGTGACGCGCTCGATCGTACGCGGCGAAGATTCGCCGCGCGTGGTGTGGTCCGTCATGGTTCTCCCGTGCGTGGCGGAGGCCCCGATAGCGCACCCTCCGCGAGCGAAAGCTACCGAGTGGACGGGGCGAATGGATCGACGACCCGTGCGGGCGGTCCGAGGTCCCAGTCGGCGCGGCGGGTGGGGGGCGTGGTACTCGACGTGGGGCGGTCGCCGTCCGATCTTCGACCGAGCCGATGAACACGAGCCTCGACGTGCGTCTCCTCCGCCGGTCAGCCTACGCCTCCGTGCTGACCGTGCTGGCCGCCTGCGGCCCGCGCACGGCGCCGGCAGCACCGACGCCATTTCCTCCCGCGCGAACGAGCCGCGACGTCGACAGCGTTCGCGCCGACTCCGCTCGGGCCGCAGCGCGGGCCGCTGCGCGGACGACTCCTCCGGCCCCACCGGCGCTTCCGCGCGCCTCGGCGCGTACGGACACGCTTCCCACGCGGGGGCTCCGAGCGACCGTGCGTGTCTGCGCGGGCGGCGACGTGACTCTCGGCACCAACCTCGATACCGCGTGGACGCGCGTCGCCTCGGCGCGGCTGCGCACGCGGTTCCGGCAGCGAGACGATCCGGCGTCGCTGCTCGCGCCGCTGCGACCGCTGGTCACGGACGCAGAGCTGGTGCTGGTGAACGTCGAGTCGGCGATCGGCGACGGTCCCGCACCGAGCAAATGCAGTGCGCAATCCACGAACTGCTTCGCGTTCCGAGCGCCGCCCGCGAGCGCGCGTGCGCTGCGCGGTCTGCGCGCGACCGGGACGGTGATCGGCAACGTGGCGAACAACCATGCGCGCGACGCCGGTCGCGAAGGGCGCGATAGCACGATCGCGGCTCTCGCGCGGGCCGGCGTGGTGGTGACCGGGGCGGACACCATCGCGACGCCGGTGCCGACCACGCGAGGCGACACGATCGGCGTGCTCGGATTCTACACGTCGGACTCGACGCCCGACGCCCGCGATACGGCTGCCGTGCGGCGGCACGTCGCGCGGGCGTTCGATCGGTATCCCGCGGTGATCGTGACGATGCACCTCGGCGCCGAGGGTCGCGACGCGCAACGCACGTCGGACGCACCCGAGCGGTATCTGGGAATCGATCGCGGCAACCCCGTCGCGTTCGCCGATGCGGCGGTGCGCGGCGGTGCAGCGCTGGTCATCGGTCACGGACCGCACGTGCTCCGGGCCGTCGAGTGGCGCGAGCGCGGCGCATTGATCGCGTACTCGCTGGGAAATCTCGTGACCTATGGACCGTTCAGACTGCACGAGCCGGCGAATCGGGGTGCGGTGTTGTGCACGACGCTGGATCAGCGCGGGCGGCCACGGGACGCGGAGCTTCGCGGGACGCGCCAACTGGCGCCCGGCGTGATGCGCTCCGACCCGAGCGCGCGAGCTGCCGCGCTCGTGGACTCGCTGGGACGGCTCGACTTCCCGAGCACCGGTGCGCGGGTGCGTGCGAATGGCCGGCTCGAGGCGCGAGCGATCACCGCCACCGTGCCCGCGGACGCGACGCCACGGTGATACCGCAGGGGAGCGAAACGAAACGCGCCTCGACGGGCGAGGCGCAGCGTGGAGCGGTGGGAGAACGCGGGATCAGCCGCCGCTGCTGACGACGGCCGTGTCGGGCTCCGCACCCGCGACGATGCGGCGCACACCGCGCCACGCCTTGATGAGAGGCCCGGAGCGATTGAGGTTGCTCTCGATCACGCGGCCGGCCCCGCTGCTGGCGTGGATGTAGCGCCCATCGCCGACGTAGATCCCGATGTGGCTGACGCCGCGCTTCCCCTTCCAGCCGAACGTCAGCAGGTCGCCGGGACGAAGCCGACTGGGGTCGGTGGAGACCTCGTCACCGATGCGAGCCTGCTGTGCCGCGGTGCGGGGCAGCTCCACCTTGAGCGCGTACATGACGTAGCGCACGAGACCACTGCAGTCGAAGCCGCCGGTCGGCGTGGTGCCGCCGAGGACGTACCGCGCGCCGATCTGCGCGCGCGCGACGGCGACGAGCGAGTCGCGCAGATTGTGCGCCGATTCACTCCACAGGGCGAACGGCCGGCGCTGCACCGCTGAACCCATCCGCACGACGGGCGTCTGCGCGCTCATCGGGATCGCGCACGCAACGACGAGCGCGCACCCGAGGATCGGGCGCACGACGAGGCGCAGCGAGCGACTGGATAGAGAGATCTGCATCGCGAACCGGAAACGAACGCTGCTTCCGACTCCCTCGCGGAGCCGGCGAACGACCTCCACGCATATGAAGCGGACGCGGCGCCTTCGAAGTCATCCTAGGGCGAAAGACGGGCCCGGTCAACCGCGAACTCGCGAATGGCACGTCACGAGGAAGACGATGTGACGCAGCTCACGTCACGTGTGTGATGTGCGAAGGATTCGCCCGCTTTCAGCGGATGTCGAGCAGCTTGTGGGTCTGGAGTCCGAGCCGCCAGCGCGGGTGCGCGAGACAATACGAGAGCGCCGCCTGCACGTTGCGCCTGGTCTCCTCGGCGTCGCCCGTGTCGAGCGGCTGAAGGAAGAACTCGTCGAACTCGAGATCGACGAACCGCTCGGGCTGCGCGGCGGAATGACGCTGCGGATAGACGAGCTTGAGCTCGTGGCCGCGCGTCAGCGCGAGGGGCGCGTCGGCCTTCGGGCTCACACAGACGTGATCGATCCCCGGCGGCGGAAGACGCGTCCCGTTCGTCTCCACCGCGACCTCGAAGCCGCGCGCATGCAGCGCATCGACGGCCGCGGCATCGAGCTGCAGCAGTGGCTCTCCGCCGGTGCAGACGACGAGCGGCCTTCCATCGCGCGCACGACCTTCGACGACTTCAGGCCAGCGCGCGAGCACGGCGTCGGCGAGCGAGGACGCGTCGGCGAAGCGGCCACCGTCGGGGCCGACGCCGAGGAAGTCCGTGTCGCAGAACTGACAGACGGCGTCGTGCCGGTCGGCCTCGCGGCCCGTCCAGAGGTTGCAACCGCTGAAGCGGCAGAACACGGCGGGACGGCCGGTGTTCTTTCCTTCGCCCTGCAGCGTGTAGAAGATCTCCTTGACGGTGTACGCCACGTGGCCCTCAGGCGACCGGCGCGGCGTAGCGCGTCGGATCCGGGACGCCGGCCTCGGCGAATCCCTTCCGGCGGAGCTGGCACGAGTCGCAGTGGCCACACGCGAGCCCGTCGGGCGTGGGATCGTAGCAGCTCAGGGTGAGCGCGTAGTCGACGCCGAGCGAGCGGCCGAGCTGGACGATCTCGGCCTTCGTGCGATGCATGAGCGGCGTTCGGATGTGCACCGGCGTCGTCCCCTCGACGCCGCCACGCGTGGCGAGATTCGCCATGCGCTCGTACGCCTCGACGTACTCCGGCCGGCAATCGGGGTAGCCCGAGTAGTCGAGCGCGTTGACGCCGATGAAGATGTCGGACGCGCCGAGCACCTCGGACCAGGCGAGGCAGAACGACAGAAAGATCGTGTTGCGCGCCGGGACGTAGGTGATCGGGATGCCATGCGCGATGTCCGCGTCGCCGCGGTCCTTGGGAACGTCGATGTCGGCGGTGAGCGCCGAGCCGCCGAAGGTGCGGAGGTCGATGTCGACGACGACGTGATCGCGCACGGGATAGTGGCGTGCGACGCGCCGCGCGGCGTCGATCTCCGCGGCGTGGCGCTGGCCGTACCGAAACGTCATGGCGTGCACGTCGAAGCCGGCGTCGATCGCGTACGCCAGCATCGTCGTGGAGTCGAGCCCTCCGGAGAGGAGGAGGACGGCCTTGGGCATGGGGGAAAGCTAGCGCAGCGAACGATCCAGATCCTCGATCAGATCGTCCGCGTTCTCCAACCCGACGGAGACGCGCAGAAGGTTTCGCGGCGAGATGGTGGTGGGGCCTTCGACGGAGGCGCGATGCTCGATGAGGGACTCGGGGCCTCCGAGGCTCGTCGCGCGGGTGAAGAGCTCGAGGCGACTGGTGAGATCGAGGGCGGCCTGCTCGCCACCGCGGAGCTGGATGCTGAGCATGCCGCCGAAGTCGTTCATCTGGCGCGCGGCGATGTCGTGACCGGGATGCGACGGAAGCCCCGGATAGTGCACGGCCTCGATCGCCGGGTGCGCGGCGAGGAACCGCGCGACCGCGAATGCGTTCTCGCAGTGGCCGCGCATGCGCCACGGGAGCGAGCGAATGCCGCGCATGAGAAGCCAGCAGTCGAAGGGCGATGGAATGGCGCCTCCGAGTCCCTGCAGGACGCGCAGCCGTGCGACGAAGTCGTCCTCGACGCGGGCGACGAGCGCGCCCCCGATCAGATCACTGTGGCCTCCGAGATACTTCGTCGTGGAGTGCATGACGAGGTCGGCGCCGTGACTGAACGGGCGCTGAAGGAGCGGCGTCGACCAGGTGTTGTCGACGACGCAGCGTGCGCCGACGGCGTGTGCGAGTGCGGCCAACTCCGCGATGTCGACGACGCGCAGCAGCGGGTTCGATGGCGTCTCCACCCACACCACCTTCGTCGTCGGGCGAAGCAGCCGCTTCACGGCCGCGAGGTCGCTCATGTCACACGCGTCGCACTCGAGTCCCCAGGGGCCGAACACCTCGCGCGCGAGACGCAGCGTGCTGTAGTACGCGTCCTCCGGGAGAAGGACGTGGTCGCCCGGGGTGAGCGCCTGGAAGACAGCATGCGTCGCGGCCATCCCCGAGGCGAACGCGATCGCCGCCACGCCGCCCTCGAGCGCGGCGAGCGCCGCCTCGAGTGACTGGCGGCCGGGGTTCGAGGTGCGGGCGTAGATGTGTCCCTGCCGGTAGCTGCCATCGGGCTCGCGCTCGAACGTCGTGCTGAGATGGATCGGTGGCGTCACGGCGCCCGTGGACGGATCGACGGCGTGACCGGCGCGGACGGCGAGTGTCTCGATGCGCATGCGCGAAGCGGAGAGAGGACGGAGGATCGTGTCTTCCGGGAAGATATCCGACGCGTGGCTGATCGACATGGCGGGATTCCTGCTCGTCGCGCGACCGGCGACATTCCGTTTCCCGCCCTTCTTCACTCGTTCGAGGAACTCCTGATGTCGCTCCGCTCCGCGCTTCTGCTCGGTGCTCTCGTGATCGCCCCGACCGCGCTCGATGCCCAGTCGGCCATGGCGCCGGCCGGCGCGCACCCGCCGCTGAAGCGGCGGCCGCAGCCGACGACGACCGCGATCACCGAGAACGACCTGATGTCGCGGCTCTACCTGTTCGCCGACGACTCGATGATGGGGCGCGAGGCTGGCACGCCGGGCGCCATGAAGGGAACGGCGTACATCGCGGCCGAGGTCCGGCGACTTGGCCTCGTGCCGGCGGGGGACAGCGGCGGCTACTTCCAGAACGTGCCGTTCATGGCGCGCACACTCGATTCGGCGACGACGATCCTGGCGAACGGCGCGACGCTCGCGGCGTACAAGGACTTCGTGGTGGTGCCGTTCCGCGGCGCGCTGCCACGCGCCATCGACGGGGCGCAGGTCGTCTTCGGGGGCGTGCTGGGCGACACCGCGCATGCGCTCACCGCCGCGCAGGCCGAAGGCAAGTTCGTCGTCATGCGGAATCCGACGGGCGCCTTCGGCCGCATCGCGGCGACGAGTCCACTCGCCCGCGCCGCCGGCATCGCGCTCGTCGGCGAAGGCGATCTGACGGCGGCCGCCCGGGCGACCGGACGGTTACCGACGCTGACGCTGCCGCCCGCACCCGACGCGCCTTCGGCAGTGGTCTCGCTGGCGATGAGCGTGAGCGCCGCCGAGCGCCTGCTCGGCGCACCGCTGCAGGGGATGGCCGTGGGGACGGCCGGCGGCACGGTGCAGGGGAATCTGCGATTCGTGGAGCGCGCGGCGCCGACGCGCAACGTCGTGGCCATCCTGCGAGGATCCGACCCCGTGCTGCGTAATCAGTACGTCGCGATCGGCGCGCACAGCGATCACGTCGGATACCGCGCCACGGGCCCGGTCGATCACGACTCGCTGCATCTGTTCGCGGCACGGCGATATCTCGCGACGGAGAACCCGACGGGTGCGGCGCCGAGCGCCGACGCCCGGCAGGCGATGCAGTCCCGCGTGGCGGCGATACGCGTGAATCTCGACTCGGTGCGCGCGCTGCGCCCTGCACGCCGCGACTCGATCAACAACGGCGCCGACGACGACGGCTCGGGCACGGTGACGGTGCTCGAGGTCGCGGAGGCGTTCGCCCGTGGGACAGTGAAGCCGAAGCGCTCGCTCCTCTTCGTATGGCACACCGGCGAGGAGAAGGGTCTGCTCGGCTCGCGATACTTCGTCGACCATCCGACGGTGCCGCGCGACTCGATCGTCGCGCAGATCAACATCGACATGGTGGGGCGCGGGGGTGCAGCCGACCTGGGTGCGGGGAGCGACCGATATCTGCAGCTGGTCGGCTCGCGCCGCCTGTCCACGGAGCTGGGCGATCTCGTCGAGGCGGTGAACAAGCGCGAGCCGATGCCGTTCACGCTGGACTACACCTTCGATGCGAACGGACATCCGGACAACATCTATTGCCGGAGCGACCACTACAACTATGCGCGGTACGGCATTCCGGTGGTGTTCATGACGACGGGGCTGCACGGCGACTATCACCAGGTGACCGACGAGCCGCAGTACATCGACTACGCGCACATGGCTCGAGTCGGACGGTTCGTGGTCGATCTCGCGAAGCGGGTGTCCGACCTCGGACACCCCCCCGTCGTGGACAAGCCGAAGCCCGATCCGAAGGGGACCTGCCGGCAGTGATTTCCTGGCGGCGCCTCGGTCAGCTCGTGCGCAGGCCGGCGACGAGCTGGCGCAGCTGGGTCGAACCCTCGAGGAGCTGATGGGAGGCGCTGGTCATCTCCTCGCAGGCGGCGCTCTGCTGTTCGGTGGCGGCATTCACCTCCTGCGCCGCCGCGGCGTGACCTTCAGCGGTGCGGGCGATCTCCTGCACGTCGACCACGGCGCTCTCGGCGGCGGCGAGGTTCGTCTCGGCCGCATCGGCAACGCCGCTCGCGGCCACGCGCGTCTTCTCCGCCGCGGCGGTAATCGACGTCAGCGCCTCGTCGATGTCGCGCGAGACGCGCTCGATTTCGGCGACGCGGGCGGTGCTCGTCTCCATCGCGCGCGTGCTGTGCGCGACGCGCGACGCCACCTGGCTGGTGAGCTGGACGATGTCCTGCGCGGCGAGATGCGAGCTCTCCGCCAGCTTGCGCACCTCGTCGGCGACGACGGCGAAGCCGCGGCCCGCGTCGCCGGCACGGGCCGCCTCGATCGCCGCATTCAAGGCGAGCAGGTTGGTCTGATCGGCGATCGAGCTCACCGTCTGCACGAACCGATTGATGTCGTCCACCGTGGCGGTGAGGGCGCGCACCTCGGTGGTGGCGCTCTCGACGCTGCTCTTCACGTGGCGCAGGATGTCGAGGGCACGCTCGATCTCGATCCGCTTCAGCGCGGCGGTGGACTCGATGTCGCCCGCGAACGTCGTGACCTCAGCCGAGCGGTCCTTCACGCCACCACCCGTATGCTGGATCGCCTGCAGCGCGCGGCCCACCGTCCGCAGCCGATTCACCTGCTGCTCGGCGCCGGCCGAGACCTCGGTCATCGACGACGCCATCTGGCCGGCGGACAGTGAGATCTGCTCGGAGACCGACGCGAGCTCGGTCGCGGAGCCGGCGACGTCTTCGGAGGTCTGGGCCGCGACGGAGACGACGCGCGAGAGGGAGTCCCCGGTCTGATTCATCGCCGCGGCGAGGATCTGAAATTCGGCCGGAAGCTGCGCGTCGGTGCGCACCGTGAGGTCGCCCTCGCTCAGCGACCGCGCGTGCCGCACCAGCAGATCGAGCGGTGAGCTGATCGAGCGGACGGTGACGACGACGCCGAGCGAGCCGACGATCGCGGCAAAGCCGATGAGCACCACGAGTATGAGCGAGCGGCGGTCCGAGTCCGCGGTGAGGCTCGCGGAGACCGACGCCACCTTGGCCGCCTTCAGCACGCCGAGCTTCTCGATGTCCGCGAGCAGCTCGCCGATCACCCGGCGCGCAAGCGCTTCCTGACGGGACGCGTCAGCGGCTCGCCCGAGGTCGAGCAGCCGATGAGCGAGGGTGTAGCGCACTTCGAGATCCGAGAAGCGCGAGTCGATCATGGCGATCAGGCCGGCTTCCTCGTCCTTGCGCTCGTTGCGCTCCGAGGCGCGGCCCAGACGCGCGTTCATCTCGCGCTGCACTTCGTGCGCATGCCAGCCGTACTTGCGAAACGCGGCAAGGGCATTGGTGTCGCGCGTCTGGACGTAGCTGCTCGCGGCCTCGATCGTCTGCGCGACGTCGCCGGAGAGCTCGGCGCTCTGCCGCGCCTCCTCCTGGACGCCCCTGAGTGTGGCGTCGATCGTGCCGGACATCTGGGTCATCGTTCGCCGTGCGAGCACGCCGGCGATGAGGAGGAGGACGATGAGGGCGGTGAAGCCCAGCGTGAGACGGCCGCGGATCGTGCCGCGGCGGGAGAGGGCGAGGAAGGTCACTGCGCCCTCTGCGCGACGCGAAGTGTGCCATGGTCGATCTGGGTCATGACGACGTGCTGCGCCACCGGATCGCCGTCGGGACGGAAGTAGATCGGCCCACTGACGCCGTGGTAGGCCGTGGTCGCCGTGAGCGAGGCGAGATAGTCGCGAATGCGCGTCCGGTCGGGGCCGACCTTCTGCGCCGCCGAGTAGAGCAGCAGCGTGGCGTCGTAGGCGAGAGCGGCGTTGTTGTCGGGCCGCATGTTGAACTGCGCGGAGAATGTCGCGACGAACCGCTGCGCTTCCGGCCGCGGATCCTCCGCCGTGAACGGCACGCCAACGTAGACGCCTTGAGAGCGGAGGGTGTCGGCGCTCAAGCCACTCCAGCCGTCGCCGCCGACGAGATCGGCCGCGAGCTGCTGCCGGCGCGCCTCGCGGAGAAAGGCGAGACCCGACTCCTCCGTGCTCGCGATGAAGACGACGTCGGGCTTCGTGAGCGTGAGGTAGCTCACGTATGCCTCGAACGGCTGATCCGCCCCTTCGCCGATCGGATCCATGCTGACGACCTGGCCCACGAAGGCGCGGCGAAACGCATCGGCCAACCCCCGGCCGTAGGTGTTGTTTTCGTACAGGATCGCTGCACGCGAGCGTCCGAGCCGGCTCGCGAACGAGGCGATGTCGTTGCCGTTCGAAGAATCGCTGGAGATGATGCGGAAGGCCCAGGGAGAGATGCCCGTGAGCGCCGGCGAGGTCGCCGTGGTGGCGACGGCGGCGAGGTGGCCGTCGTAGACCTGCGCCGCGGCCACCATCGCACCGGAGTTGACGTGGCCGACGACGGCGACGACGTCCTTCGAGTCGACGAATCGCTGCGCGATGCGGCTCGCCATCTGGCCGCTGCCCTCGTCGTCCTGGAAGTCGATGCGAAGCGGCGCGCCGGCGCGCTCCGGCCGCGCGTTGATCTCCTGAAGCGCGAGCTCGATCCCTCGCCGGTTCATCGCGCCGTAACCCTCCTTCCACGGACCCGCAGCGCCAAAGGTGAGCGAAGCGCTGCTGCCGCAGGATCCGGTCACCAGCATGGTCACGAGCAGAAGGCGCTTCATCATCGGGTGAGGCGGGAGAGGCGCGTGCGTCGTAGCGTCACGACGCGCGTCGGCTATTGACGAGCTGAGGTGCCTCGCGCAACCGCGCATGTACGCCCTGGCATTCTCTCTGCCAATCACAATTCCTCGGGCAATCCACAGGTCGAAATCTCCGAGGGACGATGCAGATTCTCGTGACGGGCGGCAGCGGAGTGGTGGGGGTGGGCGCGGTAACCGAACTGCTC
The DNA here is from genome assembly GCA_003223455.1 of Gemmatimonadota bacterium. Lineage (GTDB taxonomy): Bacteria > Gemmatimonadota > Gemmatimonadetes > Gemmatimonadales > Gemmatimonadaceae > AG11. The sequence continues at coordinate 13,047 of QHVE01000034.1, read as the reverse complement.
AAGCGGGGGCACGAGGTGCGGCTGCTGGCGCGCCATGCCGACGTCGACGCCCGCCAGTGGCCGAGCGGCGTGACGCCCATCGTGGGGGACGTCTCGGACGTGGCCTCGATCCGTGGCGCGGCCGACGGGTGCGAGGCGGTGCTGCACGTCGCGGGGATCGTCGAGGAGTCACCGCCGAAGGTGACCTTCCGCCGCGTGAACGTCGAAGGCACGGCGAACATCGTTGCCGAATCGGAGCGGGCGGGGGTGCGTCGCTTCGTGTTCGTCTCGTCGCTCGGTGCGCTGGACGGGGAGTCCGACTATCATCGCTCGAAGCGCGAGGCCGAGCGTATCGTCGAACGGTTCGCGGGCAACTGGACAATCTGTCGGCCCGGCAACGTCTACGGGCCCGGCGACGGGCAGATCTCGGTGATGCTGCGGCTCGTCCGCGGCGTGACGCCGCTCGTCCCGACGATCGGATCGGGGGACCAGCAGTTCCAACCCATCTGGTGGGAAGATCTCGCGGCCGCGCTCGCGACGGTCGTCGAACGCGAGGATCTGGCGCGGCGGGCACTCGATCTCGCCGGCGACGAAATCACCAGCCAGAACGATCTGCACGCTCGCATGAGCCGCATCACGGGAAAGGACGTGCAGAGCATTCCGGTGCCCGAGATGCTCGCCGCGCTGGGCGCGAAGGCGATCTCGATGGTCGGCTGGAAGATCCCGCTCGGCGATTCCGAGCTGCAGATGCTCAAGGAGGGGAACACGATCCGCGAGGGAGGAACGAACGGGCTCGATCTGCTCGGCATCACGCCGACGCCGCTCGACGTCGGACTGCGCAAGCTCGCCGAGCTTCAGCCCGAGCAACTGCCATCACAGGGGGTCGGCGCGCTGAAGCGGAAGCGGTACTGGGCGGACATCGCCGGGTCGAAGCACTCGCCGGAGACGCTGTTCACCCTCTTCCGCACCCACTTCGACGACGTCACGCCGGTGTTCGTGGACGCGAAGGCGGAGCCGCGGACGACGGGCGTGATCGAGGAGGGCGAGACGCTCACGCTCGCGTTGCCGATGCGGGGGCACGTGCAGGTGCGCGTCGCCGCGCTGGAGCCGCGGCGCGTGACGCTGCTGACGCTCGAGGGCCATCCGCTGGCGGGGGCGGTGCGATTCCTGTGCGAGCAGCGCGGTGACGGGGTGCGATTCCAGGTCGAGGTCTACGACCGGCCGGCGAACGTGATCGACTTCATCGCGATGCGCGCCGTCGGCGACCGGTTGCAGGACCATACCTGGTCGCACGTGGTCGAGGAGATGGTGCGAATCAGTGGCGGCACCGCGCCGGGTGTGGAGCACGAGCGCGCCACGCTGGACGACGACGAAGCCGCCGCGATCGAGCGCTGGTGCGAGGAGATCGCGATGCGGGCGAAGCAGACAGAGAATGCCGAGAAGATGGTGAGTCAGTAGTGGTGAGTTGGTGAGTTGGATCGCTGGTTGGTTGGTCGGTTGATTGTGAGTGCACGGCCCTGGCTACGAACTGGCGTGGAGATCCCTCAGTGGCGTCTCCACGCCGGTTGTGGCCAGGGCCGTTCAGTGCACTCGTTCACCGACCAACTCACTAGCTATCCAACTCACCAACTCACACGAATCAGCCTGCCTTCTCCGCCTCGGCCCAAATTACGTCCAATGGCCGCGACTGGCAGTGCGCGCCGCAGCCGAGCTTGTAGCGATTGCGTGCGAACCAGCGATAGAAGCGGTCGGCGAGGGTGCGAACGAAGGGGATCTTGAAGAGCCACGACACGAGGCGTCCCTTCGGTAGGACGTCGAGCAGCTTCTCGATCGCGGCGGCGCCCTGCCAGGTCGTGCCGTCGGCGGCCACCATCTGCAGCGCCTCGACGTAGGCGCGCGCCGGGATCCATGGAAAGCGTGCCGTGACGCCAGGCTGCTGCGAGGGGACGACCATCTTCGACAGCCGCGTGCACACCTTGCAGTCGCCGTCGTAGACGATCGTGTAGTCGCGGCCGAGGCTCGGCGCCACCGCGCCTTCCTGGCCGGCGATGGTGAAGCGGACGACGGGAACCGTCATGCGATGCTGCCCGCGTGCTGCGGCGCGGGCGCTGCGGCCTGCGTCGCCGGCTCGACCGTGATCTGCGGCGGGTGGTGCAGCGTCGCGTGCACCGTGCACAGCTCGGCGACGCGGCGCGCGGCGGCGATTCGGTTCGACGGCAGGGACTTCCAGTCGAAGGTGACGGCGAAGTCGCTCACGCGGTGCGGCTCGTCGCCGAACTTCCACCGCACGTCGATCACGAGATCATCGGTCGAGATCTTCGCGTGCGTCGCCCAGGAGTTGATGACGGAGAAGATGCACGTCGCGAGCGAGCTCGCGAGCATGTGAAAGGGCGAGTAGACCATCTCCGCGCTCGCCGCCTCGATCGTCATCGGGCCGGCGACCGGTTCGAGCCGGATCGCGTCGTCGCCAAGCAGCGTGATCTTCATGGTGCACCTCCGGGGGTGCAAGGACCGAACCGCCGCTGCTGGGTCAGGCAGTGCAGGGTGCCGAAGCCCCACACGAGATCGACCGCGTGGATTCCCACCACCTGCCGATCCGGCATCAGCTCGGCGATCGCGTTGAGCGCGAGGCGATCGTTCCGGTCGTTGAACGTGGGTACGAGAACAACTCCGTTGGCGATGTAGAAGTTCGCGTAGCTCGCCGGGAGTCGCTCGCCGTTCATCGTCACGGCGCGGGGATACGGGATCTTCACGACCTTGAGCGTGCCGCGTGCAGCGCCGGCGAGCTCGAGCCGACGCATGTTGTCGATCGACCGACGATGGTTCTCGTCGTCGGCCGGGTCTTCCTCGTACGCGAGCACGACGACGCCGGGCGCCACGAACCGGGCGATGTCGTCGACGTGGCCGTGCGTATCGTCGCCGACGCACCCTTCGCCGAGCCAGATCGTCTCGCGGATTCCGAGATAGTCCCGAAACGCCCGTTCGTAGCCGACACGATCGAGGCCGGGATTGCGCACCTGGACGTCGGAGAGGAGCCACTCCTCGGTTACGAGCAGCGTCCCCTCTCCGTCGGTCTCGATGCCTCCGCCCTCGAGGACGAGGCGATCGGGGGCGTCGGGTCGCGTCGGCTCGATTCGCGGCAGCTTCGTGATCCGCTCGATCGCGCGGCCGATCTCGGCGTCGTGCGCGAAATTGGAATATTTCGCCCAGCCGTTGAACGCCCAGTTCACCAGACGTACGCGCCCCGACTCGTCGTGGACGAACGTGGGCGCCGAATCGCGGAGCCAGACGCGGTCGTTCGGGACGAGATGCAGCCGCACCCCGCTCGCGACGTCGTGCGCCCGCAGTTGCTCCTCACACGCCGCGCGCACCTCGGTGTCGTGGCAGAGAATCTCGACACGCTCGTGCTGGGCGAGCACGCGCGTGATCTCCGCGTACACCCACGGAATGGGCCCCAGCTTCCCTGGCCAGTCAGGCTCGTGGTGTGGCCAGGCGATCCAGGTAGCGTGATGGGGCGACCATTCTGGGGGAAAGGTGAAGGGAAGGGGCATGCTGGTGAGTTGGTGCGTTGGCTCGTGAGTGAGTTGGTCGGCGAACTAGTGAACTGAAAGGCCCCCGTCACAACCGGCGTGGAGACCACTCGTGGAGGTCGCACGCTGGTCGAGTGGCCCGTGTAGTGAGCGCACCAATCAACCGACCAGCCAACCAGCCAACCAGCTATCCAACTCACCAACTCACTGCGGTTCTCACGCGCCCAGATATCTCGACAGAATGGGCGCATACGCGTCGATTCGGCGGTCGCGGAGGAAGGGCCAGTTGCGCCGTGTCTCCTCGATCAGGCGCGGGTCGCACTCCGCCGTGAGGATCGCATCGCCCTGACCCGCCTCGGCGAGGATGCGGCCGAACGGGTCGGCGATGAACGAATGGCCGAAGAACTCGATCCCGTCCGTGCCGGGCTCCTCTTCGTGGCCGACGCGATTCGGCGAAGCGACGAATACGCCGTTGGCGATCGCGTGCGAGCGCTGGATCGTGCGCCACGCGTCCTGCTGCGCCTCGCCGAACTCCGACTTCTCCGAGGGATGCCACCCGATCGCCGTCGGATAGAACAGGATGTCGGCGCCGAGCAGGCTCGTGATGCGTGCCGCCTCGGGATACCACTGATCCCAGCAGATCAGCACGCCGATGCTCGCGTAGCGCGTGCGCCAGACGCGGAACCCGCTGGCCTGCTTCGCGACCTCGCCGATCTTGTCGATGCGATCGTCGTGCGCGGCATCGCCCGGCACGAAGTAGTACTTCTCGTTGAACAGCGGATCGTCGGGAATGTGCATCTTGCGATACACGCCGAGCAGCGAGCCGTCGGCGTCGATGATCGCCGCCGAGTTGCGGTACACGCCACGGGCCTGCCGCTCGAACAGCGGCACGATGAGAACGACCTCGAGCTCTCTCGCGAGCTTCTGCATCACGTCCGTCGTCGGGCCCGGGATCGGCTCGGCGTAGTCGAACCGCTCGGACTTCTGCGACTTGCAGAAGTACGGCGCGTTGAAGAGCTCCTTGAGGCAGATGATCTGCGCACCGCGGCCTGCGGCCTCGCGCACGCGCGCCACGCTCGCCTCGAGCGTCGCCGAGGTGTCCGGCGAGGCAGAGTCCTGAATGATGCCGACGGTGAACGGACGGGTGGTCATGGGCGACTCGTGGCGGCTGGGTCAGGCGGAAAGCTAGCGTCACGGGGAAGACGCGTGCCTACCGTCCTACTCGAGCACTGCAATCACCACATCCCTCACATTTGTTCCCGTGTGGCCGCGCCGGTGAAGTGCGCCGACGGCGTCGAGCACGACGTAGGAATCGTGACGTGCCAGCGAGTGCTCGGGTGAGCGACCGCTCGCGCGGATGGCCTCCCACACCGTCGCGTCGGCGAACGCGCCCGCCGCATCGGTGGGCCCGTCTCGCCCGTCCGTGCCCGCGGCGAGGAGAGTGATTCCGCGCGCCGCATCGCCGCCTCCCGCGAGGACGCGTGCCGCGGCGAGCGCCAGCTCCTGACATCGTCCACCGAGCGGCGTACCGGACGTGACGGTGCCGAGCTGCACCGTCGTCTCTCCGCCCCAGATGACACATCCGCGCCAGCTCTCGCGCGCGCGATCGAGGAGCGCCGACGCGAGCGTGGCGCCGCAGCGCGCGGCGTCGCCAGTGAGCACGCTCCCCTCGTTCACCACGGGGATGGACAGCTCCTCGGCCCGACGCGCGGCGGCCTCGGTGGAGAGACGGTTGCTGCCGATGATTCGCGTCGACACGTGTGCGAACGCGGGATGCGTCGCGCGCGGTGTCTCGGGAATGGCGCCGTGCGCAACCGCCGTGAGATACTCGCGCATCGACGCCGCGATGCGCGAGTACAGTCCGGTGCGTTGGAGGATGGCGATCACCTCGTGCACCGTGTTCGGGTCCGGCGTGCATGGACCCGAGGCGATGTCGGCTGGCTCGTCGCTCTCGACATCGCTGATGAGCAAGGCGTGGGTGCGCGCCGGCGCGAGCGCGACGGCGAGCCTGCCGGCGCCCCAGCGTGCGAACCGCTTGCGCACCGCGTTCATCTCGCGGATGTCGAGCCCCGAGCCGAGCAGCAGCCCGTAGAGCCGGACGAGATCCGCCTCCTGCAGACCGCGCAGCGGTGCCCCGATGAGGCTCGTCGCGCCGCCGCTGATCAGCACGAGCGCGACGTCGTCGCTGCGCATGCCGGCCGCGAGCTCGCCGATGCGCTGCGCCGCTGCGAGCGACCGTGGACCCGGGATCGGATGATCGCCGGCGAGTGTGGTGATCGTCGCCGCTGGAGTGGGTAGCGTCTCCGGCGCGACGACGACCCCGCCGACGATCGTGTGCCTCGTCCGCTGGAGCGAGGACACGGCGGCAGCGGCCATGGGATGCGCAGCCTTGCCGAAGGCGAACAGCCAGAGACGCTGCTCCGGCCGCGCGTCGATGTCCCGGAGCGCGTTCGTCGTGATGGGACCAGGCGCGGCGCCCGCCACGGCTGCGTCGTACAGCTCCACGAGCAGGGCGCGACCGCGCGCCGGTACAGCAGTCCGATCGTTCAGCACTGCGTCTGGCGCGCGGTCGAGCACGAGTGGAGTCAGTTCGTCGGGAGCGTCTTCTTCACGGCGGCCTCGAGCTGCTCGTACGACGTCTGGGCGAGCTCGTTGAAGGGCGTCATGCTCTTCGCGATCCGGCCAGCGGGATCGATCACGAAGAGATTGCGGCTGTCGACACCACCACGAATCGAACCATAGCGGCGTCCAACGTTCTGTCCGACGTCGCTGGCGAACAGCACGGGTGTTTGAAGGTCGCGTGCCCACGACGCGAGGGCGGTGTCCGGGTCCACGCTCACGGCGAGGACGACGACGTTGCGGCCACTGTTGAAGAGCTTGGCGTACTGATCACGGTACGCCTCCATTTGAACCGTTCAGCCCTTGGTCCGTGCCTTGTAGAAGAAGGCGAGCACGACCGTCTTGCCGCGGAAGTCGGACAGGTGAACCGAGTCACGGAGCACGCCGTAGCGCGTGGCGCCGGGAAGGGCGAAGTCGGGGGCGAGCGAGCCCACCTCCGGTGGAGGAGTGCCGGCCGCCGCGGGCTGCTGAGCACGGGCCGCCGAGGCCGCCACCATCAGCAAGGCCGCGACCGCGACACGAGTTTTAGCGGGGGTGATCATGATCTCGTCTCCAGGGGATTCGATGCGGCGCCAGTATGTGGCGACGCGTGCGGTATCGCAATGCAGGAGCCCGGCCGATTCGCGCCGGCCGAGCGCCTGACCGAAATAGTGGACGGTTCGATCCAACGACATGGACGGAAGCTGCCTCCGAGCGTCCGGGAGGCGTCCTAAACGCACTCGAGCGGTGGCGCAGAGCGTGCTTTGGAAGGGGCCGGATGAATAACGCACATGCCATGGAGGATTCGATGCGCAGACTTGGAATGACACTGTCGGTGGCCGGACTCGCCCTGCTGGGGGCATGCAGCCGCGGTAGTGACGCGAGTTCCGACGACGCGCTCAAGAACGACCTCGCCCTGGCGGCACAGGCACAGCCGTACCAGGCGCAGCAGTTCGTCTCGCCGATGGAGGCGCAGTACGGCTCGCCCTACGGGGCACAGCAGTACAACGCCGCGGCGCGGTCGCCGTACTACGGCGCGGCGCCCGTCTACAGCCCGGCTCCGGTGTATCGCGCACCGGCGCGCACCACGGCTCGACGCAGCAGCAGCGGATCGTCGGGAACCTACTATCCGGCGCCGGCGCGTGAGCCCGTCCGCCACACGAAGCGCGACGCGGCGATCGGCGCGGCGGCTGGTGCCGTCATCGGTGCGGTGAGCAGCCGCGACAAGGTGAAGGGCGGCCTGATCGGCGCGGCGGCGGGTGGCGTACTTGGCGGCATCATCGGCCACACGGTCGACGTCGAGCACTAGCGCAGTGCCGGCGGTAGCCGCCGGCCATGTCAGCCGCGATACCGAGAACGTCGTAATTCCTTCGACCTGCCCACGCCGATGCTGGCGTGGGCAGCGTCGTTTCGGAGACGACGACAGTGCGCGCGGCGGCTCGAGGCGCTATCGTGACGACCTCAGGGGACATGCTTCTCGCTTGCGAGGGCCACGATGAGCGAAGCGCAAGAAAAAGGGAGCGACACCAGCCCAGGAGCCTCGGAGCGGCGACGACGACGCACCGTCGCCAACCTGGCGTTCGGAGCCATCAAGGCGCAGCACGCGAAGCATCGATCGCGGCTCGAGCGTTTCGTCGATGGGCTGAATCACTACGCGAGCTCGACCCCATTCCTCGTAGCGCACGCGATCTGGTTCGGCGTCTGGATCGCATGGAACACCGGATTGCTCGGGTTTCGGGCGTTCGACCCGTTCCCGTTCGGTCTCCTGACGATGGTCGTCTCACTCGAGGCGATCTTCCTCTCGATCTTCGTGCTGATGGCGCAGCAGAGAGAATCGGCGATCGCCGAGCTGCGCGAGGAGCTCGGACTGCAGGTGAGCCTGCGCGTGGAGCAGGAGGTGACGAAGACGCTCCAGCTCGTGGCGGGGCTGTACACGCGGATGGGACACCGGGTGAGCGACGACCCCGAGCTGCACCACATGCTCCAGCCGCTCGACGTACGCGGGATCGAGAAGGATCTGTTAGAACAGATCGAGACGGCGACGGAGGCGAGGCACCACAATCCGATGCTGGATGATACGCGGACGTGAGCTGCTGGATCAAAGCAGTTCCGTACTCTGTACTTGAGTACCACCGATGTGTCCACCTTACGAAGCCTTTCGCGCAAGGGATCTGAGAACGTAGGGAAGGATCCCTCCGTGCTTGTAGTAGTTCAGCTCTTCCGGCGTGTCGATCCGGCAGACCACCGCGAAAGACCTCTTCCTCCCGTCGGGCGCAGTCGCGTGGACGGTGAGGGTCGAGCGTGGGGCGAGGGTGTCGGCAAGGCCGTCGATGTCGAAGGTCTCGAAGCCGGTGAGGCCGAGCGACTGGCGCGTCTCGCCGTTCGTGAACTCGAGCGGGAGGACGCCCATCCCGACGAGGTTCGAGCGATGGATGCGCTCGAAGCTCTCGGCGATCACGGCGCGCACGCCCAGCAGCACGGTGCCCTTGGCCGCCCAGTCGCGCGAGGAGCCAGTGCCGTACTCCTTGCCGGCGACGATGACGAGCGGCGTTCCGCGATTCTGATACTCCATCGCCGCGTCGTAGATGAACACCGGCGCGCCACCGGGCTCGGTCGTCGTCCATCCGCCTTCGGTGCCGGGCACCATCTCGTTGCGCAGCCGGATGTTCGCGAACGTGCCGCGCATCATCACCTCGTGATTGCCGCGCCGCGCGCCGTACGAGTTGAAGTCCTTGCGCTGCACGCCGTGCTCGATGAGCCACTTCCCGGCGGGACTCGCCGCCGGGATGTTGCCGGCAGGGGAGATGTGATCGGTGGTGATGGAGTCGCCGAGCATGGCGAGCGCCTTCGCGCCGGCGATCGCCTTCACGCCGGGCGGCTGCATCGTCATCCCCTCGAAGTACGGCGGGTTCTTCACGTAGGTCGAGTCATCCTGCCACGCGTAGGTCTCGCCTCCGGGGACGTGGAGATGCTGCCAGTGCTCGTCGCCCTTGAAGACATCGGCGTACTGGCGCGTGAAGAACTCCTTCTTCACGCTGCGCATGATCTCGTCGTGCACCTCGCTGGGCGACGGCCAGATGTCGCGCAGGAAGACGGGACCGTCGCTGCCGATGCCGATCGGCTCGCGGGAGAGGTCGAGGTCCATGCGGCCGGCGAGCGCGTACGCGACGACGAGCGGGGGCGAAGCCAGGTAGTTGTAACGTGTGAGCGGATTGACGCGCCCCTCGAAGTTCCGGTTGCCGGAAAGCACGCTGGCGACGAACAGCTTTCCCTCCTCGATCGCGGACGCGATCTCGTCGGGGAGGGGGCCGGAGTTGCCGATGCACGTGGTGCAGCCGTAGCCGACGAGGTTGAAGCCGAGCTTGTCGAGGAACGGTGTCACGCCGGCCGCCTCGAAGTAGTCGGTGACGACCTTCGATCCCGGCGCGAGCGACGTCTTCACCCACGGCTTCACGGTGAGGCCCTTTCGCACCGCGTTGCGCGCCAACAGGCCGGCGGCGAGCATGACGCCGGGGTTCGAGGTGTTGGTACAGCTCGTGATCGCCGCGATGACCACGGCGCCGTGGCGCAGGGTGAACGACTGGCCCTTGTAGGTGCACTTCACGCCGCCGTGCTCGTGCTGCGGCTGGCCAGCCCCCTCGGTGTCGGCGACCATGAGCGACTTGGCGAGCTCCGGCGACGCGCTCACTGCCGTGGCCTTCTTCTCCACCGCCGCGCCGGCGAGCGTACCTGCTTTCTCGAGGTCGGTCTTCAGCGCGTCCTGATACATCTGCTTCGCGAGCTTGAGCGGTACGCGGTCCTGCGGACGGCGCGGGCCGGCGAGGCTCGGCTCGACCGACGCGAGGTCGAGCTCCAGCGTGTCGGTGAAGACCGGGTCCGGCGTCTCGTCGGTGCGGAAGAGTCCCTGCGCCTTCGTGTAGGCCTCGACGAGCGCGACGTGCTGCTCGCTGCGCCCGGACAGGCGGAGGTACTTGAGCGTCTCCGCATCGACGGGGAAGAAGCCCATCGTCGCGCCGTACTCGGGGGCCATGTTGGCGATCGTCGCGCGATCAGCGAGGCTCAGGCTACTGAGCCCGCTCCCATAAAACTCGACGAACTTCCCGACGACCTTCTTCTTGCGCAGCATCTCGGTCACGGTGAGCACGAGGTCGGTCGCCGTCGCGCCGGGCGGGAGCTTTCCGTAGAGCTTGAACCCGACGACCTCGGGGATGAGCATCGACACGGGCTGGCCGAGCATCGCCGCCTCGGCCTCGATGCCACCCACGCCCCAACCGAGCACGCCCAGACCGTTGATCATCGTGGTGTGCGAGTCGGTGCCGACGAGCGAGTCGCAGTATGCCTCGCCGGTCTCCGCATTCACGAACACCGTCTTGCCGAGGTACTCGAGATTGACCTGGTGGCAGATGCCCGTGCCGGGCGGGACGACGCGGAAGTTCTTGAACGCGTCCTGGCCCCAGCGGAGGAACACGTAGCGCTCGACGTTGCGCTCGAACTCGAGATCGGTGTTGATGAGGAACGCGGCGTCGGTGCCGTACTCGTCGACCTGCACGGAGTGGTCGATCACGAGGTCGACGGGCTGCAGCGGGTTGATGCGCTGTGGGTCGCCGCCGAGACTGGAGAGCGCGTCGCGCATCGCGGCGAGATCGACGACGGCGGGGACGCCGGTGAAGTCCTGCAGCAGCACTCGGGCGGTGCGGAAGGCGATCTCCTTCTCCCTCTTCGCGCGCACGTCCCAGTTGGCCATCGTCTCCACGTCGACGCGCTTCACGAACGCGCCGTCCTCGTTTCGGAGCAGGTTCTCGAGGAGGATCTTGAGGCTGAACGGGAGTCGGTCGCTGTTCCCGCCGGACGACGCACTGAGCGCGTCGAGCCTGTAGATCGTGTACGATGTGCCCGCGACGTCGAGCGCCGCGCGGCTGCCGAACGAATCGAGTGAGGTCATTGCGAGTTGTCTCTCGGTGCCGCCGTGGTCATCGGTCTGGCGACGGTGGAGAACGGAGCCACTGGCGGCGATAGCTCGCCAGGCTGACCTGAATCTATATCTGTGAACTGGCACTGCAGTACTCGGTACGACGGACGTAGCAGATACGCAGTACCGGTTGGGTGCTCCCGGAAGGTGGTGAGTCCGAGGTAGTGAATGCTCCGCCGGTCGCGATCTCGAGCGAATCCGGGAGCCCGCGGACTGGGTCTGTGTACTCGCTACGTCTGTCGTACTCGGTACGGCTGTGGCAGTTACATTCTCCCCATGCCTTTCCCGGCGAACGACCCGGTAGAGATCGCGACCTGGCTGATGTCCACCGACTCGACGAGTGGGCGCGAGGGCGCGTTGATGGCGATGTTCGCCAATGAGCTGGAAGAGCGCGGCTGGCGGATCACGCGGATCCCGGTGACGGACGGACGCATCGACGTGCTCGCGACGTCGGGCGAGGGTCCCTACGTGACGCTCTCGACGCACCTCGACACGGTGCCCCCGTACCGCCCACCGAGTCGCGACGAGACGCGACTCATGGGCCGCGGCTCGTGTGACGCGAAGGGGATCGCGGCGGCGATGCTCTGCGCCGCGGAACGCCTGCGCGCGCGCGGGCGCCCGGTGGCGATGCTGTTCGTCGTCGGTGAGGAGACGACTCACGACGGTGCGCATGCTGCCAACGCCTGGGCGCGAGCCAATGCGTTCCCCAGCCTCGCCCTCGTCGGTGGCGAGCCGACGGAGAGCATGCTCGCGGTAGGGACGAAGGGCGCAATGCGCGTGATCCTTCGAACGGTTGGGCAGGCGGCGCACTCGGCCTATCCGCATCTCGGTCGCTCGGCGACGCGAGCGCTCGTGCACCTACTCGCCGAGCTCGACTCGCTCGAGCTGCCACGCGACGAGCTGCTCGGCGAGACGACGGTGAACATCGGCAGCCTCGCGGGCGGAGTGGCGGACAACGTCGTGGCGCCGAGCGCCGAGGCGCGACTGATGGCGCGCATCGTCGGGCCAGCCGACGACGTCTGGATGCTGCTGGAGCGCTGGGTGGCTGGTCGGGCGAATCTCGAGCGCAGCATCGAGATTCCGGCGATGCGGCTCGGCGTGCTGGAAGGATTGCCGACGACGGTGGTCGCCTTCGCCACCGACATCCCCGCGCTGCCGGCGTGGGGACAACCATTTCTCTTCGGACCCGGCTCGATCCACGTGGCGCACCATGACGACGAGCACGTCGCGATCGCCGAGCTCCACGCCGCGGCGGAGACGTACGAGCGGATCGTCGATTCTCTGCTGAGCCGATAGACCGCCGCCGGCCGTCCCGTTCCTTTCTCGTCAATGTGGATCGTGCTCGCGCTGATCGCGGCCATCGCGTCGGCTGGAACCAGCCTCCTGCTCAAGCGGGCGGTCGGTCTGGCGGGCGTGGTCGTGTCGACGGTGGCGTTCCGCGCCGTGGGCGG
>QHVE01000034.1:0-392 GCA_003223455.1 Gemmatimonadota bacterium | reverse complement strand
TCATGGGGTTCATCCCGCTGCTGACGATGGCGGGGGGCGCGATCTTCCTCCACGAGCAGCCAAGCGGGCCGGCGATGATCGGGATCATGCTCGTGGTGCTGGGCCTCTACTTCGTCGGCCTGCGCAAGGGCGGCTCGTCGCTCGAGCCGATTCGTGCGTTCGCGACCTCGCGCGCGAGCTGGATCGCGCTGCTGGCGACGCTCTTCTGGACGGTGACGTCGTTGACGCACAAGATCGGGATCGCCGAGGTGGGCGCGATGCCCTGGGCGACGGCGCTCACGCTCGGCTCGGCGATCGCGCTCTCCGTCGCACTGCCGGTCATCGCCCGAAGACACGGGGGCGTCGGCGTGCCGCGCGAGGCGATGCCGTGGCTGCGGATCGTGGCGCTGACG
>QHVE01000033.1:4438-42086 GCA_003223455.1 Gemmatimonadota bacterium | reverse complement strand
GCGAGCGCATGGATCGCCGCGCTGCGGACGTACGGTGCGGGATCGGTGAGCCGCCAGGTGGCGAGCCGACTCACGTCCGCCGACTGCATCGAAGCGAGCGTGAGCAGCGCCGCCTTGCGCACCGGCGCGTCCGCGTCGTCCACCAGCGGGACGATCGCGGCGGCGAGGCCGTCGTAGTCGTGCTGGTTGCGCAGCAGCGTCACCGCCCAGTAGCGCGCTTCGGCGCGCGGACTGGTGAGCAGTGGCCGGAGCAGGTCGTCGAGCGGGATCGTGAAGCGCGCGAGGCGCGCCGCGATGCGGGACGCCGGAAGTCGTGCCGAGCGCAGGCCGCCGATGAGGATCTCGGCGGCGCGCCGATCACCAAGCCGCAGCAGCACCGACGCCGCCGCGCTGGCGACGTCCGCGTCCGCGTCGGCGAGCGCCACGCGCAGCAGGGCATGAATCGAGTCCGGGCGCGCGTACACCAGCGCATGGAGCGCCGAGATGCGCCGCCACTTCCGACGTGTGCCGCGATGCGGCATCGCGTCGCGCAGCATCCGCTGGAGCCCGATCTGCTCGAGCGCATTTGCCGCGCAGCACTCACGCACCCAGGGCGCGAGGTCGACGTTCCCCGTCATGCGGTAGACGACGAGCGTGGGCAGGCGCGTCACCATCTCGCGCACCGTGGCCGCGCGCTCGAGCGGCTGAAGCGCCGCCAGCGTGGGGTCCGACAGCGCCCGCTCGATCGAGCGCAGGCGACTCCGCTGGCGGTCGTGCCGTACGCGGTCGGCCACCACCCAGGCCGACGTCACGAGCCAGAGCGACGCCACGGCCGCGAAGCCCTGGCCGAGCATCGGCTCGACCCGGGACGCGAGCGTCGTCTCCATCAGGCCACCCGGACCGGGGTGCGCAGCGAGATCGGCGTACGCTGGGCCGACCGCTCCTGGCGCGCCAGAAAGGACTTCATCACGGAGTCGATGATCTCGTCGATGTCCGTCGCGGGGGCGAAGCCGACCAGGCTGCGCAGCTTCGTCGTATCGGGAATGCGCCTCGGCATGTCCTGATAGCCCGCGTCGTACGCGTCGGCATAGGGCACGAGGACGATCGGCGAGGTGGACTTCGCGATCTCCTTCACGCGCTTGGCGAGGTCGAGGATCGAGATCTCCGTCGACGCACCGATGTTGTAGATCTCGCCCGCCGCCTCGGGACGCTCCATGAGCGCGACGAGGGCTCGGACGACGTCCTTCACGAAGCCGAAGCAGCGCGACTGGGAGCCGTCGCCGTACACGGTCATCGGCTTGCCGGTCATCGCCTGCTGCACCAGCGAGGGCACGACCATACCATAGTGTCCCGTCTGTCGCGGGCCGACCGTGTTGAACAGGCGGACGACCGTGACGGGGAGCTGCCGCTCGTTGTAGTAGGCGAGGGCGAGGAACTCGTCGAGGGCCTTGGAGCAGGCGTAGCTCCAGCGTCCCTTGGACGCCGCGCCCATGACGATGTTGCCCTCCTCGCGGTAGGGAAGGTCGGTGCTCAGCCCGTAGACCTCGGAGGTCGAGGTGAACAGCACCCGCTTCCCCTTCTTCGCCGCGGCGCCGAAGACCACCTCGGTGGCCTGGACGTTGTTCTCGATCGTGCTGATCGGGCTGTCGATGACGCGGCGCACGCCGACTTCGGCGGCGAGGTGGTAGACCATGTCCACACGGTCCACGAGCTCGGCGGTCACCGAGGCGTTTTGGACGCGCCCGATCGTGTAGTGGAAGTACGGGTGCCGCTTGAGGTACTCGATGTTGTCGATGCTGCCGGTGGAGAGGTCGTCGAGGACGTAGACCTCGTCACCGCGAAGCAGACAAGCATCCGCGAGATGGGAGCCGACAAATCCGGCGCCGCCGGTGATCAGAACGCGCATCTATATGATGTCTCTGAGGGTGGCCTACTCTCGGAGACGATCTTGCGGACACAGCTGTAACGGGGGGCCCCGGGGTCTGGGGGGCAGGGGGCCGGTTACTCGCATCCGCCGCTCGCGCAGCCTGCATCAGTCGTCTCAGACCCCCCCAGACCTCCTGACCCACTGGAAACGAACGCCCCCATCCCCGCGTATCCCCATCCATGACCGCCATTCCCCCCGACTCCCTGCGCGACCGCGTCGCCGCCGCGTTGCGCCAGCAGTACCAGATCGAGGACGAGATCGGGCGGGGAGGCATGGCCGTCGTCTACCGCGCCCGCGACCTCAGGCTCGAGCGGCACGTGGCGATCAAGGTCCTCCCGCCCGAGCTGGCGCTCGACCCGGCGCTCGGCACGCGCTTCACCCGCGAGGCGCAGACCTCGGCCCAGCTCGCCCACGCCCACATCGTCCCCATCTACGACGTCGGCGAGCGCGACGGCATCGCGTACTTCGTGATGGCGCTCGTCGACGGCGGCAACGTCGCGCAGCTGCTCGAGCATCAGCCGCGGCGGCCGGTGGACGAGGTGCGGCGACTCCTCTGCGAGACCGCCGACGCACTCGCGTACGCGCATCTGCGCGGCGTCATCCATCGCGACGTGAAGCCGGACAACATCCTGCTCGACGCCGAGAGCGGCCGCGCGATCGTGACCGACTTCGGCATCGCCCGCGCGATCGAGGGGAGCACGCGACTCACCCTCACCGGCGCCGCACTCGGCACTCCGACGTACATGTCCCCCGAGCAGGCGGTGGGTGAGCGCGATCTCGACGGCCGCAGCGACCTCTATTCGCTCGGCGTGCTCGGCTACCAGATGCTGACGGGGCGGCCACCGTTCACGGCGGGGAACTCGATGGCGCTGCTGCTCAAGCACGTCAGCGAGCGACCGCGTCCGATCGCGGAGCTGCGACCCGAGGCGCCGAAGGCGATGTGCGACGCGATCGAGCGCGCGCTGAAGAAGGCGCCCGAGGACCGGTGGCCGACGGCGTCGGCGTTCAGGGACGCGTTGCTGCAGGGGAGCGAGGCGCCGTCGTGGCGGAGCGAGCGCGAGCCGGTGCGCTATCCGTCGCCGGTGCCGCGCAACAAGCGGGACTCGGCGTCGCCCGTGCCCCGGTCGCGCATCGCCCAAGGGGACGGCGGCGCGACGGCGATGCCGGTCGTGTCGGCGAATGGTCTCGTGCTCGAGCCGCCCCATCTCGCGTCGCTCACCGCGGAGCAGCGGGAAGACCTCCGGCTCTGGGCGGGTCGCGTGAACCTGCTCGACCGGGTGAAAACGTTCCGACGATATACGTTGTACACGGCCGGCGCGTGGACGCTCGGCATGATCAGCTTCGGTTTCGGTGTCGCCGAGGCGCCGCCGCTCATCGTGGGCCCGCTCGTGCCGATCGTCATGACCGTCACGCTGGCGCGTCGGGGCGCATCGCTGCGCCTGGCCGGCCTGCGGCTGCGCCGTGTCCTGTTCTCTCGACGTTCGTGGCGCGTGTTCGCCGCGGCGCCGCTGCCGACGAGCCGCCAGCTCCGCAAGATCGCGACGCGCGCCGTGCTGGAGAGCGCGCACGGCGCGGCGATCCGCCGCGCCGCCGAGGAGCGCGCGGCGATCCTCGACGTCGTGAAGAAGCTGTCGAAGGCCGATCGCGAGCTGCTCCCCGACGTCGTGCCGACGGTGAACGCACTGGTGGAGCGCGTGGCACATCTGGCGACGACGCTCCAGCGGCTCGACACCGATTACGATCCGGCGGCGGCATCAGCAGTCGCGACCCGCATCGCCCAGGCGGAGCGCACCGACAGCTCGACCGAGGAGCTGCGTGAGATCGCGCTCCTGCGCCGGCAGCGTGTGTCGCTCGAGCACCTCGCGCGACAGCGCGTCACGCTCGCGCACCAGGTCGAGCAGGCGGTGCTCGCGCTGGGGAACCTCCGACTCGACCTGCTCAAGCTGCGTGCGTCAGGGCTCGAGGCCGGCCTGGCCGACGTGTCGAGCGCGACGCAGGAAGCACGGGCGCTGTCGAGAGACATCGGAGTGGCGCTCGAGGCGGCGGGGGAGGTGAGGGGACTTTGAGGGGTGAGTTGGTGAGTTGGATCGTTGGTTGGCTGGTCGGTTGATTGGTGAGTTGACGGCCCTGGTCACAACCGGCGTGGAAGCCCCGCTGAGGGATCTTCACGCTGGTTGTAGCCAGGGCCCGTTCAGTTCACTAGTTCACCGACCAACTAGCCAGCTATCCAACCAACCAACTCACTTTTTCGCGGCGGCAAGCTTCCAGAACTGTCTTTCGCCGATCACGGTCACCTTGATCCCCTGTGCGGCGAGCCGTCGCACCTCGATCAGCTTCGAGCCGCCGTCCTTGCCGGCGATCTGCTGCGCGTTCGGGCGCCCGCGCACGAGGATGTCCGTCGACGGACCCGGCTTGGACTGCACGAGCGCGCCCGCCTTCCTCGCCGCGGCGATCGCGTCGGCGCGGGGACGCACGAGGAAGCCGGTGAACGACACGCGCTTCCCCTTCAGACTGTCGGTGCGGCCGAGGCTCGGCTCCCTCGGTGGCTTGCGCAGCGCGGCGATCAACTCGCGCGCCGACTCGTAGCGCTTGCCGCGCGAGCCGAGGCAGCAGTGGATCACTTCCTTGAAATGATCGCTGCACGGGAGCGTGCGCACGTCCTTGCTCCGCATCACCGTCGTGGTGTCGCCGCGGAGCAGCATCGCCGCGAGGAGGCCGATCTGGTACACGTCGTCGCGCTTCTGCCAGCGGCGCACGCGGCCCCACGCGATCTCGTTCGGCACGTGGAAGAGATTGAACGCGTCCGCCGTGACGCCACGCGGGTTGAGCTGGTGCGTGGCGATGCCGAAGTCGCCCAGCTTGAGCTGGTTGCCCGTGCACACGAACACGTTGAACGGCGTGAGGTCGCGGTGCATGGCATGCCCTCGATGCAATGCATCCAGTGCTCCTGCGATGGCCGCGAGCTCGCGCCGGACGAACCGCTCGGACTGCGCGCCCACCTTCTCCAGCCAGCTCCCGAGGTCACCGTGCTCCGCGTACTCCATGGCGAGGTAGTAGCGCATCGCACCGCTGCTCGCGTCGGCGAAGCGGTCGTAGACGCGGAGCGCGCGCGGCTCGCGAGCGAGCAGCTCGGCGAAGTACGCCTCGCGGAGCCACCCGGAGAGTCGGTCGCTGATCTTGATGCAGACCTTGTCGGGGAAACCCTGCGCGGGAGACGGCGTGGCGAGATAGACCTCGCCGAACCCGCCCTTTCCGATCAGCCGGTCGAGGCGATAGGTGCGGCCGGTCTCCGAGCTGTGTGCCGTGGGCGGCGCAGGGATCGCCGGCGCCGCGCCCGGCCGACGGTCGAGGTGGCGCGTGTAGCTCGCACGCCGGGCGGCGGGCGGCACGGACTGGGTGGGCATATGACGGATTCTACCAGGGGCAGGCTCGGCCCGCGACCGCGGTCAATTTCTCACCCGACGTCCTTCGGTACCCCCTGCGCCACGATGATCGTGATGTTGTCCGTCCCGCCATCCTCGAGCGCGTCGGCCAGCAGCTGCTCGCACACCTGTTTCGAGCTCGTCATGTTCGCCAGCCGCTCGGCGATCCGCTCGTCGCTCACGTGCTTCGTCAGCCCGTCGCTGCACAACAGGTGCACGTTCTCCCACTCGGCGCGGAGCCGCGTCACCACCGGCTCCGCCGTGTCCGCGCCGAGCGCGCTCGAGAGCACGTGCGCGAACTGCGTGTGCGGCGCCTGCGCGCGCGACAGGATTCCCTGGTCCACGAGGTCGTTCGCCAGCGTCTGGTCGCGCGTGATCTGCGTCAACCGCCCCTCGCGCCACAGGTAGTAGCGCGAGTCGCCGAGCTGCACGAGGTAGTAGGCCGGCCACACACCCATGAACAGCGTGAGCGTCGTCGCCATCGAGCGGTGCTGCTCGTTCGCCTTCGCGCGCGCGAGGATCTCCTCGTGTGAGCGCAGCGCGCAGCGTTGGAGCATGTCCGTGAACGTCGACTCGGCGACGTTACGGTCGAACAGGCACGACATGCTGTCGTTCACGTACTGCATCACCGACTCGAGCGCCGTGGCGCTCGCCTCGGCGCCACCCTCCGAACCACCGACGCCGTCGGCCACCATCGCGAGGAACGCCACGCGCTGCTCGCCCGTGGGAAGCTGCTCCTGCCGTCCCAGATTCGTCGCGATGACGTCGACCCGCTTGTGGACCGTTGCGAGGAGGAAGTGGTCCTGGTTCTCCTTGCGTATCCGGCCGGCGTGCGTGAGTCCGTGTACGTCGATCTCGTCGTCGCGCGGCTTGCGAGTGTTGGGAAGCGCCTGTGTCTCCGTTCTCATGACGGCCGTGCCTCTTTGAGAGCTCGGCCTGAATCTGTGTACGGAGACGCCGATTGTCGAACCAGGCGCGGGCTACCTGGCTGCGGCGTGCCGTTCGGCGGTGAGAAACGCGATCAGCGGGACGATCTCCTTCTCCCGCAGCTCGAGGTTCGGCATCTGGGGCTTGCCGGCGGTCTGCGGCTTGATTGATGGGTTCGCGAGGAACTTCGCGAGGTAGTCGGCGGGGAGGCGCCGGTCGGTGAGCTCCGGGCCCACGGTACTCATCTGTCCAGTGACGTCCACGTCGCGGTGTACGTGGCAGGTCACGCACCCCTGCGCCGCGAACAGCCTCCGCCCACGCTCGACCTCGCTGAAGCGCGGGATGCCCAGGGTCGCGAGGTGCTCCTCGACCGTGCCGCGGATCGTGCGCACCGAATCCACGACGCGCCAGGGCACCAGTACGGCGCGCGCGCCGCCGAAACCGCTATTGATCGTGACCTGCCAGTCGCCCGTCGTCGGGAAGACGATCGTGCCGCGGAAGCCCGTCCACCCCTCCTCGACGTACGCCGCCGCCGTGCCCTGCACGACGCGCGAGCCCGATCGCGCCTCCAATGTGGGATGCAGCTGGTCCTCGGGACCCATCGGCCTGACTCCGTGCTGCCGAACCTGCCAGGAGAGCTGCAGCGGCTTTCCGGCCACCCACGCGTCCGGGATCTTCGAGACTTTCACCACGGCCCACCCACCGAACGCCGAGTACGCGGCGGTGGACGCGAGCAGCAGGACTCCGACGACGGCCGGCACGAGCTTCTTCATGGGACGCTCCCGAGTGGTGAGTCTCGGTTGGAGGCCGCGAGCGCCTCGTTCGCTTAGTACCACGGCACGGTCGTGGCCGCGCTACCGCGGGGCAGCGCTCCGCTGCGCACCGAGCTGGCGCAGCACGTCACCCAACCGTTTCATCTCCTCGCCGTAGGTCGCCCAGTCGTCGGCGCGCTGTGCCGCCCGCGCCCGCTCGTAGTGCTCGTTCGCGCGGCGCGCGAGATCCGCCGTCGTCGTGCCCGTCGCCGTGTCGGCGGTGGGCGGCCTGGGCGCCGCCGCCCCAGCAGGAGGCGCGGTCGCGACCGTCTCGCGCGTCGCGGCCGCACGCGCCTCGCCGAACAGCGCGCGAAGCGCGGCGTCGAGCGTCTCGGCCATCGCCACCTGGCCCTCCTGCGCCACGACGACGCGCTTCAGCTCCGGGATGCGCCCACCCTGGGCGCGCAGGTACAGCGGCTGCACGTAGATCAGCGAGCCTTCGATGGGGATCACGAGCAGCTCGCCGCGCAGCACCTCCGACCCGCGTTGATCCCACAGCGAGATCTGGCGCGACACCTCGGTGTCCTGATTGATCCGGTTGGAGATCTGGTTCGGGCCGAACACGAGGCTCTGCCGAGGGAAGCGGTACACGGCGAGCTTGCCGTAGTTCGCGCCGTCGTTTCGCGCGACCATCCACGCGGCGAGGTTGTCCTTCTGCCGCGGGGTGAATGGCCGCATGAGGATGAACTCCGGCGCACTCTCGCCGGGCAGGCGCATCACCATGTGGCGGAGGAACGACTCGCCCGCGATCCGGCCGCCGGCCGACGCGCGCTCGCTCGCGCTCGACTGGCTGATCGCCGCGGCGCCGGGCACCTGCCACTGATCCTCGCGGTGGTAGAAGGTCTCCGGATTCGCCATGTGGTACGTGGCGTAGAGCGCGGTCTGCACGCGGAAGAGATCCTCGGGATACCGGATGTGCGCGCGCAGGTCCGCCGGCATCTCGGCGAGCGGGCGGAGCAGGCCGGGGTAGATCTTCGCGAGCGTGCGGACGATCGGATCGTCCGGTGCGGCGACGTACGCCGCGACGTCGCCGTCGTAGGCGTCGATCACGACCTTCACGGCGTTGCGCATGTAGTCGGTGCCGTCCGACAGCGGCTGCGAGTACGGGTACCGGTCGGTCGCCGTGTAGCCGTCGATGAGCCACTTCAGTCGACCGTCGCTCGCGACGACCATGTACGGGTCGCGGTCGAAGTTCAGGAACGGAAGCGCACGCTGCGCGCGTTCGGCGACGCTCCTGTAATAGAGAATGCGCGTGCGGGACGTGACGTCGCGCGAGAGGAGGATGTTGAACGACCCGAAGTTGAGTGCGTAGAGCAGCCGCCGCGCGAACGACGCCACCGGCACGCCGCCGCGGCCGTCGTACGTCGAGTAGACGGCGGCATCTCCCTCGCCGGCCGGGTAGTCGAACTCGCGCTGGCCGCTCGGCGCGAGCACGAAGTCGTTCGACTGCTCGCCGTAGTAGATCTGCGGCCGCGTGATCGGCAGCGGGATGCTCGACGCGGGGGGCAGGTCCTTGATGAAGAGGACGGGCAATCCCTCGGCCGTCACCTCGTTCGACGGGCCGAGGGTGACGCCCATGCCGTGCGTGTAGGTCAGATGCTCGTTGATGAAGCCCTTCGTCGGCAGCGCGTCGGTGTCCAGCTCGCGCGCGGAGAGCATCACCTGCCGCACCTGTCCGCCGATGCGATAGCGGTCGTCGTCGACCGAGACGAAATCGTAGTACGTGCGGATCGACTGGAGCTGCCCGAACGTCTGGAGCAGCGGCTCGCGATCCCAGAGTCGCACGTTGTCGATCGTCGCGCGGTTGGCGGCGATCGTCGCCGGCGTCAGGTCGGTCGCGGTGCCGAGCTCGTGGAGCTGGACCGTGGCGATCCCCCACGCGTCGCGCGTGGCCTGGATGTGATGCGCGATCTGCGGCGTCTCGTACGACAGCTCGTTGGCCTGGACGACGAGCCGCTGGTACGCCGCCGGCACGAGCACCGAGAGCACGACGAGCGCCACGTACGCGACGACGACGCGCGCCGCGACGTACGCCATCCGTCCACGCACGCCGCTCCAGGCGATGAGCCCCGCTCCGACGAGCGCGGCGATGGCCAGCACGTGCAGCGCCGGAATGCGCACGTGGAGGTCGATGTAGTTCGCGCCGGAGAGGGGGAGGTGCTCGCCGAACAGGAGGCCGGGCAGGCTCACCAGCTCCGTGCGCACCGCGAGCACGAGCAGCGCGAGCGCGGCGAGCACCGCGAGATGCTGGCGGGCCTGCGCGGGGATGACGAGCACTTCCCCATCGTGCCCCGCTTCGGAGCGCGCGAAGTGGATCGGGATCGCGACGAGCAGCAGCGACAGGAGCACGAGCGAGAACGCGAACCCGACGACGGCCTCGATGGCCGGCAGCACGAACACGTAGTATCCGATCTCGCGCCCGAAGATGGGATCCGTCGTTCCGAATGGCGTGCGGTTCATCGCCAGCAGCGCCGTGTTCCACTGCGACGCCATCGAGAGCGCGACGACGAAGGCGATGAGCGCGGTCCACGGCAGCGCCAGCACACGCATCAGGCGCGCGGCGTGCGCGCCGACCGCGGTGGCCATCGCGGTGATGTCGGTGATGGGCTCGCGCACGCGCGCCTCGCCCACGACGAGGCCGCGCAGTGCGTAGCGCGCATTGCCGTAGAGCACCGCGAACGCGATCGCGCCACTCACCAAGCCGATGCTCCACTGCGCGGCGATCTTCGTGAAGAAGACGCGCTCGTAGCCGATCTCCGTGAACCAGAGCCAGTCGGCGAGCCGGCCGGTGAGGCCCGGCAGGACGATCACGAGCACGAACAGGACGATCGCCGCGCCGATGGCGAACCGCGGCGGCCGCGGCGGGCGGCCCGTCTTCGATCGACGCAGGCGCGGCGGCGGCCGGATGCCGGCGTCCCGCAGGCTGCGGATGAAGGGATCGTCGTCGGGAACGAGGTCGGGCATGTCCGAACTTACGACCGGGCGCCGAGTTCGCGAATCGCGGCTACCCTCGGGCGGCCACGGCGGTATACTAGACGGGTTCGCACCACGCATCCGCGCCAGAACGCCAGGCTTGCGCGCCGCCGCCTTGCCCGAGACATCCTCCTCCCTCGCGTTCGTTCGCGATGCGCTCGCCCCGACGTACCGCATCGAGCGGCTGCTCGGCAGCGGTGGAGCCGCGACGGTGTATCTCGCGCTGGACACGAAGCACGAGCGACCCGTGGCGATCAAGCTCCTCCGCGGGGAGCTCACGGGCACGGACGGGGCGACGAGGTTCGTGCGCGAGATCCACGTCGCCGCGCGACTGACCCATCCCAACATCGTGCCCCTGCTCGACTCGGGGAGCATCGGCTCGACGCCGTTCTACGTGATGCCGTTCGTCGAGGGCGAGTCGCTGCGCGGACGGCTCGACCGGGACAGGCGCATCCCCCTGCACGAGGCCGTCGCGCTGACGGGTGAGGTCGCGGACGCGCTCGACTACGCGCACGCGGCGGGGATCATCCACCGGGACATCAAGCCCGAGAACATCCTCCTGCTGAGCGGCCACGCCATGGTCGCCGACTTCGGGATCGCCCGGGCGGTGACGCGCGCCGTCAACGACACGAACGTCACATCGCAGGGATTCGTCCTCGGCACTCCCGCCTACATGAGCCCGGAGCAGGCCGTCGGGACGGACGAGATCGATCGGCGCAGCGACGTATACGCGCTGGGGACGGTGGTGTTCGAGATGCTCTGCGGGTGCGGTCCATTCTCCTCGCCGAGCGCGCGTGCGCTGATCGCGCGCCGGTTCACGGAGACGGCGCCGCGCGTCTCGTCGTACTGGCCCGAGGTGCCGGCGCACGTCGACGACGCGGTGGCCGCCGCTCTTGCCTTCGAGCCCGACGACCGTCCGGCGACGGCCGGTGCACTGGCGCGAATGCTCAGCGGGACGGCCACGCCCGTGCCGACGAGCGCGACCGCGACGGCGCGCACGCAGTCGGGGTTGCGCCGGGCGCCGACGATCAGCGATGCCGGCATGCCGTCGGTCGCCGTACTGCCGTTCACCAATCTGAGCGGCGATCCGCAGAACGATTACCTGTCCGACGGCATCACCGAAGAGGTCATGACGACGCTCAGCCGTCTGCGCACGATCCGCGTGGCGGCGCGCAGCTCGTCGTTCGCCTTCAAGGGCCGCAACGTGGACGTGCGCTCGATCGCCGAGCAGCTCGGCGTCACGTCGGTGCTCGACGGCAGCGTGCGCCTGTCGGGACAGCGCGTGCGCGTCTCCGCGCAGCTCGTCGACGCACACACGGGATTCCAGATGTGGTCCGACCGCATCGACCGCTCGTTCGACGACGCGTTCGCGATCCAGGACGACATCGCGCGCGCCATCTCGGACGCGCTCTCCGTGACCCTGCTTCAGGCGTCGACGACGGCGACGCGCGACCACGTGGCCGGCGCCGTGTACGAGCTCTACCTCCGTGGACGGTTCGCGCTCAACAAGCGGACGGAGACCGATCTGCACGCCGCAGCGCGCTTCTTCGAGGAGGCGACCGGGGAGGATCCGGAGTTCGCGCTCGCGTTCGCCGGCCTCGCCGACGCGCTGCTCATGCTCGGCGTGTACGGTGCGGAGCCGGCGGCCTCCGTCATGCCGCGCGCACGCGCCGCGGCCGAGCGCGCGCTGGCCATTCATCCGGCGCTGGGTGAGGCGTACGCCACACTCGGCTCCGTGCGCGCGCTGTTCGACTGGGACTGGGCGGGCGCCGAGGACGCCTTCCAGCGGGCGAAGGCCCTCAGCCCGCGCTATCCGACGGCGTGGCAGTGGAGCGCGCTGAACCTGTTGCTGCCGACGGGCCGGCTCGACGAAGCGCGCGCCGCGATCGATCGCGCCCGCGCGCTCGATCCGCTCTCCATGGTCGTCGCCACCAGCGTCGGTGCGGTGTACCACCTGTCGGGCGACCTTGGCGGCGCGGTGCGCGCACTCCGTCGTGCGATGGAGATCGACTCGGGGTTCGTGATGACGCACTACTTCCTCGGCGGCGCGCTGCGCGACGCGGGCGACCTGGTCGGCGCCGAGGCCTCGCTACGCACGGCGATCGACAAGTCGGGTGGGACGCCGGAGATGCTCGCCGCCCTCGCGCAGACGCACGCGCGCAGCGGCCGCCGCGACGAGGCGCGCACGCTGCTCCGCGCGCTGACGTCCACCGCCGCGACGCGCCACGTGTCGCCCTGCCTCGCGGCGCAGGTGCACGCTGCGCTCGACGAGCCTGACCTCGCCATCGAGGCCCTCGCGCGCGCGGCCGACGCGCGCGACCCCGAGATCGTGTTCATCGGCGTGCGGCCGGCATACGCGCCGCTGCGGAGCGATCCCCGGTTCGTGGCGTTGCGGGAGAGGATCGGGGTGTAGACTCAACCCGACGACGGAACGCGGATCTGGAACGGCGATCTGGCGGAAGGGGCCGGATCCTCGGCGCAGAGAGATCTCGCCGCCGCAGTCGAACGGTCCTGTGCTCACGCGATCGGCTTTGTCGTGCAGGGATTTCACGCGGAGACCGCGGAGCGGTGCACCTCAGCCAGCCACGCTCGCCGCGGCCCGCGGAGGCGCGGAGCCGGGGCGCAGAGATCTCTCCGCCGGACCATCAAAGACTTTGAGGTCGTGGATGGAAAGACATGCTGGGCGGGTGCGAGCGAGTCGACCCGGAGAGCCGTCCTCCGCGGGCTCGCGGTACCCTCCGCGCCCTCCGCGTGAAGCTGTTGCCGATCGATCCGGCCCTTTCCGCGTTCCGTCGTCAAGAGGCCAACCGCCACGACATCCGATCAACGTCTCAGCATCGGCTCCAACGCGTCGAACATCAGCCCCGCGACGTTGAGCCCGAAGTGCCGATCGATCTGACGAATGCCGGTGGGGCTGGTGACGTTGATCTCGGTGAGCCATCCGTCGATCACGTCGATGCCGACGAAGTGCAGTCCGCGCGTCCGCAGCGTCGGTCCGATCTCGGCGCAGATCCACCGCTCGTGCTCCGTGAGCTCGGCCGGCTCGCCGCGTCCGCCCGCTGCGAGATTCGCGCGGAAATCGCCGGCGGCGGGCTTCCGCGCCAGTGCGCCCGACACGGGCTCGCCGTTCACGAGCAGGATGCGCTTGTCGCCCGTCTCCATCACCGCGGGCAGATAGCGCTGCGCGATCACCATCCGCTCGCCGCGGCGTGTCATCTCCTCGAGGATGACGTTGGCGTTGGGATCGCCGGTGCCGGTGACGAAGACGGAGCGACCCGCCATCGCGTCGAGCGGCTTGAGCACGACGCGCCCTTCGGCGTGCATGAACTCGCGCAGCGCCGCGCGGTCGCGGCTCACGAGGCTCGGCGGTGCACACTGCGGGAACCAGGTCGCGCTCAACTTCTCGTTCGCGTCGCGCAGCGACTGCGGACGGTTGGACACCAGCGTGCCTCCACGCTCGGCCGCCTCGAGGATCCACGTCGACGTGATGAACTCGAGATCCACCGGCGGGTCCTTGCGCATGAGGACGAGATCCAGCTCGTCGAGCGACACGACGCGCGCCGCGCCGAGGGCGAACCAATCACCTGGATCGTCGCGCACCTGGAGCGGCCGGGCGGAGGCCTCGGGGCGTCCATCGCGCAGTCGCAAGTCGCCCAGCTCCACGTACTCCAGCGCCCAGCCGCGCCGCGCGCCCTCGGCGAGCATGGCGAGCGTGCTGTCCTTCTGCGGCGAGATCGCCGAGATGGGGTCCATCACGACCCCGAGACGCCGAGTCATCGTTCTCCTCCGGTCGCGGGAATGAACCGGCGCGCGCCTCCGGGCGCAATGCGACACGAGCCGTTACGCCGAGGAGCCGGAGGCCGTAGCTTCGCGGGCGCCATCCACCCGCACGGAGCACGACGATGACGACGACCATCCAGTTCAAGCTGGGCCCCTGGGACGAGATGGCCGACCTGTTCGCCTGGGACAGCAGCACCGGGACGGAGCTCACCGACTGGATCGCGCATGGGCTCAACCAGACGATGTACCGCGACGGCCTGCTCGGTGCGTGGACCGATGTCTTCTCCAGTCCAGGTGACACGCTGAGCGTGAAGATGTCGGCCGAGTTCGGGAGCGTGCGCGGCTACGCGAGGCAGGTCCCCGCGTTCATCGCCGCCGCGCGGCTCGGCTTCGCCGCGTATCAGGCGCACCGATCCACGATCGAGAAGGGGAAGCTGTTCTTCTGGCTTCCCGTGGGACTGTGCATGCTGAAGACACGGTCGGTCCAGCTGCTGCACTATCCGCCGTACGAGGCGCGCACCTTCGCCGACTACCTCTACTCACCGACCAATCGCCGGTGGGAGAGCCTGCTCGGCTCCAACGGCTACGACATCGAGCACGTGACGGCGCTCGAGCGGATCTGCGACGCCGTGCCGCTGGCGGGCCCCGGCAGCGACGCGACCGTGATCAACGAAGTCGAGCCGTACTTCGTGCCCTACGGCCGAGCGATGCTGTCGGCGCTGCTCGACCAATCCAGGACGAGCACGCAGCCGGTCGTCGCCTATGGAAGTCCGGCGCACGCGTGGCTCCGCTCGGCATTCCCGAAGCAGGTGAAGCGCACGCCGTCGCTGTTCTCGGTGCTTCAGCTTCGCGTCGGGACGGGCAAGGCGGTGACGCCGATCCTGTGTGCGAACCATCCGAGCGAGTTCCTCTTCTTCGACGAGCACGACGCGAAGTGGGCGTTCGAGCTGATGACGCAGGACCTGATCGCCGCGCGCTGGCAGGCGGACATGGCCGAGCATCGCGACGCGGATCCCGTGAAGGTGCTGCGCGAGGCGAAGAAGTTCTGGGAGGGACGGCGCGACGAGGTGAAGGGCATCGTCGCGGCGCAGGAGGAAGTGTACGGCTACGCCAAGCAGTCGTCGGCGGTGCGCAACCCGACCAGCGGGAAGACATCCACCGCGGTGACTTCGATGGCAGCCGTTCCTGCTCCCCCGAGCCAGCCGGCCGCGCGCGGCCGCTGAGCGCTGAAGTGCTCCCTCGGCTTCGCTCGGGAGGACTACGGGAAGTGCAGATCCCTCGACTGCGCTCGGGATGACAGCGGCGAGCTACTTGGAATCGAGCGCCTCGACCCCCTGCCAGTCCGCAGGCGGAGGGTCGAGCTCGTAGCGGCCGCACCGCGCCGCGAGGACGTCGAGCGCTGCGTCGTGCGGATCGATCGCGCGCGCGCTGGCGATCACGCGTCCGGCCTCGGCGAAGCGGGCGTGGGTGTATAGGTCGCGCGCTTCGTCGAGCAGGGCGAGTGTCGACTCCTTGGCCGCGCGGCGCGCCGGCTCCTCGGCGTCGAGCACCTCGTAGAGCGTCATCGCCTGCGCCTTTCCCTTGGCTGCTACACGATCCACGGCGCGCAGCGTGAACGACGCATCGCCGCCGAGTCGGCGCTGGGTCTCCTCGCCGATGAGGAACCGCGCGCCGTAGCGCTTCGTGAGCTGCTCGATGCGCGATGCCGTGTTCACCGTGTCGCCGACGACGCCGCACTTGAGCCGGTCGGCGCTCCCGACGGTGCCGAGCACGAGAGGGCCGCTGTTCACCCCCATCCCCATCGCGAGCGCGGGCCCGCCATCGCGCTGCGATTCGCGGTTGAACTCCACCAGCGCCGTGGCCATCGCGACACCCGCCCGCACGGCACGTTCCGCCGGCAATGGGAACAGCGCCATGATCTCGTCGCCGTTGTACGAGTCCACGAAGCCGCCCGCCTCCGCCACGGGGACCCCGATGCGGCTGAAGTACCGGTTGAGCAGATCGATCACCTCGCGCGGTGCGAGGCGCTCGGCGAGCGGCGTGAAGCCGCGCAGGTCGGCGAACATCACGCTCATCTCGCGTGCCACGAACTCGCCGAGCCCCACTTCCGCGATGTCGCGATGGCCGAGGTGCTCGAGGAACTGGCCGGGAACGAATCGTCCCTGCGCCGCGGTGAGCCGGAGCTGATCCTCGTACAGCCGCGCGTTCTCCACCGAGATCGCCGCCTGCGCGGCCAGCAGCTTGATCACCTCGACGCGATCCTCGGTGAAGGCGCCGGTGATGAGGTCGTTCTCCATGTAGATCGCGCCGCTGAACCGGCGAGCTCGCTCGATCGGAACGCAGATCACCGATTTGGGCCGGCGTGCGCGCACGTACGGATCGCTCGCGAACCGACCGGCACTGGCGCCGTCGGCGAGCACCAGCGGCGCGCCGGTACGGAGGACGTGATTCACGATCGACAGCGGGAGCACCTGGTCTCCCTCCGCGGTGAGCGGAATCGGCAGCGAACGCGTCACGCCTGCCTCGACGGTGCCCGCCTGCGAGCGCAGCACGAGCGCGTCCCCCTCGCGCACGACGAAGTAGCCGATCGTCGCCCCCGCGTTCTCGAGCAGGATCTGCAGCGTGGTGCGCAGCAGTTGCTCCACCACCATCTCGCCCGAGATCGTCTGCGAGGCCTTGATCACCGAGCCCATGTCGAGCGCGGTGGTGTCCATCGAGATCGCGCCGTGTGAGCCGGTCGTCCGCGGCGCGATGCGCGCGGCGGCCGAGAGCTCGGGATGTGCCCGGTCGAGCTGCGCCACCTTTCGCGCCGCGCCCCACTGCTCGTACAGATGGCGCGCGGCACGCAGGTATCCCTCGGCCGCGCGCGGCGCGCCGAGCGTGGTGAGGAGCCGCGCCGCCAGCTCGTTGGCCACCGCCTCGTCGCGCCGGAATCCACTCGCGTGCGCGGCCGCGATGGCCTGCTCGTAGAAGGCGAGCGCCTCGGTGGCCCGGTCGTCCAGCCGAGCCAGCTCGCCTTCCATCGTGAGGCGGAGGTGCTCGAAGTTCTCCGGGCAGTTGGGAGACCACGCCGCCATCTGCGCGAGGTGTGCCTCGAGTCGTGCACGCTCGGCCACGCGCTCATCGACCGGCAGCCGCTCCAGCAGCGCCGCGCGCACGAGGAACGCCACGATCCGGTAGCGCACGAGCTGCGGCAACGACATCGCCGAAGCGATCATGCGGTCCATCACCTCCACGTGCGGCAGCGCGCCGGCGAAGTCGCCGAACAGGAGATGAATCTCGGCCTTGTAGATGTGGTAGTTCGCGACTCCCGTCATGAACTGCCGCTGGCGCATCCCCGCGAGGCAGCGCTCCTCGTCGAACGACGCGTCGTTCATCGAATACTCGCCGTCCGTCAGCCCCTGGAAGTTGAGCTGCATCCGCAGGGACAGCGTGCCGGAGTCGTACGAGTCCTGATACTCGCAGTCCTTCACGATCGCGAGGTACTTCCGCGTCTCGCGCGACTGAGTGGCCAGATCGATCGTCGGATCCCACAGGATGCAGTCCTGCGCGCTGTAGGCGAGGTACAGCATGTCGCCCGACTGATATCCCGCCTCGATGCCCCGCAGGAACCACGGCGTCATGCTCGACCAGTGGTGGTTCCAGTGACTGATGAACATCGCGTACACGTAGATGATGCGTGACCTGAGCGGCAGGTCGTCGAGCTTCTCGTTCATCGCCACGGCGAGGCGCCCCCACCGCTCCCCGGCGGCGGGTGCATCCAGCGAGCCACACAGCAGCATGCCGAACGCGGCGTAGGCAAACGCCGCTTCGGGGCTGTTGCCGTAGCGCAGCGACAGCGTGACGTTGCGCAGGATCAGGAAGGGGAAGATCTCTCCCGCGCCGGAGAGGAACGAGGCGGCGAACACTTCCATGATCAATCGAACCGCGATCCGCGCTGCGGGATCGTCGATCTCCGGGGCGTCGATCAGCGACTCGATGCTGCGGTCCCCGAGCGCAGCGTGTACGGCCTCGAGCTCGCGCTGCACGTCGTCGCGCGTCGGCGCGGCGGGGATCTCCACCCCGAGCACGGCGAGGCCGGCGAGGGCGGCGTCGATCGACTCGCGCATGCGCCCCATCGTGGCGTACTGGCGTACGCGGTCGCTGAGCACCTCCGCCTTGGCGAGCGGCGTCTCCGCTCGGGTGAGCAGCCTCTCGGTCCACGCATCGGCGTCCGCATAGTCGGCCACCTGATAGGCACAGCGCTGGATCTCCGTGCCGAGCTCCATCATCAGAGCGTGATCGGTCTCCCATGCGTCGGGGCCCGCGAGCTCGAGCGCGATCCGCAGGAAGCCGAGTCCCGAGTCGTACGCGGCGGAGCGCACCGCCATGCGGCCGGCGTCGACGTCGAGTCGCACGAGCTCCCATCGCTCGGCGTCGTCCTCGATCAGCGCGCGACCCTGGTTCAGGTGCGACACGATGTCGATCAGCCGCGTCTCGCGCTCGGCGACGTCGGCGTGCTTCAGCATCAGGCGACCGATGGAGCGGTGCACGGCCTGCCGGCGCTCTTCGCCGATGAGGGCGTAGGCCGCCTGCTGCACGCGGTCGTGCTGGAACCGATACGTCGTGCGCGATGCGTCGCCGCCGGAGCCGCCATCCTCGGCGGCGCCGTGTGCCACCAGCCGGTAGCTCTCGGTGAGCGGCACGATCGCCTGGCGCTGCAGCGCTGCCTGCAACGCCTCGGCCGTCTCGGCCGGCGTGCGTTCCGCGATCAACGCCAGCGTGCCGAGGTCGAACGTGCCGCCGATGCACGCCGCGAGCTGCAGCACCTCCTGCGTCTCGGCGGGCAGCCGACGCAGCGAGCCGACGAGGAAGTCGACGACGTTCTCCCCCACGCCGGCGGCCGCGACGGCGACGTCGTCCCATCGCCACCGGCCGGCGTCGGGATCGAAGACGATGGCGCCGTCCTCGTGCAGCGTGCGGAGGAGCTCGCGGACGAAGAACGGATTGCCCTGCGCCTTCTCGAACACCAGGCGCGCGAGGGGCTCGGCGCGCGTCGGCTCGACGCGCAGCGTGTCGGCCACGAGCTGATCCACGGCGGGCGCGGCGAGCGGCTGCAGCGACAGCTCCGCCAGGTCGCGCACTTTCCGCAGCTGGTCGAGCGTCACCGTGAGCGGATGGGTCGCGTCCACCGCATTGTCGCGGTAGGCTCCGATGATCAGCAGATGCCCCACGTCGCGCGCCGTGGCCAGTCGCGACAGCAGATGAAGCGTGGGCACGTCGCTCCACTGCAGGTCGTCCATGAACAGCACGAGCGGATGCTCCGCCGTCGCGAACACCTTCACCAGGCTCGCGACGGTGAGCTGGAACCGAGTCTGCGCCTCGGCCGGAGGAAGCTCGGGCACCGGCGGTACCTCGCCGATCACCAGCGCGAGCTCGGGCACCAGCGCCGTGACGAGCCCCGCGTTGGCGCCCAACCCCTGCTGCAGCGCGGCGCGCCACGCGGCCAGATGCGCTGGCGGCTCACCGAGGAGCTGGTCGACCAGGCCGCGGAACGCCGAGGCGATCGCGCCGTACGCGGCGGCCTGCTGGAACTGATCGAACTTGCCTTCGGCCAGATATCCGCGCCGCTGCACGATGGCGCGTCCCATCTCGGCGACGAGCGCCGACTTGCCGACGCCCGAGTATCCCGAGACCAGCGCGAACACCGTCGCGCCCTTCGCCGATTCCTCGAACAGCCTGACGAGCTGCTCGACCTCCCGCTTGCGGCCGTACAGCCGCTGCGGCATCTGGAAGCGACGCGAGACGTCGTCGGCGCCGAGCGCGAACGCATGTGCGCCGTCCCCCGATCGAGCCGCGGCGCGACAGCGCTCGAGGTCCGCGATCAGCCCGAACGTGCTCTGGTAGCGCTGCTCGGCGCTCTTTGCCATCAGCTTCTCCAGCACCAGCGCGAGCGCGACGGGCACATCGCTGCGACGGTCGCTCGCCAGCGGAGGCGGCTGGCTGATGTGCCGGTGCGCCCACTCGAGCGCGTCCTTCGCCTCGAACGGCAGCGTGCCCGTGATCAGCTCGAAGCACGTCACGCCCAGCGAGTAGTAGTCCGAGCGCCAGTCGACGTCGCGGCTCGTGCGTCCGGTCTGTTCCGGCGAGATGTACGGGAGCGAGCCTTCGAGCTTCGT
Organism: Gemmatimonadota bacterium; assembly: GCA_003223455.1. Taxonomy (GTDB): domain Bacteria; phylum Gemmatimonadota; class Gemmatimonadetes; order Gemmatimonadales; family Gemmatimonadaceae; genus AG11. Next base: position 22,108 of record QHVE01000033.1, on the reverse strand, counting down.
CGAGAGCTTGGCGCTCTGCCGCTCGAGCGAGAGCTCGGAGCAGAGGCCGAAGTTCGTCAGGTACGGCTCCCACGTCTCGGGATCCACGTAGATGCTGTGCGGCGTCACGTCCTTGTGCACGACGTGACGCTCGTGCAGCGCGCCGAGCGTGCGCGTCAGGCGGATGACGAGCGGAAAGAAGCGATCGAGCGGCAGCGGCTCGCGCGCACGCTCCGTCATGAGCTGAGAGAGCGGCTTCCCGACCGACTCCGTGACGAGCGCGAGGTTGCCCGAGCCGTGCGGCACGAGCGCGCGCGCCGCCACGATGCCGGGAAGCGCCAGCTTGCGCAGCACCTCGTACTCACGCCGCAGCTCGGCGAGGTCGCGCGCGCGCGGGTACTGCGCGCGCGCCGTCTTGATCGTGACACGCACGCCGTCGTCGGCGACGGCGCGCCAGGTCACCCACGGTCCGGACTCGCCGATCAGCTCCACGATGCGGTACCCGAGGATGTCGACCCCGGCACCGACCGTCGCTCCGGCGACGCCCGTCATCCGTCAGACCTGGAAGAAGCGATTGAACGAGGCGTGGAAGCCATCCATCGAATCGTGCGCCGGTGCCCCATGGCCGCACAGCGCATGGCGGAACCGCACCTGCTTCAGCTGCACGAAGTCCTCCGGCTTCGGTTGACTGCCGTGCAGCCACGCGAGGCCGAGGCTCGTCGGCGTGAAGAACCCCATCTCCTTCATCTTGCCAACCGTCTCCTCGTCGAACAGCTCGTCCGGTTCGGTCCAGTTCTGCAGGGAGTCGCAGGCGATCATGATCCCGCCCTCGCGATCGAGACGAAGGATGCACTCCGGGCGCTGCGTCGTGGTGAAGGTGAACATCGAGCAGCCGGCGAACGGCATCGGACCGCCCTCCTTCAGCTCCTGGTCGACCTTCAGGCCGTCCTGGATCCCCATGCCGGGCATCGCCCAGAACTTCGCCTTGTACCGATCGACGTAGAACGGGTCGTCCACGCCGTGCATGTCGCCGATGCGCACGACGTTGGTCACCGTGCCGAGCTTCTCGAGCTCGGCGAGGCCGGCATCGTTCAGGCGCACCGTGTTGATCAACGTGAGGCGCCCGTCGTCACGCACGATCGTCATGTTGCGATTGAACTGCCACATCGAGCCGAAGAACTCGGCGCGCATCGTTCCCGTGACGAAGAACACGTCGGGGAACACCTGCTGGATCGCGCCGTGCGGCATCACCGGGTGGTACGTGGACATCGAGGGTGGGGAGTGGGGAATGGGGAGAGGGTCACTGATCGACGTACTGGCCGGCGTAGCGGAACTCGGTGGCGTACGCATGCAGCCATGCCGCGAGATATCGCCGCGCGGCGTCATTCACGCGTCCCTGACGAAGATCCTCGAGCGACTCCGTGCCGTCGCTCGTGTCGTGGCGGTGGAGGTGAAAGAGGGTCGTGTCACGCCCGCCGAGCACGGGCTTCGCGCTGGCGAGATCGGCGCGGGCGTGCGACATGTCGAACACGTTGCCCAGGAGCGCGGTCCACTCCGGATGGAGAGCGAGCGACGCGCGCGTCACGTTCGGGAACGATCCGTCGGGGGGAACGAATGGCGGGGACTCCGGCTCGGCGGCGATGTCGTGCCGGCGCAGGCGGTGAATGTAGGCCTCGTCGAGTCCAGCCGCCATCGCGCCCTTGACGAGGATCGCGAGGTAGCGACGCGTCGGCAGGCGGCTCGCGTCGAGGAACGCCGGCAGCCCGACGTACGTCTGGGCGCGCACCGGGCCCGCATCGGTGAGAACCTCGACTTCGATGCGATCGTAGCCCACGCCGTACGCCTCGAGTCGGTCGAGGGTGGCGAGCGCGTCGTCCTCGCAGGCGTGCACCACGCCTTGCACCTCGTCATCGCCGCTGCCCGTATGCGTGATGTTCCCCATGCCGCCTTCGTGCGGGAACCAGTGGCGCACGTCGAACGAGAGTCGCCAGCCGCGCAGCCGGCCGCGCGTCGACGCGAGCGGCTCGACGCCCTTCGCACGCAGCGCGGGGACGTGGAGGTTCGAGCCGTATCCGAAGTAGTGAAACACGACGTGGGTGGAAGGAGCCCCAAACTCACGCCGGTGGACGGGGGGTGTCAACCGCGCCAATCCGCTTGCTCGACCCGGGCCCACCGCACAGGTTCACGTGCCGCCGCCCACTCCTGCACGCGAGGTCCCGTCATGGCGCACGCCGTCGACCACGGAGCGAGCGAGCTCGAGGTGCTGGTTCGCGAGCGCTTTCCATCCGGGGCTCGACCTTCGTCGCGGATTGGGATGGAGCTCGAAGCGCTGCCGGTGCGCAGCGTGACGCACGAACCGGTGCCGCCGCTCGACGGCCCGAATGGACCCGGTACGCTCGGCGTGCTCAGGCGACTGGCCGTGACGTGCGGCTGGCGCGAGTCGCCAACGGGCTACGGCGTACCGAAGTTCCTGCTCGCGGAAGGCGGCGTGATCTCGTACGAGCCTGGTGGCCAGCTCGAGTGGTCGTCGGCCGCGCACCAGTCGCTCGACGATCTCGATGCCGCAGCGCACGACATTGCCCGTCGTCTCGCCGACGCGATGCTGGCCGAGGGAATCCAGCTGCTCGCGCGCGGAGTCGATCCCGTCACCGGCGTCGAAGGATCGACGATGGTCGTGGACGGCGAACGCTACCGCCGCCAGCGCGCGCACTACGACCGCATCGGCACGCCTGGGCGCGCCATGATGCTGCAGACCGCAGGGATCCACCTGAACCTCGACGTCGGCGACGATCCAGTGGCGGCCTGGAACGTGGCCAACACGCTGGCGCCACTTCTCGTCGCGATGTTCGCCAACTCGCCGGAGCGTGCCGGCCACGCCGTACCCCATCGCAGCCACCGCGCGGCGATCTGGCGCGCGCTCGATCCGTCGCGCACCGCGGTGTTCGCGCCGACGGCCGATCCGGCGCCGGCCTATCTCGACTTCGCCCTCGGTGCCGAGTCGTTTCTGCTCGGCGAACCCGGTGCGGCGTCGCGGAGCTTCGCCGAATGGCGCGCCATCGGCGCGACGGACGACGACTTCGCGCGCCATCTCACGACGCTGTTTCCCGAGGTGCGCCCGCGCGGTGCATATCTCGGGCTGCGGAGCGTCGACGCGCTGCCCGTACGCTGGGCCATCCTCCCGATGGCGGTCGCGTGGGCGGCGTTCCACCATACGCCGCTGCGCCGCGACGTGCTGCGCGAGCTGCCCGCACCGACCGTGGACCGGCTGAGACGCGCGGGACGCTTCGGGCTCGCCGACGACGAGCTCGGCGCCGAGGCGCGCTGGCTGGCGGAGCGAGCGCCGGCAGCGCTCGATGCACTGCTGCCTGATGGGAGGAGACTCGTCGAACGTCTCGAGGCGTTCCTGGACGAATTCACGCTACGTCGAAGAGATCCGGGAGACCGGGCGGAGTCTTTCGTGACTGATTCCTGATCCTGGAATCAAGCACGGCGCGCCTGATTTCCAGATCCCCGTGCCGTCGTTCAAACGGTCAGCTTCAAAGGCGGTTCGTGAGTCAGCGCTTGCCGGCCGTGATCGGGTCGCAGTCGAAGCACGGCGAGAACGTATCGCCACCGGCCTGTTTGCATCGCTTCGTCGCCTGATCGAAGGTGTACGTCGGGCGGAGCGTCTTCAGGTCGAAGCAGAGATCCATCTGCGCCAGCGCGCAGATCGTGAGCTTGTCGGCGGCGGACGCCGGCTTCGGTGCGCCCGCGCCGTCGTCGGCGCCGAACCACCGCTGGCAGGCGATCCGCTTCGCCTCCGCCGGGTCGATATCGGGTCGATCGTGATACAGGCTGAGGAACGTCGCGGCGACGAGGTCCTGCGCCTCGTACTTCCGGATGTCGGGGATCTTCGATGGCTGCTTCGTGCAGCGACCCGTCACGCCCGCCGCGATCATGTGGTTCGCCACCATGTACGGCGTGAGCTTCGCGCTCGTCGGATCGAGGCGCACCGTTCCCACCTGCAGCACGTCCGCCGTCGGCGTCCCGTTCTGGTCCACCGGAAGCTGGTCCTTGTAGCGGACGCGGAACCACGCCGCCGCCTGCGGATCGTACAGCGGCGAGCCGCACACGAGCAGCGGCAGCGTGTACGGATTGTCGGCGTTCGACGCCGGGTTCAGCGCCTGCGCGAGCATCGCGCGCACATAGGTGAGCTTGCGCGAATCGTCGTCGTAGAACTGCGACGTCAGGCTCACCGTGAAGTAGTCGTTCTGGTACTCGCTCTCGCCGGAGCCCGGAGCGGCGATCGGGTTCACGTCGACGATCGAGTGATACAGCGACGGCGACTTCACCCCGACGCAGGTCAGCAGCTGGGCCCAGCGGCGCAGCGTGTTGTTGTCGAGGTAGTCGGCGCTGCGATAGGCGACGATCGGCGGGTAGTGCATCAGCACGACCGCGCGCTGGTTCACCAGCGGGAGGCCGAGTGGTAGACAGGGATACCACTCGGAGGTCCCGTCGCTGGAGTTCACGGGAAAGCCGGCCATCGGGTTCCACGCCGGCGTCGCCTTGCACGCCGCCGCACCGGCGAGCGCGAGGCCGGCGCGATGCTCCTGCAGGAACTCGACGTGCGCACGCGCGAACGCCTTCGCGTCTGCCTCCGACCGCGTCTTCGGCGTGAACGCGACGTGGTAGCGCCCGGCTCGCCGCGTCACCGTCGGAACTTTCTCCTCGATCGCGATCCCGTCCTGCGCCAGCGACACCGCCGTGAAGTGGGCGATCACCTGCTCGTACGTCGTGAGCCCGGTCGACCGTGTGAGCTTCGCCGGATCGGGATAGAGCTGATCGACGTACGAGGTGGTGCCCGGCAACGTGTAGCGCAACGGAGACGTCATCGGTACTGCTTGTTCAGCGACTCGAGCCGCCGCGTGAGCGTGTAGATGTCCTTCGCGCCGCGCGCCACCTCGTGCGACAGCTTCGCCGCCTCGCCCGGGCTCAGCTTGCCGCGCACCATCGCGCCGACCAGCACGTGCGCCACGTGCAGGTGCAGGTCGTGCACCCCCGCCGTCGGTGCCGGTGGCGCACCCTTGGGCGGATAGGCGTTGTCGTACGGCGGCGTGAACGCCGGCGAGTCCGTGCGCGCCGCGTCGAGCGTGAGCACGCTCTCGAAGCTCGGCGCGTTGTTCAGCCGCTCGCCGAGGAACCACCGCTCGCGCGGGATCCCGAACCACTGGAGCAGCGTCGCCATGAACGACGTGCCGTCGTACGCCACGCTCGTCGGCGAGCGGAACACCGTCTTCGGCTCCACCCACGGCGACGCGACGATCGTCGGGACGCGCACACCCATCACGTCGTACTTGAAGCCATCCACCTCGTCCTGCGGCCACGGGTTCACGGCGCGTGGCGGGGGCACGTGGTCGAAGATCCCGCCGTGCTCGTCGAAGGTGATGATGAGCAGCGTCTCGTCCCAGTTCGGTCCCTTGCGCAGCGAGTCGTAGATCAGGTTGAGCTGCACCTCGCCGGGCACGAGGTCCTCACCCGGGTGATACGATGTCGTCCCCGTGTTGCCGATCCAGATCGGCTCGATGTAGCTGAACGCGGGGAGCGTGCCCGCCAGCGCCTGCTGGTAGAACTGCTGCACGGGCGCGACGTAGTCGAGCAGCCCCGCGGCGACGTCGGCGTCCACCGTCGGGATCTGTCCCTGGAGGAACAGCTCGTAGGTGAAGACGTGGTTCTGCCACTGCGTCGAGTTGTAGATCGTCCAGTTCGTGACGCCGTTGGCCCACAGCGTCTTCCAGATCGACGCGCGATGCGGCTGCTCGGGCCAGTACAGGTACTGCGGCGGGCTCATGAAGTTGTTGAGCTGTTGCTGCGCCGAGCCGCTCACCGCGAAGGCGCGATTCACGTCCGTCGCCGCCGGCATGGAGCTGAACCACAGATCCGAGATCGCGTACTCCTTCGCCAGCCCGTTGAGCACGGGAAGCTGGTTCGGCGTGTACGTCTGCATCACCTGCGGGCTGCTGTTGTTGTAGACGAATCCGCCCATGTCCGGCTTGGCGCCGTCCTGATAGCCGTCGGGCTTCGCGTGATACATCTGCCGCAGCACGTCGGACATGTCGTGGTACGGATCGTACTGGAACATCTCGAGCGACCACTTGGTGCTGAGCTTTCCGTCCTTGTACTTGCTCAGGTACACCTTGTTGCCGGCCTCGTCGACGTTGTACATCGTCTCGCTCACGCCACGGTAGGCGCCCTTGGGGCCGACGACGTGGATCTTGTCGTCCTTGTCGTGCAGCCATCCGACGACGTGGTCGAACGAGCGGTTCTCGAGCATGTAGTAGACGACGTGCTTGATCTTGGACCGCATGAAGTCGATCGTGCCCGGCTGCGTCGCCTTCGTCGCGTCGATCGGGATCGGCGGCTGGAAGCCCATCAGCGTCGACGTCGGCACGAAGTCGGCCGGCAGCGTGCCTCGGCGCACCGGCCCCTTGAGCGGGTTCTCGCTCGTCGGGTCGAACGCCCAGAGCCGGAACTTCCGCGTCGCGGGCTGCCAGTCGAGCAGATGGTCGCCGATCGGAACGAGCTCGTTATCGGGCCCGATATCGTTCCACGTGCCCTGTTGCAGTGCGGGATGCGCGAGCGGGATGATCGCCTGTGGGTCGAAGCTCCACACGCGGTACCTCCCCGTCGCGACCTCGCGGTCGAGCACGTAGCCGTTGAACGGCAGCAGCTCGTGCCCGCGCTGGATGTCGCGGAACGCGCCCTGGGCCGTGTACGGGTACGGCGAGGGAATGGGATCGGCGCTGCACGGCTGCGTCGGCGCCGGATCGAAGCTCCACACGCCGAACGTCCCGCGCCCGTCGTCGGCGATGAAGTTCATCAGGAAGCTGCCGAGCGGGATGAGCTCGAGCGTCTTGTCGGTGTCGTACTGCTTGTGCCCGCCCTGCGGATTGCCGAAGTCGGCGAAGCGTCCCCAGAACTTCTCCTTCGGCCATTGCCCCGACTGGAGCGGAGCCTGGGAGAGCGGATCGCTGGCGGTGGCGTTGAACGGAATCAGCCGGTACTCGTAGAACGGCGTGCCGCCGACCTGCTGTTCCGGTCCCCAGCAGAGGAGATAGCCGCCGATCCATACGACCGTGTGATCGCGCTGAAACGTCCCGCCCACGCCGTCGAGCGGCACGAGGAGATTGGGGCTCTTCAGGTCGAGCTTCCACACCGCGTAGGAGTCGTCGTCGGTGTGCCGGCTGATGACGTAGCCGGGAGAAGTCGATCGAGTTGTCATTGAGGCGTGCGGTGGGAGGGAGGGCGCGAACCGGACGCGCGGCCGGAGTGAGGATGCCTCGCGCGAGCCACGTCGGCAAGTCATCGCCCTGCACATCTGCCGCGTGCGATCGGGCGTTTATGCGCGCGCGCTTGACTCCGCCATCGCGGTCCCTATCGTCCCACCCCCCGATGTCGCCGCTCCGCTCCCTTCACTCGCTCGCCGAGGTGTTCATGAATCGCATCACTCGTATCGCACTCGCCAGCTCCACCGTCCTGCTCGTCGCCGGGTGCGCGAAGAGCGAGCCGCCGAAGGACACCGTCGCGGCGACGACACCCCCACCAGCCGCCGCGCCCGCACCCGCACCCGCAGGCAGTTCAGCTCCGTACCGATGGCCGGGACCGACACGACCCCGACGAAGTACGTGCTCACCGCGACGGCCGATACCGCCGGCTGGACGCTCACTTTCCCCGACAAGCAGGTCGTGCCGCTCAAGACGACCGTCTCCGGTGACAGCGTGTCGCTTGTGTCGGGCGAGTTCAAGAGCCAGCGCCGCAAGGGCGCCAAGGTGACCACCAACACCACGCTTCGGCTGGTGGACGGAAAGCTCCAGGGTGTTTCTACGGCGCACTACGCGAAAGCGGGCGCCGACTCGGTGCTGCAGTTGAAGACCGAAGGCACACGGATGCCATGACGCAGTGACGGGCGGGGAGCGATGCGTCATCGCGCATCGCTGCCGGCCCTGCATTGCAGGTCGGGCCACTCACGATCGAACTGCCGGCAAGTCGCTCACAGGCTCACGTCGTGGCGTCTCCGATCTGCGGGAACGGCCACCGCGCCGTCCGCCACGACCACACGAGAAACGCCACGCCGCCCAGCGCGAGCATCCCGATGCCGAACAGGATCACCTCCAGCTGCGTCGTGGCGAAGAGGAAGATCCAGCCGAGCAGTGCCACCAGCGCCGGCACCGGATACAGCCACATGCGGTAGGGCCTCGGCATCTCGGGCGCGTTGCGCCGGAGCAGTATCAGACCGAACACCTGCCCCATGAACTGCACGAGGATCCGCGTCACGATCATCGCGTCGATCACCGTGCCCAGCGAGAAGAATCCGGCGATGATCGAGAGCACGCCGAGCACGATCAGCGAGACGTACGGGAACTGCTTCGTCGGGTGCAGCTTGCCGAACGCGCGGAAGAAGTACCCGCTCTGCGCCGCCGCGAACGGGATGCGCGAGTAGCCGAGCAGCAGCGCGAACACGGAGCCGAACGTCGTCCAGAGGATGAGCAGCGTGAAGATCGTCGCCACTCGCGCGCCGTGGATGCGTTCCATGAAATGCGAGACGATGAACCCCGACTCCGCGTGGGCGTCGGCCGGCACGAACTCGCGCCACGGGATCACGCCGACGATCGACAGGTTGATGCCGATGTAGATCAGCGCGACCGCCGCCGTGCTGATGAGGATCGAGCGCGGGATCACACGACCCGGCTCACGCACCTCGTCGCCGATGTAGCAGACGTCGTAGTACCCGAGGTAGTCGTAGACACCGATGCGCGACGCCGCGCCGAGCCCGAGGAAGAAGCCGAGCGAGAAGTCGAACGCGCCGGGCGGGAAGTCGAACGCGATCCGCGGATCGAAGTGCATCGCGCCGGTGACGATCACCGCGAGCACCGTGATCAGCGTGCCCACCCAGAGCGACACGGTGATCCGCGCGATGGCGTGGATGCGCCGGTACAGCAGCACGACGTTGAGCACCCCGATGCCGATCGTCAGCGCGATCGCGCCGCCGCGACCGAGTCCCGTCCAGATGTAGCTCGCGTACGACGCGAAGCCGATGTACCCGGACGCGATCTCCAGCGGCCCGCTGAGCACGAACTGCCACACGAACAGGAACGCCATCAGCCGGCCGAACCGCTCGCGCCCGAACGCCTCGCGCAGGTAGTGGAACGAGCCCCCCGATCCGGGCATCGCGGCACCGAGCTCGCTCCACACCATCCCGTCGCAGATCACGATCACCAGCGCGACGACCCAGCCGAGCATGGCCTGCGGACCGCGGAGCGCGGTCATGAGCAGCGGGATCGTGATGAACGGCCCCGCGCCCATCATGTTCGTCATGTTCAACGCCGTGGCCGGCAGCAGGCCGAATCGGCGGGGCAGGGGCGACGACTCGGCGCTCATGGGCGGGCAATATGGTGGTCGCCCGACGCAGAGGTCAGGGCAGCTGCTTCCTCAGATCGGACTCCTTCGGGAATTGGGGTCAGACTCCTTGAAAATCGGCCCGACGCACAGACGATTGCTTGGGCGTCCGCCCCAGAAGCACCTGCTCGCGCATCCGCTCGATCCTTGTTCCGTCGTTCAGATCACTCCACCACGATCTTCCCCTGCATCTGCGGGTGGAGCGAGCAGAAGTACTTGTACGTGCCAGGCGCCGTCAGCGTCACGCTGTGTCGCTGGTTCGTGTCGAGCACCTTCGACGACGGGAACTTCCCCTCCACGTTCACGATCAGGTGCGGCACGTCGTCGTCGTTGATCCACACGACCTTCGTACCACTCTTCACCGTCAGCGTGGCGGGCGCGAAGGCGAAGTTGTCGATCCCGATCTCGTTCGGCCCGTGCGCCGCCGCCGGCTTGTTGGCGCCGCGCTTCATCATCGCCTCGTGCGACGCCTCGGCGATCGCCGGCGGTGCACCGGAGAGCGTGCCATCGACGATGGCGAGCTGGCCGCGTCCCGGCACGAACGTCACGTTCGCGATTCCCAGCACGCTCTTGAGGCGCTCGGGCTCCACCTTCAGCGGACCGGGCGAGGGTGCCGTGCCCGGCGCCGGCTGCGGGAAGGCCGTCGACAGCGCGGTGTGGAACGAGACGTTCCCCTCCACCTTCTGCATGATCTGGTGGATGTGGCCGTTCAGTACCGTCACCGACCCGAAGCGCTTGAGCAGCGTGAGCGCCTGCTCGGAATCATCGGTGCCCCATCCCCATTCGGGATAGACCGTCCAGAGCGGCACGTGCGCGAACAGCACGATCGGTGTGCTGCTCGAAAGGCCGGCGACGTCGCGCTTCAGCCACGCGATCTGCTCGGCGCCGAGCGAGCCGAGTCCGCCCGCCTTGAGGTTCAGCACGTTGACCAGCCCGACGAAGTGCACGCCTGAATGGTCGAAGCTGTACCATCCACCCCCTTTCGTCCCCTTCCCGTACCGCTGGAGATATGAGACGCCGTTGTCGCTCGCGACGTCGTGCTCGCCCGGCACATAGAACACGCGATCGGTCTTCACGCCTCTCAGCACCTCGTTCGCCGTGTCGAACTCCTCCGGCTTCGCGAGCTGCGTGATGTCGCCGGTGTGCAGCACGAGGGCCGGCCGATGCGGCAGCTCGTTCAACCTCGCCACGGCCGCCTGCAGCGTCGCCGTCACGTCCTTGTTCGCCTCCTTCGCGAAACCGATGTGGCTGTCGCTGATCTGCGCGAAGAAGATGCTCTTTCGCTCGGCGTCGGTGAGCGAGTCGAGTTGGCCGAGGGCAAACGACTTCGGAACGCCGCCCGACATCCCCCAGATGGCGGCGGTGCCCGCCCACGCCATGCAGCGCAGGAAGCCGCGCCGGTCGACGCCGTCGTCCGACGGCTCGCCGATGAAGTTGCTCCCCGTCGGACGCGTATTGCTGGCGTCGTCGAACCGCTCGTCGTCGCGGTCGTGGTGATGATGGTGGTCGTGGTCGGGGCTCATTGGATGCCCGAGCCGATTGTGACCGTCCCCGACGCACCACCGCCCTCGCCACCTCCACTTCCGGTCGTGTACGAGCTGTCGCCGCCACAAGGGGCGATGCCCGCAAAGGTCACGATGACCGGCAATACTCTTCGAATGCGCACGATGACTCCTCGGCCCGCGGACTCGGCGAGCCTGGTTCGATGCCGTTGAGTGTCTGATGACCGCCGAACGCCTGAGAGGCGCGATGCGGTTGTACCGTTTCGCTGATGGGTACCGGGCGACGACGGTCGTTATTCCCGAGTTGCCAGGATTCGAGGGGCCGGGAATATTCCGGGCAGGGGCCGAGTCTGTTCTCAGGTGAGGCCATCACCACGGATCGAGACGAGCGTGCCAGAGAGCACGATGGAATCGTTCGAGCGTACGGTCATGCCGTTGCTCGACGACGCGTACACGCTCGCGCGCCATCTCGTGCACGACGAGCACGACGCACAGGACGTCGTCCAGGAGGTGTACCTGCGGGCGTGGCGGCACTACGCCTCGTTCCGCGGCGGCGACGCGCGCCCATGGCTGCTCACGATCGTGCGCAACTGCTGCTACACGATGCGCCGCTCGACGCGCGCCAGCCGCGACACGATCGAGTACGTCGACGAGGAGCACGGCGTGCCATCCGGTGGGCAACAGTCGGCCGACGCGGGCGCCCTTGCGGACTCCAACCGCGCCGAGCTGCGACGCGCGCTCGATCAGCTGGCGCCCGAGTTCCGCGAGGCCATCGTGCTACGCGAGCTCCAGGATCTGTCGTACAAGGAGATCGCGCGCGTCACCGGCGCGCCGATCGGAACCGTGATGTCGCGGCTCGCGCGAGCGCGCCGGCAGTTACAGCAGGCGCTCGGGCTCGGCGCCGGGGAGAAGAGTTGACATGAACTCCGCACACGTCGGCGAGCAGTTGAGCGCATACGTCGACGGCGAGCTGCCGCCCGATGTCGCGCTGGAGATCGCCGACCATCTGACGTCGTGCGCCGAGTGCGCGCGCGACTACGAGACGATGCTCACCACCGTGAGATTGGCACGCGAGGGTCTCGTGCGCGAGCATGCGCCCGACGTGCTGCGCGCGCGCATCCGTGCTTCGCTACGCGAGGAGACCGGGCCCACGGTGGCGCGCGTCGCGCCGAGCCCGCGGCGCGCGTGGCGGATCCCGTGGAACGTCGTCGCCGCGGCGTTGATGATCGCGGTTGTCAGCAGCGGGTTGACGATCGTCGCCGGCAACCGACGTGCGTCGGACTCGCCCGTAGCGCAGGAGGTGCTCGCGAGCCACATCCGCTCGCTCATGCCCGAGCATCTTACCGACGTGCGATCGAACGACACGCACAACGTGAAGCCGTGGTTCAACGGACGGCTCGATTTCTCGCCGACCGTGCCGCGACTCGAGGAACAGGGCTTTCCCCTGCTCGGCGGCCGAGTCGACTACGTGAACGGGCGCTCGGTGGCCGTGGTGGTGTACGGGCGGCGCCAGCACGTGATCAACGTATTCTCGTGGCCCGCCGGGCCTGACGGCGCTACGGCGCCTTCGCCGCAGACGAAGAACGGCTACAACCTCGAGCACTGGCGGCAGGACGGCGTGGAGCACTGGGCCGTCTCCGATCTCAATTCCGCGGAGCTGCGGCAGTTCGTCTCGCTGCTCAGATAGCCGGCATGGGTGTACCGCCGCGCCGTCAGGGCAGTTGCCGTTTCAGCTCCGCCACGAAGTTCTCGACGAGGATCGGATGCATCTCCTCCTCGTTCTGCATTCGGGTGTCGCCGCTGCCGAGCATGAGCACGCGCTTGTCGTCCGTGGAGAGGTCGAACTGCGCGTGCTCCCCGCTCGTGGCGTAGGGCGTGGCGTAGGGCGTGGTAGAGAAGAGCTTCGTCCGCCCCGTCACGGCGAACGTGGGCCGCACCTGCACGCTCGCCGCCATCATGTCCCGCGCCGCGTCCACGTACAGGATCTCGTCGCCGCGGTGGCTCCAGCATGGCGTCACACCACCCTCCGACGAGATCTGCACCTTCCCAGCGTTCACGTCGGGGAAGGGGCGCACGTATACCTCCTCGCGCCCGGACTCGACCGACGAGTAGGCGAGCCAGCGTCCGTCGGGAGAGAGCGCCGGTGCGCGCTCCCTGAACGGGGTGGCGATCAGCGGCACGGGGGCGGTGTCCACGCCAACGCGCATCGCCAGGATGTCGGCGTTGCCAGTGACGCCGCCCTCGGTCCGAATGATGATCCAGCGTCCGTCCGGCGACTCGAGCCCCTCGCCGATGCCGCGCGGATCCGCGGCGATGCGCTCCGCGGCGGCGCTGCCGTCGGCCCGCTGTCGGTACAGGGCCGCGACTCCACTGCGATTCGACAGAAAGAGGACGTAGCGCCCGTCGTGCGACCAGCTCGGGCGGCGATTCTGCTCTCCCTCCATGGTCAGGCGCGATAGCGCGCCCGCCGGAAGCTGTTGCACCCAGATGTCTTCCGTGCGACTGATGCTCGTCTTCGACAGCGCGACCACATGTAGCGCCAGTCGGGCCCCATCGGGTGACAGTGCGAGTCCGTCGGCGAGGAGGTCGCGCCGCGACTCGTCGGCCACGACGGCCTTGCCGGTACGATCGACCCACACCGGCACGGCCGATACGCCGGCGCGGCCCGTCGTGTAGAGCAACGTGCCGCTCGACGAGAACGCGACGTCGGCGACACCGAACTCCGCGATTCCCACGCCTCGCGCCATGAGCGCTGGGGTCCCCGTGATCTCGAGGCGGCCCACGTCGAAGCGCGCCGCCATCAGTGACCCATCGGCGAGCACGTACAGCAGATGTCCGGATGGCGCGTACCGCGCGTACGTCGCGCGCACGATCGATCTCCGCGTCCGCGTCTTCGGATCGAACGCGACGATCTCGTACCGCGCGACCTCCTCGCTCGAGCGGCGCACGCGGAAGAGCACGACGCCACCGGGGAGCCACTGCGGCCAGGCGACGCCGACTTCGCGTCCCGCCGTATCGAGCGGATAGAGCATCTCGCGGCCCGTCCCGTCGGGCCGGATGCGCGAGATGCTCGTCGCCGCGTCGAAGTAGATGTAGCCATCGCTGCCCCAGTCCGCGCAGCCGCCGGATACACCCTGGGCCGCCACTTCGACCACGCTGCCCCCCTGCGCCGGGACCGTGCGCAGCGTGAACGGTGCGCGGGTGACGAAGCCGACCTGCGTGCCGTCCGGCGAGGTGAACGGACAGACGGCGCCGTCGGTGCCGGCGACGGGAGTGGCGTCGAGCGCATCGAGGGAGCGGATCCAGAGCCGCGTGCCGGCGCTACCGCCCGACCCCACGTAGGCGAACGATCGACCGTCGGGGAACCACGCGAACCGGTTCCCGCCCGCCGCGGCGAGCCCGTCATCTCCCGCGCCGAGCGCGAGGGCGAAGCGATTGACGCGACTCGGCGCGACGATGCTCGGCCGCGTAGCGGCGAATCCGAGCGCGCCTGCGGCGACGACGACGAGCGCTGCGATGATCGGCGACGAGCGACGCTCGATCCACGATCCTGAGCCGCGACGTGCCTCGCGGGCTTGTGCCGGCGCGTCCGACGTCAACGCCGCACGAAACGCCGCCGCACTCGCGAAGCGGTCCGCCGGTACCTTCTCCAGCGCGGTGAGCACCGCCTCCTCGACGCCGCGCGGCACGCGCTCGCGCCGCGCGACGATTCCCGCCGGCTTCTCCGTCAACACCTTCGCGACGATCGCCTGCGCCGTCGAGCCGGTGAACGGCGGATCGCCCGTGAGCAACTCGTACAGCACGCAGCCGAGCGCGTACACGTCCGTACGCGCGTCGAGCGCGCGCTCGCCCATCGCCTGCTCGGGACTCATGTACTGGGGTGTCCCGAGCGACATCCCCGTCTGCGTCATGCGCTCGCCCGCGCTCGACGCCGCCAGCGCGATGCCGAAGTCGGCGACGATCGCACGCCCGTCGTGCAGCAGGATGTTCTCGGGCTTGATGTCGCGGTGGATGACGCCGTGGCGGTGCGCGTAGTCGAGGGCGTCTGCCACCTCAGCGGCGATGTGCACCGCATCGGCGATGGGGAGTAGCTTCTCGCGCGTCAGGCGGTCGCGCAGCGACTCGCCCTGCACGTACGGCATCACGTAGTACAGAAACGAGTCCACCACCCCCGAGTCGTACAGCGCGAGGATGTGCGGATGCTGCAGGTTCGCCGTGGTCTTGATCTCAGCGAGGAACCGCTCGGCGCCGATCACGGCGGCGAGCTCGGGCAGCAGGACCTTGATGGCGACGCGGCGATCGTGCCTGAGGTCGTGCGCGAGATACACGGTCGCCATCCCGCCGACGCCGAGCTCGCGCTCGATGCGGTAGCGGTCGGCCAGCGAAGCGGCCAGCGCGGATGCGGTCACGGGTGCGTCGGCACGTCGCGCGATCGCCGCGTCAGTGGCGCCGTGAGCGCAGCAGTTCGAACGCGAGCGAGAAGTCCCAGATGATCGAGAGCGGGAGCTTCGGCGCCGCGGTGAGGTAGAGCGAGAAGGGCACCGAAACGAACGCGGTGAGAAACGCGTCCCACGCTGCGAACGCCGCCAACACGAGCGTGAACGTGCCGAACCAGGGGCGCTCGGCGCGGATCGTGAGCCCGATGCCGCCCCACCACACCGCCGAGAGCGCGATGTAGGTGACCTCGAGCGTCGGCGTGATCGTGCGCGTCGCCCCGCCGATCGCCCAGAAGAGGAGGCTCGCGATGCCGGCGATCGTGGCGACGCGCATGCGCTCGCGCGCGCGCGGCGCGAGCTCGTCGCCGAGCGTGAGCGCCGCGGGGAGCAGCAGGACGTTCCATGCGACCATCAACAGTGCGCCAACCCGTGCGAGCGGCTCACCGACCGCGCCGGCGCCGGCATCAAGACCGCCATGCGTGCGGGTATTGAGCACTGCCCACGCGACCCAGGCGATTCCCGCCGCGAGCGCCCCGAAGCCCGCCACTGACGAGCGCGTGTCTCGCGGTCGAGCGATGAGTGCGGCTTCATCGGACATGGGCGAGAAGCTGCGGCCCGACGGCTGAAGTCGCCAGCCCATGTCGGGTTCGGCGTTTGTTCGGCATGTCTCCTGCACTAGTCCCAGTGAGTCAGTGACACCGACAGTATTCCACGGAGGCGCACATGGCGAAGCAGAACCGCGAGAAAGCTCAGTCCGACGCCGTCCAGCGCGACCCCGACGAGTGGGTCACGGGCGACGAGAGCATGACCGGCGCCCAGGCGTCGTACCTGAAGACGCTCGCGACCGAAGCGGGCGAAGACGTCGACGAGGACCTCACGAAGGCCGAGGCGTCGAAGAAGATCGACGAGCTGCAGGAGCGCACGGGGCGCGGCCGCGATCACTGATCGCGCTCCAGCGTCCTCGCCGCGCTGGACTCCGCTTCAGCGCGGCCCTCGTCGCGCCAGCACGATCAGGACGATGCCGGCCACGGCGGCGAGCGCGCCGTAGATCGCCCACTTCGTCTGCCCGGTCATGAAGCTGCCGGGCAGTACGTTGATGCCCTGCAGGATCCACACGCCGCCCATCAGCACGAGCAGGACACCTACGATCGTCATGAGCATCCGCATCACCGCTCCGGTCCGAGGTTCGTGCCGAGCCAGCGCACGCCGCGCTTGACTCTCGTGTTGCCGCCCCTATCGTGTCGCGTCACGCCCGTGCCCTGATTCCCCACAGTCCGTAGAGGTCCCCGTGATTCGCGAGACCCGCGTCGTGCTCGCCATTTTCGTGCTGCTCGCGCTGGGCGCGTGCGCGAAGGCGGACCACCCACTGGACGACACCACCGGGGCGATGGCCGCGCCCGATCCGGCCCTCTCGCTCGCCGACGTCGCCGGCACCTGGCTCGTCCGCAGCTTTCCCGATTCGGGAGCCGACACCACCGTCACGAACGCCCGGCTCATCGCGACCGCCGACTCGACCGGATGGGTGATCGAGCTTCCCTCGAAGCAGAAGGTGCCGCACAGCGTCGCGGTCTCCGGCGACAGCATCATGCTGAAGTCTGAGCCCTACGCGAGCATGCGACGCAAGGGGAAGACGGTGTGGACGGAGTCGGTGTTCCATCTCGAGAACGGGAAGCTGATCGGCACGACCGTGGCGCACTACGCCAAGTCCGGCCCCGACTCCGTCCTGCGACTGCACACCGAAGCGACGAAGCAATGACCTGTGCTCGGCTGCACGAGCATCCGCATCACCGTACGCGTCCGAGATAGGTGTCCAGCCAGCGCAGCGTCTCCGTGATGAGCTCCGTGCGCGGCACGTCGTGTCCCCCCTCGTACACGATCCACTTCTTCCGGTCCGCCGGCGTGCCGAGCATGTCGAAGAAGGGACGCTGCGCGGTCTCCAACGGAAAGAAGTAGTCGTACCGTCCATTCAGCATCAGCACCGGCTGCGTCACGCGCGGCAGATAGTTGATCGGATCCACCTCCGGCCGGCCGCGCTCCATCGTCAGCCCCGCCACGTACAGCACCGCCGCCTTGAACCGCGGCTCGGCCACGAGGTTGATGGGCGCCTGGTTCGCCCCCCAACTGTAGCCGAAGTAGGCGATGCGCGACGTGTCCATGTCGGCCCGCGAGCCGACGTAGTCCACCGTGCGGCGGATGTCCTTCGTCCACATCACCACGTGCTCGCGCCAGAAGATCGACTCCTCGGGCAGGTCGCTCGTCAGACTGTCGCGACGCTCATACGTGCTCTTGAGGATCGGCAGCACGAGCGCGCGTCCCGTCTT
>QHVE01000033.1:0-4426 GCA_003223455.1 Gemmatimonadota bacterium | reverse complement strand
GTTCGTCATGCTGATCACCCCCGAGCCCGGGAAGTACACGATCGGCTGGAAGGGCCCGGCGTGGTGCTTCGGGAGGAGCAGCACGGCCGTCATGCGCTCGTTGCCGTACGCGGCATCGTAGCTCACCCGCTCCACGACCCAGTCGTCTTGCGTCGTGTCGCGCGAGTCGACGCGCGCGTTCAGCGCGCTCCGGTCGTAGTCGAAGATGTGCCGGAATCCCTCGAACACGGCGTCCGGCACGGGCTTCACGGCCGCATAGTTGGTGAACGCGCGGAGCTGCGGCCCCTTCGCGCGCGCCAGATCGTCGTCTGCGTGGAGATATCGGACCAGCCGTATCCCGTTGATCGCCGCGCGATCGGTCGGCGGCTGCGCGTATCCGTCAGTGAACGCGTAGGGCGTGTCGCTCCACCCGCCACCGAGGATGAAGCGCTCGCCGGTCGTCGAGCTCTCGCTCCACTCGCGCACGTTTCCCGCGAGGTCGAACACGCCGTAGGCGCCCAGGCTTCCCGGCGCGCCCCCGCGCACTGGCCCCGTGCTCTCGAAGCGGCTGCCCGGAACGACGAATCGCGCCGTGTTCGTCGCGGCCGCGCGCGCCCAGTGGTAAACGGTCGGCAGCGACTTTCCGGCGAACTTCGCGTAGGCGATTGCCTCGTACCAGCTCACGCCGCCGACGGGGAAGTCCGCCTGTCCCGCGGCATATGCCCCCGCCTCCCAGGTCGACGGGCCCGGCCGCCCCGTCCTGTCCGTGAACTTCGCCACCGCGGCCTCGAACGTCGGCCCGACACCCTCGCTCACCAGCTCTGCCGGCCAGTACTCGCGCCTGGTGTAACCGCCCGCATCGACGAACGCCTTGTACTGGCGATTCGTCACCTCGCGCTTGTCCATCAGGTAGTCGCCCAGCTTGAGCGTCCGATTCGCGTCCAGCCCGACGAGGAACACTCCGAACGTGCCGCCCGGGATGTGCGCCATGTCCGAATCGGGCGCCGTCACGCTGTCGAGCATGAACATGCGGCTGCCGGCACCCATCAGGCCATGCTGCGTGCGGAACCCTGCCTTCTCGACCCGCACCCGGCCGGAGCCCAGCGGCAGCCAGATCGAGTCGGTCGGCGTCGTGCCGAGCGAGATCCACTGCGTCGTGTCGTTGAAGCTCGCGCGGTACACGCTCGCGCCCTCGGGCGTGGAGTGCAGCACCGCCTTGCGCGCGAATCGGAGCCAGAGCGAGGCGAGCGTCGAATCCTTCGGCCGGATCTCCGTCGCACGCCTCGCGACCATCCAGGCACTGTCGTACTGCGCGAGGTCGGCGAACTGCTTGATCTGCGGGATCGCCTCCGTGCGCACCCAGCGTGCGCGCCGCATCGGCGCGGTGGAGAACCAGGCGATCGCGGCCACCGCTGCGCCTGCGCCAATCCACGCCAGCGCACGACCTCGCCGTGCCCGCTGCGCCGACGGCAGCGCACCGCTCGGCGTCGCAATGGTCTCGATGTCGGCGAGCAACTCGTCGGCCGTCTGGAAGCGGTGCGCCGGATCCTTCTCCAGACACTTGAGCACCGTGCGCTGCAGGGAGAATGGCACATCGGCGCGCGTCATCGCCCGCGGCGACTTGGTGAGGTGCGCACTCATCACCGACTGCGGCGTTCCGGTGAACGGCGGCTGCCCCTCCAGCATCTCGTACGCGAGCACGCCGACGGCGTAGATGTCGGCTCGATGATCGAGATTGGGATCGCCGGCCGCCTGCTCGGGCGCCATATACGCCGGTGTCCCGACCGACGTTCCGAGCTGCGTCAGCGAGTCGTTCGCTGCGTCGACGCGCGACGCCTGGATCGCCTTCGCGATCCCGAAGTCGGTCACCTCGGCCGCGCCGCGTGACAGCAGCACGTTGTCCGGCTTGATGTCGCGATGCACGACGCCGCGCTCGTGCGCGTAGCCGAGCGCGCGCGTGATGTCGCGCAGGATGCTCAGGCATTCGGCGACGGAGAGCGGCGGTCCGGAGGAGAGCCGCACGCGAAGCGACTGCCCTTCGACGTACGGCATCGTGAAGAACGCCAGCCCGTCCGCGTCGCCGGCGGTGAGCAGCGGGACGATGTTCGCCTGCTGAAGCGAGGCCGCGACGCGGATCTCGCGCTCGAACCGCTCGGCGCTGATGCCCGCGACGAGCTCCGGCGAGAGCACCTTGACCACCACCGTGCGCCCCAGCCGCATGTCTTCGGCGAGGAACACGCGTGACATCCCGCCGCCGCCCAGCTCGCGGCCAAGAGTGTACGCTCCGCCGAGGGCGGCCTGCAGTTGATCTCGGAGGTCCATCGGGCGGGTTCGTCGGAGACGAAGGGACGTTGCGGACGGAGAAGCTATGGCTGGTCCGAAGCCTCCGCCATGCGGCTCGAGCGACGAATGCCGGTATCCTTGACGTGCGTGCCGCTGCCCCTATCGTCTCCCGACTCTTTCCTGCTTCTCCGCTCCTTCACGTTCCGCGGAGGTCCCCATGGCTCGCCAGGTTCGCATCGCGCTCGCCGGTATTCTCGTGCTCACGCTCGCCGCGTGCGCGAAGTCTGAGCCCGCGAAGGACACTACCGCAGAGCTGGCCACTCCAGCGCCGGCGCCAGCGCCGACGCCTCCCCTCTCCCTGGCCGATCTCGCTGGCCGGTGGAGCACCACCACCCGCCCCATGTCCGGCGCCGACACCGCGGTGACGACCGCCGTGATAGTCGCGACAGCCGATACGACCGGATGGGTGCTGGAGCTGCCCTCGAAGGTGAAGGTGCCTCACCACGTCACCGTATCCGGCGACAGCATCATGCTGAAGTCGGACGCCTACGACAGCATGCGGCGGAAGGGAAAGAAGGTGTGGACCGAAAGCGTCTTCCGGTTGGTGAACGGAAAGCTGGTCGGGACCACCACTGCGCACTACGCGAACGCGGGTGCCGATTCGGTGCTCACGCTGCGCACCGAAGCGACCAGGCAATGAGCTGATCGAACCCGCGGCCGGCACGTGCCGACCGCGGGTGCACCGAGCAGCGGTGCGAGGGTCTACGCCGACGCCACCTGGCCCGTGCCCAGCGCCCCAAGAAATCCGCCGATGGCGCCGGTCACGGCGGAGCTCAGCGTACCGAGCGCGAGGAGCGTCGCCGGCACGTCGCCGAGGAGATGCGACACGGCGATCCCGATGAACGCGCAGATCGCGCCAGCCGCGAGGCCACCGAGCGCCGCGCTCCCCTTCGTTGCCGGCCGCGCGAGACGCGTGTAGAGCACGCCCGCGAGGAGCGACAACCCCATCCCGCCAACCGCGAACAGCCCGGCGATCGCTGGGCTCGAGTGTCCGGCGACGACCATGACGACCTGCAGCAGCGTGCCGACCAGTGAGGCGATGACGAGCGCTCTGTTGGACATGGGAGGAGACGGGGAGTGGTGAGTGGCGAGTGAGGTGGTTTGGTGGTGAGTCGGTGAGGCGGTGACCTATCGGACCCCCGGACCCCGGGTTCGTGGCGAGAATGGGGCGATAGGGTCGGCTAGCTTGTCCGCGCTCGGCACGCCCGCCCAGCGATGCGCGCTCCCTGCAGATCACTACTCGAGGACCCAATGCAGCGCAGGATACTCATCATCGTCGTCGTCGGTCTCCTGGCATGCCGGAGAGCCGACGGCGCGATGGGCCTGCCGGCCTCGCGGGGATTCGTTGGACTCGCCGCGAGTTGGACACGGGGCGAAGCTGTTGAACGATCGTTTACGGCACAAGACGTGGGTGCGTCGGCCGCCTCGCTCTTACGGGGATGACGGGAGCGGGCTATGCTGTGGACCGGCGTGGACGAGGAAGACCACGCCGAGTAGCTGCCTTCCCCTGTTGGAGGGAGCGATGAACTGCACAACGAGGCGGTTGCGATGGCGGCGTCGGATTTCAGCGACGTCCGCATTTTTTACGTTGGTAGCTGCGTGCGTCGAGATGCGCGAACCGGTCGCGCCGGACATCGCGTATCTGAGTGTCGCCGTGCTGACGACGGGCGGCGATCTCAACGCCAACGGGTACTCGGTCGTCGTCGATCAAGCGGCGCCTCGAAAGCTGAGTGGCGACTCGTTGCGCGTGCGGGAATCGTTCTCCGTGTCACCGGGCCCGCATACCCTCAGGCTGAGCGACGTCGCCGCGAACTGCGTCGTGAACGGCGCGAATCCGCGCACCGTCAACGTGGCAAGTCACAACGCCACCGAGACGACGTTCGAGGTGACCTGTTCGGCGACTGGCTTTGCGATCACCACGCGCACCACCGGCCCCGATAGCCCGAGCACGATCTCGCTCCAGGTGGATGGACAGCCACCGTTGACGATTCCGGCGAATGGCCCGCGAGACGTCACTCAACTGACGCAGGGAAGTCATACCATAGCGCTGCAGCTGCCGACGCATTGCACGATCGTGGGGGGCAATCCGATCACGGTCGACGTG
>QHVE01000032.1:83944-86296 GCA_003223455.1 Gemmatimonadota bacterium | reverse complement strand
CGTCATCAGCTCGGCAGCGCTCGTGGCCGGCTGTCCGGGCTCACGGCGGCCGGCACCCGGGCCGCCGCCGGCGACGGCGACGACGTCCACGCCGGCCGCGGCACCACGACGAACGGCAGCGTCGCCAACCAGAAAGGGAAGGGGCTGCTGCTCTACGCGGAGCGTCCGTTCAAGGACTTCACGCTGGAGCTCGACTATCTCCCCGAGTCGGGAAGCGCGGCGGCGGGTGTGTTCCTGCGCCTGCCGCAGGAGCCGGCGACGCTCGATGCGGCCGAGCGAAGCGCGTACGAGGTGAAGCTGGGCGAGGACAAGCCGCCCGCGTTCCGCGAGCCCGTGCACTACACGCGATCGATGTTCCTCACCGGCGCGATCAACCTCGTGGGGGCGGACTCGATGCACCACCGCGACCAGATGTCGCCGCGCCGGTTCGTCAGTCGCGCGCCCGGTGAATGGAACACGCTGCGCGTCGACGCCGTGGGCCAGCGCTACACCGTGTACGTCAACGGCGAGAAGGTGAACGACTTCTTCGGCCGCAAGGCGACCGAGGGATACATCGGTCTCGTGAACCGCACGCCCGACTTCTCGGTGCGGTTCCGCAACGTTCGCGTCACGCCGCGCACCGCCACGAACGCGCCGAACAGCGTGGGCGAGCTGGTGGCGACGCACGACCAGCGGCCGCCGATCAAGGTGCTGATGGTGACGGCGACGCACGGCTTCCGGCACACGTACGGGATCGAGGGCGCCGTCGAGCTGATGCGCGAGCTGGAGAAGACGACGGAGCTTCGCGTCGACACGACGGAGAACCTCGCGACCCTGAACCCGGCGAACCTGGCCAAGTACGACGTCCTCTTCTTCGCCAACTCGACGCTGCGCATCAATCCAAAGGACACGACCCAGGCGGCGCTGCGCGCCGTGCGGCTGCGCGCACCGATCCCGAACGCCGTGACGCCGGAACAGCAGCGCGCGGTGATCGACTTCGTGCGCGGTGGCAAGGGTGTCGTGCTCGCCCACGCGGCGCTCGATGCCAACTACGGATGGGACGAATACCGCGAGATGGCCGGGGGCGGACTGTTCGAAGCGCACCCGTGGACGACGCACCTGCGAGTGATCAACGAAGCGAAGACCAATCCCGCGACGCGCCACCTGGACGACAAGTTCTGGATCCGAGAGGAGTTCTACATCCTCGACAAGAGCCCGCGTGCGACGAGCCGCGTGCTGCTCTCGCTCGACAACACGTCGTTCGGCTCACCGAACATGGGCCGGCTTCCCGCGCCGGAGAACAGCGACCACCCGGTCTCGTGGACGCGGACGTACGGGCAGGGTCGCGTCTTCGCGACGATCCTCGGTCACTTCCGCGACACGTGGCAGCGCCCGGAGTTCGTCCAGCATCTGCTGACGGGAATCCGGATGGCGGCGGGACGTCAGCCGACGGAGAGCGCGGCGCGACGGTGATCGACGCGCCGACCCGCGCGACACACCGGCGCGGGTCGGCGCGATGTCGCCGTCACCTGTCGTTCACGAGCTCCACCTCGAGGCCACCGATGGCGACGTGCTGCCCGTACCGATGGTAGGTCTCGGTCACACCAATGTGCCGCACGGCGCGCACGTCGCTCGGTCGCAGCATGTTGAGCACATCGAGGGTACCCATGATCGCGCCGCCGCGAAACACGAGGACCCCGTCGGTGGGAGCATTCGAGAGCGAGCTCACACCGCGCGACGTGAAGAACTGCCGACGCGTGCGCATCAGCGCATCGTAGACCGACGAGGCACCGGAGGCGACGAGCTCCTCCTGCGTCACGACATCGCCGATGCTGACGACGCCGTGCGCAGCGGTGCGCGAGGGCGCGTGCGCGGAGCAGGCCGGCATCGTGAGCGTGAGCACGGTCACGAGCACCATGCGTGACCGGTGAAGAACGATGCGGGCAGCCATGACGTCTCCTGGGCGAATGGTCTCACTGCATTCCGAGTGCGTGAGTGCACGCACTCAGTGCATGTCGAGTGCGCGAGCGCACACACTCACTATGCAGTGAGACAACGCGAGCACGTGTCTCGTTTACATGCGGATTGTGTATGGTTCGTGTGAGAAAGGCACATGGCACGATCGTCCAACACGATCGTGCAACACATGCGCAGGATCGTGCAATCACGGCGCACGATCATCCAAGTCCCGCACTGTGTCGTGCGCGAGCGACGATGATGCGTGGGATGAGACCGTTGCACGTGCGTCGTGCGAGCATGCAGTCGCGGCGTGCTCGAGCGCGGCCGATGACGAGCCCGGGCCGAGCGCGAGCGAGCGGAGCCGGAATGCCCCTGGCCCCAACGGCCGAGCCGGCAAACGAACGGAGGGCGTGC
>QHVE01000032.1:46125-83862 GCA_003223455.1 Gemmatimonadota bacterium | reverse complement strand
GCACGTTCCTTCAGACCATCGCCGCGATCGGAGGCGGCGCGCTGGCCACCGCGTGCGCCCGGAACATGCCGTCCGCATTCGCCGCGTCCGGCGCCGCGGTGTCGAGCGGCTCGATGGCGAGCCTGCGAGACCGGATCGGTCTCCAGCTCTTCACCGTCCGCGATCGCTTTCCCGCCGATTACCCGGGCACGCTGCTCGCCGTGGCGCGCATCGGCTACAAGGAAGTGCAGCCGACGATCAGCTACGGCACGCACACGCTGCCGCAGATCAAGGAATTCCTCGACCGGGCGGGGCTCGTGGCGCCGACCACGCACGTCAGCCCACCGGGGGGCGCCGAGCTGGAGCCGACGCTGGACGCCTACGCCGCGATCGGGCATCGCTACACGACGGTGAACCTCGGCGGCGGTCGGCGTGGGGCCGGCGGCGGCGCACCAGGCGGCGCACCAGGCGGCGCACCAGGCGGCGCACCGGGTGCGCCCGGTGCGACGGCCGGTGGCGCGCCCGCGGCTGGCCCCGCACCCGCCGCCGGGGAAGCTCGAGCGCCGCGTCCACCCGCGCCGCGACAGACGCTCGACGCCGCGAAGCGCACCGCGCAGCAGCTGAACGAGATCGGTCGCATCACGCAGAAGCACGGCATCAAGGTCATCGTCCACAATCACACCGAGGAGTTCGAGCCGCTCGCCGACAGCTCGCAGCGCCCGTACGACGTGTTGCTCGCCGAGACCGATCCAAGCCTCGTGGCGATGGAGCTCGACATCGGGTGGGCGACCGTCGCGGGGCAGAACGCGCTCGACCTGTTCAGGCAGGCGCCCGGCCGGTTCGAGGTCTGGCACGTGAAGGACATCGCCGGTCTCGCGGCGTTGAAGGGCATGGCCAATCAGTCGGAGCGGCATCGCGCGGCGCGCATCGTCCCGCTCGGTGAAGGGGAGATCGACTACCGGCCGATCTTCGCGCAGGCGGCGCTCGCCGGGATGAAGCATTTCTACGTCGAGCAGGACAGCGCGCCACAGAGCGGCGACTCACTGGCCGCCGCAGCGATCAGCTACAACAACCTGGTGAAGATTCTCGTCTGACCCGCACCAGCGACACGGCGCGCCGCCATGCGGCGCGCGCGTCACCGCTGCTCGCCCACCATGTCGCTCCCACGCTCCGTCATGCGCATCGCGCTCCGCTCGTTCTCGCTCGCCGCCGTCCTCGTCGCGCTCGTCCCAACCCGGTACGCGCTGTCGCGCGATGCGGAGCGCCCCGCCGCCGCAGAGGACGCGCCCGTGCTCTCGCCAGTGCAGACGATGGCCAGCTACCACCTGCCCGCGGGCTACAAGCTCGAGCTCGTGGCCGCCGAGCCGCTGGTGCAGGACCCCGTGGCGATCGACTTCGATCCCGACGGGCGGATGTACGTCGTCGAGATGCGCGCGTTCATGCCCAACCTCGCGGGCACGGGCGAGGACCGGCCGATCGGGCGCATCGTCGTGCTCGAGGACACGAACGACGACGGCAAGATGGACAAGAAGACGGTGTTCCTCGACAGCCTCGTGCTCCCGCGCTCGGTGAAGGTGCTCTCCCAAGGCGTCCTCGTCGCGGAGACGCCGAACCTCTGGCTCGCGCGCGACACGAACGGCGACGGCAGGGCCGACACGAAGACGCTCGTGCGCGACGACTACGGCACGAAGCAGTCGAACCCGGAGCACAACGCGAATGGCTTCGTGTGGGGGCTCGACAACTGGATCCACAACGCCAACTACGCCGGCGAGTTCCGGCTGCGCGACGGGAAGCTCGAGTACCGGAAGACGCCGTCGGAAGGGCAGTGGGGAGTGTCGATGGACTCGTACGGGCGCCTCTACCGCAACAGCAACGAGGATCCGCTGCACGTGGATCTCGTGTCGGAGCACTACGGCGCTCGCTCGGCGAGCCAGTCGACGATGCACGGCCTGTATGAGGCGGTGATCCCGAACGTCGAGGTGTTTCCCGCGCACGCCACGCCGGTGGTGAACCGCGGCTATCAGCCGCAGGTGCTGCGCGCCGACAGCACGCTCCGGCGATTCACCTCCGCGTCGAGCCCCACGGCGTACGTCGGCGACCGGCTGCCCGCGGCGCTGCGCGACAACGTCTTCATCACCGAGCCGGCGGGCAATCTCGTCGAGCGGTTCGTGGTGCACGAGGACTCGTCGGGAATGCTCACCGCGCGCGCCGGCGACGAGCGACCGAGCTTTCTCGCGGCCACGGACGTGCGCTCGCGCCCCGTGTTCACGACCACGGCGCCCGACGGCACGCTGTACGTCGTCGACATGTACCGCGGCATCATCCAGCACCGCGTGTTCATCACCGGCTACCTCGAGGAGCAGATCAAGAAGTACGGCCTCGAGCAGCCGGTCGGCCTCGGCCGCATCTATCGGGTCGTGCACGCCACGACCCGGCGTGCGGCGCGCCCACATCTCTCGCGCGCCACGCCGGCGCAGCTCGTGAGCACGCTCGCGCATCCGAACGGCTGGTGGCGCATCACGGCGCAGCGACTGCTCGTCGAACGGGGCGACCGCTCGGTGGTGCCCGCGCTGAAGCAGCTCGTGCGCGCGGCGCCGAGCGACATCACGCGGTTGCACGCGTTGTGGACGCTCGACGGGCTCGACGCGGTCGACGATGCAACGCTCGGCGCCGCGCTCGCCGACAAATCGCAGCACGTGCGCGCCGCCGCGGTGCGCATCGCCGAGCCGGCGCTGGCGAAGCCGGACGCCCCGGTGCGCGGCGCAGTGCTCAAGCTCGTGGACGACGCGACACCCGCCGTGCGACGTCAGCTCGCCGCGTCGCTGGGCGAGTTGCCCGCGGCAGAGCGTGAGAGCGCGCTCGCCACGCTGACGATGCGCAGCGGCGGCGATCCCGTAGTGGCGGACCTCGTGGTGAGCGGGTTGGCGGGACGGGAACGCGCCTTCCTCGAGCGGGTGCTCGCGTCGTCGGGTCCGTCGGATCGATCGGCGGCGACGGTACGGGCGCTCGGCGGCGCGCTGCTTCGTGCGCGCGACAGCGCAGGCGTGCAGCAGGTGCTCGCATGGGCGACGGAAGAATCTCGGCCGCGCTGGCAGCGGCTCGCGCTGCTGGAAGGGCTGCAGCCGCCGAGTGCGCAGTTCGGGTTCGCCGCGCCTGGCAGTCCTCCGGCGGGCGAGCGAGGTCCGGGTGGTGCTGGCGGCGCTGGCGCTGGCGGTGCCGGCGGGGGTGCCGGCGCACGTGGTGGGCGCGGCGGCGGCGGCTTCCGCGGCGGCGCTCCGGCGGTCACGCTCTCGGCCGCGCCCGCGGCACTGCTGGCGATGGCGGAGGGCGCCGACAGCGCGTTGAGCGTGCGGGCGCGTCGCGTGGCCGCGACGCTCGACTGGCCGGGCAAGCCGCGGCCCGTGTCACCCGACGCGCGTCCACTCACCGAGGAGGAGCAGCGCCGCTATGCCGCGGGACAGCAGCAGTTCACCGCGACGTGCGCGGGGTGTCACCAGGCGAATGGTCAGGGACTGCCGGGCGTGGCGAAGAGTCTCGTCGGCTCGCGCTGGGCGCTCTCGCCCGAGCCGCAGGTGATCCGCATCGTGCTGCACGGCAAGGAAGGCGAGATGCTCATGCCTCCCGTCGGCGGCTCGATGACGGACGAGCAGATCGCGGCCGTGCTGACCTACGTTCGCCGCTCATGGGGAAACACGGCGTCGCCCATCACGCCGGCGGCGGTGCAGGAAGTCCGCGGCGCCACGGCCGGACGGAAGAAAGCGTGGACGGAGGCGGAGTTGGGGGCCATACGGCGGTGAGTTGGTGAGTTGGATCGTTGGTTGGCTGGTCGGTTGATTGGTGAGTTGACCGCGAACGGCCACGAACCAGCGTGGAGACACCACTGAGGGAGCTCTACGCTGGTTCGTGGCACGTACCGTTCAGCTCACTAGTTCACCGTCCAACTCACTAACTAGCCAACTCACCAACTCACCAACTCACTAGGCATGGGGCGCCCACGCCGGCTCCCCCTTCGTATAAGGCGCGCACGGTTCCCACCGCCCCGGCGTCTCCTCGTAGCGCTGCGCCTGCGTGTAGCCGATCTCCGAGGTGAAGTAGCCGAGCAGTGCGAGCTCCTTCATCATGCGGAAGTAGTGCGTCGGCGAATCGGCCGTGATCGCCGGGGCGGGGTTTGTCTTCCCCGTTGCCGCGTTCTCCTGGCGCTGGTCGGAGAGGTAGGCGTCGCCCTCCTTGCCTGCGACGCCCGCTTCGGCGGGGATGGGGACGGGGGGCAGTCCCTTCTTCGCGCGGACCGCGGCGTCGCGCGCATCCATGTCGCGCTTCTGCTCGCGGTCGAGCTGCGTCAGGACCGCGAGTCGCTGCGCCGGGGTGGCCGCCATGAAGCCGACCTTGTGCGCCTGCTGCGTGACCTGATCCAGTTGGCGCATCCCGTCGCGGAAGATGCGCTGATCGGCCGGGCTGTACGAGTCCGTCACCATCAGCGCCATGAACGCACCCGTCTTCGCCGCCTTCGCGCCCGGCGTCTTCGTCTGGGGCAGAATCGTCTCGGCGATCTCGTCGAGCAGCGCGACGTCCTGGGTGGTGAATGGTCCAGTGCCCGTGGCGGCGGCGCTGTCGCGCGCCGGTGTTCCCGCCTTCTCGCACGCCACCAGCAGGTTCGTGCCCCCGACGAACGCCACGCCGCCGAGCATCACACCCACGCGCTTGATGGCCTCGCGCCGATCGATCGATTGTCCGTGCTCGATGTCCGACATTGGCTCGACGGGGTCAGAGGGTGCGACGATTGAGCTCGTTCACGGCGAAATCCGCCGCGCGAGCCGTGAGCGCCATGTACGTGAGCGACGGGTTCACACAGTTCGACGACACCATGCACGCGCCGTCGGTGACGAACACGTTCGGCGCGTCCCACACCTGGTTGTGCGCGTTGAGCACCGACGTCTTGGGATCGCGGCCCATGCGCGCCGTCCCCATCTCGTGGATGCCCATGCCGGGGAACGACTCGTTGTCGTACGTGCTCACGCGCTTCACACCGGTCTGCTCGAGCAGCTCGGCCATGTCGGCCATCATGTCCTTGCGCATGGCGGCTTCGTTCTCGCCGGTGGCGCAATCGATCCTCAGCACCGGCAGTCCCCATTTGTCCTTCTTCACCGGGTCGAACGTGACGGTGTTCGCGTGGTTGGGCAGCATCTCGCCGAACGCGGTGGCGCCGATCGACCAGTCGCCGGGCTGCGCCATCGCGTCCTTGAACGCGCCGCCCACGCCGAGCTCCTTCACGGCGCGTGACCAGCCGGCGCGGCTCGCGCTTCCCTGGTAGCCGAAGCCGCGCAGGTAGGGACGCTTGTCGCCGAAGAGATTGCGATAGCGCGGGATGTAGAAGCCGACGGGACGCCGCCCGCGGTAGTACTTGTCGTCGAGCCCCTCGATCGTTCCCTCCGCGCCGCAGCGGAAGTGGTGGTCCATCAGGTTGTGGCCGAGCTCACCCGAGCTGCTCCCCAAACCGCCGGGCCACACGTCCGTGGCGGAACGCATCAGCAGCCACGTCGAGTTGAGCGCGGACGCGCAGAGGAAGACCACCTTCGCCTGGTAGTCCGTCGTCTGGTTCGACACCGCGTCGAGGACGCGCACGCCGGTCGCGCGCTTCTTGTCGCGATCGTAGAGCACCTCGCTCACGATCGACCACGGCTTGAGCGTGAGGTTGCCGGTCTTCGCCGCGGCGGGGAGCGTGGACGACTGCGTGCTGAAGTACGCGCCGAAGGGACAGCCGAGCCAGCACGCATTGCGGAACTGACAGGGTGAGCGCCCCTCCTTCGCCGCGGTGAGGTTGGCGACACGGCCGGGGATGACACGCCGCTTGCCACCGAACGCCTTGACCGCGCGCTGCGCGACGAGCTCCTCGCCGCAGTTGAGCGGGATCGGCGGCAGGAAATCGCTGTCCGGCAGCTGGGACAGGCCTTCGCGCGATCCACTCACGCCGGCATGCCGCTCGACATGGCTATACCACGGCGCGATGTCCTTGTAGCGGATCGGCCAGTCGGTCGCGATGCCGTCCTTCGCATTGGCCTCGAAGTCGTAGTCGCTCCACCGATAGCAGTGGCGTCCCCACATGAGCGAGCGGCCGCCCACCTGGTATCCACGATACCAGTCGAAGCGCTTCACTTCCGTGTACGGCGACTCCTTCTCGTTCACCCAGAAGGCGAGGTTCTTCTCGTTCAGCGGGTAGTCCCGCTTGAGCACGGGATAGTCCTCCTCCATCGCTCGAGTGCGGCCGCCGCGATGCGGGTACTGCCACGGCGCCTTCGTGGCGTTCACGTAGTCCTTCACGTGCTCCACGTTCCGCCCGCGCTCCAAAAGGAGCACCTTGAGCCCTTTCTCCGTCAGCTCCTTGGCGGCCCAGCCGCCGGAGATGCCGGACCCCACCACGATGGCGTCGTAGGTCGTTGACTGCACGCTGTCCCCTCCGTTCGTGTGACCGCGAGTGCCGAGCGGCGCAAATACTGTGACCGTGCGCCGGGCGTGGGAAGCCGCACGGGTCACGCCACACCAAGCGAGCCGAGCCGCCGCACGTCGACGCGGGTCGAGCGCTGTCGATCCGCCCGGTGGCCGTTCGTATAGAAGGCAGCCCCCGACACGACGCCGGTGGCGACCTTCAGACGGAGACGGCGATGCGCAGACTGATGGTATTGGAGATGGTGACGCTCGACGGCGTCATGCAGGCGCCCGGCGGGCGCGAAGAGGATCCGCGCGGCGGCTTCACGCACGGTGGATGGTCCGCGCCGTACAACGACTCGGTGAAGATGCAGGTCATGGGAGAGGGGATGTCGCGCGGCGCGGACATGCTGTTCGGCCGCTGGACGTACGAGAAGATGTACAACGTCTGGCACGGCCGAACGGACAACCCGTTCACCGCCGTGTTCGAGCGCTCGCAGAAGTACGTCGCCTCGCGCACGCTCCGCGGCCCGCTCCCGTGGGTGAACTCCACGCCGCTCGAGGGCGACGCGGCCGATGCGGTCGCGCGGCTCAAGCAGGAGCCGGGGCTCGACCTGCTCGTCATGGGGAGCGGCGTGCTGGCCGAGTCCCTGATGCGGCGCGGACTGGTCGATGAGTTCCAACTGCTGATCCATCCGCTGGTGCTCGGGTCGGGGCGGCGCCTCTTCTCCGATGGCGTCCCATACTCCGCGCTCAAGCTCGTGAAGAGCGTGCCCACCACGACCGGCGTGATCATCGCCACCTACGAGCCCGTCGATGGCGCGGCGCGGAAGGAAGCGTAACCTTGGCGACCGACACACTCGCGGCCGAGCGCCGCCAGGAGATCCGACGGATGAAGCTCTACCTCATCAGCATGTATCAGCCCGGCGATGGGACGCCCCCGCCGCCGGAGGTCCTCGAGCCGGTGATGCGCGAGATGTACACGATCAGGCGCGAGCTCGAGGCGGCCGGGAGCTGGGTGTTCGCCGGCGGATTGCATCCGCCCAGCACGGCGACGGTGCTCAAGGCCAAGGACGACGACGTCTTCCTCACCGACGGTCCATTCGTCGAAGGCAAGGAGCACCTCGGCGGCTTCACGATCCTGAAGGCGCCGGACCTCGATGCCGCGCTCACGTGGGGACTACGCTACGCGCGCGCCGCTCCCGGGCTCACGATCGAGGTGCGCCCCTTCCAGGGCGAGGCGGAGGACTAGCGACGACGTGCCGGCACCCGCGTCCTCGGAGATCGAGCGTGTCTTCCGCGCGGAGTACGGACGCGCCGTGTCGGTGCTCGTGCGCGTGTGCGGCGACATCGACATCGCCGAGGAGGTCGTGCAGGACGCTTTCGCCGCGGCGCTCGAGCGGTGGCCGCACACCGGCGTGCCGCCGAGCCCCGCGGGGTGGATCATCACCACGGCGCGCAACCGCGCGGTGGACCGCTTCCGGCGCGAGTCGACGCGCGACGACCGACAGGCAGCGGCGCTGCTGGAACGCGACGAGCCGAGCGACGCGTCGCTCGAAGAGGATTCGATGCGCGACGACCAGCTGCGACTGATCTTCACCTGCTGCCATCCCGCGCTCGCGCCGAACGTGCAGGTGGCGCTCACGCTCCGCCTGCTCGGCGGGCTGACGACGGCGGAAATCGCGCGCGCGTTCCTCGTGCCCGAAGCGACGATGGCGCAGCGGCTGGTGCGTGCGAAGGGAAAGATCCGCGATGCGCGCATCCCGTACCGAGTGCCAGAGTCGCACGAGCTGCCACAGCGATTGCGAGCCGTGCTCGCCGTCGTGTACCTCGTCTTCAACGAGGGCTACGCGGCGAGCGCGGGTGATCGGTTGATCCGCGAGGACCTCTGCGCCGACGCGATCCGCCTCGGCCGGCTGCTGCACGAGCTGATGCCCGACGAGCCCGAGGTGATGGGACTACTGGCGCTGATGCTGCTGATCGAGGCGCGGCGCGCGGCGCGCACGACGGCGGACGGCGCGGTGGTGCTGCTCGCCGAGCAGGATCGCGCGTCGTGGGATCGTGCGCTCATCGCCGAGGGGCAATCACTGGTGCGCCGATGCCTCGCGGTGGACCGGCCAGGTCCGTACCAGCTCCAGGCCGCGGTGAACGCGGTGCACGCCGACGCCGCGCGTGCCGACGACACGGACTGGCGGCAGATCCTCGCGCTCTACGATCTGCACATGTCCATCGCGCCGAGCCCGATCGTCGCGCTGAATCGCGCCGTCGCGCTGGCCGAGGTGGAGGGACCCCTGGCCGCGCTCGCGATCGTGGAGCGGCTCCCGCTCGGCGACTACTACCTCAGCCACGCCATCCACGCCGACCTGCTGCGGCGGCTCGGGCGCGACGTCGAGGCGGCGACCGCTTATGACGCGGCGATCGCCCGCAGCGGGAACGCCGCCGAGCGTGCGTTCCTGGAAGCGCGGCGCGGAGCGTTGCGCGAAGCCTGACGGTCAGGTGACGGTCAGGGGTCAGACCCCAACCTCAGGACGAGCGCGGTGCCGAAGCGGAATACGCGGTGGTGCCATCGAGCTCCACGTCGCGCTCGACCGCAGCATTCGCATCCACACGTTCGGACTCCGGAAGCTCGTCGTCCGTGCTCACCCGTGACCCATTGCCCGCGCGGACGTCGAGGCGCAACACTGCTCGAATGGCGGCCGCATGCTGTTGCGCCGCCTGCTCCTCCGCGGTGAACAGGGCGGCCGACGCGGCGAGCCCGCGCCCCGTCGCCGCAATACTCCGCTGCCGCGCCAGCTCCGCCTTGTCCTCGAGAGCGCGCAGCGCTGACCACATCGCCGCTTCCGCTGCTTCGGTCTGCGTCTCGGCCAGCGTGGCGGCGGAGTGCGCATGGCCGACTTCGCACCGGAAGCGCAGCGGCCCCTCGCCGCTCAGCTCCCACAGCACGCCGCCGCAGTCGGGGCAGGTGAAGCGCGACGGGTCACCGTAGCGCTCGCTTCGCGCATGCGCCGCCTCGTCGATCGCGGCGATGCCGACCTCGCGCGCGAGCTCGTCCGCTGGCTGCTTTCCCACCGGTACTTGGGCGGGCGCGGCCTCGCGCGCCAAGCGCCCGAGCAGCGGCCCGATCTCGCGCGCCGGTGCGACGTGATCCACCGCGACTTCGGCGAGCGCACTCGACGGCATGCTCGGCACCGCTGCGTCGTCCGGATCCTGGACGACGGCGATCCCGCCGCGGTCCTTCACCGCCCACAGCCCGGCGGTGCCGTCGTCGAGCGCACCCGAGAGGACGACGCCTATGACGCGTGGCCCGAACGCGAGCGCCGCGGAGCGGAAGAGCGGATCGACCGCTGGGCGCGTGCGGTTCTCGCGCGGGCCGCGCACCAGCCGCACCCTGCCGTCGTCGCCGTCCGCCTCGATGAGCAGGTGGAGATCGGGCACACCGACGTGCACGACACCCCGGCGCAGGGCCATCCTGTTGCGCGCCGGAATGACGGGAAGCCGCGTCACGCGCGCGAGGACCGCCGCGAGACGGCTCGAGGCCTCGGGACGCAGGTGGATGACGACGCAGACGGCGGCGTGCAGGTCGGCGGGAAGTCCGGCGATGACGGCGGAGAGGGCTTCCACGCCGCCGGCAGACGCGCCGAGTACGATCACATCGTGGCCAGGCATCAGGGCCCACCGTAGCAAATGCGACGCCGCCGCGACGGCGTCGTGCTCGGACGCTACGCTGCGTGTGTCGAGATTCCGAGCTGCGCGCGTGCGCCGGGAGTCGTCACGAGTGCGAGTAGCGCGGCGCCGAGCGCAAGCGGTGGAAGCGCGAGGTCCACCACGCCGCGACGAATGGCCGCCTCCGGCATCCCTGGCGCGCGACAGGTCGCCGGATCCTGGGCGAGCATGACGCCCCCTGCCTCACGGATGGCCTCGGCGCCGCGGGTGCCGTCGCAGAGGCGACCCGTGAGGATGATGCCGAGGCAGCGTCGACCGAATACATCGGCGGCGGAGATGAACAGCGGATCGGCGGCTGGGCGCGAGAACGCCACCGGGGCGTCGTCCGAGAGTATACAGCACCGATCCGCGCCGATGACCAGATGCCGGTCCGGCGGCGCGACGTAGACCGTCGACGCACGGAGCGGCTCGTCGGACTCGGCGTGGCGCACGGCGAGCAGCGTCCGCCGCGCGAGCAGCTCCGGGAGAGAGCTGTGCGCGTTGGCGCCCACGTGCTGCACCACGACGATCGGTGCCGGGAAATCCGCGGAGAGGGGAGCGAGGAGCTGCTCGAGCGCGTCACGCCCACCGAGCGACGTCGCGACGACGACGACGTCGAACTCCGCGTGCGAGCGATCGAGGCCGGCGGAATCGGTCTCGGTTCCGGGTCGTACTGCGCCGTCGATGGGGTGCGCGGAGGGTTCGATCGTCACGGAGTGAAAGGGGTACCTCCGCAGGCTACGCTGTCATCCCTGGCGTCACAACCCCTTCGCGAACTGAGCATGCTCGCGCACGACGGTGGGCAGCGGCGAATGCTGGACACGCCCGGGGCAAGGGCACATGTTCGTTTCAGGGATCACGCGATGGTCCATCCTCGGCACGCGCCGCCGTGTCGCGCGAGGTAGATGCGGGAGGAGGCGTCAGTGGCGCGGAAGGAGATCATCGTTGCGGGCGGCTCGGCTGGCGCCGTGGAAGCACTGTGGACACTCGTCCAGGGACTGCCGCACGATCTCGACGCGGCAGTGCTCGCGGTGATCCACATCCCGGCCAGCAGCCCCGGGCGCCTGGTCGAAATCCTCCAGCGCCGCACCATGCTGCGCGTGACGTGGGCACGCGACGGCGATGCGATCGAGCGCGGGCACATATACATCGCGCCCCCCGACCACCACCTCGTCGTCGACGCCGGACACATGCGGCTCACGCACACGCCGCCCGAGCACCACAGTCGTCCCGCGATCGATCCGCTCTTCCGCTCGGCGGCGCTGGCGTATGGCCCGCGTGTGATCGCCGTCGTGCTCTCGGGCCGACTGGACGACGGCACCACCGGGCTCCAGGCGGTGAAGGAGCGGGGTGGCACCACCGTGGTTCAGGATCCCGCCGACGCCGCGCACCCCGACATGCCGCGCAGCGCACTTGCGCACACGACGGTGGACCATGTCGAGCGGGCGTCCAACCTCGGAGCCCTCCTCGGGCGGCTCGTCGGCGAGTCGGCCGACGCAGGCGCGGAGGATGAGGTCGGGTCGCCGTCGGTGTAGGTGGCCAGGAACGTGGACGGATCGCCCACCGAGCCGATCAGGGCGTCGCGTCCGTCTTCGTGGCCGTTCGTGGCGTGCCGTCGGCGCCTTCGGCGCTCTCCGCACCGTTCTCTTCCGAGGCGGGGGGTACCTGCTCGTCCATGAGCACGATCACGCCGCGCGGCTTGTCGTTGCCCCGCGCGACGAGAGGATAGATCGTCGTCCGGCACAGGATCGCGCGGCCGCGGCGATTGACTGCCGGCAGCAGTGCCTCGAAGGTGGGCAGCGTGCCGGCGAGGCTGGCGCGGATCGCTTGCGCGGTCTGCTCCAGCGGGAGGCCGATGTCGAGGCTGAAGAAGTTCATGTGCTCGACCTCGGCGCTGCGCACACCCCACAGCTCCTCCGCCTGACGGTTCCACACCAGCACGCGCAAGTCGCGATCGAGCACGGCGACGCCGGAGCGCAGGCTGGTGAACATCGACTCGAGGAAGGTGCTCAGCTCGTTCAGCGACTCGCTGCGCTGGCGTAGCTCGTCGTTGATCGTCTGCAGCTCCTCGTTCGTGCTCTGGAGCTCCTCGTTCATCGTCTCGAGCTCCTCGTTCGTGCTCTGGAGCTCCTCGTTCGTCGTCTCGAGCTCCTCGACGGTCGAGTGCAGCTCCTCGTTCGTCGTCTCCAGCTCCTCGTTCGTCGACTGGAGCTCCTGGTACGCCGTCTCCAGCTCGACCTGCGAATCGTCGAGGAGCTGCTGGAGCTGACGCGTGCGCGTGACGTCGTTGAACGACACGCTCGCGCCGCCGGGTGCGCCGTTGGCGTCGAAGATGGGCGTCACGACGATGTCGAACCAGCGCTGATCACCTTCGAGGCCGCGCCAGGCCACATTCTCGCGCGTCACGGGCTGGTGGTCGGCGTACGCCTGCTCGATCACCGAGCGCAGCTCGTATGGGCGGTACGAGATCTCGAGGTCCTGGAGCGGCCGCCCCACGTCGCTGCCGGTGAGCCGGAACAGCACGCGCGCACGCGCGTTGGCGAGGAAGAGGCGGCCCGTCTCGTCGATGATGAACTGCGGCACCGTGCCCGCGTCGAAGCTGCGCAGCCGCAGCGACAGATCCTGCGTGTCGCCGACGGGCCGGCTGCCGGGAGCGCGCGAGGGGAGCGCGGGGCGCTCGACGCCCACGCGCGCCTTGGTGAAGATGCGACGCCGCAGGTCCACCGGCACGAACAGGTCGCCGTGGGTCAGCATCGTCTCGGCGCGGCCGAGAAAAAGGTAGCCTCCGTCGTTGAGCGCGAAGTGGAAGCGCGAGAGGATTCGCGCCTGCGTCGGCGCGTCGAAGTACATGAGCGTGTTCCGGCACGCCAGCAGATCCACGCGCGAGATGGGCGCATCCTGCATCAGGTCGTTGCGTCCGAAGATCACGCAGCGCCGCAGATCCTTCCGGAACACGAAGCCCTGATCGCGACGGTCGAAGTACTTCTCGACCAGCGGGGGCGGCACATCGGCCAGATCGCGCTCGGCGTAGACACCGAGTCGCGCCTTTGCCAGCGCATCGTTGTCGAGGTCCGTGCCATAGAGCTTCACGCGCTCCTGGAACGCCTCCACACCGATGACTTCCGCGAGCACGATGGCGAGTGTGTACGTCTCCTCACCGGACGCACACCCGGCACACCAGACGCGAATGGGATCGTTCGGCGCCTTCTGCGCGACGAGCGCGGGGACGATGTCGGTCCGCAGGTACTCCCACGGCAGATCATCTCGGAAGAACGCGGTCACGTTGATCAACAGTGTGTCGAGCAGCCCTGTGTACTCGCCCGGATGCGACTCGAGATACTCGACGTAGTCCTTGAAGCCCTCGATGCCCACGCTGCGCATGCGCTTCGTGAGCCGGCGCAGCAGCCCGACGCGCTTGTAGCCGCTCAGATCGAGCCCGCGCGAGCGATGGAGGTAGTCGAGCAGGAGGCCGAGCTCGTGCTCCCGCTGCTGGCGATCGTCCGACACGATGGCGAATGAAAACGACTCTCGATGATCTGGACTCGAGAAAGAACATAGCGCGTGCCGCGCGAGGGTACAGAGGGCGTCCCCGGCTCACTACGCCAACTCCCGATCCAGCACACTCTGCGCCGTCGGCGTACTGTATCTTTAGTAACGCACGCATCCCGACGGGGCCACCCGACGTCCGCGACCGACGCCAGATCGGCGCGACGACGGCTGCCTCGTCCGTCGACTTCCGACCCCCGGTCCATGACACCGAGTCGTATCACCCATGCCCTGACGACTTCGCTCGTCGGTGCGCTGTCCGCCGTCGTGCTCGCCACCACCGCCGGCGCCCAGGGCCAGCCCAACATGGGCACTGGCCCCGTCCTTCCGAAGAGCGGGACGATCCCGCGCGACACGGCCTACGAGCGAAAGGTGCTCGCGGCGATGAAGGCGCCCGACGGGTTCACGATGCTCAGCTTCGCCGGGCCGCCGTTCGCGATGTACCCCACCGTCGTCGCGCCCGCGCCGGACGGGTCCGTGTACGTCGGCGTCGACCTCAACCTCGCGCAGGGCGCCGTGAAGGGGCGCGGGCGCGTCGTCCGCCTCGTCGACACCGACGGCGACGGTCACGCGGACAAGTACACGATCTTCGCCGAGCTGGACAGCCCGCGCGGGATCGCCGTGGACGGGAACACCGTCTACGTCATGCACCCGCCGAACCTCACGGCGTACCGCGACACCAACGGCGACGGCATCGCCGACACGTCGG
Source organism: Gemmatimonadota bacterium (assembly GCA_003223455.1). Classification (GTDB taxonomy): domain Bacteria; phylum Gemmatimonadota; class Gemmatimonadetes; order Gemmatimonadales; family Gemmatimonadaceae; genus AG11. Next base: position 69,503 of record QHVE01000032.1, on the reverse strand, counting down.
ACGACATCGTCAAGGACCTCGGGTTCAGCCTCGACGTCCGCAGCTCCGACCATGCGACGAACAACATCACCCTCGGCCCCGACGGCTGGATCTACGTCGCCGTCGGCGACTACGGCTACCTCAACGCGACCGGCAAGGACGGCACGCGCATCACGCGCCACGGCGGTTCGCTGGTGCGCGTGCGGCCCGACGGCACCGGCCTCGAGATGGTGACCGTCGGCACGCGCAACATCTACGACGTCGGCATCGATCCGTTCGCCCACGCCTTCACGCGCGACAACACCAACGACGGCCTCGGCTGGGACACGCGATTCCACTGGCTGGCCCAGGGCGCGAACATGGGCTACCCCTCGCTGTTCCTGCACTTCCGCGAGGAGCACATGCCGTCGATCGCCGACTACGGCGCGGGCTCGGGCACCGCGGGGCTGTGGATCCAGGATCCCGGCTTCCCCGACCAGTGGAACAACTCGCTCTACACGGGCGACTGGACGGTGAACCGGATCTTCCAGCACCCGCTCGAGCGGAAGGGCGCGAGCTGGGCGATCAAGCAGAACGATTTCATGACCGTGCCGCGCGAGATCGACATGGCGATGGACGACCAGTCGCATCTGTACGTGGCGAGCCTGATCGGCGGCGTGTTCAACTACGCCGGCGACACGGTGGGCGCGATCGTCCGCCTGAGCTTCCCCGGCAAGACGCCCTCCGAGGCGCTGAAGCCGGCGTCGCGCACCGACGCGCAGCTCCTCACGGCGATCGTGTCGGCCAACGCCGTGCACCGGCTGTGGGCGCAGCGCGAGCTCGTGCACCGTGGCGCCAAGCCGGGCGCGATCGCGCGGCTGCAGCAGTACGCGCTCGACCGTCAGCGCGCACGCGAGGCGCGCGCGTCGGCGCTGTTCACGCTCAAGCTGCTCGCCGGCGCGCGGGCGAACGCGACGATCCAGCGCATCGCGACGGAGCCGGCGATGCGCGAGTTCGCACTGCACCTGCTGACGGACGACAAGCGGCAGCTGGCCGGCGTTCCGGTCGCGCTGTACATGGGCGCGCTGAACGACGCGGACCTCGCGGTGCGCGCCGCGGCGCTGAACGGTCTCGTGCGTCTCAATGCACGCGACCGGGCGGAGTCGATCGTGCCGCTGCTCACGAGCCCCGACAGTGCGCTGGCGCATCTCGCCGTGCAGGCGCTCGTATCGCTCGGCGCGCGCGACGTCGCGCTGCGTGCGCTCACCGCGGCGGGCTCGTCGCCCGAGCTGCGGACGCGGGCGCGCTTCGTCCTGCAGCAGATGCACGATGCGGAGACCGTGTCGGCGCTCCTCGCCGCCAACGGTACGGCCAGTGATCCAATGGCAAAGCGCGAGGTCGTCGCGACGCTGGCGCGGCTCTACAACACCGAGGGACCGTGGAAGGGCGAGTGGTGGGGAACACACCCGTCGACGGTGGGCCCGTACTTCACGCCGGTGACGTGGGAGGAGAGCGCACGGATCAAGCCGGCGCTGCGCCAGACGCTGCTCGCGCAGACGGGCGGCGACTTCGACGCGCTGGTCGATCTGTACGCGAAGAACCGCGTGGTGCCGATGGGGGCGAAGGCGCTGATTGCCGCCGTCGCGACGTCGGCCGCGGCGCAACGGGACGCGCTGGTCGATGCGCTCGTCGGCTCGTCGCAGCTCACCGCGGCGGCGGTACCACTCGTCACGCGCCTCGACGCGACCAGCCCCGCGCTCCACGCGGCGGTGGCCGAGCTGCTGGCCGGTGAGACGACGTTCGAGGCGCCGACGCTCGCGCTGGCGCGCACGGCGGTGCTCGACAGCACGCTCCCCGCCGCGACGCGCGGCAAGCTGCTCACGGCGCTCGCCGCGATGCCGGGCGACGCGGGCCGGGACGCGACGACCGAGATCTTCGCGCGCCTCACGCCACGCGCCGGCACGCCGGCAGGCGGGAACGATCCGATCGAGGCGGCGTGGCGCCGCTGGGTCGGCGAGCGGATGCGCGCCGGCCAGCTCGACTACTTCGTCGACCTGGCGCGTTCGGCGACGGATCCGGCGCAGCGCACGCTCGCCTACGCCGTGCTGCTCCAGGCGGTGCGCAACCCGCGCGCGCCGGCCGCGGTGCGCGAGAAGGTGACGCCGGTGATCGACGCGGCATGGGCGGATGCGGCGGTTGCACCGCGGCTCGTCGACGCGATCACGATCATGCGCGTCGAGAGCCAGTACACGCAGCAACTCGACGCGTATCGCGCCAAGCAGGGGGCCAAGCAGGGCTCGAAGTAGCAGGCGAAAACTTCCGATGCACGATGCGGGGCGACGGATCATCCGTCGCCCCGCGTCGCGTCAGGGCTCCTTCGGCCAGGCGAGCGAGGTGCGCGCGCCGAGATACGGTGCGACGCACGACGGCTCGACCCCCGCCTCGCGCACGTCGCGCGCGAGCGGCCGCAGCAATCCCTCGCGCAGCAGATCGTACAGGATCGGGTCCGCCTCGCCGATCAGCCGCTCGAGTGCACGAGCGAACCGCGAGAACTCCGCGGCACGCCCCGCGGCGAGCAGCCCGAGCACGTGCCGGCGCACCGCATCGAGCAGCATCTGGTCGTCGGGCTCCTCGCCCGGGCCGAAGCTCCGACGGTGTGCCTGCCACGATTCGCGAAGATCGGGGCAGGAGGAGAGGAGCGTGGATTCGAGGAAGGAGCTCATCCCAACAGCTCGGCGCGGAGGGTGCGGAGAGCAGCGCGAGAACGCGGAAAACGGAGAGATCTCGTCGTTCAGGATCCGGCCGTTTCCGCGTCATCGCCATTACGGATCCGCGTTCCGTCGTTCAACGCTTTCGTCGTTCGACGCGCCACCGGGTCAGCTGCTCACCACGACGATTCCGCAGCCGCGGTCACCAGGGCCGGAACGTCCACGAGCTCACCCCGCTGTTCGATGACGTGGTCGATGATCCCGTAGGCCTTGGCCTCCGCGGCCGACATGTAGTTGTCGCGCTCGAAGTCGCGCTCGATGCGCTCCACCGGCTGGCCGGTGTGCTTGGCGAGCAGGCGGTTCACCGTCGCGCGCGTGTAGAGGATCTCCTTCGCCAGCACCTCGATCTCCGACGCGGTGCCGCCGCCACCGCGCTGCGACGGCTGGTGCTGCATGATGCGCGCGTGCGGAAGCGCGCTGCGCTTTCCATTGCGACCCGCCGCGAGGAGAAAGCACCCCATGCTCGCCGCGAGGCCCATGCAGATCGTGTTCACCGGGGCCTTCAGGTATTGCATCGTGTCGTAGATCGCGAGCCCTGCCGAGATGCTGCCGCCCGGCGAGTTGATGTAGAGGTGGATGTCGCGCGAGTCGTTGTCCGCCTCGAGGAAGAGCAGTTGGGCGATGATGATGTTCGCGACGTCGTCGTCGACCGGTGCGCCGAGGAAGACGATGCGGTCCATCAGCAGGCGGGAGAAGACGTCGTAGCTGCGCTCGCCGCGGCTGGAGCGCTCGATGACCGACGGCATGTAGATCGTCATGGGATGCGTGTGCGAAGAGAGTCAGCGTGCATGATGGAGGTCGACGACTGCGCGGTGCAGGGCGTCGAAGTCGTGAACGAGCGTGCCCGTGGTCGCGACGTGCACGGCGAGGCGCGCGAGCAGCGACGGCCAACCTTCGGCCCCGCGCACGGAGGCGTGCGCCAGCGCCGACGTCGTCGCGTGCAGACGCGACTGGGCGCGGGTGTGGGTGACCGTCACGCGCGTCCCTTCCACGCCACCGACCTCGATCGGCACGAGCTCGAAGCGAACCCGCTCGGTCGCGAAGTCGTTCCAGCTCGCGCGCCAGGTCGTCTCGAGGCGGTAGGGCGGCGCGACGCCGAGGTACTCGCCGGAGACGTCGCCGGTGGTCCCGTCGGGAGCGATCGCGGGCGCGCGCCACCGAGTACCCGGCAGGGCGCGGGACGCGTCGGAGTCACGCGGCTCGCGCGGGTGGGACGGCATCGGCTCGCCGCCGAGCCACGCTGCGAGCTCGTGCGGATCGACGAGGGCGCGGAAGACGTCCGCCGCGGGCGCCGCGATGTCCACCGAGGCGCGGACGATTCCCGCCGGCTCGGCGGGCGACTCGATCGGATCTCTGATCACGTGAGGCATGTCAGCGCTCCCTGCGCGGGTGTGCCGCGCCACGCTCCACGTGGCGCTTGAGACGCGACAGCCCGTCACGCCAGAAGATGGTGTACCCCTCGGCCCACTGCGCGACCTCGCGCAGCGGCCCCGGGGTGAGCTGATAGATGCGCTGCCGCCCGTCATCGCCCCCGCGCCGCTCGCGCACGAGCCGCGCGGCGCGCAGCACGCGCAGGTGGCGCGAGACCGCCGGGCGCGTCATGTCGAACGCGGCGGCGAGCTGGGTCACGGGCGCATCGCCGTCCCGGAGTTGGTCGAGGATGGCCCGCCGCGTCGGATCGGCGACGGCGAGGAAGGGGTCGGCGTGGGCGGCGGGACGAGGCACGGGCAGATGAGTAAGCGAAACGTTACCTAAAAATAGGCGTACGCCAGGAAGATCGTCAAGTGGCGCGCGCCTCCGCGGTCCTCGGTGCCCTCCGCGCGAAACCCGCGGCGCGACGCGACCTCCGCCGAGCTACCTTTCGACACACCGTCGTCTCCCTCGCGAGGCCGACTCATGCGTCACGCTCCTCCGCTCTGCGCGCTCCTGCTCAGCGCCTGCATGTCATCGCTTCCCGCCCCGACCCCCGCAACCGAGCGCCACGCCGCGTCCCACGCCACCGACGATCCCTACCTCTGGCTCGAGGACATCGAGGGCGATCGCGCGATGCAGTGGGTCAAGGCCCACAACGTGAAATCGCTCGGCACCCTGCAGAGCGACCCGCGCTACGAGAAGCTGCACGCCGACGCACTGCGCATCGTCGAGGCGACGGACCGCATCGCGATGCCCGACATCCGCGGCCATACGATCTACAACTTCTGGCAGGACCCGGCGCATGTGCGCGGCATCCTGCGCCGCACGACGCCGGTGAGCTATCGGAGCGCGAACCCGGAGTGGGAGCTCGTGCTCGACGTGGACTCGCTCTCGGCGCGCGACGGCGCGAACTGGGTGTTTCACGGCACGACCTGCCTTCGTCCGGATGAGCGGCGCTGCCTCGTGGCGCTGTCGAACGGCGGCAAGGACGCCGACGAGATGCGCGAGTTCGACGTCGTGACGAAGCAGTTCGTCGACGGCGGATTCCGGCTCCCCGAATCGAAGGGAGGCGCGACGTGGGTGGACGAGAACACGCTGCTCGTGTGGCGCGACTTCGGGCCCGGCACGCTCACGAAGTCGGGCTATCCGTTCGTCGTGAAGCGGCTGAAACGCGGTCAGCCGCTCGATCAGGCAATGGAAGTGTTCCGCGGCTCGCCCGACCACGTGGCGGCGAACGCGTTCACGCTCCGTGACGCCGACGGACGATTGCAGGCGGTGCTCGCGAGCCGAGCCGTGACGTTCTACGAGGGCGAGATCTGGCTGCTGCGCGACGACGGCCCTGCCGTGCAGCTCCCCTTCCCGACGCGCCACGCCATCCGCGGTCTCGTGGACGGGCAGCTCGTCTTCACCACCGAGATCGCCTGGAACGGGTTCGAGACGGGCGACCTGCTCGCGTACGACCTCGCCGCCCTCAAAAGCGATCCAGCGAGCGCGAAGCCGGCGCTCGTTCTCCGTCCCGGCAAGCGCGAGTCGATCGAGGGCGTGACCGTAACGCGCAACGCACTCGTCGTGAACCTGAGCGAGAACGTGAAGGGCGCAGCGTACGTGTACCGCCACGGCGCGAACGGCTGGACGCGCACCCAGCTTGCACTCCCCACGAACGCGACGATCAGCCTGGGCTCCGCGTCGCACGAGAGCGACGAGCTGTTCGTCACCGTGTCGAGCTACCTCCTCCCGAACAGTCTCTGGCTCGTCGACGCCGCGTCGGGAAAGGTGGAGCAGGTGAAGTCGATGCCCGAGCGGTTCGACGCATCGGCGCTCGAGATGACGCAGTACGAGGCGACGTCCGCCGACGGCACGCAGGTGCCGTACTTCGTCGTCGGCCCGCGCGCCATGCCGCGCGATGGCAGCAATCCCACGGTGCTCTACGGCTACGGCGGCTATCAGGTCAGCCTCCTGCCCGGCTACTCGGGTACGGTGGGCAAGCTCTGGCTCGAGAGCGGCGGCGTGTACGCGGTGGCGAACACGCGCGGCGGCGGCGAGTTCGGGCCGGCGTGGCATCAGGCCGCACAGGGCGAGAACCGCCATCGCGCGCACGAGGACTTCGCCGCCGTCGCGCAAGACTTGATCGCCCGAAAGATCACCTCGCCGCGCCGGCTCGGCATCATGGGCGGATCGCAGGGCGGACTGTTCATGGGCGTCGCGATGACGCAGCATCCCGAGCTGTTCAATGCGGCGGTGATCCAGGTGCCGCTGTTCGACATGATGCGCTTCCACAAGCTCCTTGCCGGCGCGTCGTGGATGGCGGAGTACGGGAACCCCGACATCCCCGAACAGCGGGCATGGATCGCGAAGTACTCGCCGTATCAGGCGCTAGAGGCGGGGCGAAAATATCCCGAGGCGTTCATCCACACCTCGACGAAGGACGACCGCGTGCATCCGGGCCATGCGCGCAAGGCGGTGGCCCGCCTCGAGGAGATCGGCTATCCGGTGCTCTTCTACGAGAACACCGACGGCGGCCACTCCGCCGCGGCGAATCTCAAGGAGACGGCGAAGCGCATGGCGCTCGAGTGGACGTATCTCACGCGGAAGTTGAAGGACGAGAGGCCGCCGACACCGTGAGCATCAGCGGAGGCGTCACGTCACGCCCGGCGCTCGTGCGCCGCGGGCTCGCACTCAACTATCTGACGATCGGCTACAACGTCCTCGAGGCGGTGGTGGCGATCGGCGCCGGCCTCGTGTCGGGGAGCGTTGCGCTCTTCGGCTTCGGGCTCGACAGTGTGATCGAGGTGACGGCGAGCGGTGCAGCGCAGTGGCGATTGCGGGCCGATCTCGACACGTCACGCCGCGAGCGCGTGGAGCGCACGACACTCCGCATCATCGGCTGGTCGTTCCTCGCGCTCGCCGCGTACGTCATACTCGACAGCGCCCACGCGCTGTGGCGCCGCGATGCGCCCGAGCGCAGCCTCGTCGGGCTCACGCTCCTTGCGCTCTCGGCGATCGTGATGCCCGTCCTCGCGCGAGCGAAGCGGCGCGTGGCGCGCGCGATGACGAGCCGCGCGCTCGAGGCCGACGCGATGCAGACGTCGCTGTGCGCGTACCTGTCCGTCATCGCCCTTGCCGGCGTGGCGCTCAACACGGCGCTCGGCTGGTGGTGGGCGGACCCGGTGGCCGCGCTCCTCATGGTGCCGATCATCGCGAAGGAGGGAGTGGAGGGTGTGCGCGGCGAAGCGCACTGCGAGGACGATTGCTGCTGATGAGCTGATCAGCATGAGGACCGCGATCATCGCGGCGTACGTCGCGATCGCATGGGGCGGTGCCGGTGCCCAGACGTCGCCCTGGCAGCCAGCGCCGGGCCATGCGCAGGTGCCGATCTGGCCGGAGCTACTCCAGGCGCGCGGCTCGTCGCGGACAGTGAGAAGGTGGGCCCCGTGCAGGGGTGGCCGCATCTCGTCGAGAAGTGGTTGAAGACCATCGGCGTCGTTTCGGAATAGGTGCTCGCGACTCCGCACTGCGCGCTCGCCGTGATTGTCACACCCTTTCCGACTTCCCCTTCGAGCTCCTTCTCTCGCGGTCAACATGATGCCAGATCCCATCGCCACTCCGCCGTCCGCGTACCCATACGCGACGCACCTGAACGTGCTCTTCGCGCCGCTCCAGACGATCGCGCTCGACCCGCTCGTCGCCGCGGTGCGTGATAGCTGGTACAACCAGACGCTCGCGCGAGTCAATGAGTCGGTCGTTCGTCTCGGTGTGATGCAGGGCGAGTATCACTGGCACGAGCACGACGACGACGATGAGTTCTTCTTCGTGCTCGAGGGACGGTTCCTGATCGACCTGGAGCCTCAGGCGGACGGTATCACGCCGGGCCGCGTCGTCAGCCTCGGACCGCGCGAGGGCTTCGTCGTGCCGAAGCGTGTTCGGCATCGCACGCGGGCGCCCGAGCGCGCGGTGATCCTCATGGTCGAGACTGCCGGGATCGTTCCCACCGGCAGCTGACGCGCGGCCGTGGCGACGCTGGAGGCACTCCTGCGTACCGCTCCGAGCCCCGACGGCGGAACTTCTGTCGTTTGACGGATGCGCCCTCGCCGACGGACCCGCGAGTGGAGGGCACCGCTGCAGTAATGGAAGAGATGGCAGCCTGTCCGACTTCTCCCGACATCCGCCGATGCCTTTGCTCCTACGTTCATTGGGCCGCAGTTGGTGACCCAATCCGCGAGCGGAGGAGACCATGCCGACACCGCTGGAGGAGGCCCAGAACCGCGAAGCCCGCGCGGATGCGCGTACGGCAAGACATACGCGAATCGTCGTCTCCCACTACGGCGGGCCCGAGGAGCTTCGGGTGGTCGAGGAAGAGCACCCCGAGCCGAAGGCCGGCGACGTACGGGTGAAGGTACTGGCAGCCGGCGTCTCGCTGCCCGACCTGCTGATGCGCGAAGGCATTCATCCCGAGACACCGAAACTGCCGTTCACACCGGGGTGGGATCTGGTCGGGGTGGTGGACAAGCTCGGCGACGGTGTGTCCGGGTTCGACCAGGGACAGACCGTCGCGGCGCTGCCGATCTTCGGTGCGTACGCGGAGTACGTTTGCCTGCCGGCACGTGCGCTCGTTCCGGTGCCATCCGGCCTGGAGGCCGGCGAGGCTGTGAGCCTGGTGCTGAACTACGTGACCGCTTACCAGATGCTGCACCGCACCGCGAAAGTGAAAATAGGCCAGCGTGTGTTGATTCACGGCGCGGCAGGCGGAGTGGGCTCGGCGCTGCTGCAGCTCGGTCACCTCGTCGGCCTGGAGATGTATGGCACGTGCGCATCGAAGGGCGCGCCGGTCGTGACGGAGCTGGGCGGCATCCCGATCGACTACGAGCACCAGGACTTCGTGAAGGAGATCGCCCGTCTCACCGGCGATGGCGTCGACTTCGTCTTCGAGGGCATCGGAGGCACGCACATCTGGCAGTCGCTCAAGGCCCTTCGCCGCGGCGGGAAGGTCGTGGGGTTCGGTCTCACGGCGTCGCTGCGCGGTGGGCGACTTCCATCGGGTCATCCCGGCGGTCGTCATCGCTACCGCGCCATGGCCATCTACGTGCTGTACATGCTCGCCGCGTTCCTGCTTTCACGACGGAGGCGCGTTGTCATCTACAGCATCCAGTGGCGCATGCGGCTCAAGCCAGCACAGTTTCGCGAGGACCTGACCGCACTGTTCGAGCTGCTTCGCCAGCGAAAGATCACGCCGCTGATCGCGCAGCGACTTCCCCTCACGGAGGCGCGGCGCGCGCACGAGCTGCTCGGAACAGGCGGAGTGACGGGCAAGATCGTACTCGTGCGAGGCGGGTGATGACCGTGAACATTGCACCGACGCGAGCACCGCTCACGCTCGACGTTCTGGCCGAACCATTGAGCGTGTGGCGATTCGCGGCTGATGTGGACGTATCCGAGTGGGCACTGCGCGCCGGGTCGTTCAGCAGCGTGACGCGCACCGACGACGAGCTTTCCGTCATCTGCGCGACGGCTCGCATGCCCTCGATGCCATTGCCTGCGAGTACGGTGCGCGAGGACGGCTGGCGCGCACTGAAGGTGGTCGGCCCGTTCGCGTTCACCGAGGACGGCGTGCTCCTGCGGGTCGCTGCACCGCTGGCCGCCGCCGGGATCAGCATCCTGGCAATGGCGACGTTCGACACCGACTACGTGCTCGTGCAGGAGACGCAGCTCGCGAGCGCGGTCGCGGAGCTTCGAGCGGCCGGTCACACGGTGCGCGACACCGACGCCGTGAGGCGCGACCGAGCGTCGACCGCCAGCTGATTCCTCGGCTCACGGCAGCGCGTTCCGCTCCCACGATCCGTACATCGGGTTCGGCAGCACGATGAACCGGTCCCCGAACTCGGCGAACGCGCTGTCGCTCGCCGAGCGGATGTCCTGCCGCAGCCGCGGGAAATCCTGGATGTTGTCGCCCACCCACATCACGACGCGGAGCGGTGGCAGCGGCGACGGTGGCGTCCCCGCGGCGACGGCCTCGAACCGCACGTCCTTGAAGCTGTTCGACGGATCGGTCCTGCACAGCACCGCGTCCGCGGCGATGGCGACGCGCTGGAGGTTGGCGCGGGTGGCGTCGCACTGCGGCTGCTCACGGTTGGTGACGATGACGACGCGTCCTCCGAGCTCGTGCGCGCGGCGCGTGAACTCCGGCGCGCCGGGAAGCGCCGCGGCCGCACCGCGTGTCACCCACGCGTTCCACGTCGCGGAGTCGAACGTCGCGCGACGTCGAGCGAGATCCTGCTGGTAGGGTGAGTTGTCGAGCACCGTCTCGTCGGCGTCGAGGATGACGCCCCACGACCCTGCGGCAAGTCCTGCAGCGCGCCGCTCGAGCGCCGCCGCCGCAAGCCTGTACGTCTGCAGATAGATCGCCCGCCGCTCGGCCGACGCACGGTACCAGCGCACGCTCGCCGGAATCGTATCGGCGCTCGCCGCCACTCCCATCGCGGGCGCTGGCGACGGAGACGTGGTCGTGGCGACGGTTCCCGCCGACGGTGCGCAGGCGAGCGCGGTCACCGCGAGGATGGGCAGCAACGAGCGAGAGATGAACTGCATCATCGTGATCGGAAGGTGTTGGCGTGCGCGGGTGCGACAGGACTGGCATCGAGAACGAGGGTTTGCTTGCAAGAGGCGGATGGAGCGGATGCTCCGCGTCATCCGTGGTTCCCGCGTTCCGTCGTTCGCGTGGGGCTCGGAGAATTCACCCGCCGCTCACCGCCGGCACGATCGTGATCGTCGTACCGTCGTCGACGCGAGTATCGAGCCCGTCGAGGAACGCGATGCTCTCGTCGCCGACGAACACGTTCACGTGCCGGCGCAGCACACCCTGCTCGGTCAGCACGCGATCGATCACGGCGGGCAACCGCGCCGCCGTGGCTGCGAGCGCGTCGCGCACGGTGGCGCACGGCTCGGCGATCTGCACCGTGCCCAGACCGTGCGCGTATGGCAGCAGCGCGCGTGGCAGAATGATCGAGAGGCCCATGCGATCGCCCAGCGCGCGCGTCAGGCCGTGCCGACCACGGCGGCCTTCACGCAGCAGATCGGCGGCAGTGCTTCCGCGACCGCCTTCCACTGCTCGCCGTCGCTGTGCGATGCGTAGAGCTTCCCGCTGCGTGTGCCGAAGTACACCCCCGCCGGATCGTGCGAGTCGACCGCGAGCCCGTCGCGCAGCACGCTCTCGAACGCACGCGTCTGCGGCAGCCCGTCGGTGAGCGGCGCCCACGACGCGCCGGCGTCGCGCGTGCGGTAGACGCGAAGCTTCGCCTCGGGCACGACACGGAACTCGTCCGACTGCAGCGGGATGGCGTACACCGTGTCCGGCTCGTGCGGGTGCGACTGGATGGGGAACCCGAAGTCCGACGGGACGCCGTTGGCGATGTCCTGCCAGCTGTCGCCCCAGTCGTCGCTCCGGTAGAGGCCCCAGTGATTCTGGAGGAACAGCCGCTCCGGACGCGACGCGTGGTGCGTCACCTTGTGCACGCACTGCCCGAACTCGGGATGCTTGTCGGGGAGGAACACGGCGCGTACCCCCGAATTGCGCGGCCGCCAGGTCTTGCCGCCGTCGTCCGTTCTATAGAATCCGGCCGTGGAGATGGCGATCCCCATCCGGTCGGGGTTGGCCGGATCGAGCACGATGGTGTGGAGGCACAGCCCCCCGCCCCCCGGCATCCACCGCGACCGGTGCTCGTGGTTGAGCAGCCCCTCCACCGGCGCCCAGCTCACCCCCGCGTCGTCCGAGCGGAAGAGCGCCGCCGGCTCGACGCCGCACCACACGACGTCCGGCTCCTCGGCGCGCCCCGGCACGATCTGCCATACCTGCGCCAGGGAGAGCCCCGACGACTCGGGGAAGCGCACCGCCTGGCGTTCTGGCTCGCTCCACGTCTTCCCGAAGTCGTCGCTCGTGCGGATGGTCGCACCCCAGTGGTTGCTGTGCACGCCCGCCAGCAGCCGAGTGCGGCCAGCGCGCTGGTCGAAGGCCAGCGAGTAGACGGCCTCGCCCGCGAAATGGGGCCCGTCGACCCGCCACCGCGCGCGCGACGCATCGGCCGTGAGGATGAACGCTCCCTTCGTGGTGCCGACGAGGATGAGGACGTCGCCCACCATGTGGCGGGCGGCGGAGATGCGGCGGGTGGGCATGGTGCGGCCGGGTGAAGGGGCGGAAAAGGGACCCCAACGGTGCGTGCGCCCGATCGGTCGCGCAAGCCAGCCACGCCCGTTGCTTTCGGTGTTTGTTCGGCTTACTCTTGGTCCCTCGGCGCTTCGGTCGGGACCTGGCAGGAGGGAGGCGATGGCGAAGACTGGGTTCGGCGAATACGACCTCTCGGAGTACGCGCTCGTGGCCGACCGGATCACGCTGTTCTATCAGCGGTACCCGGCGGGTCGCATCGTGACGGAACTGCATTCGCGCACGGAGCGCGAGATCACCTTCCGCGCCCTCGTCTTCCGCGGACCGGCCGACGCGGAGCCCGCGGCCACCGGGTGGGCGTCGGAGCGGGAGGGGGACGGCGAGATCAACGAGGTGGCCTGTCTCGAGAACACCGAGACCTCCGCGGTCGGGCGTGCGCTCGCGAACTTGGGCTTCACTGCCTCGAGCCGGCGGCCAAGCCGCGAGGAGATGGAGAAAGCGGCGCGGCATCGCACGCGACTCGCCCCGCGTTCCGTTCCCGTCGAGCCGCTCCCGGTGCGGCACGTCCCGCTCGACGCCGATCCGCTCCAGCGCCGTGCCAACGCCGTGCACGACCTGCTCGGTTTGCTCGAGCGCGCCGAGGCGATCGGTTTCTCGGAACGCCGAGGGGCGACGCTGCGCGCGGCCGTCGAGCGTCCCGAGCTCACACCGCGCACGCTGATGCGGCTCGAGCGCCGAATCCGGGCGTGGGTGGCGCGACACCGGCCGCACAGCCGGTAGGGCCCGGGCATGTCACGGCCCGGTGCCTTTGTCGAACAACCCGGGCAGCCGACGACCAGCGACGCCGACGGTCGCGCCCCGAAGGGGAGCAACGAGGGGACGTCGTCGATGCGCAAGGCGAGCGACACGATGAAGGACTATGACATCGTCGTCGCCATGCGGCGCGGCGAGGCGGTGGCGTTCGAGTGGTACCTCGAGCGCTTCCACCGCATCCTGCTCGACTATGCACGTCGCGCCGGCGTGCCGGTGTCGGAGCGCGACGAGATGGTGAGCGAGCTGCTCGACGACGTCGCGATCCAGCTCATGACGCGCAGCGCGCCCCTGCCCCAGAACCCGCGCATGTATCTGCTCTCGGCGCTGCGCCACAAGCTCCTCAACCGCAAGCGCGGCAGCGATCGGCGGCGGCGCGTCGTGTCCGAAGCGGCACGCGCCGCGTACGCGGACAGGAATCCCGCCGAGGGCGAGTCTGCGGCCGGCTGCTCCGAGGACATGCTGCGCGCGAGCCACGGCCTCGACTGGGAGGGCACGCCGCTGCCGCGCGTGCTCGAGCGACTCGCCGGCCGGCTGAGCGAGGCACTGCGCGACGACGAGCGGCAGCTCCTCGTGGCCGTGGCCGAGAACATCCCGCAGCGCGAGATCGCCGAATGGCTCGGCGTGTCGTACGCCGTGGCGCGCAAACGGCTCGAGCGGCTGCGCGCGCGGCTCACCGATGTCGCGATGCAGTACGCGAACGCGCTCGAGCCGGACGACGCGCGCGAGCTGCAGCGCTTCTTCCACCGATGCCGTGCGCGGATCGGCGCACGCGCGATCGCGCTCGCCGATGGCGACGGCGATCACCCGCGAGGCGTAGCTGCCCCGTCACACCGAGGATGAGATCATGAGACGCCCTTCCCCGACCGATGACCGACTGGTGCCGCAGCCCGAGCCACGCGACGAACGGATGGCGACGCTCCGTGGCCAGCAGCTCCTCGCCGAGCTCGCGGCGCGCGCCGAGATGGAGCGCGGCGACTCGCCGTACTACGCGGACGAGCGCGTCGTGGGTTGGCTCGCGCGCGAGGTGAGCTCGCCCCACCGCTCGAGCGATGGCTGGAGCCCGGCGCGCATCCGCGCTGCGGCGACGCGGCTGCGTGCGCGTGTGGAGGCCACCGCCGGTGGAGCGCGCCACGACGGCGGGGATGATCGCCGACGTGCTGGACTCGGCGCGTGCCATGCGCGCCGCACCGCGGCTCGACCTGGGCGCTGCCGCCGGTGTGGGGCGCGATCTGTGGGACGAGCCCTGCGAGCAGTGGGTGCGTGTCCCCGACGATGCGCCCGCCGGGAGCTACGTGTCGCTGCGCGTCGTGGGCGAGAGCATGGATCCGCTGCTCCACACGGGCGACTCGGTGCTGGTGCAGGTCGGGACCACGGTCGCGCGCGACACGGTGGTGCTCGCGCGCGTGCCCGACGCCGGCTACGTGGTGAAGAAGGTGGGGAAGGTGACGCGGGCGCAGCTCGAGCTGCAGTCGCTCAACGACGCATTTCCTCCGATCGTCGTTCCGCGCGACGATCGCACGATCGTCGGGACGGTCGTGCTCCGGTGGTGCCCGCACGGCGCGCGTGCGTGACGCGGCGCTGCGTCACGCACCGGTGCTCTTCTCACACGATCGCCGAGCGGCGAGACGACGTGGACCGAGAGCGAGGGGAGGGGAGCAGTGACGCGGATGCCAGGGAAGCGGGTGGCGCAGGGAGCGGAGGAGGAACGGTACGCAGGAGCGTTCGCACGGGTTCGACTGGTGCGTGCCTGGATCGCGGCGGCGGCAGCGATGGTCGCGATGCTGTATGGGTATGTGGCGTTGCTGGAGAGAGTGGTGAAGTGACGGGGGGTCCAAACCTCCTGACCTCCAAGCCGCGGGACCTCCAAACCTCCGGACCCCGGACCCGCTACTTTCCCCCAATGCCTCTCCTCGACCTCCTTCGCCGCCGCCGCTCGGTCAAACGCTTCACCGAACGCCCGGTGACGCGCGCCGAGATCGAGACGCTTCTCGAGGCCGCCGTCCTCACGCCCAACCATCGGCTCACCGAGCCGTGGCGCTTCTACGTGCTCGGTCCCGAGGCGCGTGAGGCGTACGGGCTCGCCGTCGGGATCCGGAAGGCGCGCAAGATCGAGGACCCCGACGCGTCGCGCGCGATGCGCGACCGCGTTGCCGCCGAGCATCGCGCGCTCCCGAGCATGATCGCGATCGCCATCGTGAAGAGCGACAACCCGGAGATCGCCGAGGAGGATTACGCGGCCGCGATGATGAGCGTGCAGAACATCGCGCTCGCCGCTGTCGAGCTCGGGCTTGGCACCGCGATCCGCACCGGCGCCGTGATGGGCGACGAAGCCGCGCGCGCCGCAGCGGGGGTCGCCGAGAACGAGCGGATCGTCGCGATCGTCAACGTCGGCGAGCCGGCGGAGGTGCCGACGGGGCCGAAGAAGCGCGCGGCGGGGGAGCTGACGAAGTGGGTGGAGTAACACACTGCAACGGCGAGTACCCAGTACTCGAGTACGGAGTACCCAGACCCAGCGAGACGGCCCGGAATGCCCGTCAACCACTCGGCAGTGAAGGTCTGTCCGGGTCGCGATTTCGAGGTGCGTTCCGGTAGCACGCGGACCGGGTCTGGGTACTCGCTACGTCCGTCGTGCTGGGTACTCGCCGTTGCAGTTCAGCGATTGCTCCTCCCCTCCCCGATCGGCCGTCTGATGATGATCTCGTCGCGTCCATCCTCGCCGCGCTTGAGCACCACGGCGTCCTCGCGCTCGACCGGCACACGGATCTCGCTCTCGCGCGCGCGGACGTCGCGTTCGACGGCGTCGCGTTGCACGGCGTCGCGTTCGACAGCGTCACGCTCGATGACGTCGCGCCTGACTTCATCGCGCACGGCGTCGTTGCGCTCGGCGTCCACCCGCGCCGCCTCGGCGCGCTCCGCATCGACGCGCCGCGCCGCGACCTGTTCGTCCGCGCGCGTGGGCCGACGCTTGCCGAAGAAGCGGCGGTCGTCGTAGCCCTCGTCGTCGTAGAAGTCGCGTCCCGCCGCGGTGGCAGCCGCGCCGGCTCCGGCAGCAGCCGCTGCCTCGCCGAGCGAGAAGTGCCGCCGGACTTCCAGCTCGTGGGTGCGCGTGAGTCGCCCGTGCTCGTACATCGGCAGCAGCCCGAACCGCTCTGCGGTGAGCGGCACGCGCACCACCTTCTTGTCCTCCACCACCTGCGCCGTGCCGATCGGCACGAGCACGTCGCGATCGCTTGGCGACGCGGCGAGCTCCTTCGTGAGACGCACGTCGAGATAGCGCGTGCGCATGTGGTCGACGTCGATCAGCAGGTCGTGCACCTTGCCGACCTCCTGACCGTCTGTGGACGCGACGGTCCAGCCTCGGATGTCGGGGTAGCCCTCGGCGACCTCGAAGTCGTCCAACGCGCTCAACTGCGCGATGCGGATTCCTTCGTCGGTCTCGTAGATTCGGTCTTTCGCCATCGGACGCTCCGAAAAAGAGAGATCTCTCGCGATCGTGGGATCACGGCGGAGAGCAATGGGCGTTCCAAACGCGCAGGTGTGCAGGTGCGCGCGGACGTGCACGTGGCGAGCGTGGCGGTAAGATTGCGTGCTGCACGGGGCAACGTCCTCTCCAGAGCAATACCTATGTCTTCCATCGTGATGCACCTCCCCACCGTTCTGCTCGTCAGCGTCGTCGTCGCGAGCGCCAGCGCGCCGAGCGCCGCTGCGCAGGCGCCGCTCGCCGGTGTCACCGAGGCGCTCGGTCGGGCCGGCGCCGACCAGCCAGGCGGCGTGGTTCGATTCAGCTTTCCGCGAAGCGATCTCACCGTCGTCGCGGACGGCGTCACGCTCAAGCCGGCACTCGCGCTCGGCTCGTGGGTGGCGTTCGAGCCGATGGGCCCGCACATCGCGATGGCGATGGGCGACCTCGTACTCCTCGAGGGCGAGGTCGGTGGCGTGATGCGCGCGCTCCAGGCCGGCGGCGTGGAGCAGACGGCGCTGCACAATCACGTGCTCGGCGAGTCACCGCGCGTGATGTACATGCACGTGTCGGCGCACGGCGACCCGGTGAAGATCGCTCAGACGATACGCACCGCGCTCGGTACGACGAAGACACCGCTCGGCACGCCCGCCGCACCGGCGGCGCCCTCCGAAGCAGAGCTCGATACCGCCGGCATCGCCGCGGCCCTCGGCGTCACGGGGAAGCTCAACGGCGTCGTCTACCAGGTGAGCGTCCCGCGACGCGAGCGCATCATGGCGCAGGGCCACGAGGTGCCGCCGTCGATGGGCGTCGCGACGGCGATCAACTTTCAGCCGACGGGCGGCGGCAAGGCGGC
This sequence comes from Gemmatimonadota bacterium, assembly GCA_003223455.1. Taxonomy (GTDB): domain Bacteria; phylum Gemmatimonadota; class Gemmatimonadetes; order Gemmatimonadales; family Gemmatimonadaceae; genus AG11. The sequence continues at coordinate 52,083 of QHVE01000032.1, read as the reverse complement.
GGTCACGGGCGACTTCGTGATGCGCGCCGAGGAGGTGAACGCGGTCATTCGCGCCCTGCAGGCGCACGGCATCACCCCCACGGCACTGCACAGCCACATGCTCGACGAATCGCCGCGGCTCTTCTTCATGCACTTCTGGGCGAACGACGATGCCGTGACACTGGCGAAAGGAGTGCGCGCCGCGCTCGATCGGACAGCATCGAAGACCGGACGGTGAATGCGAGAGAGCCGGTTGCCCTGAGCTGGAGCGGCGGCAAGGACAGCTCGCTCACTCTGCAGCACCTGCGCGCGAGCAACGTGCACGAGGTCGTGGCGCTCCTCACGAGCGTCACCCGCGAGTACGATCGCGTGAGCATCCACGGCGTGCGGCGTACGCTGCTCGAGGCGCAGGCGGCAGCGCTCGGGCTTCCGCTCATCGAGGTGTGGCTCGAGCCGAAATCGTCCGACGCGGCGTACCAGCAGGCCTTTCTCGATGCGCTCCAGGTGCTCGCCGAACGGCACCCTGCGGTGCGCCGCATCGCGTTCGGCGATCTCTACCTCCGCGACGTCCGCGACTATCGGGACCGCCTGCTCGCCGACACGCCGTATCGCGGGCTATATCCGTTGTGGGAGCGACCGACGCGCGCGCTCGCGGATACGTTCGTCGCCGACGGATTCGAGGCGACGCTCGTCTGCGTGGACGAGACGCAGATCGAGGCGCGTTTCGCTGGCCGCCGGTTCGACCGGACACTGCTCGCCGACCTGCCGGTCACCGCCGATCCGTGCGGCGAGAACGGCGAGTTCCACACCTTCGTGCACGGCGGGCCGATCTTCTCGCGTCCCATCGCCGTCGCGGCCGGTGAGATCGTACGACGCGAGGATCGCTTCACCTACTGCGATCTCCTGCCGGTCTAGCGAGGTTCAACTGCTCGGTACGCTTCATGCCTCGATCCGAGGCATGCAAGCGTTCGCCATGGGCACACTACGCATCGGGGCGATGCTCGCCCTCGCACTGTCGGCCAGCGCGTGCGGCTCGCCACCGCCGCTGGACAAGCAGCTCGAGGCCGTCTCGTCGTGGACGGCGACGATGCAGCTCGCCCGCGACGAGCATGGCTCGGGCGCGATCACGACGACCTACGCCACGCAGCTGCGCGACGCTGCGCTGGCCGCGCTCGAAGAGTCGAAGCAGACGATCGGTCAGGCGGCGCACTCGAAGACCGACTCGTCCTACGCCGCCGCCGCGCTCGACTCGCTGCGCACCGCGATTCGAGCGCTGAATGCGGAGACCGGCTCGTGAAGAAGTGGAGCGAGGTCGCGCTCGGCGTCATCACGAGCATCGGCGGATTCCTCGAGGTCGGCTCGATCGCCACGTCCACACAAGGCGGCGCCGAGTTCGGCTATCGTCTCGCCTGGGTCCTCGTGCTCGGCACGCTGAGTCTCGCGCTCCTGATGGAGATGACCGGGCGGCTCGCGGCGGTCAGCAAGCGCACCTACGTCGACCTGCTGCGCGAGCGATTCGGGTATCGGTTCTTCCTGCTGCCGCTCGTCGCGGTATTCCTCGTCAGCTTCCTCGTGCTCGCATCGGAGATCGGCGGCGTGTCGATCGCGCTCCAGATGGCGACGGGGATCAACTTCGCATGGTGGGCCATCCCGGTCGCGCTGCTGGGCTGGGTGCTTCTGTGGCGGGGCACGTTCGGCATCGTCGAGAAGGGCACGGCGCTGCTGGGACTCGTCGCCCTCGTCTTCGCGGTCGGGGCGCTGAAGCTCCATCCGGCGTGGCCAGCGGTGGGCCATGGCATGCTTCCCTCACTGCCGTCCGACAACCGCGCGCGGTACTGGTATCTCGCCGTCAGCATCCTCGGCGCCTCGATCAGCCCGTACCTCTACCTGTTCTATTCGGCGGGCGCGCTCGAGGACGGGTGGACGATGGAGCATCTCGGCGTGAACCGCGTGACGGCCGGCCTCGGGAATGTGTTCGGTGGCGGCCTCGCCGTGGCGGCGCTCATCGCCGCGGCACTCGTGCTCGCGCCGCGCGAGATCAAGGTGGATCGCTACGAGCAGATCGCGATGGTGCTCTCGACGCTCGAGATCGTGCTGGCCCTCGCCTATCTGCTCGCGCAGGGATTCGGGTGGAGCTGGAGCGAGAACCTGAAGCCGGAGAAGGACGCGCGGTTCGCCACCGTGTACACGGTGCTCATCCTCCTCGCCGCCGTGCCCATCGCGATCGGGGCGAACCCGCTGACGCTCACCAACGTGTCGATGGTCGCGACGGCGGCGAGCCTGCCGGTGACGGTGATCCCGCTCCTCGCGCTGATGAACGATGGCGACATCCTGATGAAGCACGTCAACGGATGGGCGAGCAACGTCGCGCTGGTGGTCATCGCGCTGCTGTCGGTGGCGCTGCTCGTGGCGGCGCTCCCACTCCAGCTGCTCGGAGGCTGACATGGGCGCCGTACACCTCGCGCACGACGTGCTCGACGCGCAGCTCGTCGATCAGGCGCAGGAGAAGATCGGGCGAGTGGACGTGCTACTGCTCGAGCTCGAGGAGGGACATCCGCCGCGCGTGGCGACGATCGTCATCGGCGGTTCGGCACGCGCCGAGCGTGTCGGCGGGTGGTTCGTCGCGCTCCGCCGTGGGCTGCGCGTGTTGCTCGGCCGGCGCGAGGAGCACGTGAGCCGCATCCAGTTCGACAAGGTGCGTCGCATCGGCGACACGATCGAGCTCGACGTCGACGAGAAGTCGCTCGAGTCGGAGCACCTGGAGCGCTGGCTGAAGGAACACTTCGTGTGCCGGATTCCGGGCGCGCGGGGTGACCAGAAGTGAGCACGCGCACCGTGGCGCTTCACCAGCTCGTCGGCCGGTCCGTGCGCGACGCCGACGGACGGCGGATCGGGCGCATCGAGGAGCTGAAGGCCGAGATCGTGCTCGAGCGCGGCGGCAACGAGTATGTGGTGACGCGGTTCGGCGTGGGGCGCTGGGGACCATTCGACGCGATCGCCAACGGCCGCATCGTGCAGCAGCTCGTGCGCCGCATCACGCGCGCGGCGGGCTACGTGCACTACGACATCCCCTGGGACTGGATGGATCTCAGTGATGTGGAGAGGCCGCGGGTGAGTCGAGTGGAGAAGGAGATACCGAGAAGCCAGCTGTAACGGGCGGGGAGTGGGGGGTGACGACGAACGGCCTCGGGATGCTTCGACGTCCCGAGGCCGCAAACTCCCCACCCCTCGCTCCCCACCGTCATTCACGCCGTCGGTCTCATCGGAAGCCAGAACGTGAATCGCGCGCCGCCGCCCTCCTGGCCGCCGCTCACCGTGACGTCACCGCCGAGCAGCCGCGCGACGCGGCGTGCGATCGAGAGACCGAGTCCTGCACCGGGCTTGTCGGTCGAGTCGAGGCGCGTGAACTCCCCGAACACCTCGTCGTACTTGTCCGTCGGGATGCCGGGTCCGTCGTCGGTGACGTAAATGGCGAGCCGGCCGGCTTCCGCTCCGTCGCGGCGCTCCAGCATCTCGGTGCTGACGTCGATGCGTCCCCCCGCGGGCGTGTACTTGATCGCGTTCGACAGAAGGTTGCCGAGGACCTGCGTCACGCGCGCCGGATCGGTGGTGAGGATCGTCCTGGACGCGTCGTCGGCGTGCGCGAGCGTCAGCCCCGCTGCTTCGGCGGCCGCGCGATGCTCTTCCACCGCGTCGCGGACGACGTCGTACAGCACGACGCGATCGAGCTTCACGGTGAGCTGACCCGCCTCGGCGCGGGCCAGCTCGAGCAGGTCCTCGATCAGTGCCATCAACGAACGCGCCGACCGGCGGATGCGGGCGATGCTGTCGCGCTGCTCGGGGGTGAGCGGACCTCGAAGCTCGTCCTCGAGCAGCTGGGCGTGGCCGTCGATCGCGTGGATGGGATTCTTGAGGTCGTGACTCACGCCGCGCATCAGCCGCGCGCGGGCCGCCACCGCGTCCGCCAGCGCTGCGCGCCGCTCCTCGGCGGCGAGTGCATAGGCATGGGTGCGCCTGGACAACCACCCCGTCGCCGCCGCGGCGGTGAGCGCGAGCACGCCAAGGAGCACGCTCGTGCGCTGGTCGCGTTGTTCACGTGCCGCGTCCTCGTCGCGCGCCGCCCGCGCCGACTGCGCGATCGCGTCGTCCAGCCTCGCGGCGGCGATGAGCATGCGATCGTAGAGCACTTCCTGGAGTGGACCGTGCCGCTGCGTCTTCGCGGCGTGCTCGGCGAACAGCTCCGTCTCCACCGCGGTGTGCCACTTCTCCTCGAGATCGAGCAGGTCGGCCATGCGGCGGCGCGGTTCGTCGCCGAGCGACGCGAGCAGTGGCGAGAGCTGCGCGTAGGCCTTCCGCTTGCTCGCGTCGGCCTCGCGGAAGCGCCGCATCGTGGTCGAGTCCGGGTCGGCGACGTAGTCGTCGAGCGCGGCGCCTTCCTGCGCCATGTTCAGGTGAATCGTCGAGACGAGGCTGCGCCCCTGGTCGGCGACGCGATTCGCCTCCCGCCGAATCGGCTGCGACCGGTAGTCGCCGTACCACGGAATGACGATCAGCGCCGCGAGGCTGAGCATGACGAACGCGAAGAGCAGCCGCGTCACCCATTCGGGAGCAGGGCGAATGACGCGCGACGGTTCGTCGGTCATGCTGACGTGTTGAGGATGAGGAGCGAGGCGAGACGACGACGTGCACCAGGCAGCATCACAGTGTACGCAAGCGGGCTCGGGGACGTTCCTCTCGAGCTCGACGCCAGCGCGCCCGACGCTGCCATGAGGTGCGCCCTACACTGCGCGGGGGAATCCGGTCCGCTCCTTGCTCGCTGATCCTTCACTCGCTCCTGCGGTCGTCACACGAACGGCCGCGCCGCGTGGAGCTGCCCGGGCATGCGACGGTGCAGCATCGCGCGTTCTCCGATCGCCAGTCGCGAAGAGGTACGACGATGAGCATCCTTGGCTCTCTGATGGGGAAGATTCTCGGGCACAGCGCGCGGGAATCCGAGGCGAAGGTCAACGCGGCGCGACCCGCTGCGCCGGCGGCACCCGCGGCGTCCGCGCCGGCGGCGCCCGCCGCAACCGCTGCCCCGCCGGCGGTGGATGTCGAAACCGTGCTCGAGACGATGGCCGCGGGAACGAAGCAGACGCTCGACTGGCGTCATTCGATCGTCGACCTCATGAAGCTCGTCGGGATCGACAGCAGCCTCGCGAACCGCAAGCAGCTCGCACAGGAACTCGGCTACACGGGCGACATGAACGATAGTGCGACAATGAACGTCTGGTTGCACAAGGAAGTGCTGCGCAAGCTCTCGGAGAACGGCGGGCAGGTGCCCGCGAACCTGCTCGATTGAGCACGTCGGCGCGCGCGGCGAGAGCGTTCGCCGCGCGCGCCCTGTCCTTGCAACAGTCGCGAGCATGTCTGCCCGACTCGCCGACACGCTTGATCGCTGCATCCCCGCCATCCTCGACGCGTGGGCGAGCGTCGCGGCCCACGGTGAGCTGCGCACGCTCTGCGACGAGGACCGGGCCGGCAACCTCGCCGCCGTGCTGCACACCATGTCGGTGGCGCTGCGCCCCTCTCCCTTGCCGGGTGCGGTCCACCTGTTCATCGAGACCGCCGCCGAGCACGGCGCCCGCCGTCGCGCACAGGGGGTGCACGAGGCGTGTCTGTTCGAGGAGTACGACCACCTGGGCGCGGCCGTGCCGCACGCTCTGCGCGCCTGTGAGACGCCACCACTCGCGCCGGAGGATCTGGTCGCGTTGGAGGGAGGGCTCACTACGGCGATCCTGGCGGGATTGCGCGGCTTCCACCGCGGCGAGTTCGAACGACGCGGGACGTGGGCCGCCGTGATGGCCCGGACGGCGGATGACGTGCACGAATCGAGCGGATTCGAAAACTTCGCGCCGGTGAATCTCGAATCGTCCAGCGGGTCAGCTGAATCGGCGCAGGGACTCTAGCCGGTCAGTGCATCGCGCGCACGCGATGCAC
>QHVE01000032.1:24292-46109 GCA_003223455.1 Gemmatimonadota bacterium | reverse complement strand
GTCGGATGTGCCCTTCGTCGCTTGGCGCGCTCACCGCGCCGAGGTGCAGGCTCACCGACGTCTTTCCGGCGCTCCGGCCACAGTCGACACACTGCAGCGTTTCCGCGGCTTCGATCTGCATGGGCAGGTCCTCCTGCGGGTGGGGAACTCCATCGGCTCAGTCTGCAAATATCCCGCCGACTACAGATACGCCAGAGGTCGCCTCCAGATCGCCCCGAAGAAAGGCCGAGTCGGCCGGCGCAAGCTGTCAACGCCAATGTGCAAAGGTGGTGGATAGCACGCGGGGTGCCCTGCAGGGGTGGCACTATGGCATCCATCTGGAAAGGCGCCCTGGCGTTCGGGCTCGTGAACATCCCCGTGGAGCTCCGCTCCGCGGTCCGCAGTGCCGAGAAGCTGTCCTTCCGGCAGCTGGACAAGAAGCACCATCAGCCGATCAAGTACGAGCGCGTCTCGTCGGTCGACGGGAAGACGGTCCCCTGGGGGGACATCGTCAAAGGCTACGAGATCTCCAAGGGGAAGTTCGTCGTGCTCGACGACGCCGACTTCGCCGCCGCGGCCGTGGAGATGTCGCGCGTGCTCGAGATGACGGACTTCGTTCCCGCCGAGTCGATCGACCCGCGCTACTTCGAGTCGCCCTACTTCCTCGTGCCGCGCGAGGGCGGCGACAAGGCGTACGCGCTGCTGCGCGACGCGCTCGCGGAGACGGGCAAGGTCGGCATCGGGACGTTCGCGCTCCGCAACAAGCAGCACCTCGCGGCGGTGAAGCCGATGGGGAACGCGCTCGTGCTCGAGCTGATGCGCTTCCAGGCCGAGCTCGTGGATCCGGACGAGATGAAGTTCCCCGACTCCGACAGCGTGAAGGTCCGCCCGCAGGAGCGCGCGATGGCGGTGCAGCTCATCGAGAACCTCGCCGAGCCCTTCGACCCGTCGAAGTACCGCGACGAGTACGAGGACAAGCTGCACGAGATCATCAAGGCGAAGGCGAAGGGGAAGAAGCTCGCGATCGCCGACGCGCGTGAGCCGGAGCAGACGAAGGTGGTGGACCTCGTGAGCCGCCTGCAGGAGAGCCTCGAGGCGAGCGCCGGCGGCAAGCGTCCGCGAGCGTCGGCGAAGGTCGCCGCGCACAAGCGGGCCGCGAAGTCCGCCCGCCGGAAGACCGCGTAGACAACACCGCACAGCGTGCCCGACGGAGGGACGATGAGCACAGCCGACGACCACACCGACGACGCCGATGGAACCCAGCCGGTGGACCTGGTGCGCTATCGCGCGAAGCAGATGCGGCTGCGGCTGCTGCTCGTCGTCGAGCGACTTCTCCATGCGATCGAGCGGCGCGACGTCGAGCGCGTGTGGTTGCTGCTGGACGATCCGGAAGCGTACCGCTGCATCCCGGCGGCCGTGCGCGAGGAGGCGCTGACGATGGCGCAGCTTCCGTGGCAGTCGCTGCGCGCACCCGTTCGGCTGTATCGCTATCAGTATCTGCTGCGCCGGCTCGGGGACGATTCGCTCGACGTGACGTTCGACCGGTCGCAGCTCGCGCTCGACTTCGCGCCGACGCCGACGAAGCGACGGCCGACCACGGTGCGCGAGCTTCCCTTCGGCGAGCGCCGGTCGCCACGCGGCGAGCCGCGGCACCGCGGTCGGAACCGGCGCCGCAGCGGATCGCGATGAGCGTGGGCGGCCAATGACGACGCGCACCGGCCGCTCGGCGGCGCGCGCGCGCGTTCGTCCGCATCCCGTGCTGCTCGCGAGCCGTCCGGAAGGGCCGGACGCCGAGGCGAGCGCGCTCGTCGATCTGCTCGACGACGCACTCGCCCACGGGACGGACGCCCTGTCGGTCGACATCGACCGACGCTCGGTGGCGCTGAGCAACCTGACGAAGCGGTACTTCCCGCAGGGTGGCCCCGGAGCGCGGACGAAGGGCGACATGGTGCGCTACTACCTCGCCGTCGCGCCGGTGATCCTGCCGCACCTCGCCGAGCGTCCGGTGGTGCTCACCCGCTACCCCGACGGCGCCGGAACGAACGGGTTCTACGTGCAGCGCGCACCCGAACAGCGTCCGTCATGGGTGACGACGTGCACCACGTCGATCAAGCCGCCGAAGCAGCTGACCTTCCTGCGCATCGAGTCGGCGGCGGCGCTGGCGTGGGTCGCGAACCTCGGCGCGATCGAGCTGCATCCATGGTACGCCCGCTGCTCGGCGCCGGCGAAGCCCGACTTCCTCGTGATCGACCTCGACCCGCAGGAGGGCACGCGGTTCGAGAAGGTGCGCGCGGCGGCGCTGCACGTGAAGGAGGCGCTCGATGCGTGGGGGCTCCCCGCGGGAATCAAGACGTCGGGAAAGTCGGGACTGCACCTGTACGTGCCGATTGTGCGCGGTCCGACGCAGCGCGAGGTGCACGCCGTGGCGCGCGACCTGGCGATCGCGATCGCCGCGCGCCACCCGCGTCTCTTCACGACCGAGTACCGCATCTCCAACCGCCCACGCGGCACGGTGCTGCTCGATTTCAACCAGAACTCCGCCGGCCACACCCTCGCCGGTGCCTACTCCATCCGACCGACCCCCTCGGCGACGGTGTCCACGCCGATCACCTGGGGCGAGCTCCTCGCCGGCGCGGTACCGCGGGACTTCACGATCGTGACCGTGCCGATGAGGCTGGCGCAGGAGGGAGATGCGTGGGGAGATCTGGCCCGGCGGAGAGTGGATCTGCTGGGGTGGAAGGAAGGACTGCTGCGCAGGGCAGGTTAATCCGCCCTGCTCTTCCGCCCGATCGCACCGATCAGCGACCGGTACATCGAGTCTCTGGCAAACGTCGCATCCCGCACCGCATCGGCGAGTCGCGTGCGGCCGAGGTCGATGGCGTGGTGCTGCAGCTCGTCGAGGTAGCGGCACGCCTCGATGTAGCCGCGCAGGAGGCCCGAGAGCTCGGCGTCGTGTGCCTCGACGATCGCGAGCCACTCGTACGGCCCCGAGGCCTCGAGACGCGAGGGCTCCACGCACGTGGCGGCAGCAGCGCGGACCGTGTCGCGCACGGCCGCCATGATGTGCGCCGGCAGACGGCTGTCGCCCTTCGGACGGTCGGGACCGCGGCGCTCGCCGGAGGCACCGGTGCCTCCGGTGTCGTGCGTGAATCTCGTGGTTCGATCGTCCATCGCTACACGCCAAGTCTCGGTCATGCGCCTCTTCGTCGAGGGGCGCGGTGGCAGGGAGCACACCGCGCGAAGTCGCGTGCGAGGGGGCAGTCGTCGCTGTCCCACCATACCACGAACGTCCGTTCCGGCAAGAGCGCTCTTGTACCTACCCTCTCAGATCAACGCGCGCCGGCCGTCCGGTGCTGCGCCAGAAGGTGCTTCTGCAGGAATGACAGGAACACCGGCCAATCATACGGCAGGATCCCATGCCGCCCGGCGTGCATCGAGTAGCCGAGGGTGCTCAATACGGGCTCTCCCGCCGCTGGATAGTGATCGACTGCGAGACCCTCCGTGCCGAGCAACCGCCACACCGGAGACGCTGCGACCGCGGCGAGATATTCCCCCTTGGGGTCCGACCAGAAGTCCGTGTCGCCCGTCTGGAGCAGCAGCGGCCGCGGCGCGATGAGCGAGATCAACATGTGTCCGTCGAACGGAAGCTGATCCACCCGATCGCCATACGTCTGATAGGTGCGGGCGAACTGGTAGGCGTAGCGGGTCGAGTCGGTCATGTGGCGGACGGTCTCGCCGTAGTTCCGCCGGCTCAGCGCCGCACCGCTCTCGCCGGACACGCTGGCGATGATCACGGCGAATCGCTCGTCGGTCGCGCCGGTCCAGAGCACGGTCTTGCCGAGCCGCGATGAGCCGAGAAGGGCCACGCGCTTCGCGTCGATGGCCGGCTCCGTCTCGAGGTGGTCCATGACTCGCCTCAGCCCCCACGCCCATGCGGCGATCGCGCCCCATTCGTCGGGGGCGAACTGCGTCTGGCCGGCCTTGAGGTAGCGCCCACGGATGCCGAACGGGATGCCACCCAGAAAGTCGGGCTCGATGTCGCCGTAATACAGCGTGGCGAAGCCGATGCCGCTCGCGAGGAAGGGAAGCACGTCGACGCGGCCGAGGGGGCTCGCCGCCGGCGCCGGCACGCGCTTCTTGTCGCGGCTCCACATCTCGCCCGGCTTGATCCCCGGATCGTCGACGACGTTGGCGTTGGGAGAGAAGCTGATCTGAAGCAGCAGCGGTACGGGTCCCTTCGCGTCGGCGGGCACGTACGAGAGCAGCTCCGCCTTCGGGCCGTTGCGGTCGTCGGTGAAGTACAGCGTCGTCTGCCGGCGGATCGCTTTCCCGCCCAGCGCCACGGTGCCCGTGTCGAACCGATCGATGATCACCCTGTCCGGCTTGCCGGGCGCTCGGCCGAACTGCGTCGACTCGAACATGCGCAGAATTTCGGGCCGTCGCACGCGCCGCCACGTCGCCGCGTCGCGCACGCGTACGCCCTTGGTCGTGACGAGCGGATCGGGGAGCGTGTACGTCCCGACCTTGCTCTCGTCGTAGTTGACGGGGATCCCGGCGCCTGTTGCGCGGGTGCGGGTTGCGGGGTCGCGGGTGTCTGCGCCTGTGCGGCGTGCGCTACCAATGTGAGCGCGACGAGCGGCATCGAAGTACGGGCGACGAACGGCATCAATCCTCCTTGAATTCGAGCACGGTCAGCGCGACTCGACCGCGATGAATCTGACGGGGCCGAGCAGTCCGGATGGGGAAAGCGCCGGCATGCCCCCGAAGGGCACGGGCCCCGGCGACAGGATGCGCTTCTCGGGTGACACGGCACGGTCGCCGATCATGCGGTTGGTCCACTCGTTCGTGACGCGGATCTGCACCTCGTTCACGCCCGAGTGCAGCGCGCCCGTGACGTCCACCTCGAACGGTGCCTTCCATACGAGCGGCAAGGTCATGCCGTTCACGACGACCTCGGCGAGATCGCGCACGTCGCCCAGCGACAGCACGATCCGGCGCCCGCGCCACGACGCAGGCGCTCGCACGGTGCGCGCGTAGGTGGCCGTGCCGGAGAAGTACTTCACGCCCGAGTCGGCGCTCGTCGTCCACGACGCGAGCTGCGGCATGACGATCGATGGCGGGGCGCCGAGTCCGGGCGCGAACGAGATGCGCCATGGTCCGCCGAGCGTGGCGAGCATCGTGCGCGTCACGGCGGGGAGGACGCGCGATTGCGCGGACATGGCGCGACGGAAGACGACGAAGAACGCGTCGTGCTCGGTCATCGGCAGTCGCACGCGGGTGCGAGTGCTGTCGACCTGATACGATGCTGGCTCGATGCGGCCCGTTTCTGGACGCCAGATCTCTGGCTCGCGGCCGGCGACACGGAAGCGCACATCCAGCTCGAACGGCCGATCGGCCGAACTGGTGACATAATAGATGTCGGCGTCCGCCGAACGACGGTGGATCCACGCGATCTCGCCGTCGAGCGGCGGCGCGAAGTCGACGTCGGGCATCACCGGCGCCGAAGCGAGCACCGCGGCGAGCGGCTGGCCCCACACCACCGTACCCGATCCGTAGCGGCGCCGCGTGCGGCTCACGCCGTCCAGATCGCCCCACAGCGCTTCGGCCAGCGCCGCATGATCGGCATCGGCGGCCGGCGCACCGACCAGGCTGGGCGAGCGCACCGGCCGCGGGCCGACCACGGTAGCGCCGCCGCGCACCAGCTCGGCGATCTTGCGCAGCACGGGCAGCGTCATGCGGTCGATCTGCGGCAGCACGAGCACGCGATAGCGCACGCCGTCGGGAAGCGCGAGCGAGCCGTCCGGGGTCACGCTCAGACGCGAGAGTACGACGTCGGCGTTCGCGTAGTCGTAGTCGAACCCGCGCGGCGGTGCGGGCTCGAGGCCCGCGCCCCAGAACGGCATCGTCGACGGCGCGCCCTCGTTGAGCAGGTAGAGCAGGTCCGCGACCGGCTTTCCCTGCTGCAGCAGGAACGAGCTGCGCGCGAGGAAGGTCATGAACGGCGCGGCCTGCTCGGCCCAGGTGATGTTTCGATTGATGTGCGTGCCGACCATCGTGTTGCCGGGCTTCGTGTCGAGCGGCTGATGCGCCGACGTGTGGAAGACCAGCCGGTTGATCCCCTGCGCGAGCCAGGAGTCGCCGATCTTCTTGAGTGAGTACGGCGACTCGTAACCGCCGCCGGTCCACGACTCCGCCGCCACGAGCGGCTTGCCGTACACGTGGGCCGCCGACGCCGCGCCGCGCACGTCCTCGTGGTACATGTTCCAGGGATGGAGCGATCGGAACCAGAACTCGCCCATCGGGATGTCCACCTGCTTCTTGTTGAGCAGCGCGTCCTCGAGCGGCTCGAGTGAAACCCCGGACGCTTCGCTGTACGTCTCGAGCCCCTGCTTGTGCAGGAAGTCCGTCGCCGTGCGGTAGTGCTCCTCGGCGAACATGTCGACGAGCGTGCGGCGAAAGTCCCACAGAAAGCGGTCGCTCGCTTCGGCGCTCTCGACGACGCGGCCGGCGAGCGCGGGAAGGAAGGGCGTCGGATCGTAGCCGCGGCGCGTGCGGAACGCCGCGATCATGCCGTCGGTCCAGTTCTGGATTCCCGCCTCCCAGCTGTCGAGCAGCACGTGGCGGAGCGACTTGCCGTAGAGCGGACCGAGCGCCTGCGCGATCGGCGCCGTGTAGTCGCGCAGATACGCCTCGACGTGGGCGCGGTTCAGCTTGTCCACCTCGTAGCCCGACGCGGCGGGCACCGCGGGTCGATTCTTGGCGCCGGTGAGCGAGCGCCCGAAGCGCATGATCGTCCAGCGCCCCGCGGGAACGTCCCAGTCGAGCGTGCCGTCGGGCTTCATGCGCGCCGTGAGATCCACGACGTCCGCGCGCGACACGATCGACGTCACCGGTGGCGCGGGAGTGGGCGAGGACTCGTACTCGAACAGGAAGTTGAACCCGGCCTTCTCCTCCCAGCGGTGCACGCGCGCGCCGGTGTGCGGAACGAGCTCGGTGATGACGTACTCGCGCGCCGGCTGGGTGGGGGCCTGCGACATCACCGCGGCGGGACTGGGCGGCGCACTCGTGAGCTCGAGCCGGATGATGCGTGCCCGCGTCTCTGGTACGGAATAGGTGCGCACGCTGCTCGGCCGGTACTGCTGCGCGCCGGGCAGCGTGACGATCGTGCGGAGATGCGACGCGTCGTCGCCGGCGAGCACCCGGCCGAACGGCACGCCGCTGCCGCGCGACGCGAGCGACAGTGCGCGCACGGTGATCGGCTCGGCGAACGCGAGCTGGATCCACGCCGGTGATCCATCGGCGGGCGGCCGCACCGTGAGCGCGGTGTTGAGATCGTCGTCGAGCAGCGCCGCGCCGTCCGCCGCGCCGGCGTTCGTGGTGACGGTGGGCCGCAGCGCGGGGACGTCCCGCTCGTCGGCGGGGGTGCGATAGGCGAGCACCGCGTCGTCGCCGTAGAAGGTGGGATCCGCCGATGCGTTCCCGCCGCGCGCGAGGTTGCGGATCGGCCCGTTGTTGGTCGGCGGATGCGGCAGCACCATCGACGCGCGCCGCGGCCCCTCCACGACGGTGTCGCTCCACACGAGCTTCTTCATCGCCTGGGCGGGTTTGACCCATGGGCCCCCCGTGAGGCTCCAGCCGGGCGAGGCGAAGATGTCCATCTCGAGTCCGAGCCGATCGGCTTCGGCCGCGGCGTGGCGGACGGCGTCGAGCCACTCGGGAGTGCCGAAGACGATCTTGCGCTCGACGGTCTGGCCTCCGCCCGCCGCGACGTCGGCGAGCTGGAACCCCGCGATGCCGACGCGCTTCATCCACTCGAGGTCCTTGGTGATCCCCTCCTTGGTGACGTTGCTCGCCGTCCAGTGCCACCAGGTGCGCGGCCGCGCGCTCGCGGGCGGATTCCGGAAGCCGATCTCGAGCGAGTCGGTCTCACGCTGCGCCACGGCTGCGGAGCACGGCGCGACGAGGAACGCGAGCGTGGCTAGCGAGTGAAGCGGGAGTCGCACGATTGGGGCGGAGGGTGGCGGATGTCTCCGTAGCTACGGCGCAGCGTGCCGTACCGTTCGGCATCGAGATCTTCGCGCCCGGGCCGGTTTCGGGCGGAGTCGCGAAGTACGGCAACAGATTGACGCGGAAGGCGCGAAGGGAACTGCGAGAGCGCGGAGAACTACTCTCCGGGTCGAGTTGCGCGTCATCGCGCAGGGCTCCTCTCCATCCACGACTCCAAAAGGAAGATCCTGGGGTCGGCATTCAGCCTGTGTCTCGTCAGGACCTTTCTCGATCTCCCGCCGTGCTCCGCGAGCTCCGCGTCAATCTGTTGCCGTTACCGTCTCAGGCAGTTGAACTGCGGTGGTGAGGCGTTCGCCGTTTCGCATCCCGCAGCCCGCATCCGCGCTCATGGCGCCCGCCGCGCCGATTCGCCAAACTCTCCGTCCCCGAGCGCGGAGACTCCGACGGCCATGCTGGTGAGCTACGACGAGGTGCACGCCACGCTGCGCGACGTGCTGCAGCGCGGTGGGATGGAGCCCGACCGCGCCGACCACTGCGCGCGCCTCTTCGCCGACGCGAGCCGTGACGGCGTCGCCTCGCACGGCGTGAACCGGTTTCCGCGCTTCGTCGCGATGATCCGGAACGGAATGGTCGACGTGCACGCGCGCCCGGTGCGTGTCGCCACGCGCGGCGCGATGGAGCGGTGGGATGGACGCCGCGGCCCCGGCAACCTCAACGCGTCGGCGTGCATGACGCGCGCGATCGAGCTCGCGCGCGAGCACGGCATCGGCGCGGTGGGGCTCGGCAACTCCAACCACTGGATGCGTGGCGGCAACTATGGCTGGCAGGCCGCCGACGCGGGGATGATCGGCCTCTGCTGGTCGAACACGCTCCCCAACGTGCCCGCGTGGGGCACGACGATCCCGCTCATCGGCAACAACCCGCTCATCATCGCCGTGCCGCGCGCTGGTGGACACGTGGTGCTCGACATGGCGATGTCGCAGTTCTCCTATGGCGCGCTCGGCACGCACCGCATGCGGGGTCAGGAGCTCCCGGTCGTCGGCGGCTACGACGAGCAGGGTGAGCTCACGCGCGATCCCGCCGCGATCGAGCGCACGCAGCGCCTTCTCCCGATCGGCTTCTGGAAGGGCTCCGGGCTCGCAATCCTCCTCGACATGGTGGCCGCGGTGCTCGCTGGCGGGAAGGCGACGCACGACTTCTCCACCGTTCCCGAGGAGGAATCGGGACAGTCGCAGGCCTTCCTCGCGCTCGATGCGGCCTCGCTCGGCGCCGACGGCGAGAGCGGCTCGATCGCCGACCGGATCGTCGATGCGTTGCACGACGGTGCGGCCGGCGCGGGCGAGGAGGCACGCTATCCGGGCGAACGCACGCTCGAGGTGCGGGCGAAGAGCATGCGCGAGGGGGTGTTCGTGGACGACGCAATGTGGCGCGAGGTGCTGGCCCTGTGAGCGAGATGCGCTATGCTGGTTGCGCGATGCGCGACCGCCTCGGGAAGCTGCTGTCCGCGAAGATCGTGTCGATCGTGGTGCTCGTTCTGCTCTCGGCACCGGCTCTCGCCCAGACGCCGCGCAACCTGCTCGCCGGCCGCACGAGCGAGGCGCAGCTCGCCGCGATGCTCGTGCCGCGCGAGCGTTGGCATCCGTATCCCACGATCGACGAGCGCGAGCGATGGAACGCGGTGCCGGCCGCCATCCGCCAATCGTTCGTGCAGGCTGCGGAGCGCGAAGTCGGAGCCGAGTGGGGGAGCATCCCCGCCACGGTGACGCTGCGCTACGTGCGCGACGGCGACCGCGCGCAATACGACGCCATGAATACCCGCCGCCGCACGCGGCTCGCCACGCTCGTCACGGCCGAGCTGCTGGAGAACAAGGGCCGCTTCGTCGACGAGATCGCGAACGGCATCTGGGCCATCTCCGAACAGACGTTCTGGGGTTCCACGGCGCACCTGGGCGTGCAGAAGCGCGGCAGTGGTCTGCCCGACGTCACGGAACCAGTCGTCGAGCTGTTCTCGGCCGAGACGGCCGCACTGCTCGCGTGGACCGATTACCTGATGGGCGACCGGCTCGACAAGGTGTCGCCGCTGCTACGCGAGCGCATCCGCGTCGAGGTCGACCGGCGCATCCTCACGCCGGCGCTCGAGCGCGACGATTTTGCCTGGATGGGGTTCACGGACAGGAAGATCGTCAACAACTGGAATCCATGGATCGCGTCGAACTGGCTGGCGAGCGCGCTGATCCTCGAGCGCGATCCGCAGCGGCGCGCGCGCACGGTGCACCGCATCATTCGCAGCCTCGACGTGTTCATGAACGGCTACCCGGACGATGGCGGCTGCGACGAAGGGCCGAGCTACTGGGACCGTGCTGCGGCATCGCTGTTCGACAATCTCGAGCTACTGCGCAGCGCGACGAACGGCGGCGTCGACATCTACGCGCATCCGCTCGTGCGCAACATGGGGCAGTACATCTATCGCGCGTACATCAAGGATCAGTACTTCGTGAACATGGGCGACGCCCCCGCCAAGGTGCGTCCCGATCCCGAGCTCGTGTACGCGTACGGCGCGCACATCGGCGATCCGGTGATGACGGGATTCGGCGCCTTCCTCGCGCGGCAGCGTGGCCCGTACGGGTCGGGTGCCAATACCCTCGGCCGCATCCTTCCAGCGCTGCTCGGCGCCGACGAGGTGGCGAAGGCCACGCCGAGAGAGCCGCTCCTCGCCGACGTGTGGCTCCCGGACCTCCAGCTCATGGCGGCGCGCGCTGCTGCCGGCAGCGCCGCCGGGTGGTACCTCTCCGCGTTCGGCGGACACAACGCGCAGAGCCACAACCATAACGACGTCGGCAACTTCGTCGCCTACGCCGATGGGAAGCCCGTGCTCGTCGACGTCGGCGTCGAGACCTACACCGCGAAGACGTTCAGTCCGCGACGCTACGAGATCTGGACCATGCAGTCGGCGTATCACAACCTGCCGACGATCAACGGTGTGATGCAGAAAGACGGCGCGGCATTCCGCGCGCGCGACGTGCGGCGCGAGGCGAGCACCAACAGCGCGAAGCTCACGATGGATCTCGCCGCCGCATATCCCGCCGACGCTGCCGTCGACCGGTACGAGCGCACCGTGGCGCTCGACCGGCGTGCCCGCACCGTGTCGCTCGACGAGCGCTACGCGCTGCGTGAGTGGAGGGCGCCACTCCGGCTCAACCTCATGACGCCGCTCCGCGTGGACGTGTCGCGGCCGGGCGAGCTTCGCCTCCACGGCGACGGTGTCGGCGGATTCATCATCCGCTACGACGCCGCGCGCTTCGACGTGACGAGCGAGGAGATCCCGATCGCCGACGCGCGTCTCCTTCCGGTTTGGGGCAACCGCCTCGCGCGCGTCGTGCTCGTCTCGAAAGACAAATCGCTCCGCGGAGAGCACCACCTCAGCGTCGAGTACGCGAGGTGAGGTCGGTCGCGCGTTCACCCATCGTCGCGCAACCGACCTCGCGGTTTCGCATCGCGGAGGTCCTCTCGTGACAGCTGCTTCGACGCCGCAGAACGCCGCCGCTGCGGACGCCCCCGAGCTGATGGCCGCCGTGGAACGTCTTCGTGCCGAGGTGGCGCGGCGGATCGTCGGGCAGGAGCACGTGCTCGACGAGCTGTTGATGGCCCTGATGGCGGGCGGACACGCGTTGCTCGTGGGTGTCCCCGGCCTCGCGAAGACGTTGATGATCCGGTCGCTCGCCGAGGCGATGCGGCTCGATTTCCGGCGGATCCAGTTCACTCCCGACCTCGTGCCGAGCGACATCACTGGCACCGAGATCATGGAAGAGGACCCTGGGTCGGGCGCTCGCAGCTTTCGCTTCGTGCGCGGTCCGATCTTCGCCAACGTCGTGCTCGCCGACGAGATCAATCGGACGCCGCCGCGGACGCAGGCCGCGCTGCTGGAGGCCATGCAGGAGCACGCCGTCACGGCGGCCGGACAGACGATGCCGTTGCCTGAGCCGTTCTTCGTGCTCGCCACGCAGAACCCCATCGAGCAGGAAGGCACCTACCCACTCCCGGAAGCGCAGCTGGACCGATTCCTGTTCGACATCCGCATCGGATATCCGAGTGAGCGCGACGAAGTGACGATGCTGCGTGCAACGACGGGTCGCGCCTCCGATGCGCTGACGGCGGTGTTGAGTGGAACGCAGGCGCTGGCGCTGCAGCGCCTCACCCGCGACGTGCCTGCCGCGGAGGCGGCGCTCCGCTATGCGGCGAGCCTCGCGCGCGCCACGCGCCCGGACGATCCATCGGCGGGCGACCTGGTGAAACGGTACGTGCGCTGGGGCGCCGGCCCGCGCGCCGGTCAGGCGCTGATCCTCGGTGCCAAGGCGCACGCACTGCTCGCGGGACGGTTCGCGGTCGCACCGGAAGACATCCGACGGGTGGCGCATCCGGTGCTCCGGCACCGTGTGCTTCCCAACTTCACCGCCGACGCCGAAGGGATCAGCGCGGAGCGCGTGATCGACGAGATCCTGGCACGCACCACACCGCCGCGCAGCGACATCGCGCTCTAGTCGTGCCCGCCATTCAGAGCTACGGCTCCATCCTCGACGCGGTGCGCGGGCTCACGTGGCCGGCAAACCGTCCCGCACGAGCGGCGACGTCGGGAACACACCGCTCTGCGATGCGCGGCAACGCGGTGGAGTTCAGCGAGTATCGCGCGTTCCGCCAGGGCGATGACCCACGCCGGCTCGACTGGAAGCTGCTCGCGCGCACCGATCGTGCCTTTCTCCGTGTCACGAACGAGCGCACGACGCTGCCGACGGTGCTACTGCTCGACGCATCCGCGTCCATGGCCTATCCGCTGCCAGCGCTCGGAAAATGGGAGCTGGCCTGCCAATTGGGCGTCGCTCTGGCAAGCGTCGCGCACGCCAGCGGCGATCCGGTCGCGCTGCTCATCGCGCACGGCGTCCGTGTGCACGAGGTGGAGCCCAGCAGTCGCCGGGACGTCGTGCACGCCATCGCCCAAGTGCTCGAGACGGTGACGCCTGGCGGGCGGGCTCCGTTGGCGCCGCTCCTCGCGCGTGTGAAGCGAGGTGCGCGCGTCGTCATCGCGAGCGACTTTCTCGACGAGGACGATTCGCTACTCCGTGGCGCACGGGAAGTCGCATCCGCCGGAAGCGACATCGTCGCGATCCACGTACTGGCGCAGGTGGAGCTACAACCGCCCACCGCGCCCTTCATCGCCGTCGATCCGGAGGACGATGAGCTGCGGCGCACACTCGGCGCAGCAGCGCGTGCCGGTTATCTCGCGTCGTTCAGCGCGTGGCGCGCCGATCTCGCGCGGCGATGGCGCGAGGCGGGGGCGAGTTACACCGAGGCGGTGACCAGCGAGGGCGCGGGGCGGGTCGTGCGCCGCATCCTCCGCTCTTCGGGCGCCTCGAGCGATCGAGCTCGCGAGGAGACGGCGCGATGAGCTTCGCGGCGCCGTTGGCGCTCGTGGTGGCCGGGATCGTCGCTGCCACGGTCGTGGCACTGCACTTTCTCGCTCGCGACCGTCCCAGGCCACAGCCTTTTCCGACCGCCCGGTTCATTCCCGATCGACCGCCCGCACGTTTGCCGACGCGATCACGCCGGCCGCGCGACGTCATGCTCCTGCTGTTGCGTGCCGCGACGATAATGCTCGCGGGGCTGGCCGTGGCGAGGCCGCGAGAGCATGCAGCGCGCTCTGCCGCGCCGCGTGTGGTGGTGCTGGACCGGTCGCGAGCGGTCGGAGATCCGATCGCAGCCGCTGCGTCGGCGCGCGCCGAGCTCCGCGCGGGGGACGTGCTGGTCAGCTTCGACAGCACGGTGACGGTACACGAGAAATGGACGACGGCGCAGCTGTCGGACTCCGCGACGACCATAGCGCGCCCTCGAGGCTCGCTCTCGGTCGCGCTCGTCGGCGCGATCCGCGCGGGCGCGCGGTTGCGGCGCACGAGCGACTCCGTGGAGCTGGTGCTCATCTCCCCCATCGCTGCGGAAGAATGGGACGCCGCCGCCGCACGTATCGCTCGGGAATGGCCGCGTCCCATCCGCGTCATTCGCACAGCGGCGAGCAAGCCTTCGGATGCACGCACACCTCCGCGCGCGATTCGAGGCTCGACGGATGACCCGCTTCGCGCCACACTGGCGCTGGACGGCGGGAACACGCACGTGGTTGCCGACTCGGGCGCGCCGCGCGGAGCGCGCGTGGTGCGCGATGGGCTCACGGCGCAGGACAGCGTGTGGGCGAGACGCGGGGGAGTGCTGGTCTGGTGGCCAGCGCATCTGGAGAACACGCACTGGCCCAGCGGGAACGACACGGCGAGCGCGGTGGTCGCCGGGAGCGCGACGGTGGTCGCTGACTTTCCCATGTGGCGGGCTCCCGAAGGAGCCACCGTCGCACGCTGGGCGAGCGGAGCGCCCGCGGCCGCCGAGCGCGTGCTGGGTGCGGGATGCGAGCGAGACGTGGCGATCACCGTGCCGAGCGTGGGTGACCTGGCGCTGCGGCCGAGCATGCGCGCACTTCTGTCGGCACTCACAGAGCCGTGCGGCGGCGCACCGAGGCTGGCTCCGCTCGCGGATTCGGCGGTGCGTGCGCTTGGCGAGGCGCGTCCACGCGGCGCGGCTCCGGTGTTCGCACCCGACCAGCCATCGGCGCTCACGCGCTGGCTGCTCGCGGCGACGCTCGCGCTCCTCGTCGCGGAGCCGTTCCTCCGGAAGCGGGAGACGGCAGCGTGACCGCGCGCGAGCGGCTCCGACGCGTGCAGTGGCTCCTCGGTGTGACCGCAGTCCTGAGCGCGGCATCCTGGGCCGTGACGAGCGCCACGCTGCTGCTCCTCCTGATCGCGTGCGCCGACGTCGCCGTCCCGCTCTCGCTCTCGTTCCGTCGGACTGGCCTGGTGCTCGCGACGCTCGTTGCCCTGATCGCCGCCGGTGTCGCGCTCGTGCGTGCGCGCGGCGTGTCGAGCGAAGAGTCGGTGGCGCTCTGGCTCGAGGACCACCTGCCGGAGCTGCGCTACTCGCTCGTGACGCTCCTGAAGCCCGTGGGCGCAGCGGAGGCGACGCTCGAGCGCGTCGTCGCCGGCACGCGTTGGCGCGCGCCGCTCGAGCGCGCGCTGCTGCGTGCCGTGGGGGTTCCGCTGTTCCTGTTGGCGTTCGCGTTGATCGTCGCACGCATGTTGCCGGCGGGAAGCGCGAGACGAGCCCTCACACCGGTGCGGGGGGATGTGCTGGCCCGCACGCCGACCGGTGCGCGCAACGCCAGCGCGCTGGAGTCCATCGTGGCGAGGGTGACGCCGCCGGCCTACAGCGGACTCGCGTCCGTCACGATCGAGCAGCCCACGACTATCACGGCGCTCGCCGGCAGCCAGCTCGAGATCGAGGGGCGCCGAACCGACGCACCAGTGGATGCCCGCGTGGACTCTCAGCGGGTGGCCGTCGTCAGCGACGGCGCTCGCTGGCGAAGCACGCTCACCATGCCGGTGCGCGCCGAGGCGCTCCGGTTCGCCGACGGCATTCGCGAGCGGTGGGTGGTGCTGGAGCCACGCGCGGACTCCGTGCCCGTCGTGACACTCACCCTTCCGGCGCGCGATTCTGTGCTGCGCACGCGCGCTGGACGCATTCCGATCGTTGCGGAAGTGCATGACGACTTCGGGCTCGCGGGCGGCTGGCTCGAGCTCATCATCAGCTCGGGCGATGGCGAGCAGTTCAGGTTCCGGACGCTGACGCTCGGGCACACGAGTGGCGGCGGGGCGCGGTCGTCCGCCATTCGACGTATGCTGCCGCTCGACTCGCTCCGGCTCGAGCCGGGTGACGTGCTGCACCTGCGAGCCATGGCACGCGATCGCAACACCGTCACGGGGCCCGGTATCGGGAGCTCGGACACCCGTACCCTGCGCGTCCTGCGCGCCGGTGAGGGTGACTCGGTGGCCATGGAGGGTGCGCCTCCACCGGCGGCCGACAGCTCGCTGCTCAGTCAGCGGATGCTCGTGCTGCTCACCGAGGCGCTCGTGAAGCAGCGCCGCGCGATGGCGCACGAGCCGTTCGTGAACGAGTCGCGCCGGATCGCGGGCGACCAGGCGCGGCTCCGCCGGCGCGTCGCGGACGTGATCTTCGCACGTCTTGGCAGCCCGGCGCCGGGCGAGGAGCAGGGCGGAGTGGAGGAGGAGCGACGCGGTGGCATGACGCCGGAGCAACTGCTGCGGGCGGCGGAAGCAGCGACCGGCACCGCCGCCGACAAGACCCTCGACTTCAGCGAGGACGAATCGCCGGTCGTGGCGACGAATCGGCCGTTGCTCGAGGCGTACCAGGCGATGTGGGACGCCTCGCGCTCCCTGGAGATCGTCGAGCCGGAGCGTGCGCTGCCGCCAATGCGCCGCGCACTCGAGGCGATCGAGCGCGCTCGGCAGGTCGAGCGATTGTACCTGCGTGGTCGGCCGCCCGTGATCGTGGTGGACCTCGCCCGTGTGCGGCTGTCCGGCTCTCGCGAGGGCGCCAGCGCGCGCGAACGCACTCCTCGTCCAGCCGACAGCCTCGCAGCGCGGCGACTACGGCGACTGGAGCGGGCGCTCACCCTCCTCTCTGGAGCGCACGCGCCGCAACGCACTGCGGCTATCGACTCCCTGCTTCTCCTTCGCGTGGACGCGCTCGCCGACGCCCCAGCGCTCGCCACATCGTTGGCCACGGCCATCGACGTGCTCCGCGCAGGGCGCGATGCCACCGAGGCGCTGACTTCCGCACGCCGAGCGCTGGGTGAAGCACCGCTGGTGACGCCGGGTCTCTCGTCGTGGGGCAGCGCATGGTGAGCGAGTTCGTCTTCGCGACCGTGCAGTACGAGTCTGGGGACTGGGACAGCGCCCCGCTCGTGCCGGCGAACCTCATCGACAGCGTGGCGCGCTACACGTCCATTCCGGTGTCGCCCACCGGCGTGATCGTGCCGCTCTCCTCGCCCGATCTCATGCGCTACCCGCTCGTGTACCTCACCGGTCATCTCCCCGTCCGCTTGAGCGACGCCGAGCGCCGCTCGCTGGCGCGATACCTGGACCGGGGCGGGATGTTGTTCGTGGACGATCACAACCACGACGTCGATGGCCAGTTCCACAAGACCGTCACGGACGAGATTCGCCGTGCCGCCGGACCGCTGGTCGAGTTGCCCAACACTCACCCCTTGTACACGACCTTCTTTCACTTCGACGACGGGCCGCCGACCACGAGCCAGGAGCTGAACGGCTGGGGAGACAATCTCGTGCACCGGCACCTCATGGCCGTCGTGCGCGGCGGGCGGATCGTGGTGCTCTACAGCAACAAGGACTACAGCTCCGAGTGGGGATACCATCCCGAGAACAAACGCTTCCTCTCGGTGGACAATACCAGACTCGGCGTGAACATCGTGGTCTATGCGCTCACGCGCTGAACGCGCTCGGCGCGCACTGGAGTGGGCGCTTCGCGTGGCGAGCGCGCTCCTCGTGGCGTGGATGCTCTGGGAGTCCCGCTCCCGACCAGCTGCGCACGGAGCGCGAGTGGTGGCGCAGAACGGCCTTGCCGTCGCGCTCGCGGCCTGGACCGCGGCGCCTCCCGCGGACACGCTGCACGTGCATGTCGACCACGTGCTTGACGGGCAGGAGCGCGATTGGCTCCGCGCGCTGTCGAGCGCGGGCACCACCGTGAGCTGGTCAGCGCGCTCGACGCTCCCGGCGCTCGCGCTCGAGGTACAGCCGCGCGACGATCCCATGGGGGGCGTCACGGCTCGCGTCGCGGCGCCCAGGAGTGCGCGCGTGCAGGTGGGCGATGCGGCGTCTCCCATCGACTCGATGGTGCTCGACGCTCGAGGGGGAGCGATCACCGTTCCGATCGCCAGCCAACCCCTCTCGGTGCGGGTGGGGAGCTCGCAGGCCACTGCCGCGTCAGCAGATTCGCTGCTCGCGCGTCGCGTCGTGGTGCTCGGGCGGGGCGGGTGGGAAGGAAAGTTCGTGATCGCTGCGCTGGAGGAGCGTGGTTGGCTGGTGGACGCGCGGCTGGCCGTGGCACCGGGAATCGACGTCACGCAGGGCACCCCCGAAATGCTCGATACCTCCCGAGTGGCCGCGGTGATCGCGCTCGATTCAGCCGCGGATCGCGACGCCTCGCGCATCGGCGCCTTCGTTCGGTCGGGCGGAGGTCTCGTCCTCGAGCCCGAAGCCGCGGGCCGACCCGCGTTCGTGGGGCTCGCTGCCGGCGGTGTGGCCAGGCGCGAGCGCCCCGCGTCGATCACCGTTGCCGACGCGGCGCCCAGACGCGCGCTCGCGATGTCAGCGATCGCTCCACTGCACGCCGGCGCGGTCGCCATCGAGTGGCGCGACGGACGAGTGGCGGCGGCCGCGCGCCGTGTGGGTGCCGGCCGCGTGATCCAGTTGGCCTACGACGAGAGTTGGCGATGGCGGATGAGCGGCGGCGAAGGATCCATGGAGGCGCACCGCAGATGGTGGACGCAGGTGGTGGGGGCAGCGGCCTACCAGGCGTTCGCCCACACGGCCACGTCCTCGGCGACCGACGCCGCGCCGCTGGCGAGTCTGTATGCTGCGCTCGGCGCGCCACGCCCCGCGCTCGACGCGGGAGCGACGGCCGAACGCCATGGCCTTCACCTCTGGATGATTTTCGCGCTGGGCGCGATGCTTCTCGCCGAATGGGGCTCTCGCCGGTTGCGCGGCGCACCGTAGTCAGGGCTGCGATCCGCGAACTGCTTCAGCGACATCGTCGAGTGCGATGCCATCCGTCTCCGTTCAGGGAGCCGATCCTCGCAGTGCTAGCGCTCACCACCGTGGAGTGTGTGTCATGACCGACCGGAGAGAATTCCTCAAACACAGCGCACTGTTCGCGACGCTCTGCGCCACGCATGAGCATGGCCGGGTGTCGCAGCTGCTCGGCGCGGCCCCCACGGTGCCGACGTCGCCGGAGTTCATCGTCAGCGATCCCGGAACGACGGAGCTGATGATGGCCGCCCTCGATGCGGCAAAGAGCGGAGGTGCCAACTTCGCCGACGTCCGCATCGGTCGGCAGCGGCAGAACTTCGTGTTCACCCGCGAGCGGCAGATCCAGAACGTGGTCGACACGGATACACTCGGCTGCGGCGTGCGTGCGCTCGTGGACGGCAGCTGGGGCTTCGCCGCCACGCGACAGCTCACCAAGGACCACGTCGCCAACGCGGCCAAGCAGGCGGTGGCCATAGCTAAGGCCAATCGCATCGCGCGAGACCAACCCGTCGTACTCGCGCCGGCGCCGGCCCACGCCAACGTCACGTGGAAGAGCGCCTACACCGTCGACCCGTTCACGATCTCGGTCGAAGAGAAGACGAACCTGCTGCTCGCCGCCAATGCGGCGGCGATGAAAGCGGTCAGCGTCAAGTACGTCTCCAGCAGCCTGTTCTTCGTGAAGGAGGAGCGCAACTACGCCAACTCGGATGGCTCGACGATCTTTCAGACGGTGATCCGGAGCGCTCCGCGCATGCAGATCACGGCGGTGTCGGCGGACTTCACGGACTTCCAGAATCGTCAAAACATGATGCAGCCGATGGGGCGAGGCTGGGAGTACGTGCTCGACTGCAGAATGACCGAGAATGCCGTGAAATGGGGGGAGGAAGCTGCGGCCAAGCTCAAGGCGAAGCCGGTCGACGTCGGTCGCTACGACCTCGTGCTGCATCCGTCGAATCTCTGGCTCACGATTCACGAGTCGATCGGGCATCCGACGGAGCTCGACCGAGCCATGGGCTACGAGGCCAACTACGCCGGGACCAGCTTCCTCGCTCCACCCGAGAAGATGCTCGGAAAGTTCAAATACGGCCCGACGATCATGAACATCCAGGGCGATCGCTCACAGGCAGGGGCCCTCTCCACCATTGGCTACGATGACGATGGCGTGAAGCCGGAAGACTTCCTCATCATCAAGAACGGCGTCTTCAGCGACTACCAGACCACGCGCGAGCAGGCGACCTGGCTCAAGTGGTGGTACGACAAGCACGGCGCTGCCACGCGGTCGCATGGCTGCTCGTACTCGCAGGGCTGGGCGGACGTGCAGTTCCAGCGCATGCCGAACGTGTCGCTGCTGCCCGGCACGAAGGAGCAGGGGTGGGACGATCTCATCGCGGCAACCGATCGGGGCATCGCGATCATCGGCGACGGCTCGTTCTCGATCGACCAGCAGCGCTACAATGCGCAATTCGGCGGTCAGCTGTTCTACGAGATCAGGGGCGGGAAGATCGTCGGCATGTTGAAGGACGTCGCCTACCAGATCCGCACGCCGGAATTCTGGAACTCGCTCGACATGCTGGGCGGCAAGAAGAGCTATGAGCTGGGCGGCGCCTTCAACGACGGCAAGGGGCAGCCAGGCCAGTCGAACGCCGTCAGCCACGGCTCCGTTCCCGCACGGTTCTCACAGGTCAACGTCATCAACACCGGGAGGAAAGCATGACCCGCCCGAAGCGGTTGATCGATCGGAACGCCCCGGGTGCCGGCGTCATGTCTCGCGCGGAAGCCGAAGCGCTCGTGGCCAAGCTGACCAAGCTCTCCAAGGCGGACGAGCTCACGATCAACCTCAACGCCGGCACCACCGGCGACATCCGCTTCGCCAACAATCAGCTCTCCACGTCCGGCCTCGTGGAGAACGCGCAGTTGAGCGTACAAAGCGCCTTCGGTCCCAAGCACGCGTCCGTGACGACCGATGATTTCTCGGACGAGGCGCTCGCGCGCGCCGTAGCCGAGTCCGAGAGGCTGGCGAAGCTCGCGCCGGACGATCCCGAAGCGATGCCTCCGCTCACGGCGCAGCAGTACGTGAACGTCGACGCCTGGTTCGACTCCACGGCGAACCTCACCCCGGAAGATCGCGCCAAGGCGGCACTGACGGCGCTCGGGCCCGCCCGCGCGGCGAATGATCTCAAGGCCGCCGGCTTCCTGATCACGAGGATGAGCGTCTCAGTCGTCGCGAACAACACCGGCGTGTTCGGTTACTACCCGTCGACGGATGCGAACTACACGCTCACCATGCGAACGGCCGACGGCGCGGGCTCGGGCTGGGCCGCCGCCGACGAGCACGACTGGTCCAAAGTCGACTTCGATGCGGTCGCAAAGCGTGCCATCGAGAAGGCGCGTGGCTCACGCGCGGCGGTCGCCATCGAGCCGGGCCGATATACGGTGATCCTCGAGCCACAGGCAGTGGGGGATCTCGTGCAGCTGCTCGGCAGCTACATCGACGCGCGTCGCGCCGATGAGGGACGCAGCCCGTTCGTGAAGACGGGCGGCGGCAACAAGATCGGCGAGAAGGTGATGGATCAGCGCGTCACCATCGTCTCCGATCCACAGGATCCGCAGCTGCTCGCCCAGCCGTTCGACGGCGGAGGATTGCCCCTGGGCCGACAGGTCTGGGTCGAGAACGGCCTGCTGAAACAGCTCGCCTACAGCCGCTTCTGGGCGAAGAAGATGGGGAAGACACCGACCGGGAATCCCGGCTCCATCAAGATGATGGGCGGCAGCGCGACGCTCGACGACATGGTGAAGGGCACCGACCGCGGCATTCTTCTCACACGACTCTGGTACCTGCGCGAGGTGGATCCGCGTACGGCCCTTTACACGGGCCTCACTCGCGATGGGACCTTCCTGATCGAAAACGGGAAGGTCACCCGGCCGATCCGGAACTTCCGGTTCAATGAATCACCGCTGTTCATGCTCAACAATCTCGAGGCGCTCGGCCCGAGCGAACGGCTGGCTGGCACGGAACGCGGCGGAGATGTCGCGATGCCGGCGATCAAGGTGAAGGATTTCAACTTCACCAGTCTGTCCGACGCGGTCTGACGGAATGGGTGACCCGAACGGCGTCA